>NZ_JBASWY010000034.1:0-26569 GCF_049276715.1 Polaribacter sp.
AGTGAAGATAGAGCCGAAAAAATTAAAGCTGAATTGGTAGAGCGTAGAGGAGAATTATAAATAAATAACCGTAAAAAAATAATAATAATGTCATATAGAGAAGAACATCATTTTTCACTTCAAAACCTTAATTATTCTGAGAATGTTGGAGTAGATTTCGAAAAATATTCTGAAGAAGATTTAGTATCACTTTGGAGAAAAACCGTTAAAAAAGGAATGCATGGTATTTGTTTTAGCATGTACGAAGATGGACAAGAACCAGGAGATACAATTACAGAAGAACAAGTAGAAAGAAGGATAAAAATATTAAAACCACATACAAAATGGATTCGTTCATTTTCTTGTATTGAGGGTAATGAGCACATACCAAGAATTGCTAAGAAGCATGGATTAAAAAACTTAGTAGGTGCTTGGTTGGGTGATGATATGGAGAAAAATGAACTAGAAATAGCAGGACTTATACAATTAGCCAAAGAGGGTTGTGTAGATATTGCTGCTGTTGGTAATGAAGTAATGTATCGAAAAGATTTAACTGAGCAACAATTAATAGATTACATTTGGCGAGTAAAAGATGCGCTAAAAGATTTAGATATTCCTGTAGGTTATGTAGATGCTTATTACGAGTTTTCTCACAGACCAGCCATAACAAACTCTTGTGATGTAATTTTAGCCAACTGTTATCCTTATTGGGAAGGTTGTAATATAGAACATTCATTATCACACATGCAACAAATGTTTGGTCAGGCAGCTGCAGGTGGAATTGGAAAAAAAGTGATTATTACAGAAACAGGTTGGCCTAGTCAAGGTAGTAGTTTAAGAGGTGCACATTCTACCGCAGAAAACGCCATGAAATATTTCATAAATGCACAAGCATGGTCTGAAAAAGATAATATAGAAATGTTCTATTTCTCTTCTTTTGATGAATCTTGGAAAGTTGGAGCAGAGGGAGATGTTGGAGCTTACTGGGGTTTATGGGACAAAAACGAAAATTTAAAATTTTAATAGATTGACTAAAACACAATTTTAGGAATTCTTAAAACGCTGTAATTTTATAGCGTTTTTTTTATTTTAGAACTATACCATTTTTTTACACAATTTAACAATGGGTTTTTTCACTATACATTACCTATACAAAGTAGTTGTTTTTGAACTTATTTTCGCTCTTTGAATAGTTTTAACATTTACCTTTTTTTCTATGTTAATTAAGGTTTTTTTGAAGTAAATTCTGGTTTTAAGGGATTAATAAGTTATGTATGTTTATTGTTTGGGTGTAAAATGGTAATTTTTGTTATTTTAAAGTTAATATTGTATTCAATGTTTTAAATATATAATTATGAAAAAAATTACTTTATTATTTGCCTTATTGATATCATCAATTGGGTTTTCACAAACTTATGATTTATTAGAATCATTTAATGGTACTGGACTAGAAGGTACTTTTGGTGGCACAACTGCAGCTTATGATGCTGATCCTACAAGTGCATCCACTCAAGTAGTTAAAATAACCAGTACTAGTGGTACAGGGGATGTTTGGCAAGGTATTAATGTTGTTTTAACTAGCAATTATACTTTAACTTCAGCAACACAATTATCAATGCAGATGGATGTTTATTCAACCACAGCAATAACCATCGCACCAAAAGCTCAAGGTGGTGTATCCGGAGCTCCAAATGCAGTTACTTCTGTAGATCACACTGGATCAGGATGGGAAACGTTAACGTTTACTTTTGATAAAACATTGGATGGACAAGGCCCAGCCAACGGTATCTATGCTGATTTTGCGCTTCATATCAATTGGAATACTGCTGGTAATACTTATGGAACGCCAGATGGTAGAATTTTTTATATGAAAAACCTAAAAGGTTTAGCTGTTGCTACAACTCCAGATCCTGTTCCACCAACAGCAGCACCTTCACCTACAAATTCTGATTCTAATATTATCAAAATATACAATGATACAGGTGCTTTTACTGCTAATTCAATTTCTTGGCCTCAAGCTTATGATTTTGGTACAAATGCAGGAAATATAGATTTAGATCCAACAGCTGCCGTAAATAATGCTTTAAAAATGAATTTTGCAGCAGCAGGATGGGGAGCAGGCTCAGCAAATCCAGTAGATATTACAAACTATACTCATGTTCATCTTGATTATTATGTACCAACACTTGACCCTGGATCAAATGGTCATGAATTTAAATTTATAATTATTGGTGAAGGTCAAGGAGAAAAAGATTATGTATTTAAAGAGTCTGGAGCAGATGCTGTAATTGCATTTGATCAATGGGTAAGTGTTGATATTCCTTTAACTCATTATGAAGGTTTAGGCTTAACAAAAGATAAATTTTTACAATACAAATTGGGCTCAACTTCTGATTTAAATACAAAGCTAGTATACTTTGATAATATTTATATCTACAATTCAGCTACTGCAAGCGCAGATAACAACAAATTGTTAGGTTTTTCTATGTATCCAAACCCAGCGAACAACACATTAACAATCTCTGCTAAAGAAACAATTCAAAATGCAGATGTATATAATGTTTTAGGTAAAAAAGTAAGATCTTTTTCAGTTAACAAATCAAGAGAAACTTTAGATGTTTCTAACTTATCAACAGGTATTTATTTAGTTAAGTATACTGTTGATGGTGTAGTTGGAACTGCTAAATTTATTAAGCAATAGCAAATTATTTACATAAAACAAAAACCGAGCAATTTGCTCGGTTTTTTTGTTTAGGAAACTAACCAGTTATTTATTTCCTTCTTTTTTAATATTATCTAAATACTCTTGCAAGCGTTTTCCATACTCAGATACCTTTATTTTAGTAGGTAAAGAATTATTTACAGTGTCTAACATTTGTAGGCTTGCATCATACATTTCTGTTAAAGCGATATAAGGTGCTACTTCAAAATCTGAATTTGTGAGAGCAAAATTTGTGGTATACAAAACTCTTCTTCTAACTAGTTTTTTATAATCTTCTTCTAGTTTTTTAATTAAATCTTCGTCATTTGCTTTTTTTGCATCAAAATCTTTTTTGATGAAATCTAAACGTTCTTCTCGAAATCTTTTACTAATCTGATTAAATTTATCAAGAATTTCTTGGTTTTTAGAGCCTGATATTTCTGGAGAAAAACCAAATTGATCAACTTTATCATTGATAGTTATAGTACCTTGCTCCCCAAAGAAAAGAATTCTTTTATCAGTAGTATTTCCGTCAAAAGTTAAATAATATAAAACTGGTGAATCTACATTGTCTGTTAATTTAAAAGTATCTGAGCCATTTAAAGCAACAGAATCTACAGATATTAAAACTGTGTCATTCATCTTCTGTAAATACAATTTCCCTTTTTTAAGACCTTTAATTTGCCCTTGAACTATCATATTACCATCCTTTTTAGAAGAACAAGCGAATAGAAGTACAGAAAGCGCTAAAACAGCAATAATATTTTTCATTTTGATTTAAATTTTGGAGTGCAAATATGCTGATTTTTTTATAAAGTAGCTGCTAATTCCATTAAAATAGTACAAGCAATTGCACCAATTGTACCAATAGCATACCCAAATACAGCAAGTAAAACTCCTACAGTTGCTAAAGAGGGATGAAAAGCTTGCGCAACTATAGGTGCAGAAGCAGCACCACCAACATTGGCTTGACTACCCACTGCCAAAAAGAAATAAGGAGCTCTAATCAATTTAGCAACTATAATTAATAAAAGTGCATGAATCGTCATCCAAACCAAACCAACAACCATTAACCCTGGATTTTCTAGAGCTTGGTTTAAATCCATTTTCATACCAATAGAAGCTACTAAAATGTAAATAAAAATACTACCCAATTTACTTGCTCCAGCACCTTCGTAATTTTTCGCTTTTGTAAATGATAAAATAATGGCAACTATTGTAGAAATACTAATTAGCCAAAAGAAACCAGAATCTAAAAAAGAGAAAATATTTCGCCAAGTTTGTGAGTTTATAGACGCTACTAAATCACCAAAAAACGAACTTAAATATTTAGCAGCAAAATGCCCAAAACCAACGGTTCCAAAAGCAATTGCAAGCATAATCATAAAATCTGTAAGTGTAGGATTTCTTTTTACTTTTTTAGTAAACCTTGTAACTTTCTCTTTCAGTTCTTCAATAGCAGAGTTATCTGCTTTTAACCATTTGTTTATTTTCTTCTTTTTGCCAATTCCTATTAATAAAATGGCCATCCAAATATTAGCAACAACAATATCTACAATAACCATTCCTCCATATTTTGCAGGATTGTATTTGTAGATTTCTAACATGGCAGTTTGGTTAGCTCCACCACCAATCCAACTTCCAGCCAATGTAGAAAGTCCTCTCCAAACAGCATCAAAATCTCCACCTCCAACAGTTTCTGGAGAAAAAATAGAGATTAGTAAAATAGCAATTGGCCCACCAATAATAATACCAATTGTACCCGTAAAAAACATGATTAATGCCTTCGAGCCTAAATTAAAAATTGCTTTTAAATCGATGCTTAACGTCATTAAAACCAAAGCAGCAGGTAGTAAAAATCGACTAGCAACAAAATAAAGTTGAGATTCATTTTTAACCACTTCTCCTAAACTGTTTTCAGTTTCCCATTCTGGAGAAATTACTCTAAAAGTTGTAAAAAGAGCAGGAATAAAATACGCCATAAATAAGCCTGGTACTATTTTATAAAACTTTTTCCAAAAGCCAGTTTTTATGTTTTCTGTGTAGAAAACAAATCCTAAAGAGAGCATTAAAATACCAAAAACAATGGCATCGTTTGTAAATATTGGTTCAGACATTATGTGTTTTTTTAAAAGAAATCTGTGTTTAATAAAATTCCGACTCTTACTCTTTCTAAAGTTACAGTAGAATTTCTAATTTGAAAATAGCCGAATTTAAGCTTTAAGTTTTTATTTACTTTGCGTAAAAAACCAGCTCCAGTCCAATTTTGAGCAAATAAATCGCCTTGAAAATTTAGAAATATTTCGTTAAATGCATAAATACTCCAATTTTTAGAAAGTGGATAGTTTACATTTAAATCGTATCGAAACCAGTTTCTTGTTTCATCGATAAAATCTCTATGTATAAATCTGTGTTCTAATCGTAAACGATGTCTTGCATTAAATTTGCCCCATTTAGAACTAATGTTAAAATCTTCATACAAACGCCATTCGTACAAATGAATGGATGGGACATCGTAAGCCAAATCTCCTGTTGCATAACTTACACCTAAGGTTAAATTCATTTTTGGATTGAAAGCATAGTTAACACCCAACCTATAAATTTCTTGCTGAAATGCATTAGCAATCTCAAAATATCTAAAGTGCGCCATTGTTTGAAGCGAATATTTTTCTGATAATTTGTGAGAACCATTGTACATATACCAAGCGCCTAATTTACTTTCTGCAGAACTTTGTGAATATGTTTTAAATTGTAAAATACTTATAATTAGTAGAATACCAATTTTTTTCATGTTTTGTTTTAGTTTATAGAGTAAATTTTAGTTTCTTTAAAAGAAGATATTTTAATATTTTCTACCAATTTTTTGTAAGCAAGCCAATCGTTAGTGAAAAAAGTATTGGTTTCTGCAACTACTTTTTTAAATTCATCAATAAACTGGTTCATTAAAACTTTTTCAGTTTCTGTTTGTTCTCCAAATCTTGATTGTACATAAGAACTAGCTTGTCTTAATCTTTGATAAACAGTTACTTCTGGGGTCCTTGTGATTCCTTGCCTCTTATCAATTTTTCCTAAATACGTATCCAGTAAACCATCAATTTTCTTGATGATTTCTGTAGATGATTTTATTTCTTCTTTAAATTTTTTCTCTGCAGAGCTTGACCTAGCATCTTCTTTAGATAAATCTGATTTTATAGCAGTTGCTGTATTTTTACTCCCAACTAATTGTTGCACAATAGCTGCCATTTTTTCTTGATAACCTTCCAACTCTTTACTGGCACCATATTTTTGATTGATAGCCTCATCAGAAATTATTAATCTTGGATCAAAAGCAACAGTAATATCTTGTTCAGAAGTTTCATTACCAAAGGTCATTTTTAGTTTGTAAACACCTGGTTTTACATCAACTCCACCAGGTTCTCTATTAGATTCTCTTAAACTTCTAGAGGCTCTATTAACACCTTTTTCGTCTAAATACCAAGTTGTTTTATGAATGCCACTTTCTTTTGGTGTCTTGAATTTTAATGTTCTAATTTGAGTAAGTCCGTTAAAAACTTCTAGTTTTATACTATCGTATTTTACAATATTTTCATCCTTTTTCTTCTCTTCTTTATCAGTGTCTTCATCATCTTCCTTTTTTTCGCTTGCTTCTTTTTTAGGAATATCCACATAATAAGAAATAATAGCTCCACCATTTTTGTTTTCTCCTTGATACATGGCATCTGCCCCAAATCTACTTCCTGTGGGTTGTTGATATGCTGCTTGATATGCAATTGAAGGTGCAAATAAAACTAATTTTTTAGGAGTAATGTTGCTATTAGCCATTGCTCTTAAAGGTTTTATATCGTCTAAAACCCAAGCTGCTCGTCCAAAAGTTCCAATAATTAAATCGTTTTCTCTTGGATGAATTACCAAATCTTTTACAGGTACAGTTGGAAAACCTTCTGTCCATTTTGTCCATTTTTCACCTGCATTTAAAGAAATATATAAACCATCATCTGTTCCTAAAAATAATAAGTTTGCATTTTCTGGGTCTTCTATAATACACAAAGTATAAGATTGCACATCGTTTTCATCTACAATTCGTTCCCAAGTTTTTCCATAATTTTTAGTTCTATAAGCATAAGGAGTATAGTTGAAACGTCTGTAATCATTTGCTATTAAAAGCGCTTCACCTTTGTTTTTGTTAGAAGCTTTTATCTGCGTAATCCAGCTAAGTTCTGGTAAACCTTTGATGTTTTTAGCAACATTTGTCCAATTTTCTCCCCCGTTTTTGGTGATGTGTACTTGTCCATCATCAGTAGCTGCCCATAAAACGTTTTTTTCTAAAGTAGTTGGTTCGATAACTAAAATAGTACAATGATTTTCTGCACCAGTTGCATCCATAGTTAAACCACCACTTTCTCCTTGTTTTAACTTTTCTGGATTGTTAGTGGTTAAATCTGGTGATATTACTTCCCAAGTTAATCCTTTATCTGTTGATTTATGCACAAACTGACTCCCAAAATACAAGGTATTATTATCAAAAGGATCTATGTTGATGGCTGCATTCCAATTGAAACGCAATTCTACATTTGGGTCTTTATGAGTTGGTTTTACTGAATAATTGTTCCCTGTGATATAATCGTATCTCACAACAGAACCTTGCTGACTCATAGACCATCCATATCTGGAATCATCTTTGTCTGGAACTACATCAAAACCATCACCAAAACTAATTTCTTGCCAATAACTGTTTCTGATTCCCTGTGCTTTCCAAACATAAGCTGGTCCTCTCCAAGAACCATTATCTTGCATTCCTCCATAAACATTATAAGGAAATTCGTTATCAACATTTATATGATAAAATTGTGCAACAGGAATGTTACCTATAAATCTCCACGATTTCCCTCCATCTTTGGTAATATTTAGTCCACCATCATTTCCATCAATCATAAATTTTCCATTCTTTGGATGAATCCACCAAGCATGATGATCTGGATGCACACCATTGTCTACTCCATAAGCTGGCATTAATTGCTCGAAATTTTTCCCTCCATCTTGTGAAACATTCACATAGGTATAAATAGAATACACTCTGTTTTCGTTTTGCGGATCTACATAAATTTCTGAATAATAAAAAGGTCTGTTTCCAATATCTTCTTTGTCATTTACTTTTGTCCATTTAAAACCACCATCTTCACTTTTGTACAAAGCATTCTTTTTTGCTTCTACCAAAGCATAAATAACATCAGTATTATTGGGTGCAATTGCAACCCCAATTCTACCTAATTCTCCTTTTGGAAAACCTTCTTTTTCGGTGATTTGTTTCCAGTTTTCTCCACCATCATAAGTAATGTATAAACCACTTCCTTTTCCTCCAGATTTAAAAAACCAAGGATCACGTTTGTGTTCCCACATTGCAGCAATGATTTTATTCGGATTTTTAGGATCCATAATTAAATCTGCAGCACCTGTTTTTTCGTTGTTATATAAAATTTGTTTCCAGGTTTTTCCACCATCAACAGTTTTATAAACACCACGTTCTTTGTGCTCTCCCCAAGGAGAACCAATGGCACCAACATAAACAATATCTGGATTTGTAGGATGAATGATAACTCTGTGAATATGCCTTGTTTTTTCTAACCCCATGCTTTTCCAAGTTTTACCAGCATCTAAAGATTTGTAAATTCCAAATCCGCCATTCAAACTATTTCTTGGATTTCCTTCACCAGTTCCAGCCCAAACCACACTTGGATTCGATTGCTGAATGGCTACTGCACCAATAGAAGCTGTGAGTTCTTTTTCGAAAATAGGTTCCCATTTTATGCCTCCAGAAGTAGATTTCCAAATTCCTCCAGAAGCAGTGCCTACATACATTATCTCTGGATTCGATTCTACAACATCAATAGATGTTACACGTCCAGACATTCCTCCAGGACCAATATTTCTTGGTTTCATATTTTTGACTAAATCCATAGAAAATTCTTGTGAAAAGAATAGGGTAGTGGTGCATAAAAAAAGTAGCGTAAATAGTTTTTTCATTTTATAAAGTTTGATGATTCAATATAATTGCGAACAAGATACAAAATAGAAAACGCCCAATAAAAATTGAGCGTTGTTTTTAACAGTTATAAAAAAGATTTATTCCTCTTTATTTTTAGGTTCTCTTTTAGCATCTTTTAAAGCTTGCATCAACATCCATTCTATCTGTCCGTTTGTAGAACGAAATTCATCTGCAGCCCATTTTTCGATTGCTTTTATCATGTCTTCATTAACTCGCAATGCGAAAGCTTTCTTTTTTGCCATTTTATTTTTTTACAAATTCAACAATCGTTTGGATTAGTTGTTTTGAAATAGGAAAATCTGCAGACATATAAGATTTCATATTATCTTCCTCTTTTTCAATATTTTTTAAAACGTGATTCATGTTTTTTATAATTACTAATTCAGAATCTGGTTTGGCATTTTTTAAATTCTCTGCATCTTCTATTTGCACTTGAAAATCTTTATCACCATTTATTAATAATGTTGGTATGGTTACTTTTTTAATTTCATCAATAGGATTTAAAGCAACCCAAGAAGCTAAAAAAGGTTGATTTTGGGGAGCAAAAAGCGACATTAAATTTGGGTCAACTTCTTTAATTTCTCCAGTTTCTTTTAATTCTTTAAAATATTTTTCTGTGAGTTTTCCAAAATCGGAATTTTGTGAAGTTACTTGTCTTATGATGGTTTTATCAATCGTTTCTCCAGCACCTGCAATAGAAATATATTTATCAACATTGTCTAAAGCCATCATTGCAAATAAAGAACCTTGGCTATGACCTGCTAAAATAATTTCAGAAAAGCGCTCATCATCTTTAAAGTGATTGACCACTTCTTGTGCATCAAAAATAAAATCAGCAATTAAAACATCATTTAAAAAAGGGGCATTTTTTGGATTTGCTGTTCTTTTATCATAACTAAAAAAAGAAATATTTTCTTTGTTAACTGCTTCTCTAAATTGTCGAATGTATTGAGGTGTATTTCCATTTCTATCAACTCCACCTGAACCATGCACCCAAATAATTAATGGCGATTTCTTATCAGAAAATGTTAAAGTTCCTGGTAATTGTATTGCTTGATTGTTAATTAGAATTTCTTCAGTTTTAACTTGTGCTAAAGAAATAGTAATTGAAAATATTGTTATAATAAGGTAGCTTATAATCCGTATCATAATGAATGAATTTTTGATTTATAAGTTTCTAAAACACTCTTTGCTTCATTTTCTTTCTGTGAACCAATTAGTAATTTTTTACCATTTTTTAGTTCTAGTTGAATGCCAACATCACCAGAAACATTAAGAGCCTTTCCTTTAGATTTAGACCAACCCCCTTTAAAACCCCAACCTCCATATTCGCCTATTGGATCATAATTTCTTACAAAAGCCATCGAAATTTCACTCCAAGTGATTATTTTAAAACTCCAATGAAAAGGAAAAAATTTGTAGTGAATTCCTTTTTCATCAATTCTTGTTGTTAACTTAAAAATGAAAATAATAGCTGTAACTAAAATTATTCCGCCAATTGTACCTATAAATTCATTGGTTGTCATTTCTGAGTTTTCGTTTAAATACTCATTTATAATAACATAAATAGGCACTAATAAACTGAATCCCATTACAACTAAAAGCCAAGTTTGTGTAAAACGTTGCTCTTCTATAAACACTTTCATGTTATCTGTTTTTATCTCTTTCTAAAATAACGCTTGTCCAACCCTGAGATATTTCTATAACTCTCCAACCTTCTCTAGCATATTGATTTAATAAATCTTCAAAATTTTGAAAACGATTTCTTAAACCTAATTTGGGTTGTATTACTTTATATTCTTTCATTTTTTTTATTTCAAAGTTTCAAAGTTTCAAAGTTTTTTATTTTTGCTTACTGCCTCCTAATGACTTAAAGTACCTGTATTTACAACAGGCGAAGCTTCTTTGTCACCACATAAAATAACTAATAAATTGCTAACCATAGCAGCTTTGCGTTCGTCATCTAAATCTACAATTTGCTTTCTGCTTAATTCATTTAAAGCCATTTCTACCATTTCTACAGCACCCTGCACAATTTTATGTCTTGCAGCAACAATAGCAGTTGCTTGTTGTCTTTTTAACATGGCAGAAGCAATTTCATTTGCATAGGCTAAATACCCAATTCTAGCTTCTAAAACTTCAATGCCAGCAATTGTTAAACGTTCATCAATTTCTTTTTCTAAAGCCTCAGAAACTTCGTTAACGCTTGAACGTAAAGTAATATCTTCATCATGGCCTTCATCAGCAAAATTATCATAAGGATACATACTTGCCAATTTACGAACTGCAGCATCTGTTTGAACTCGTACAAAATTCTCGTAATTGTCTACATCAAAAGCAGCTTTGTAAGTATCTGTAACTCTCCAAACTAAAATGGTAGAAATCATTATAGGATTTCCTAATTTGTCGTTTACTTTTAAACGTTCGCTATCAAAATTACTTGCTCTTAAAGAAATTGGTTTTTTTCTGTATAAAGGATTTGCCCAATACAAACCATTTTCTTTAATAGTTCCCACATATTTACCAAAAAGTAAAATTACTTTGGATGTGTTTGGATTCACTAAAATAAAACCAAAAAAGCCTATAAAACCTAAAACTGTTAATGGCAAATACAATGGTGTACGCAGAATTATGGACATGATAATTCCTCCAAAAAATAGTAATAAAGTTATAAATAACATTAGGTAACCGTTTGCGAGTTTGATGATTTTCTCTTCTTTCATGATTAAATGATTTAGTATGATATTAAATTGATATCACAAAGATATAATATTTTTTTTTGATTTTCCAAAATTTCGGACAAATATTTTTATACTTTTGTCTGAACTTATATAAAGAATCTTTCTTATGAATTTTAAATTATTAGTATTTGTTCCTTTTTTATTGTTGATGAATTCTTCTTCTGAAGACGCTTATTTCTGGGGAAGAAATGGACATAGAGCTACTGGTAAAATTGCAGAAAAGCATTTAACTAGAAAGGCTAAAAAATGTGTGGATAAATTATTAAAAGGACAAAGTTTGGCATTTGTATCAACCTATGCAGATGAAATAAAATCAGACAGAGCTTATAGCAAATACTATCCTTGGCACTATGTGAACATGGATTTAGATCAGACTTACGAACAAGCAGAAAAAAATCCTGAAGGCGATTTAGTTACAGGTATTGACACCTGTATTCAAGTTTTAAAAGATAAAAACAGTTCTGAGAATGATAAAGCTTTTCATCTAAAACTATTGGTTCATTTTATAGGCGATTTACATCAACCTTTACATATTGGAAGAAAAGAAGACAAAGGAGGTAATGATGTGCAAGTGCAATGGTTTGGAAATGGTACAAACTTACATTCTGTTTGGGATACAAAAATGATTGAAGATTGGGAAATGAGCTATATAGAATTGGCAAACAATGCAGACGATTTATCAAAAGAACAAATAAAATTCATCGAAAAAGGCTCAATAATAGATTGGGTAAATGAAGTGCATGTAATTACAAAAGAAGTGTATAACTCAGCAAAAGTGGGAGAAAATTTACGTTATAAATATTCTTACGATCATTTTGGAACTGTAAGAAATCAACTTCAAAAAGGAGGAATTCGTTTGGCAAAAGTGTTAAATGATATTTATGATTAATCCTCTTTTTCTAAATTATTTAAAGACCTCTTAAATTTATTTTAAGAGGTTTTTTTGTTAATAATCAGTTAATTATTCTTATTGTATTTTAAAATGATGTAATTTTATAATGATGAAAAAACTAATATTTATTTTCTCGATTTTTATGTTAGTTTCTGCTTGTAAAAAGGAAGCGACTAAAGAAGTTGTTGTTGATGAAACTGAAAAAATACCATCTGTTAAAACTTACAATTACAATCAATTAAAACCTCGGTTAGAAAGGCAAGATGATAAGATTTATGTCATTAATTTTTGGGCAACTTGGTGCGCACCTTGTGTAAAAGAATTGCCTTATTTCGAAAAAATAAAAAAAGAATACGCAACTAAAAATGTTGAAATTTTGTTGGTGAGTTTAGACTTTCCAAAACAAATTGATAAAAAGTTAATTCCTTTTATTAATAAAAATAATCTACAATCTGAAGTTGTTTTATTCGATGATGTAAACGAAGATGTTTGGATTAAAGCCATTGACGAAAATTGGACTGGGGCTTTACCAGCAACTTTAATTTACAGCAAAAACAAAAGAAAATTTTTCGAACAATCTTTTACGTACGAAACTTTAGAAAACGAACTCAAACCTTTTTTAAAATAATTAAATAATGAAAACAATTAAATACATTTTATTACTTGCAGTGGTTGCCATTTCAGCAACTGCGTTTACATTAAAAACCAATGAGGTTGGTTATGCTGTTGGAGATACCATCGAAGATTTTTCACTAAAAAATATAGATGAAGAAATGGTGTCTTTATCAGATTATAAAAGCGCAAAAGGTTTTATCATCATTTTTACTTGTAATACTTGCCCTTATTCAGTGGCAAATGAAGACAGAATTATTGCTTTAAATAACAAATATGAAGCAAAAGGATATCCTGTAATTGCTATTAATCCTAACGACCCAAAAGCAGTTCCAGAGGATAGTTTTGAGAAAATGCAAGTAAGAGCAGATGAAAAAGGTTTCAATTTTCCTTATTTATTAGATGAAGGACAAAAAGTTTATCCAAAATTCGGAGCTTCAAAAACGCCACATGTTTATATTGTTACTAAAAAAGATATGAAAGTAAAATATATTGGTGCTATTGACAATAGTTCTAGAGAACCAAGTGCAGTTACAGAAAAATATGTAGAAAATGCAGTTGATGCTTTATTGGCAGGAAAGAAAATAGAAAAAACAGAAACCAGAGCAATTGGTTGTAGTATAAAAACCATTTAGAATTTTAATAAAATATTCAAGTTTAAAAAAAAATCTCAAGAAAACTTCTTGAGATTTTTTTATTTTGTTGCTACAAAAACCATACAATGTTGCCAAGGTAAATTCTCAATATTTTCTTCCAAGATAAAACCAGCAGCTTTCATTTCTTTTACAGCCTGTTTTTCAGACATTTTATGAATTTTTTTAATAGGTACAGATTCATCTTCCATTCTATATTCAATCAAATAGATTTTACCATTTTTCTTCAAAGATTTTTTTATGGATAAAATCATTTCTTTGGGAAAATTAAATTCATGATACACATCAACCATTAAAACTTTATCAAAAGTATGATCAGGTAGATTTACACTTTTTTCATCACCTTGAATCAATTCTATATTCTTATACTTTTCAAAGTTTGAATTTTTTAAAATAGCATCTAACATTTCTGGCTGAATATCTACTGCATACACTTTTCCTTTGTTGGCAATTGGTGCCATTTTAAAAACATGATAACCAGAACCAGCTCCAATATCTGCAATAAAGTCTGTGGGTTGAATTTTCATATTTTTAATGAGTTTAGAAGTGTTTTCCTCTTTTTCTCTGGTTGATCTTTCCAACCAATCAATTCCTTCATAACCCATTACATAAGCAATTTCTCTACCCAAATACCATTTTCCTATTCCATTATTATCTCCCTTTTTAAAAGTATAAATCTCTGAGGATGTTTCTTTTTCTTGAGCTTTACAAGAAAAAAAACACATACAAGTAAATAGTACTATTTTAGAATATAGTTTATGCTTCATGGTTTTTTATAATTTTCAATACTAAACTGTAAACTAAAGTGTTTTTATAAATTGCAAAAAGACTTTTTTATGCAATGCTAAATCTAATTCTGGAGCAAGTGAGGCACGAACTATATAATCTTTATCTCCCTCTTTTGTAGTTCCTTGCGTAGATGTTGCAGGAATTGTCCAATAACAGCCTTTTAATTGTCCATAACTCACACAGAACTTACTTTCATTCGGAATTTCTGTAATCATTAAATTGATTAATCTCAGATTCAATTTTCTTTTATAAGCCTCCTTTTCTTCAGAAGAATTACCTTTTGTAGGCAAATCTAAAGAAAAAACAGAAGGAGTAAAACCTTGATTTGCTAGTTCTTCTGAAACAAAATTTATTTTTGCAGAAGGCAAGTTTTCATGGATAAAAGAAACAAACTCTCTAGTGTTTTTATAAGCTTCTGCAATTCTTTGGTTCATGGAAGGCATTTGATTTACTAATATTTTATATTGATGTGCAGTAGCTTCATTATCACAAATGCTTAAATGCTTTTCTATTTTATAAATCAAAGATTGAGCTTTTTTATTCGCAACACAATAACCAGCAGTGCATTTGCCACCACTTGGAAATTTTGAACCACTGGCATATGCAATACTTTTACAGGTTGATAAAATTTCTCCATCACCTAAAAAATCCACATTTGGGCAAAAAGTTTGATCTAAAATAAAAACAGGATCTATGGCATTTTCCCCTTTAGAAGTCTTACGTTGTTTCGTTAAAACCTCCTTTAGTTTTAACAAATTTGGAACTTCAACTCTAGGGTTTGTGGGTATTTCTGCAATGATGTAAGCTACAGCATCTTCTTTGGCAATTTTATCTAAAACTGCATCTATACTTAAAACCATATCATGATTTCCATCTACAAGTAAATCTACAATTTCAACATTATGGTTACAAGCTGCAACTCTTCTGGCTTGGTCATTTGTACCACCATAACAATTTGGAGGAACAATAAATTTAATAGCTTTTCCTTTATAATTTTCTTGAGCATCATCAATTAAGCCCATCATGATTGCATATTGTATAGACAAGCCACTAGAGCCAAACAATGCTTTTCCTGATGTTCCAGTAATTTGATTTATTAATTTTTCTACAATTGCTTTATTTGAACCATCATCTGTTATTTTATCTAATGTTTCAGAGGCAAAAAGTTTTAACGCAATTAAAGAATTTATTGGAGTTATTGCAACACTTTCTCTTCTTCTTACATGTTGTATTTCAGATATATAATTTTGGTTGTCAGTTCCATTAATCAATATAATACTACCCAGATTTTTATATAGAGCTATGTAAAAATCAATATTGTTAGAGATGTCGAACTTATTGACATTATTTTTTTGGCTGATAAAAATTGTACTCCCTAAATTTTTAGGAATTTGATTTGGATTTTGAATGTACTTCAAAGTAAAATTATAACCATAAACCGTTTTTAATACTTCAAAATCATTTGTATTAAAATCTTCATCAGAATAATAAATATGTGTTTCTTTTTTAGCTAATAAATTTGTTCTTAAAACAGCTAAAATAGGCATTGCCTTTGATGAAAAACAAATCACATTTTCCGTGTTTAGAGAATTAGTTTTAGCAATTCCCCATTCTAAAATACAAGATAATGGATGTCCTAAACGTATATAATCGTAAGCTGTTGGTAATTTCTCTAAAGCTTTTGTAGATGAATTATTCGCCTTAAAAAGTGCTTCAAATTTATTGACAAATTCGCTTTTAGCTTCTGCTTCATTATAAATATCTAACCTATGTGTGGTTAAATTTAGCCAATCTTTTGGCATATTATTTAAAACATCTTTTATAAATAAACGTATCTTATTTTCTATCATTATATGAGATCTAGAATTAAATTGAGCTACAAAAGCTGAATGTAAACTGCTGTAAAATTATAAGTTTAAAGTCGTTAAGCAATGGAAATATTTACAAATCCAATAATCTTTTTGCAGCATTAAAAGGTGTCGTTTTTCCGTTTTCTAAAGCCAAAATTTCTTTCAATAAAGCACTTTTAATCAAAGGATTATTATAAAAATTATCTTTTAATTGTTGATTAATGGTAGATAATAACCAATATTTATTTTGATGATTTCTTTTTTTTGTGAAGTACTCATTTTCTTTAGTTAATGAAATATAATCGGTTATCATTTTATCAATTTTTTCAATTCCAATGTTTTTTAAAGCACTTGCAGTTAAAACTATAGGTTGCCAATTACTTTCTTTTATTGGGTATAAATGGAGCGCTCTATTAAATTCAACTTTGGCAATTTTCGCATTTTGTTCGTTATCGCCATCTGCTTTGTTAATTACAATGGCATCTGCCATTTCTATAATTCCTCTTTTAATTCCTTGCAATTCATCTCCAGCACCAGCCAATTTTAAAAGGAGAAAAAAATCGACCATAGAATGCACCACAGTTTCAGATTGCCCAACTCCAACAGTTTCAATAATAATCGTATCAAAACCAGCAGCTTCACAAAGTATAATGCTTTCTCTTGTTTTTTGTGCAACTCCACCTAAAGAAGTTCCAGAAGGCGAAGGTCTAATAAAAGCATTTTTATCAGTAACCAATTGTTCCATTCTAGTTTTATCACCCAAAATAGAACCTTTGTTTACAGAACTGCTTGGATCAACAGCCAAAACAGCAACTTTTTTCCCTTGATTTGTTAAGTGTTTTCCAAAAGCTTCAATAAAAGTACTTTTTCCAACACCAGGCACACCTGTAATTCCTATTCTTATAGATTTATTTGCATAAGGCAAGCATTGTTTTAAAATTTCGTTCGCTTTTTTTTGATGATTTGCATTGGTACTTTCTACCAAAGTAATGGCTTTACTTAAAAAGGTAATATTACCTTCTAAAATTTTAGATACAAATTCAGGTACTGAATTTTGTTTGGCTCTATTTTGCTTTATTTTTTCTGCACTAAAAGCACTCGTAGTTTCTGGCTTAGAAACTCCGTCTTTTTCCTGTAAAGCAGATTGTTTTTTAATCATTGTAAAAGATAATATGTAAATTTAAGGAATTAACCGCGAAGAAACGCAAAGATTTTTTCGCAAAGTTCGCCAAGAAAATGATAAAAACTTTGCGCACTTTGCGACAATTTTGCGGTTTTGCGTTTAAATTTTAAAAATTTTGCAACATCACCAAAAATTGATCGTCTTTAAGATAAGAATGCGATAATGAAATCAACCAAACAGCTACATCAACCTATAATTGACCAATGCAAAAACAATAATGCAAAAGCGCAAATGCAATTGTATAATTTGTATTGTAAAGCCATGTTTTTGATTTCTTATAGATATGTAAAAGATCGATTTATTGCTGAGGATGTAATGCAAGATGCGTTTATAAAAGCATTTAAAAATATTGATTCTTATAAAAATGAAGTTCCTTTTGGAGCTTGGTTAAAAAGGATTGTGATCAACCAAAGTATTGATCAATTAAAGAAAAATAAAATGGATTTAGTTGCTATTAATGAAGAAATTACAGAAAATGTTAAAGACGATGGCTGGGAAATTGAAAGTGATATTTCGATTGATGGAATTGTGAATAAAATAAACGAATTAAAGGAAAAATACAGATTGGTTTTAAGCTTGTATTTGTTGGAAGGATATGATCATCAAGAAATATCAGAAATTTTAAATATTACAGAAAACACCTCAAGAACACATTTGTTAAGAGGGAAAAAAATATTGAAAGAACAATTAAAAAACACGAGTTATGCAGCAGGATATTAAAGAAAAATTAAAAGAGTATAAAGGAGAAAATATAGACTTATCTTCTAATCATTCAAACAAATTTGAAGCATTATTGAAGCAAGAAGTGCATCAAAATAAATCGAAAAACAAAACTTTTAAATGGTTGTCTTTTGCAGCATCAATTGTTTTGTTGGTTAGTTTGGGAATTAAATTTTATCCAACAAAAAGCATTGAACCACAGCCAATAGTAAAAGAGGATAAACAAATTACTTTAGGAACTATATCACCAGAATTTAACACCATAGAAACCTATTATACAAATAGTATTAATTTAGAAGTCAGTCAGTTAGATTTGTCTGAAGAAAATAAAGAAATTGTTGATAGCTATTTATTAAAAATTGCAGAACTCACAAATGAATACAAATTATTAACCCAAGAGCTCAATACAAATGGGGTTAATGACGCAACTATAGATGCATTAATTCGTAATTTACAATTACGCTTACAGCTTTTACAACGTTTAAAAAAGCAACTAAATGAACTCAAAAATTTAAACACAAAACAAAATGAAACACAGATATTATAAACAAATCATCACTTTTATTGCTATTGGTTTTTTAGGAACTTCTTTTGCACAAAAGTTTGATAAAAAATTTACTGAAAACTTTAAAACAAACAAAGATGTTGAGGTTGAAATAAATGCATCAAACACAGATATAAATGTTACTGTTTGGGATAAAAACGAAGTACAAATAGAAGCTTTTATAGAAATAGAAGGCATTACCAAAGAAGAAGCAGAAAAATATTTTAAGGATTGGAATTTTGAAGCCCTAGGCAATTCTAAAAAAGTTCAAATTACATCAAAAGGAAGTAATTCTTTTAATTTTAAGAACGATTTTGTTTTTTTTGATAAGATGCATTTCGACTTTCAAATGCCAGAGATCGATTTTTCTAGTTTCGAAACCATTGTTTTACCTGATATGGATTTCGATTTTGACTTCGATTTCGACTTCGATTTTAATTCCGATAATATCTTTGAGGATATAGAGAAAAATATGGGTAAAAATGGCAAGTATAAATTTATATGGAAAGATGATGAGCATGATATAGAAATCAATTCTAAAAAAGAGTGGGAAGCTTTTAAGAAAACGAAAGAATACAAAGAATTGAAAGAGAAAATGGAGATGGACAAAGTAAAAATGCGAAAAGAAATTTCGAAATCTAAAATAAAAATGAGAGAAGGTTTAGAAAGAGCTAAAATTGAATATCAAAAAGTAGATAAAGAACAAATTAAAAAACAATTAGAAAAAGCGAAAGAAGAACTTAAAAAATTGAATTTTCATTTTAACTCCGATTCAACTAATATTTCTACAGATGGAAAGAAAATAAACATTAAAAAAAGATTGGAAATTAAGGTTCCAAAAGGTGCAACTTTCGACTTAAATACACGTCATTGTAAAGTAAAACTACCAAATACAGTTGCTTTTGGTAACGTAAAATATGGCACTTTCGATATAAATAATTTAAATGGTGGGAATTTAAGGGTAGATTATTCTAAAGTAAACATAAACGATTTAAATGCTTGTACTTTATTTTTAAACAATGTAACTGATGCTAAAATAGCATCAGTTACAAATACCACTATGAACAGCAATTCATCTGGAGTTAAAATTTATAGAATCAATGAAAATGTTAAGCTTTCAGATAAATTTGGACAATTAACAATTGATAGTTTTAGCCCTAATTTTGGAGAGTTTGTAATCAATTTAAGTCAGTCTGAAGCAACCATTATTTTAGGAACAGTTCCTAGCAAATTTAAATATCAGGTAAATAAGGTAAATCTTAACAACCAAAGAGTTGGAAAATCGAATGCGAATTTATCTACCAAAAACCTTATAAAAGTAAGTGGAGATTACAGCAGTATTGTAATTAAATAACACCTTTTTATTTTACCAAACTTCTAACAAATTCCATTTCGCTATTCTTTTAAAAGTGCCTATATTTAGCCTCTGTAAATAGTCACTTATTTAATGGAACTCTACAAAGAAAATCACCTTAAAGTATACAACTCATTATCAAAGTCTAAAGAAGCTTTTAAGCCTCTAACAGAAGGTTATGTTGGCATGTATGTTTGTGGTCCAACAGTATACAGCAATGCGCATTTAGGCAACGTAAGAACCTTTATGTTCTTCGATGTTGTGTATAGATATCTTTTACATTTAGGTTATAAAGTGCGTTATGTGCGTAATATTACAGATGCAGGTCATTTAGAAAATGATGCAGAAGAAGGCGAAGATAAAATTGCTAAAAAAGCACGTTTAGAACAAATTGAACCTATGGAAGTTGTACAACGTTACACAGTAGATTTTCATAATGTGCTAAAAAACTATAACTTTTTACCACCAAGCATAGAACCTACTGCAACAGGTCATATTGTGGAGCAAATAGAAATGATTAAAGAAATCATAGAAAAAGGTTTTGCTTATGAAGTAAATGGTTCTGTATATTTTGATGTTTTAGAGTATAACAAAAAAGGAAATTACGGAATTCTTTCTGGCAGAAAAGTAGAAGACTTAATTCATAATACAAGATCTTTAGATGGGCAATCTGATAAGAAAAATCCACAAGATTTTGCACTTTGGAAAAAAGCAGATGAACGTCATATTATGCGTTGGCCTTCACCTTGGTCTGATGGTTTTCCTGGTTGGCATTTAGAGTGTTCTGTAATGAGTACCAAGTATTTAGGAGAACAATTTGATATTCATGGAGGAGGAATGGATTTAAAATTTCCACACCATGAATGTGAAATTGCGCAATCTCAAACTTGTTCTGGTGTAAAACCTGTTAATTATTGGATGCACACAAATATGCTGTTATTAAACAGTCAGAAAATGGCAAAAGCTACAGGGAATTTTATTTTACCAAATGAAATTTTATCTGGAGAAAACAACATTTTACCAAAACCTTTTTCAGCTTCTGTGGTTCGTTTTTTTAACATGCAAGCCAATTACAGAAGTATTTTAGACTTTTCTGGAGATGCTTTAGAAGCATCAGAAAAAGGGCATGCAAAATTGATGGAAGCAATTTCGTTTTTAAATAAAATTGAAGCTGGTAAATCATCAACTTTTGATGTTCAAGAATGGAAACAAGATTGTTATGCTGCCATGAATGACGATTTTAATACACCAATTTTAATAGCTCATTTGTTCGAAGGTGTAAAAATCATCAATCAAATTAAAGAGCAAAAAGCAAGCTTAACTTCAGATGATTTAGCAGATTTTAAATCAACCATAAATGCTTTTGTTTTTGATGTTTTAGGTTTGATGAATGAAAACTCACAAGACAATTCTGAGAAAATAAAAGGAGTAGTGGAGTTGTTGATTAAATTAAGACAAGAAGCAAGAGAAAATAAAGATTGGGCATTGTCTGACCAAATTAGAGACGAATTAATTGAATTAGGCATTCAATTAAAAGATGGTAAAGAAGGTACAACTTTTTCAATAAATTAAAGGCCCATCCCAACCTTCCCAAAGGGAAGGAACTCTGATCAATTTGATTTTTAAAGTATGGATAATAGAAAAGATTTTTAACAATAGATGTCTGATCATAAAAATAAAAAAACAGGCAATAAATTCCCCCTTTGGGGGTTAGGGGGCTTCCTCATTTTATTAGTTCGTTTTTATCAAACAGCAATATCTCCTTTTACACCAAGCACTTGCAGATATTCTCCAACTTGTTCGCAGTATACAATAGAAGCTTTACAAAAACACGGTTTATTTTCTGGAGGTTGGTTATCTTTGAAACGAATTTTTAGTTGTAATCCTTGGGGAGGAAATGGTTATGATCCAGTTCCTGAAAAGAGAAATAAATAATATCAAGGTCATTGTGAGTAAGAATGACGAAACAATCTCATCTTTTTAAAGATTGCTTCATTACATTCGCAATGACATAAGAATAAAAAGAAATATGAGTTTTTTAGCATTTAATTGGGATCCATCATTAGGTATCGATTTAGGGTTTTTTGTAATTCGTTGGTACAGTTTAATGTTTGTGGCCGCTTTTTTATTGGGCTTACACTTAATGAAAAAGATTTATATAGAAGATAATATACCTTTAGAAAAATTAGATACAATTTTTATGTATGTTTTTATTTCTATGCTAATTGGTATGCGTTTAGGAGATGTTTTCTTTTATAGTTGGGACTATTATCAGAATCATTTATTAGAAATAATTTTACCTTTTAAACAAAGAGAGGGTTCATCTGCCATTTTCGGATTAATTAAAGGTTGGGAATTTACTGGTTTTACTGGTTTTGCAAGTCATGGAGCAGCGATTTCAATAATTTTGGCAATGTATTTTTATGCTAAAAAACATTTGGATAAACCTTGGTTATTTATTTTAGATAGATTAGCAATTATGGTTGCTTTATCTGGGTTTTTTATTAGAATGGGTAATTTCTTTAATTCAGAAATTTACGGTAAAGCCACAGGTTCTGATTTTGGTGTAATCTTTAAATCTAATGGAGAAGATTTTGCAAGGCATCCAACACAATTATATGAAGCTTTTAGTTATTTGGCGCTGTTTTTTGTAATGTGGTATTTATACTGGAAAACCAATAAAAAACAACAAACGGGTTTCTTATTTGGTTTGTTTATGTTGGTGCTCTGGTCTTTGCGTTTTGTAATCGAGTTTTTAAAAGAACCACAAGTGCAAGAACGAGGAAAAGAATGGTTTTTTAGTCCTTTAAATACAGGTCAGGTTTTAAGTATACCATTAGTTTTAATCGGTTTGTGGTTAATGCTCAGAAATACGAAAAAGAAGAAGAACATAGAAAAATAATGGAGAAATTAAAAGAAAGATGGGGCATTAAAAGCAACTGGTCTCTTTTGGCAATCTTAATTGTTTTTGCAATAAATGGCTCTTTTGCAGCCTGGGTTGCTAAACCTGTAACTAATTTTTTAGGATTAACTCCAGATACAATTTCTGCTTGGGTTTACTGGCCTTTGAGAATTCTATTAATTTTCCCTATTTACCAGCTTACTTTGCCAATTTTAGGATGGCTTTTTGGTCAATTTAAATTCTTTTGGGCTTTTGAGAAAAAGTTTTTAAGCAGATTAGGGTTAGGTTTTCTTTTTAAAGAAGAAGCTTAAACATCAATGGTAATCTTTTTATCCTTTTTATCTTCTTTCTGAATTAGATACGTGTAAATCCACATAATTGTAAACGTAGGAATTACATCAGAAAATGGAATAATTTCTTCTAAAAAACTAACAATCCCAGCAATTTTACCTTTGGTTCCTTTGTACATTTTAGTCATTAAATACCCAGAAATTGGTGCCCACACAAAATCTAAAGGAATTACTGTTAAAAAACCAATAAGGTCTAAAAGTATGCTAAATAATAATTTACTATATTTTTTATTCATGTAAAGACTATTTCAAAATTCTTGCCAAAAAATATTATTTTATTTTAGAAAATGATATGTTTGTTAAAAGTAACAAATCAGAATGAATTTTCCAGATTTTAAAAATAAAATTGAAGATTTAAAAATTAAAAAACTCGGAGGTTTAGAGGCTCAATTTAAGATGGCACCCAAACTTCGGTTAAAATATGATGCTGATAAAATACAGGCTAGTAATCCTAAAAAAGCGTCTGTGTTAGCATTGTTTTATCCAAATAATAAAAATGAAACTTGTTTATTATTAACCCAAAGAGCGAGTTATAAGGGCACACATTCTGCACAAATTAGTTTTCCTGGAGGTAAAGCAGAAAAAGGTGATAAAAATTCTGAATATACTGCATTGAGAGAAACTTATGAAGAGGTTGGCATTGAGACTTCTAAAGTAGCAATTTTTAGAGAAATAACAGACGTTTATATCCCACCAAGTAATTTTTTAGCAACTCCTTTTTTAGGATTTACAGATTCGAAACCAACTTTTGTTTTAAATCATGAGGTTGCAAAAACCATCGAGATTTTAGTGTCAGATTTGTTAGATGATAAGGTTTTATCAACCGTGAATTTAACCACTTCATATATGAAAAATATAGATGTGCCTTGCTTTAAAATTAACGATTACATTATTTGGGGAGCTACAGGAATGATGTTATCTGAAATTAAAGAACTATTAAAATAGTAAATTCTCTATTAGTTTTGTAATTTTGTTTAGTAAACCAAATAAAAAAGTAGCAATGCCTTTATTTAAAAGGAATCCTTTTGGTCATTATTTATTCTTAAAAAAATGGCTTATTCGTATTTTGGGAGTTATATCTCATAGCAGATATCGTAAGTTTAATAACTTGCAAATAGATGGTTCTGAAATTTTAAGAGACTTACCAGATAAAAATGTACTTTTTATTTCGAATCATCAAACCTATTTTGCAGATGTTGCAGCTATGTTGCATGTGTTTAATGCTTCTTTAAGTGGTAGAGATGATAGTATAAAAAACGTGGGTTATATCTGGAATCCGAAGTTGAATATCTATTATGTTGCTGCAGGCGAAACCATGCGTTCTGGTTTGCTACCTAAAATATTTGCTTATACAGGTTCTGTTTCTATTGATAGAACTTGGAGGCAATCAGGAAAAGATGTAAACAGACAAGTAAAAAATTCTGATATTTCGAACATTGGTAAAGCTATAAAAGATGGTTGGGTAATTACATTTCCACAAGGAACAACAACCCCTTTTAAGCCTATTAGAAGAGGAACTGCACATATTATAAAAACTTTTAAGCCAATTGTGGTACCTATTGTAATTGATGGTTTTAGACGTTCTTTTGATAAAAAAGGGTTGAGCATTAAAAAGCGAAATGTCTTACAATCTATGGTCATTAAAGAACCCTTAGAAATTGATTACGAAAATGAAGATGTTTCTGAAATTATTACAAAAATTGAATTTGCTATAGAACAGCATCCCTCGTTTCTAAAAGTACTTTCTCCAGAGGAAGCTGAAAAATATTTAGAAGAAGAAGAAGAATTAAACAAGCAAAGAACTTTTTGGAGTTCTTAGGGATATAAAACATTAGAAAAAAAGCATCTAATTTAGATGCTTTTTTTATAGAGTAGATTTTAGGTGATAAGTATGATTATTATTTTGTGCTAGCGATAGTTACATTGGAAATAAATCGACCAAAGGAGATTTATTCTACTTCAACAATGCCAAGAAAACTATTGTCTAAATTTAAAGAAGAAATTTTTTGGTTTTTAAGGCTGTTCTTTGTTGGGCTTTCGTTATTTTTTTAGCAATTTTTCAATTAGTTTCAATATTTCTTGAGATTTTTTCTTTACTCGTAAATGTCCGTGAATTGTATTATTAAACATGAATTTGCGTTGTTTGAGAGAATTAGTGAGACTACTAACTAAAACTTTTTCATTAACGTCTTTCCATAAAATTTCATCAACAATATTACCCATTGGTCCCTTTGAAGAAGTGAAATGCTGTGCATAATAAATACTTACATTTTTATAAGTATCAAGATTACTATCAAATCGTTTTAATTGGTCTTCTTGCATACTGTTTAAGTCCATTAACTTATCTATTAAATCTTTATTCAGAAGATTAATATTTCCTGATGATATTATGGTTTTAAAGGTGTTATTTGCATAGTCTCTTTTAACTTTAAAAGAATCATCTATTTCGTATCTTGCTATTTTTATAATGGGATCGATGTTACTGGACGGTTTATAGATTCTTTTTAATAATTTTTCTGTAGCTATATTATTGTCAAGTTGTATTTCAGTAATACGATTTATATCCAATGTGTCTTTTTTTAAGTCATTCGCAAGAGAATTCATATAAATCATTTCCAGCTTTTTATTTTCACTTTCTTGATTCCAATTATTAATCTGAAGTGCAATCAAAATACCAATAACAACCAGTATAATTTCTCCAATGGCATATTTAAAATACTTCCCAGTTTTATTTTTTTCCATGAGCTCTAATCTTATCTTTCTAAAAAATTTAATCATATAAAGTAGTTCTATTTTTTCCGCAAGCGGCTATCTCAACCAAAGGTCTACAAGACCTTTGATTTTGCTTTGCAAAATAATGTTTCAATAATCTAAAGAATTTTATCATTGGTTAGCGGTTTCTGATAATGAAGCACAACGTTTAGTATATGAAAAGTAGACGATTTTGAAGTACCAACCTTTCGGTTAAGTACAAAGTTTGACAAGAGCTATAACCCTTGATATTACTGCTGTTTCGCCTATTTTTTATATACATCTTAAGTTTGTCTTTTAATAAATTTGGTACTTAATCAGAAAGAATAAAAGAGAGAATTAAGGTTAATATACACGGTGAAGCTTTAGACTTCGACAACACTGATAATCCTCTCTCTTTTCTACTAAAAAACACGTTCAGTTCTGTGAGACTTTAGATCTCGATTTCAAGTTGTTGTGAGTATTAGTAGCTTATTCTTTCACAAATCATTTTCTTATGAATAAA
>NZ_JBASWY010000035.1:0-21503 GCF_049276715.1 Polaribacter sp.
TTTAAAAAAACGATAGGTATTTACATTTAGTAGTTTCAAAATGTTCAATCGTCGAAAAACAAAATTTACAGATTAAAGTCTCTCTATTTTTGAAGTGTATTTAACAATACAAACAATTAATTATAAGTTGGGGGATTTATAGATTGATTACAGAACGTCTAAATTTATTTAGGCGTTTTTGCTTTTTTATATTATTCGTGTAGCTCATAAAGTTCTATTTTTAAAATTACCAAAGATAAAAGCCGTTTCAAAACTGATTTCTAAAGAAAACGAAACTGTTTTGGTACATTTAGAAAATGGTTATTATCATATTATTAAAAAGTATGACATTATAAGTGCCATTTAAATATTTAAAATCTTTAATTAAATACAGTTCATCGGTTTCAAATATCTTATCAACGAAAACTTATAAAATAAACTTAATTCTAGTGGTATCTTTGTACCGTACTTAAAAGTTAAGTGCGTAACATTTATAAGTTGGGGGATTTATAATTTGTGACGAAGTCGTCTAATATTTATTTTAGGCGGCTTTTATTTTTAAGAAAAGGATACTTTTAAGAATACGAATATTTCGAAAAAAATAAGGTGAATATAAAAACTTGTTTATTTAGCCATTTAACGGCTTTATATAGCATTTAAACGAAAATTTTTAGGATTCGCAGTTAATTAGAGTTTCTTTGTAGAGGTTAAAAGTATTATACATTATTTACGAGTTAAGGGTTTGTAAATAATTTTAAAAATTGTCAGGAAGTTCTTTTCCAGACAATTTTTTTTTTGATTTTTATTTAAAGAAAAAAACCATCAAATAGATGGTCTTTTTTAATCAACTAATTCAAATAATTTACACAATAAAAACAATTTACTACGTTGCTTTCATTTTAAGTTTTACAACCTTCGTGCCAAAAAAATATTTGAACTGAAAATTTCGTTTTTTTTACAATTAAACAGCATGTTTGTGTGCTTTGTAAGAAGATCTTACAAGTGCTCCACTTTCTACATACATAAAGCCCATTTCTAAGCCAATGGTTTCGTATTTTTTAAATTGCTCAGGGGTTATAAACTCTTTAACAGGCAAGTGTTTTTTAGTAGGTTGTAAATATTGACCAATTGTAATAATATCGCAATTTACCTCACGCAAATCTTTCATGGTTTGTATTACTTCTTCTTCCTTTTCTCCTAAACCTAACATTAAACCAGTTTTGGTGCGCATTCCTTTTTCTTTTAGGTATTTTAAAACGCCTAAACTTCTATCATATTTTGCTTGTATTCTAACTTCTCTAGTTAATCTTCTAACAGTTTCCATGTTATGAGAAACTACTTCTGGATGAACTTCTATAATTCTATCTATTTGTTTAGTATTTCCTTGAAAATCTGGAATTAAAGTTTCTAAAGTTGTGTTTGGGTTTGCTCTTCGAATTGCATCTACAGTTTCTGCCCAAATTATAGAACCACCATCTTTTAAATCATCTCTATCAACAGAAGTAATTACTGCATGTTTAATGCTCATTATTTTTATAGAGCGTGCTACTTTTTCTGGCTCATCCCATTCTACAGTTTCTGGCCTGCCTGTTTTTACACCACAAAAACCACAAGAACGAGTACAAATATTTCCAAGAATCATAAATGTTGCAGTTCCTTCTCCCCAACATTCGCCCATATTTGGACAACTTCCACTTGTGCAAATAGTATTTAATTTATACTTATCCACCAAACCTCTAAGCTCTGTATATTTTTTACCAACTGGTAATTTTACACGCAGCCAATTTGGTTTTTTTACTCTTTCTGGAAGTATTACAGATTCTATCGCCATTTTCTATCTTTATTGATGATGCAAATTTACGAAGAAAAGATTTAAATGTTTGTTAAAAACCAAACACTAAAACCTATTAAAAAGACAATACCCAAAATACTTAAAACTTTTATAAATAATTTTGGTTGATGTTCTTTAGGAGTATGCTTTCCTGTTATTAAAATATAATTTAATAGGGCATAAAAAGGCGCAGTTAAGAACGATAAAATGGTGGCAATTTTAATCAAACTCCCCATGTTTTCCATGTAGAATTGTAAGATAATAAAAGTGCCTATAAAAAGAAAAATGATCCAGAACCAATAGCCTAATTTAAATTCTTTATTTAACAATAAACTAGAACTTATATTCATTGCTCTTGGTGATGCATCTAAAGTAGTTATGGTTGTGCTAAACATAGTTGTAAATGCAGCAACAGCAATAAGAATGTGAGAAAAGTTTCCTAGATTTTTTGTATATAAATTTATTAGTTGAGATGCAAAAACTCCACCCTTATCAGAGAAAGTTTCTCCAGATTTATACATTACCAAAGCACCTAAAAGCACAAAACAAATACCTAGTAATAAAGTGCCTAAATAACCCACATTAAAGTCGAAAATTGCGTCTTTGGGTTTTATTTTTACAAAGGTGTTTTTACTTTTTTCCACAGACCAAATAGAGTGCCAAATAGAAACATCTAAAGGAGCAGGCATCCAACCTAAAAAGGCAATTAAAAAAGTAATTTCTACAGTGCCAGATGGTAAAATTTGCGAAACATCAAAAGATTCTTTAGAGCTAAATAATGCCACAGAAACAGCTGCTATTGTGCTAATTGCCAAAATGATAATGATATATTTCATCAAATTATCTAACAATTTATATTTGCCAACTACTAAAAATAAAATACTTACCAGCATTAAAATACTAGACCAAATAACCAAATTATTGGTTATTCCAAAAAGCTGAGAAGCCAAACCTGCTGTTACAATAGTTACTGCTGCTTGAATGGTAAACATGGTTGCAAAATTAATTACATAATAAATTGCTAAAGCACCTTTACCTAATTTTTTATAACCATCTAATAAAGTTTCTCCAGTTGCAGCTGCATATCTTGGCCCAAATTGAAAAAACGGATATTTAAAAATATGAACCAATAACAATGCCCAAAGTAACCCAAAACCAAATTCTGCTCCTGCTTTTGTAGATTGCACCAAATGCGAAACTCCAATTGCAGCACCTGCAAATAACAAACCTGGACCTAAGGATTGTAAGAATGATTTTTTCATACTAATCTCTCTTAATAATTTCTGCCAACAACTTTTTAGCGCGTAATAATTTTACTTTTACGTTGTTAATAGGTTCATTAATTTGATCAGAAATTTCTTTATAACTTAATTCTTGAAAATAGCGTAACTGAATCACTTCCTGATATTTAGGTTTTAGTTGTTTAATATCTCTTAACAACTTTGCTAAATTTTGTTCTCTAATAATTTTATCTTCAGGTGTTGGGTTTTCATCAATTACCAAGTAAATTTTTTCTTCTTGCTCTTTGCTGGTATCTGAATAAATAGAAACTTTTTTCTTACGTAAAATATCTATATGAACATTTTTAGAAATGGTTATTAACCAAGTTTTAAAAACGTAGCTATCATCAAAAGTGTGAATTTTATCAAAAGCTTTCGAAAAAGTTTGGATAGTAATATCTTCTGAATCATTTTCGCTTTTTGTTCTCTTTAGCTGATAATTATAAACGTCTGCCCAAAAAGTATCTAATAAATATCGAAACGCAACTTGACTGCCTTCTTTGGCTTTCGAAATATTTATGTCGATTTTTTTATCGTTTATTTCCAATGATCTGGTTTTGAAATCAAATTAGCTATAAATATACTAATTTGAATCAATAATAAACCTATTTCTAGAAAAGGTAGAAAAAAGAGTAAATAAGGTTCTTTTAGTTTTTTAGAGGCAATTCCAACTACAATGTATTGAATTAAAAAATAAGCAATTACGAACCCTAACATTATTTTATAAGAGTAAAAGAAAAATAAAATGCTTGCGAAAACGTAAAAAAATAGTTTAGAAATAGTAAATAGAGCAAGTAAAATTTGATGTTTAGGTTTGTATTTTTTCGAAATGATGGCATTATTTCTTTTTTCAAGAAACCAAGTAGAGAATGATTTTGGTGCTTTGGTTTTAGTAAAACTATTCTCACCTATACAAATTATAGTATTCTCTTTGTTTGAGGCATCTTTAATAAATAAATTACTCTCACCTTTTTTAATTTTTATGTGATTAATGAATCCTTTTACTTTAAAAAATTCTGTTTTATGATATGCAAAATTGCCATGAAAAGCCATAAAAGAATTCCCTAAGTGAGCAAAACCAAAACACTTAATGGCTTGTATAAGGTTTTCGAAACGAATAAATAAATTAAAAAGAGATTTTTCTTTTTCGAATTTATGATATCCTAAAATGATTGTTTTATGATTATTAAACTTTTGATTAAAATTAGAAATCCAATTTTTCGAAACAGGCTTGCTATCTGCATTTGTAAATAATAAATGATCATATTTTGCAGCTTTAATACCTAAAGTTAACGCGTACTTTTTGTTGGCCCAAAAAGCTTCGTTATTTTCTACTTCTAAAACTTTTATATTTTTATAATTTTTAGAAAAATTTTCCAATACTTCTTCTGTATTGTCTATTGAAGCATTGTTTATTAAAACAATTTCAAATTTAGAATAGTCTTGATTTATAATAGTAGGTAATAATTTCTCTAAATTTTTTGCTTGATTTTTTGCGAAAATAATGACCGAAATTGGTTTTTCAATACCCTCCTCATTTATGTTTTTTGGAGTAAATAAAAAAGAAGAAAATGCAATATAATAGATGATTTGAATAACTGTAAATACCACAAAAGAGTAGAAAAATACTGTAATCATCATTAATTTAAAAAAGTATTAATTATGCTGTGGTTCAGAACAAGTATCAAATTTATCTGGAGTTTTTCCACAAAAACCACAAGCATCACCATCTTTGTTTAGCATAGGGTTTTGGCTTGCGCAAGTACCTGCGAATTTACCGTCTTTTTTTGCCCAAATTTTTATGGCAATTCCTGCAACTCCAAGAGCTAACAAACCTAAAGTAAGTAATAAGAGTTTCATAATTTCTAATTATATAACAAAGATAGAGTTTCTAATGGTTCTTTAAAAAATATGGCAGGTAATTTTTATATTATAATTTTTATTAAATTTACAATTGTAAAGTAAATATTAATTATCTAAAACTTTTAAATTATGAAAAAATATTTTGCTGAATTATTTGGGACTTTTTGGTTGGTCTTTGGAGGATGTGGTAGTGCAATTTTTGCTGCTGGTTTTCCTGAATTGGGGATTGGTTTTGTTGGGGTTTCTCTAGCATTTGGTCTAACAGTTTTAACAATGGCTTTTGCAGTTGGTCATATTTCTGGAGGACATTTTAATCCTGCTGTTTCTTTTGGTTTGTGGGCAGGAGGTAAGTTTTCTGCCAAAGAATTAATTCCTTACATTATGTCTCAATTGGTTGGTGCAGTTTTAGCTGCAGCTGCATTATATTTAATTGTTTCTGGGAAATCTGGTTTTGAAACTATAGGAGGTTTTGCAGCAAATGGATATGGAGAATTATCTCCAGATAAATACTCTATGCAATCTGCTTTTATAGCTGAGTTTTTATTAACTATGTTCTTTTTGTTAATCATTTTAGGAAGCACCAATGAAAGAGCTCCAAAAGGATTTGCGCCAATAGCAATTGGTTTAGGGCTAACATTAATTCATTTAATTAGTATTCCAATTACGAATACATCTGTAAATCCTGCACGTTCTATGAGTCAGGCAATATTTGCTGGTGGCGAATATTTAACACAATCTTGGTTATTTTGGGTGGCACCAATTGCTGGCGCAATTGTGGCTGGTTTTATACATAAAGCCTTATTTGATAAAGAATAATTTTTAAGATTTTTCGATACAAGCCAGATAAATATATTGTTTATCTGGTTTTTTTGTATGTTTACTTTTTGATAAACCAAACTTTGAACGAAGAGCTTTTTATAGCAAATTTAATAGCTGGAAAACAGTCTGCATTTAGTCAACTTTTAGACGATTATCAGCAGAAAGTTTTTAGTACCTGTATTTCTTTTGTGCCTAATAAAGAAGATGCAGAAGACATTGCTCAAGAAGTTTTTTTAGAGGTTTTTAAATCTATTTCTAACTTTAAAGGAGATTCTAAACTTTCTACTTGGATTTATAGAATAGCTACCAATAAATGTCTGGAATTCATCCGAAAAAGAAACACAAAAAAAAGGTTTGCTTTTATGCAAACAATTATGGGGAATGAAATTCCTTTTGATAAAACAAATTACTTTACAGAGTTTAATCATCCAGGAATTATTTTAGAAAATAAAGAAAAATCAGCAACTATTTTTAAGGCGATTAACACACTTCCAGAATCACAAAAAGTCATTTTTACATTGGCTAAAATAGATGGAAAGAGTTATCAAGAAATTGTAGAAATTACTGGTAAAAGTTTATCATCTGTAGAATCTGTATTGTTTAGAGCAAAAAAAACGTTACAAGAAAAATTAGAATATTATTATAAAAATGAAAAATAGCGCAAGTTTTTATAATTAATTGCATCTAAATATCTATAAAATAAAAAGAATGGAAAAAAGCGACTTTATAAAACAGCAAGTTGATGATACTTTTAAAGTATTAGATAGTTTCGACGTGGTGAAAGTAAATTCTTTTTTTAAACACAAAGTTTTACAAAAAATAAATGCAGAAAAAGAGTTGGAAGAAAAATCGATTGTTTTTGGCTGGTTTACACCCAAATTACAATTAGCAACTTTAGGGTTGGTTTTACTGTTAAATGCAAGTTCTATATTTTATGTGTTTTTATCGCAAGAAAAAAATACAGAAGTTACAATAGAAACTTTTGCAAAATCGTATTCGTTGCAAACTGAAACTAATTACATTTTAAATTAAAAAGGATGAAATCAAAATTACTGCCTTCACTTTTAATAATTCTTATTGTTTTAAATGGTTTTTTAATTTTTTTATTGGTAAAAAAACCATATCAAAATACAGGGCGTCCTTCTCAAAGAGACTTCTTAATAGAACAACTACAATTTACTCAAGATCAGAAAGAAAAATTTGAAAAACTTGATGAGATTCATAGAGAAACAATGACGGATTTGGATGAAAAAATAAGAAAGCAAAAAGATGTTTTGTTTAATTCTTTTAGCAATGAAACTATAAATACGGACTCCTTAATTACTATTCAAGGAAATTTGCAAGTAAAAAAAGAAAAGGAAGTTTTTCGTTTTTTTAAATCTGCAAGAAAAATTTGCGCTCCAAATCAACTAGAAAAATTCGATGAAATAATAGATAAAGCTTTAAAAGGAGGAGAACGAAGACCTCCAAGAAATGACGAAAGAAGACCTCCAAGAGAAGGGGGAATGCCACCTCCAAGGTAAATTGTTGTAAATTTATATCCTATAATTTAAACTAAAAATATGTATAGTTTAAACTTTTATTTTAAGCCTTATCATTTTCATTGATATTACTTTTTTGTTAAACTAAAGTTAAAGAAAAAAATAGACAACAAGTTTTTATAATTTTTTGCATCTAAACTCTTATAAACTTAAAAATAGATTTGAAATGAAAAAATCAGCAAGCAACATTATTAGAGTTTTAGGATTGATGTTATTAACGTCTACCATAACTTTTAGTCAAGAAAGAAATGAAGAAGAAAGACCAAAAGGACCACCATCAATTAAACAAATTTTTAAAGATTTAGATACTAATGAAGATGGTAAAATTTCTTTGAAAGAGGTAAAAGGACCTTTAAAAAAAGACTTCAAAAAAATTGATACCAACAAGGATGGCTTTATTTCTAAAGAAGAATTAGAAAAAGCCCCAAAACCGGAAAGAAAAAGAAATTAAAATCAATACAAAAATCCAAAATTTTTAAAAATGAAAAACTTACAAAGAATCTTATTTTCGGTTTTAACGCTATCAATTATTTTTGCTTGCTCAAAAGATGACATTGCAGAAACAATGATAGATGAAGAAGTTATTGTTATAGATGATACCGATTTTGAAGCAACAGACTGGACAACAGAAACGCATACTAAAGATGTAGAACCAAATTTAGAAGAAGTATTCGAAGATAATACAGTAAAAAGGTTAGACTTTGTTATTACCAAAGAACGTTGGCAAAGTATGTTAAATGATATGACAGCAACTTATGGAACTTTTGGTGCTGGAGGAGGACAAGGAGGTAGTTTGGTAGAATCTGATGAAGATCCAATTTTTGTGCCTGGAGAAGTTTTTTATGAAGGGAAACAATGGTACAGAGTTGGTTTGCGTTTTAAAGGAAATTCAAGCTTACAATCTAGCTGGAAAGCAGGAATTTTAAAATTATCATTCAAGTTAGATTTTGATGAATTTGAAGATGATTATCCACAGATAAAAAACCAACGTTTTTATGGTTTCAAAAAATTAAGTCTTAAAAATAATTATGACGATAAATCCATGTTAAGAGAAAAAGTAGCTACAGATGTTTTTAGAAATGCAGGTTTGGTAGCTTCACATACCGCTTTTTATACATTGTATGTAGATCATGGAAATGGGCCTGAATATTTTGGATTGTATACTTTAGTAGAGGAAGTAGATGATACTGTAATTGACACTCAATTTTCTGACAATGATGGTAATTTATACAAGCCAGATGGAGATGCTGCAAGTTTTGCTAGCGGAACTTTTAATGAAGATGAATATGTAAAAAAAACAAATGAAGACGAAGCAGATTTTACAGATGTTTCTAATTTATTGAGTATTATAAATGATGGTTCTAGAACTACTGATGCTGCAACTTGGAGAACAAATTTAGAGGCTGTTTTAGATACAGATGTCTTTTTAAAATATTTGGCCGTAAATACAACCATACAAAATTGGGATACGTATGGAAGAATGACACATAATTATTTTTTATATAATAACCCTGATACTAGTAAATTAACATGGATTCCTTGGGATAATAATGAATCTTTACAAACTGGAAAACAAGGAGGCTCTCATGCTTTAAATTTTTCAGGTTTAAATGCTGCTCAATGGCCTTTAATTGGTTACATTTATCAAGATGAAGTGTATAAAGAAAAATACGAAACCTATTTACAAGAAACAATTGATGGTGCATTTAATGAAAATACAATTGAAGCTTTATACACATCCTATGCAACATTAGTTGAACAATATGCTACTTCAGAGCTAGCAGGTTATACATTTTTGAACAATAGTTCAGAGTTTCAATCAGCAGTAAATCAATTAAAAACGCATGTTTCTTCAAGAAAAACAGCAGTAGAGAATTATTTACAATAATTTACGCAAGTTTTTTTTAAAAAAAAGCATCTAAATAAAAACTAAATTAAAAATAGAATAATTATGAATTTCAAAAAATTAGCTTTTATAGCTTTCAGCACATTAGTATTATTTTCTTGTGATAAAGAAGAAGAAACTGTAACAGAAGTAACTCCAGAAACTTCAGCAATCAGCACACCTTTATCAGCATTTGATGAATTTAATTCTGATTCCGTTACTATTTCTTTCGATGGTGATCAAATAACCATAGACTCTAATGGATTGCCAAACCATACATCTCCTTATTGGGCGAGCACGAATCCTTTGCATATAGACCAAATAGTTGGAGATCATCTAACACCGGGAAACATTCAAAGTGGTAGTTTTATAGTTACAGTTTCTTCTGCTCCAGAAAAAGCTGCTACTAGCTCAGCTACAGGTTTAGGTGCTATTGGTATTTCTGTAACAGGTGTTCCAATTTTTAATGGTCAAGAAGGTCAAAATAGAGCTTTAGACGCACAAACGGCTACTGGTTTCGATTATGCTGGTGGGCACAATGGTCCAAGTGGATATCATTATCATATAGAATCTACAGACATTCCAGAAAACACAGTTTTATCTTTTGATGATGAAGATTTGGTTGGTATTATGGCTGATGGATTTTTATTGTATGGGAGAAAATGTAATTCATTAGGAGATCACCCAACAGATTTAGATGTTTCTGGTGGTCATACTTCCTCTACACAACATAGTAATAATGATGAATTTTATCATTATCATATTATCAATGAATTCTATGTTAATACTTACATTCTTTTATTTGGTGGTGCTTTACAAGGCACTCCAAATAGTATCTTATAATTAATTTCTAAAAATAGAACTACCTAAAACTTATAATCTTTTCGTTTTAGGTGGTTATTTTTATTAAAATTCACAAAATGAGTAGAAACTTATTGTTTGTTTTTTTAGTAGTGATCTCTCTATTTAGTTGTAATCATAAAAATTCTAAAATTACAACTGAAACAATTTTAGAAGATACGTTTAGAAAAATACCAGATACTTTAGTCCACAAATCAGCTCTTTTTTATGATACAAAAACATCACTTTGGTCTTTAAATAAAAAGAGCTTTTCAGGTTATGCTGTCAGTTTCTATTCAGATAATTCATTAAAAGAAAAAATAGGTATATTAAATGGTAAAAAGCACAATTTAACCATTGAATGGTATGCTGATGGACACTATAAACATCTTACAAATTATCAAAATGGTAAAGCTCATGGAGATAAGAAAACTTGGTCACCAGATTCCTTACATATTTTAGTAGCTCATTTTAAATATGTATTTGGTAAACCCCATGGAGAACAGAAAAAATGGTATGCAACAGGAGAGTTATTCAAAAAAATGAATTTGAATATGGGAAAAGAAGAAGGAATTCAGCAGGCTTATAGGCCAAATGGAGCTTTATATACCAATTACGAAGCTAAAGAAGGTAGAATTTTTGGATTGAAAAAAACAGCTCTTTGTTATAGTTTAGAGGATGAAAATATTAAGCATGAAAAATAAAATTGTTTATTTCTTATTATTGATTGGTTTGATTGCTTGTAAGGAATCAAAAAAAAATGAAAGCAGAATTGCAACACTTCCTTTTTATAATGAGCCAACTTTTACACCAAAATGGTTGGATGCAAACGATGAAAAATTAGGTAGTTTTCATACAATTCCAGATTTTGAGTTAACGAATCAAAATGGAGAAATCATCACTCAAAAAACATTTGAAAACAAAATTTATGTAACAGATTTTTTCTTTACTACGTGTCCAGGTATTTGCCCAATGATGACCAAAAATATGCACTTAATTCAAGAAGCTTTTAAAGAAGATGATACAATTTTAATACTGTCGCATTCTGTAACTCCTACAAAAGATTCAGTTCCTCAATTAAAAACATACGCCATAGAAAATGAGGTTGGAAAAAATTGGCATTTGGTTACTGGTGATAAAAAACAAATTTACGATTTGGGAAGACAATGGTATTTTGTTGAAGAAGATTTAGGTGAAACTAAAGGTTTAGACGATTTTCTACACACAGAAAATTTTATTTTAATTGATAAAAACAAGCATATTAGAGGTATTTATAACGGCTTAAATAAAAATTCAGTTAAACAATTAATTGCAGATATAAATACATTAAAAAAAGAAACGCTATAATATTGGGGGATGTTATATCGTAAAAGCCTATCATTAATTTGATAGGTTTTTTTATTCAATAATATTTACCTCAATTTCTAATGCAATTTTAAACTGGGTTAGTATTTTTTTTTGGATTTTTTTTGCCAACATATAAATTTCAACACCAGTAGCATTGCCATAGTTTACCAAAACCAAAGCTTGTTTTTCATGCACGCCATAATCACCAAAACGTTTGCCTTTAAAGCCTGCCTTTTCTATTAACCAACCCGCAGGAATTTTAATTTCATTTTCAGAAACTGTATAATAAGGTATCTCTTGATATGCTTCTTGTAGCACTAAAAATTCATTTTTAGTAATAACAGGGTTTTTAAAAAAACTACCACTGTTTCCAATTTCGTTTGGATCTGGCAGTTTCGACTTCCTAATGGCAATTACGGCATTAGAAATGTCTTTTAAAGTTGGTTTTAGAATGTTTTTTGAAGCTAGTTCAGTTTCTATTGCTCCGTAAGAAGTATTTAAAACATGATGTTGTTTGGTTAATTTAAAACCTACAGCAGTAATAATGTATTTACCTTTAACTTCATTTTTAAAAATAGAGTTTCGATACCCAAAATTACAGTCGGTATTCGAAAAAGTAACCAGTTTTTGCGTATCAATATGTAAAGCTTCCACTTTAGTAATGGTGTCTTTTACTTCAACTCCATAAGCTCCAATATTTTGTATTGGGCAAGTGCCTACATTTCCTGGAATTAAAGATAAATTTTCTAAACCTCCAAAATTATTTTCTACACAAAACAACACAAATTCATGCCAATCTTCTCCAGCATTTACAGTGATATAAACATTGTTATTATCTTCTTTATCAATAGAAATTCCTTTGATATTAATATGAACCACTAACTTTTCAATATCTTTTGTTAGCAGCATATTGCTACCTCCAGAGATTAAGAAAATATCTTTTTCAACTTTTAGAAGTTGTTGTAATTCGTAAACAGAATTGATTGAAATAAAACGCTTTGCAAGAACATCAATACCAAAAGTATTGTAGTTTTTAAGCGATATGTTTGTTTGAATATTCAATTTAGTTTTTGTAAACTTTCAAAGCTTCACCTAAAATCTTAACAGAACTAATCAAATCTTTCTTATTTAAAACATATGCCATTCTAATTTGGTTTTTTCCTTCTCCAGGAGTAGAGTAAAAACCGCTTGCAGGCGCAACCATGACAGTTTCGTTATTGTAATGAAATTTTTCTAACATCCATTTTGCAAAATCATCAGTATCTGTAACAGGCAATTCTGCCACACAATAAAAAGCACCTTTTGGTTTGGCAACTTTTACACCATCAATTTTCTCTAATTCAGATATTAAAGTATTTCTTCTTTCTACATATTCTGCTTTTACATTATCAAAATAACTTTGTGGGGTATCTAAAGCAGCTTCACTAGCAAGTAACGCATACGTTGGCGGACTTAAACGTGCTTGTGCAAATTTTATAGCAGTAGCAATAAAAGCTTCATTTTTAGAAACAATACAACCAATTCTTGCTCCACACATGCTGTAACGTTTAGAAACTGAATCGATTACAATTGCATTTTCTTCTAAACCTTTTATAGATAATACAGAAGTATGTTGCAAACCATCGTACGTAAATTCTCTATAAACTTCATCAGCAATTAAAAATAAATCGTGTTTTAAAACAATCTTTTTCAATTTTTCAATTTCTTCTTCAGAATATAAATAGCCTGTTGGGTTTCCAGGATTACAAATTAAAATTGCTTTTGTTTTTTTGGTGATGAGTTTCTCAAAATCTTCAATTTTTGGCAACGCAAAATTGGTATCTATATTTGAAATCACAGGAACAACTGTTACTCCAGAAGCTGTGGAAAAACCATTGTAATTCGCATAAAAAGGTTCTGGAATTATAATTTCATCTCCAGGATCTGTAATACTTCCAATGGTAAAAAGTAACGCTTCAGAGCCCCCTGTTGTAACCACAATATTACCAGCATTAACAGGAATATTATGGTTTTTATAATAATTTGCCAATTTAATTCTATAACCTTCAGAGCCTTCAGAACGTGCATATTCAAGTGTTTCTATAGTATTGTTTTTTACAGCATCTAAGGCAACTTGAGGTGTTTTTATATCTGGCTGACCAATATTTAAATGATACACTTTAGTTCCACGTTTTTTTGCGTCTTCGGCATAAGGAACTAATTTTCTTATTGGCGATTCTGGCATGTGAAGCCCTTTTCTAGATATTGATGGCATAATTTTTAGTACTTTATTTTCTATGCAAATTTGCGAAATATATTTTAAATCCTTTAGAGATTTTACAATTCTTTAAAAGGTTAAACATTTCTTAAAAAGAATAAAAACCTTTTCTTAATTCGTATCTTCATTGCTATAGATTTTAAGCCTTTGAAAAAAATAGTTACCTTTTTATTTCTGATATTTTTAGCCTTTTCATCAAAATTTAAAGCACAAGAAGGTTTTCGATTTGTAAATGAAAGCAAGCATCATGAAAGAGTTAAGTTTCAGTTAATTAATAACTTAATTGTAATTCCATTAGAAATTAATGGAAAAAAACTATCGTTTATATTAGATTCTGGTGTGAGCAAAACCATTCTTTTTAATATCACTGAAACAGATAGTATTGGTCTAAAAAATGTTGAAAAAGTGCAATTGCAAGGTTTGGGTGGTGGAAATTCGGTTGATGCTTTACTTTCTAAAAATAATACGTTGTCTATCAAAAAAATTGCTGGTTTTAATGAGACTATTTATGTGCTGGTAAAAAATCTTTTCGACTTATCCAGTAAAATGGGAACTACCATTCATGGCATTATTGGGTATAATTTACTAAGTAATTTTATTGTAAAAATAAATTACAATTCAAAAGTAATCGACTTTTATAATCCTAAAACATTTAAGTATCGAAAATGCCGAAAATGCGAAATATTTCCTTTAGAATTCTATAGAAATAAGCCTTACATAGATGCGCAAATTCAAATGGATACTATTGGTAATCAGCTTACTGATGTGAAACTTTTAATTGATTCTGGTGGAAGTGATGCTATTTGGCTTTTTGAAGATACAGACCAAGTTATTAAAACCCCAAAACGTTTTTTTAATGATATTTTAGGCGAAGGTTTAAGTGGTGCTATTTATGGCAATAGAAGTAGAATTCCGAAATTAAAATTAAAATCTTTTGATATTAAAAGTCCAACTGTATCTTTTTTAGACTCGATATCAACCAGAAATGCAAGAAGTTTTGAAGAACGAAATGGCAGTATTGGAGCAGGAGTTTTAAAAAGGTTTATGGTTTGGTTCGATTATCCTAACAAACAAATCATGCTTAAAAAAACGAATTCTTTTAAAAAAACATTTAACTATAATATGAGTGGTTTAGACGTTGTTTATAATGGAAAACAATTGATTAAAGAAGAAGAAACCAAAACGTATAGTGATGCTTACAGTCAAAATGTAGAAACCAATAATTCCGTTAGTTTTATTACAAGTTTTTCTTACAAATTTAAACCATCCTTTATCATAAAAAATGTAGTGAAAGGATCTCCTGCTTATAAGGCTGGACTATTGAAAGATGATATTATTTTAAATATTAATTACAAACCAGCTCATGAATTTACCTTGGGTAAAATTTTAGAAAAATTTCAAGCAGACCCTAATAAAAAAATAAGATTGGTTATTGATAGAAAAGGAACAGAAATGAAATTCGACTTTCGATTAGAAAAGAAAATATAATGCTAATTAGAATCAGAAAGTAAACTTTTCTCTTTCTCTAAAGAAACGCCTTCTTCTACAAAACCCTTAATTTTAATCACTTTTCTTGGGTTTTTTGCATTCGAAAAAATAGTGATCATTTTTGAGAAACCACCAACTCTTTTCGTGTCATAAGAAACTTTTATTTCTCCTTGTTCACCTGGCATAATAGGTTTTTCAGGCTTTTTTGGCACAGTACAACCACAAATCGATTGTATGTTTGTAATGATTATTGGTTGATCACCAACATTTGTAAACTTAAAAATTCTTTCTCCATTTGCATCTTTTGAAATTTTACCATAGTCTATAGTTTCGTTTTCAAATTTAAATTCTTGCGCATTGAAAGAGATTGATATAAAAAGGATAGTTAAAATAGTTCCGAAAGCTTTCATAATTAAAAATTTACATTGTAAAATTACTACTAATATTTTATTTTAAAAAATACAACAGCTAATTTTATTTACAAAATAGAGATTTGTATTTTTGTCGACTATATATCAAAAATTATTCCAAAATATGTCAATTCCATCTAAATATGATGCAAGTAAGGTAGAAGATAAGTGGTATGCTTACTGGATGAAAAATAACTATTTTCATTCAACACCAGATGAAAGAGAACCTTACACAATTGTAATTCCACCTCCAAACGTTACTGGAGTATTACACATGGGGCATATGTTGAACAATACGATTCAAGATGTACTAATTAGACGTGCACGTTTATTAGGCAAAAATGCATGTTGGGTTCCTGGTACAGACCATGCTTCTATAGCAACAGAGGCAAAAGTAGTGGCTAAATTAAAAGAACAAGGAATCAATAAAAACGATTTAACCAGAGAAGAGTTTTTAGCGCATGCTTGGGAGTGGAAACACGAATATGGAGGGATTATTTTAGATCAATTAAAAAAATTAGGATGCTCTTGCGATTGGGATAGAACAGCTTTTACCATGGATCCAGAAATGTCTGAAGCCGTAATAAAAGTTTTTGTTGATTTATATAACAAAGGCTTAATTTACAGAGGTTACAGAATGGTAAATTGGGATCCTGAAGCAAAAACAACCTTGTCTGATGAAGAGGTGATTTATGAAGAAAAACAAGGTAATTTATACTATTTACAATATCAAATTGAAGACTCAGAAGATACATTAACTATTGCAACTACAAGACCAGAAACCATTTTTGGAGACACTGCCATTTGCATCAATCCATATGATGAACGCTTTATACATTTAAAAGGAAAAAAAGCGATTGTTCCTTTATGTGGAAGAGTTATTCCAATTATTGAAGATGAGTATGTTGATGTAGAGTTCGGAACAGGTTGTTTAAAAGTTACACCCGCTCATGATGAAAATGATAAAAAATTAGGTGAAAAACACCAACTTGAAGTAATTGATATTTTTAATGAGGATGCGTCTTTAAATTCTTTCGGATTGCATTATCAAGGAAAAGATCGATTTGTTGTTCGTAAAGAAATTACCAAAGAACTGGAAGAAAAAGGATTTTTAGTAAAAACAGAAATCCATACAAACAAAGTAGGAACCTCAGAAAGAACAAAAGCAGTCATTGAACCAAGATTGTCAGATCAATGGTTTTTAAAAATGGAAGAATTGGTTAAACCTGCCATTGAAGCAGTTTTGGGCGAAAATTCTGAAATAAATTTAGTACCTAAAAAGTTTGACAATACCTATCGTCATTGGATGGAAAATATTCGCGATTGGAATATTTCACGTCAATTATGGTGGGGACAACAGATTCCAGCCTATTATTTTGGTGATGGAAAAGAAGATTTTGTTGTTGCTGAGAATATTGAAACAGCTCTTGAGCTTGCAAAAGAGAAAACCAACAACCGAGAATTAACAATCAACAACTTGCATCAAGATTCTGATGCACTTGATACTTGGTTTTCATCATGGTTATGGCCAATGTCTGTTTTTGACGGAATTCGAAATCCTGAAAATGAAGAGATTAACTATTATTATCCCACAAACGATTTAGTGACTGGTCCAGATATTTTGTTTTTCTGGGTGGCAAGAATGATCATAGCTGGGTATGAATATAAAGGAGAAAAACCTTTTCAAAATGTGTATTTAACAGGTTTGGTTCGTGACAAACAACGTCGTAAAATGTCAAAATCCTTAGGAAATTCACCTGATGCACTTAAATTAATTGACGATTATGGCGCAGATGGTGTAAGAGTTGGTTTGTTATTGAGTTCAGCTGCTGGAAACGATTTAATGTTTGATGAAGATTTATGTCAACAAGGAAAAGGTTTTGCAAACAAAATTTGGAATGCCTTTCGTTTGATAAAAGGTTGGGAAATTGATACTAATATAAATCAGCCAGCAACTGCAAAAATTGGTTTGGCTTGGTATGAATCAAAGTTTCAAAAAGCTTTTGCAGAAATTGAAGATCATTTTTCGAAATATCGTTTGTCAGATGCTTTAATGGCAATTTACAAGTTGATAAATGATGATTTTTCATCATGGTTATTAGAGATTGTAAAACCTGCTTATCAACAACCTATTGATGCAAAAACGTATGCTGCTATTATTGAAGTGTTAGAAAATAATTTAAAAGTATTGCATCCTTTTATGCCTTTTTTAACGGAAGAAATTTGGCAATTTATTGCAGATAGAACTCCAGAGGAAGCCTTGATTATTGCAAAATATCCTGTTATTAAAGAGTTTGATGCTAAAATAATCAGCGATTTTGAAGTTGCAACAGATGTAATTTCAGGTATAAGAACCATCAGAAAAGATAAAAATATCGCCTTTAAAGACAGCATTGAATTGTTTGTGATTGATAACGAAACTATTTCTAGAAGTTTTGACGAAGTTATTCAAAAACTAACAAATGCATCAGTCATTAATTATGTTTCAGAAAAAGTAGATGGTGCTTCTTTTAGAGTAAAATCAAATGAATATTTTGTGCCAATCGCTATTGAAAATATTGATGTTGCAGCCGAAATTGAAAAACTAAATGCTGAGTTAAAAAGAGCAGAAGGTTTCCTTTTCGGAATTTCAAAAAAGCTTTCAAACGAAAATTTTGTAGCGAATGCGCCAGCTCAAGTACTAGAATTAGAGCGTAAAAAAGAATCGGATACAATTGCTAAAATAGAAACGATAAAAAGTAGTTTGGCGAGTTTGCAGTAAAAATTAGTGTTTTTATATATTGCAGCTTTATAAACAAGAAGTTGAGAGCTATAAATGATGTGTTTAAGAATTAAAAAAGAACGAATTGTATTACACGATTCGTTTTTTTTTTTACGATTTTTTTCATCATTTAAAACCTAGAATAAAGAGTTATTTAATTTTTTTGAAGGTATGTTCTAGTTAATAAATAATGCCCTTAATTCAAATAAAAAGCCTTCTTTAATCATTTAAGAGTATTTTTTTGACTTTTACAACCCCTTTTTTCTGAAAAAGTAACTTTATCAACAAAACAGGGTAAAATGTTTATAACTTCCTGTTTTTATAAATAATTTGCTATTGGTTTCTAGAATAAGTCTTTATAGTTTTACAGTGTAGATATTATTTTTTTTAGGAGAAATAATGCCACAAAAAAAAAGGCTTAAAGTTGGAGCTTTAGGACCTTTTTAAAAACGGTAACACTTTAAGAAGTGTGTAGTTCTTTTTAACACTATAAAATTACAACACTTCTTTTAGCTTACCAAAAATATTTTGAACATATTTTAAAGCAGTCTTCCAAACTGCCAATGGTACGCTTATGACTTAATTTTACTCACTTTTTCCTATGCTATCATAGCATGGTTATGCTCTAAAATCGTGAAGAGCATTCGCATTTTATGTGGATTTAAAAACGGAAAAGAGGTTTGTAAACCTTCTATAAAAAAATTACAACACATTTATAAATTTTTAAAACAAAAAAATGGGCATTAAATTTAAGCCATTAGCAAGAGTAAATCCTTTAGATAGGGCAGCAGATCCTAAATATTATGCAGCAGTAGTTGCCAACGGAAGTGTAGATTTTGAAACACTCGCAGAACAAATATCTGAACAATGTACAGTAACTGAAACCGACTGTTTGGCGGTTTTAAACGTATTGGAACAAAACATTGTAAGAGAGTTAAAACAAGGGCGCATTGTACGTTTGGGAAAACTAGGTAATTTTCAAGTAAGTTTAAGCTCACAAGGCTTTAGTGGGTTAGGAGAAGTTACAGCAAGTGCCGTTAAAAAAGCGAGAATTCTGTTTAGACCGTCAAAGAAAATGCGGAATTTATTAAGCAACCTTTCTTATCAAAAAGTAGGGTAGTGTAGCAAATTGAAACCTTATAAAGCAATTATTTTGTAAGGTATAATAGGTACGTGTTTTAAACCTCAATACATTTTGTATTGAGGTTTTTTTAGCAAAAAACCTCAAATTACGTCCGTACGCAACTTTTACTGGGTCTTGATGCAACTTTTATTGCGTCTTGAGGGGATAAAAATTGCGCCTAGAGCCAATTTTTAAACCCAAAAAACACTTTTTTTTGCTTAAAAAAGGGTGTTTTTACAAGTAAAAAGGTTCATTTTTTGGTGTTTTAAGCCTTGAAAATGGGCTAATATTAATTTTTCATTTATCGAAATAAACGTTCAAATCATCGAAAATATCATTTTATAAAAATAGGAATCGATTATTTTTGCATCGTTAAAAATAGTATAAGAATTAAAATTTTAAAAAAACAAAAGAGTACAATTAAAAACCAATACACTTAAAACCCTTTTTATGAATTACACAAAAAAACTTCAGTATTCAAAAGTGTTTGTAGTACACCCCAATACAAATAGCTTTTCAACAACAAACATTTTAAATCTTAATCTTTTTCAATATAATTTATGTTAAAACTTTATAAATATAGTTTAAATTAAAAATTTACCAAAACAATACAATTGTTTGTGGGTTTAAATTTGATATAAAATTTACAAAAAACCAAATTCCATTTAAAATTATCACAAATGAAAATTAAATTACACCTAAAATTTCTAACAATATTAGTAGTTTTCCTTACAACAGGGTTTATGTCTGCACAAACTATGTACGATGTAATGTTAGGTACAGATAATAAAAAAATAACAGAAGTTCAAATTGAGTTCAATGGAATCACCATTACACAAACAAATGGTTTTGGAACAGCTAATGCTCCAGCTTCAAGACAAACTACTTTACCAGTTTTGATGAACTACACTAAAATAAATGATGGTGGTTCAACAAAAACATTAAGCTTTTTTAATGCTGCTGGTGCTTATGTTACCAACAATAATTTTACAATTGCTGCAACAGGTGTTGGGGTTTATAATATGGGTAACGAAACACTAACTGCTAACGGAATTCCTGCTTTGGAAGAAGAAATGCAAAATATGGTAAAAAGCAGAAATGCTTTAAATTACTTATTTTATGATGGTACTTCAAATATACCTCCAGGTCCAGATTTTGATATTTATTGGTCTAAAGCATTACAAAATGACGATAATTTAGTTGTAAGTGAAAGAGATGGTAATACTTTTTTTAGAATTATTCCTTTAGATATTAATGGTAATCCAATAGCATCTGCTAGAGAATTAAGGTTTGGTTTTCAAAATGGAGTCAACTCACCTGATGGTAATAATAAATATGATTGGAATCTTGGTTATGGTTCAGCTGGTAGAAATGCAAGTCAACCACAATATTTTTCTGTAATAGGTGTAGATTTATTTAATTCTGCACAACCTATATATGGTTTTAGAATTGATAATGATGGAGATGCTGATGTTAAATTCTATGGTCTTTCTGACAATACTTACGATGATAACCCAACAAATCCTTTAGTACCAGGTTTAATTGGTAATGTTTTTAACGATTTAGATAAATTAAATGACAACACAGTAGATGGTTCAGGTATTTCCTTACCATCAGGAACACAGTTATATGCAAGCTTATTAAATAGTTCAAATGTAATTATTGGAACAAAGCCCATCAATAGTGATGGTACTTACGAATTCTTAAATCTTACTAAAAACACTAATTACTCAGTTGTATTACATACTAACCCTGCAGGTTCTAGTACACCTAATCTTCCAGCAAATTGGATAAATACTGGCGAAAATGTAGGAGCTGGTGCTGGTAATGATGGAAATGTAAATGGAATCATTTCTACTTCTGTAGGCACTGTTTTAAAAACACAAGTTAATTTTGGTATTGTTGAACAATCAGGATCAATAGGAGACACTGTTTGGTATGATGCAGATGGAAATGGTTCTCAAAATGGTGGTGAGAGTGGTTTAGAAGGAGCAACAGTAACTTTAGATCCTGGAACTCCTGGAAATACTGCTGATGATATAACAACAACCACAGATGCTAATGGAAATTATTTATTCG
>NZ_JBASWY010000036.1:0-1523 GCF_049276715.1 Polaribacter sp.
CTGAGCCACCTGCTAAGCCTGGGTCTCCTCCATCACCTGCTGCTCCACTAACTGAACTCCAATGAGCATAACTCGGACCACCTGCTCCGCCTGATGTTGTAGTACCTGCTGTACCAGCAGTAGCAACATCTACATGAAGTACACCCCTAGCACCACCTGCACCTGGAGGGCTACCCGCTCCACCGCCCCCACCAGGACCACCGATACCTTTACCCCCATACCAACCACCGCCACCAGCACCGCCACCGCCACCGCCACCACTGATGGTTTTAGTTCCTGCCGAGCCTGCTGTACGTGTACCTACTGTATCAAATATTACTGATAGATTATTATCTGATGTTTGTGAGTGTTCAAAAGCATCGCCACCGGTGTTAGCTGAGTCTGCTGAGCCTGAGCCTGTGCCACCTGCTACACCTGGACCACCTGTGCTACCTGTTCCATTTCCACCGTTACCACCCGTTCCTATGCCACCTGATGTATTAGTTCCTGACAGACCTACAATAGAGCCATTATTGGTAATGTTAATTGTAGTGCCTGATGCCCAACCTGTACCTGTGAACATAGCCGCTGTTGATGCAGAAGTAGAACCTACAGTAACACCTGCATTAATAGTTAGAATAACAGGAGTAGATTTATCACCACCTGCTGAGATTGCTTGTGCGCCAATATCGTAGTTATTAACATTAGATGAGATGGTTAATACAGTTGCTGCTACAGCACCATAGTGACTTCCAAAATTGATTGCGCCTGATGTAGCGATACCAGGGTTAGCACCTGCGGGTACATAAGTACCACCGCCATAATATTCACTTAATGAGTGAGGAGCATCACCACCAAATTCGCCTACAATATCTGTAGCGATTGATAGTGCGCCTGAACCTTTAACTGCCATACACTACTCCTTAAATTGTGCCAAACGCTGTAATGTCTCCAACTACTGTCAGATTGCCTGAAGCGTCTAGCTTCATCTTATTGACACCGCCTGTAGCGAAGTATGCAACACCAGAACTCTCTGTAATAGTCCAGTTACCTAAGTCAACGCTAGTAGCTGTAATACCTAAAGCATTAATATCAGATTGAGTTTGGTCTGCTGTAGCACCTGTCTCAATGCCATCTAACTTAGTATTATCAGCTGAAGTAAAGTTAATCTCTGTTAAGCCACCATCACCTACAGAGTAGGTAGTGTTAGTATCTGTAGGTACTACCCAAGTATTATCTCCTCTAAGGAATGTAGTGCCTGAAGCTGTACCTGTAGCAGATAACATTGCAATATCAACTGCACCAGATGAAATTACTGTAGCACCATCAGCAGTAGACGTTACATCACCACTATGGTTTGGATGAACATAGTTGTTAGCTGAAGTAGCTATACCATCTAACTTCGAGCCGTCCGTTGCTACATCACGACCATCAAAGGTGCTATTAGTTGTAATAGCGCCCGTCATCGCCCCACCTGCTTTAGGTAGTGCTGCATTTGCAGTTGCCCCTTGAGCAGCGGTAGCGTAGTCAGTAGTATCAAAGGC
>NZ_JBASWY010000037.1:0-1764 GCF_049276715.1 Polaribacter sp.
TGTCAGACAACTTAATTAATATTTTTAATTAGTTGATTTATCAGGACATTAAGATCAATTAGTTCCAAATCTTTCATATGACACCCCACGGTTTTTCTACTAACTCCACTTAATTTACTTATAGAAGATATTGTGTATTTTTCATTTTCTTTGGTTAATTTTTCAATAGCAGCGGCAATCTTCAACTTGGTTTTGTTTTTTCTAATACTTCCATTAACCTTGTTGGCAACAAGTGACTTCTGTCGACCAGTTAGATCCAAATCAGGATTGATGTGCAAACTCTTTTTTCGATTGTTTTGATACTTATAATGATAACTTTTGATATATCCATACTGCATATTAAATAAGGATAAGAGATCTCTATATCCCATCTTAGGATCAGCGCAGTTTCTATTCACATTGTATACATACGCAAATATCCATTTGGGATCAATTTCTGGATTCAGATTAAATAGTGCATGGAAATAATAGGTAAAAAGTTTTCGTTTATAACCATCTCTTATCTTTCGTGGTATTTTGATATCAGTCCATGGAATAGTATCAATGTCAATATCACTTTTATTAATGTATTTAGTTTTAGTAATGAGATGAGTATCAATCTCCGTTATGGATAAATACATTATCTCTCTTTCGGGTGCGTAGAACAGTGTATTATTACTAACAACCCTCTGGATTATACCCTGACTTACGCACTTTACCCCTTCACTTACGTCAATACAAACCTCTAAGTTTACATACACATCCGGGTCATAAGAAATGAACCACATCTGCGATAATTTGAGAGCACCTTTATCCAATTGTATATCATTAAAATAGTGTGATGATAAATAATCAATTATAGACTTATACTCTTCTTTAAATGTTATTGTATGATTTATTTTTACTAAAATTGACAATCCTCTTCCTCCACCTGAAATGCAAACCATTGAAACCACATCTTTATACTTTGAAATAAACTCTTTTTTATATTCTAAAGCGTTTTCAAGATTATCAATATCGAGATAGATATATCCAGAACCAATTTCATAGTTTTTTTCAAAATTTGGTCCCTTGATTGAATTGTACTTGACCACACAGTTTGGCTGGCATCGAACAAGATATTTTTTCCCATCATCATACTCTATTTCCCCTTTCTTATGGTCTCTAATGGTTTTATAGTCCCTAGTGTAAGGATTGGTTCTGATAATTTTTATTAGGGTGTTAAAATCGATTTTTTTTGAGGGGGTGTTATTATAGATTTTACCCTCGTAAAGAGAAAACATAAATTTAAAAACTCAATTCTAAAACTGATGCAGCAGCCGCTTAAATTGAGTTGAAACTAAGTTATACGTATTGGAATCTAATCTGCATGTTTACACCCCACGTATTAAAAATATAAGGAAAAAAAGCGATAAAGTCAAATATGATTATAACTCCTAAATACTATACTTCAGGTCGTGAGACCTAAAGTTCACCCCCTTTATTATTAATTTTTTTTTCTTTATGTTTTTACTGTTCCCATTTTGGGAAAATAAACTTGTCGATTTGATCGACTCGATATAGTTAATAAAATTGACTATGAATTATAAAGTGGAGCATGTAGAAATTAGCTCATTATCAATACATCCCGAAATAGAAAAACACGGGCTAACAAATAAAGAGGCGTACAAAAAACTTATTCCTTTGATAAAGAAATTTAAGTTAATAGAGCCGCTAAGAATTGTAAAAGACAATAATAAATTGTTCGTAATTCAAGGATGTTCACGGTATAGAGCAGCACGTGAT
>NZ_JBASWY010000038.1:0-1515 GCF_049276715.1 Polaribacter sp.
TAATGGACAATTGAAGCGTCTCGCCCCCCGGTTGAACATAGGGCGCCCTGCGATGAAGATTAACCTTCTTTTCCTGGATCACATCCAGTATGACCTGATTAAAAGCCCGGTTCCTTACCTCCTCCAGAAACAGGTCGCCCCACCCTTTTCCTTCAAACATGCGGCAAGGATATCCCAGAATCACTGACGCGGCCTGATTGCTGGCAACGATCTCTCCATCCGGGTTAATGACCAGAAGACCGACCGGAATACTTTCCAGAATATTTTGAAGGATGATCGATTTAATGTTGAACCTCCCTATACTTGCTTTCCGGATGTTTTTCCAATATTGTCTCTTCACAGTCTCATACAAGCATTAACAAATGTCAAACGTAACCGTAGTTACCTGATCTCCCCTTGACATTCTCGCCGGAACTGGAGTAGCATCGCCTCGTCTTCGGGCTTACTACTGGCCTGACTTAGCATGCTATTCCAGCATGTTAATGCCTTACAACTTATCTTGTTTCAAAAAAAAGGAAGAATTCCGAAGACTGGCTTCTATCCTTTTGGGTTGTGGATACGCCGCATTAGAAAGAGAAAGGAAACAATAATGGAAACGTCAAAGAAAATCTCAAGCAGTTTATCCCTATGGATATTCCTGTGGTTTCTTTTACTGGGACTGGCCCTTGCCGGTTTCGGGTACTGGGAGATGGAACTGCTGAAAACCTGCCTTAATGAATTAAAGCCGGAACTTCAGGGGAAGGCGCCTTTGGAAGGTTTCGCCCTGGTCCTGAAAAATGGCGGCATCCTTTCCCTTCAAGTTCTGGGAGGAAGTCTGGTCATTTTCGGGCTTTTACTCTGGTTGACGCTGTGCGCCTCCCTGAAGCGGACATTGGCAAAGACAGTGGCGCCAAAACCGGTTGAATCCACCTCGAAAAAAGAGAAAAAGGCGGCGACGCCCCGGCCGACCCTCGAGGAAAAAGAAACCCGCGTCAGAGAAGACCAGCGCAGGACCCTGCACCTGCTGTCGCTGCTGCAGCGCGAAGGCCGACTTGTGGATTTTCTGGAAGAAAACCTTCAAGGATATGATGACGCCCAGATCGGCGCCGCCGTTCGAAACATTCAGGAAAACTGCCATAAAACCCTGCGCAAATACCTGAATCCCGAGGCTGTCATTAGCAAAGACGAAGGTGAAGAAATAACAGTTGAAGCCGGATTCGATGCCGGCGCCATCAAGCTCACGGGCAATGTAACCGGGGAACCGCCCTTTAAAGGCATCCTGCAGCACCGGGGATGGCGTGTTGGCAACTTTAACCTGCCGACCCTCTCCGCCGGTTCCCAGGACCCCACTGTTATCGCTCCGGCGGAAGTGGAAATTGGTTGACATTCCTATTTTCATGATCAGTTTCAGACGACGGACGACGGACGACGGACGACGGACGACGGACGACGGATGACGGATGACAGGTAACGGGTGAAAATATGATAGATGAAAACAACTCCGATCCCCTCTACGTGGTAGGGATCGACCTGGGC
>NZ_JBASWY010000039.1:0-1738 GCF_049276715.1 Polaribacter sp.
AACTAAGCGAGCATGACGCGAAATTGGTGACCACCGTCGAACTTGCGGGGACAGGCACCGCCTAACCGACGGCGACGGATCTCCGTCACCTCTAGTTCAGGACACCATCTGGGGCCATCGGTCAGCACAAGGTCTGACATGTTCGTAGGCACCAGCCGCCGCCAACACCCGGCCATCATCCAGTGGCTTGCCAACGACGGCATGTCTCGCAGTTTGAAGATCACTTCGGGGAGTCCCGTTATCGGTCCTGGCCTCAACCGGTCACTGCACCACTAGCGTCATTCTTGGGTGACCGCCAGAAACCGTGCGACGCACAATCAAGCGTGAGTTTCGGTTGCGACAACCCGGGATGAACGATCGCGATTCGGCCCAGGCTCGCCTCTGGCTGGTCGTGAGGTTCTATGAAATGGGTAGGTCGCGCACTCGTAGATGGGTGGAGCTCAACGACACGACAGCCCCAGCTTCAAGGTAGGTGGCGGCGGTCGGCAGGTTGCTTACGAGAAGTGCTGCCTGCCCATCGGGGGTTAGGTGGTCGGTGGATCGCAGCAACACCAGCGAAGGGGCGACCAGTCCGCCGATCGCCAACATTGTGGTGAAGTCAGAGTCCGCACTAACAATGGTCTGCCCGTGGCTGGTCGCGTATTCAAGGATTACTGCATCAGAAGCGGCACCCATGTCCTGATCTTTGACGTGTTCAACGTCGTACCCGGCCTCAGCCAGGCGCGCAGCGACTCGCGTGGACAGATTCGCGTCGATGAGCAGTCTCATGCGGGACGAGTCAACGGCAGTTCTCGTTCCCTGACCGCCAGCGCCGCGTATTCAAGAGCCGCAGCAATATCTTCTGCTTCCAACTCTGGATAATCGACCAATATTTGCTCGCTAGTCTGACCAGCTGCTAGTTGTCCAAGCACAGCTGACACCGTGACCCGCAACCCTCGTATACAGGGCAGTCCGGTCATCTGGGCAGGATCAACAGTGATCCGATCAAAGGGCACATTCTCATGCTAGGCCAAACCCGCCTCAAGCATCCAAAAGATAGACACCAACAGGCAGCTATCGGTCTTACGTTCCGTGCTGCTTGCGTTTGCCACCCCACCAGTGGCGACCAACTGGCTGGGCTACTGCTGGCTGCCTCACGTCTATGACGGTGTTCGCCTGTGGTGCGGGGGCTTGCGCCGGAACTTCTACCGGGGTTTGTGCCTGTGGTTGTGGTGTCACGGGGCGTGCTTCGATGGCACGTAGTGCTGTCTCTAACCCCGTGACTGCACGCTGTAGTGCTTCGGTTCCTTGTTGCGCTGCTGTGGCTGCGCGTTCGGCTGCTGCTGCAGCGGCTTCTGCCCGCTCGGCTCTGACTCGTAGGTCGATGACTTCGCTCAGTGTCATGGTCACGGTGGGTTCAGGTGTGTTCACCGTGCCCTTCACCCCCTGCTCTGACGTAGGGCCGCCCCCTTGTTCTGGCCCCTGGTCGGGCTCACTCTTGCCCTGCTCAGTGAGATGCAGTCCCGCGTTGAGTAGGTCATCTATTGGGATGTGCCATGCCTGGTCGTCTCCGTATTGGTAGGCGTTGGGGAACTTGCCTGCCTCCCGGTATCGCCTAATGGTGGAGCGGGATACCCCGCATGCTTCGGTTGCTTGTCTGATGCTCAGTGCTGGCCGTGCCATGTTCACGGGGGTCTGCTCTGACTGGGGGCCGTTGTCCATGCGGCCACCCTGCCATGCGTGTTCACCCTTGTTCAGC
>NZ_JBASWY010000040.1:0-1626 GCF_049276715.1 Polaribacter sp.
TCCTTTAGATTTGTATTGTTAAGTTTTTCTTATTTATTAAGTATTTAACTTTACAAAAAAGAACGGAGTGAACTTTTGGCTCCTCTAGTGATCTAGAACTATTTTGCGTATTAGTCTCCGTTCTTTCAACTTCGATTACAAAGGACCAAATAGAATTTTAGTTTCTACCTTATAAAGGTTTTAGTCAACGTAATCTTTTTTCTAATTAAAAACAAAATTATGGAAATTAAACAAACTATCGGCATTGACATTAGTAAATTAACTTTTGATGTTCGTATTCATAGCAATCAGTGCTATAGAGTATTTGATAATACCCCAAAGGGTTTTAAAGAACTCATCAAATGGGTTGATAAAAACAATCCTATTTCAAAAGAATACACCTTATTTATTTTAGAATATACCGGTATTTACTCTGAGGAAATAGCTTTATTTTTTACTAAAAATGACATCTCTTTTTCTTTAATTCCTGGATTAGAAATTAAAAAATCATTAGGTATTTCAAGAGGGAAAGATGATAAAGTAGATGCTACAAAAATTGCTTTATATGGACACCGATTAAGAGATGAAATCAAACCTTCCAAAATACCATCAATGGCTCTTAGTAAATTAAAAAGACTCCTTACCTTAAGAGAGCGCCTTGTTAAACAAAGAGCTGGACATAAATCTACCATCAGAGAACAAAAGAGAATCTATCTTAGAAAAGAGAATAAACTCTTGTTTGAAACTCAAGAGAAAATGATAAAATTTCTAACAAAACAAATTAAGAATATTGAGTTGGAAATGAAACAAATTATTAAGACAAATCAAGAATTAAGTCAGCAATATAAATTAGTTGTTAGTGTAAAAGGTATTGGTGATCAGACGGCACTTTTTATGATTGTTACTACAAACGGTTTTACAAAATTTAAAAGCTGGAGAAAATACGCTTCTTATTGTGGGATTGCTCCTTTTCCAAATACTTCTGGAACCAGTATAAGAGGGGGAACTAAAGTAAGTAACTTGGCCAATAAAAAACTTAAATCTCTTTTTGATTTATGTGCTAAATCCGCCATCCAAAACAATCCAGAAATGAAAATATATTATCACAAAAGGTTAGAAAAAGGAAAAAACAAAATGAGTACAATCAATATTATAAGATGCAAATTAATGGCAAGAGCTTTTGCAGCAGTTAACAGACAAACACCGTATGTGAATACTTTAAAATTTGTTGCGTAAATAACCAAATTTTATTTGGTAGTGTCATAGAATACGCAATGACGTGCTTTTTATGTTAAATCTAGAATACACTGTTCTAAATTTTAGGAACTCGCTTGTGTCATTTTGTTTTGTTGATTGTTTTAAGAAGCTCAAACAGCCTAAAATTTTTACGGAAGCTTCTTTTCAAATTTTACGCATTGTTTTCGGTAGGCCGTTTCCCTAGCTTGATGTTTTTTGGTTGGTTTTCTGATTACGAACGTAGTGGAATCAACCTTATGATGTTTAGTTAGTGATTAAGCGCGATTGTAATTTGATGAGACCTGCCAGGTTTTGGAAACCTTGCAGGTCTGAATTTAGATTTAGTAGGTTTATTACAAGAGTGGTTGTAGAATACTACTGTCTTTGCGAACGTAGTGAAGCAATCTCATG
>NZ_JBASWY010000041.1:0-245815 GCF_049276715.1 Polaribacter sp.
AAGTTGGCTTAGAAATAAAGTTGGTTGGTATTACCCCTTTATTGAAAAAGAGAATAAACTTTTTAAAGATATTGACCAAGAATTATTATAATTAATTTACTACATTTGAACATAATATAATTATAAATCAGAGTACACACTTTCGTACACAATTTAATCAAAATATAGCTGAAAAAGGGCAAAAATGGGTGTTTTCCTCGAGCTCATAACCCGAAGGTCACTGGTTCGAGTCCAGTTCCCGCTACTATTTTAAATCATTATAAAAAAACAGTTTAGGTCACTAAACTGTTTTTTTTGTAATCAATTTATGAATTCATTACCTTTACTAGGAAAATTGAACACGATTTGGAACACGATTTCAAAAATAAACTGCTATTTTCAAGCCCAAAAATCTATACTGCAGAGGGAGACCTCTCCAAACATTGGTATATTTTTTTTTCGTTTAGAAATCCAGATACTGAAAGACTAAATAGAATGGCAAATCCGAGACTTTGATTTGTATACAGGTTAGATTGTTTATTTTGGATTGAGTTTATCTTTTAAAAATTAAATGGTATTAAAATAAAAAAATAGCAACCATTTAGTAAATCAGTCAGAGACCAATTTAAAATCCTTAGAAGAATTAGAACTAGAGTTTGTAGAAAATTAGTTTTAAGGAAATAGTATTTTATTAAAATGGTTTATTTTTCTGTTAATTTTATCTTACTTGTTATTGGTTTTAGCTTACAAATTGGAATTTAAATCTAAAATAATGATGCTGGATAAAATTTAATTTTAATTTTTAAAATTAATATAAATCAACTAAATTTTAAAAAGAAGAAATACATTTATATCTATTTAGAGCTCGAATATTGATGTCAAAATCATAGGACACAGAAAATTCATGAATGCCACCTGTATTTACGAAGTTAGTGGTATTAAAATCATAAGAATATCCAAATCTAAAACCTTGCCATCTAAGACCTACAAAAGAGCTTATAGAGCTTAATGATGAAGTTGTGAATTCATTTTTTATAGGTGTTAACCCAGCAGTGATTCCTAGCGAAAACTGATTTTCGAAAACATATTGGGCACCAACATCCAACCTATTAAAACCACCTTGCATCATGAAATTTGATAAAACATAAACTTTACTTTTGCGGTTAAATTCTGTCCTATCATTTTCTAAAAAAGGCAGGTAATATTTTGCATGTACAGACCAGAAAATATCTAAAGGAGCATTCCCATTTTCAGTTAATGAAATATTAGGTTTATTTAAATGCCTTACTGTTAAACCAATCCAACTATCATCATTATTAAATAGTATAGACGAACTAAAATCTAAAAAATTTCTTTGGCTGGCTAACAAAGTAGGATCTAATGATGATGTATTTATAGTGTTATTGGTTAAATTAATTTGATCTTCTAAAAGTAAATTTTGGAAGCCATAGTTTTTCATTCCAAAACCAACAGAAACACTAGGTCTAAAAAACCAGGTTTTGTTTAATTGAAATGCCATTGCATAATTAAAATTAATTTGATTAAAGCTATAGCTAGAATTACTTTCTGATTGGTTTAAAAAACTAACACCAATTCCTGTATTGTACCTCTCAAACCAGGTGTCGTAAAAGGCATAATTAGTGTTTGTTTTAAATGCACTATTTCGCCATTGAGACCTAAATAAAGAACCAACTTTACTACTTCTTATAGAGCCTGTAAAAGATGAATTTAAAGTTTCTGGAACTAAAAATGCCTGTGAAAAAATAATATCTTGTGCAAAACTAATCACACTAGAAAAAACAAAAAATAGAATTATAATTTTCTTCATCTTATCTTATTAGTGTAAATGGTGCAGTTTCGATAATCTCTGTGTTATAAAAAGTAAGTCCTTTTACAACCATAATATAGTTTCCGTTTTCAGCTGGTGAGCCATTTATAAGTCCATTCCAGCCATTAAAATTTAGACTTTTTTCGTAATACAAAGTAGCTCCCCAAGTACTGTATATGGTCATTTCTATTTCTGTAAATCCTTTATGTATAGGTCTAATAGTTTCATTATAACCATCTCCATTAGGTGTAAAAGCATTTGGATTAATTAAAATATAGCCTTTGGTAATGTTTATCTCTCTCTGTATGGTGTAAAAACAGCCAGCATCATATTCTATAGAATATGTAATGGTATAATTACCTTCTCTAGTATAGGTATGAACTGGGTTTTCTTCATTGGTATTGGAACTACCATCACCAAAATCCCAAGTAATTTTTCCATAATCTCCTGTAGATAAATTTGTAAAATCAATTGGGTCTTGAATTGATAATAAATCGATATTAGTCAATGCAAAAGAACTATAGGTAAAATCTTGAATACCAATTGTTGGCACATCAACATTAAAAGACCTAACAGCAGTACAACCTTTATCATCTGTTATTGTTAAAGAATACGAGTCACTTTCTGTAGTAGTCATAATATTATTATCTAATCCAGAAATGGTACCTCCAGACCAAGTGTAAGTGTATGGTAAAAAACCTCCAGTAACAGTTGCAGTTACTTGCATAGCACTGGTTTTTAAATTACAAAAGGGTAGAAGAACTTCATTTAAAGTAATATCTAGTGGTTCTTGTCTAAATATGTTGTATTCTCTTGTTACTACACAATTATTAGCATCTGTAATGGTAACTGAATAATCTCCTTTACCAATATTTACTAAATCTTTTGTAGTTTCATTATTGCTCCATAAAAACGAATACGGTTCTACACCACCAGTAACTTCTAAATTAATGCTTCCACTGTTTTCAATATCACAATCTATGGCATCAATAACTGTCTCAGTAATAACAATTGGAGATGGATTGGTAATAACAAACGTTTCTTGTATAGGACATTGGGTAGGATTGCTATCTCTAATTAGCACAGTATATGTGCCTGCTGCCAAATTTGTTCTGTTTGCACCTGCTGTTGCATTATCATTCCAAACTATAGAAACAGGAGCAATACCACCTGTTATATTTAAATTAATAGTAGCATCATTTGCTGAGCTACAGGTAATTGGTGTTGTAGTTGGCTCTATATAAAACAGCGCTTCGTTTATAATTATTGATGCTGCTTTAGTACAATTATTAGCATCCGTAACTGTTAATGTATACGTGCCTGGAGCTAAGTTTGATAATGATAAACCAGTTGCAGAATTACTCCAATTAAAAGTGTAAGGTGCAGCACCACCACTTAAAATTATATCAATACTTCCGTCATTTTGTTGATAACAACTCTCATCTTTTTTTGTAACATTGATGTCAATTTCATCAGATTGATTAACGATAAAAGAAGCATTTTTTGTACAACCCAAATTGTCAGTTACGTTTAAAGTGTATGTGCCTGCAATTAAATTGTCGATGTTTTTTGATGAACTTGTATATCCATTTGGCCCAGACCAAGAGTATATATAATTAAAAACGCCAGCGGCTATTTCTGTTCTTGTACCACCAGAAACATTTACTTCTAAAGAACCAACTGCATCACCAAAACAGATAATATCATTTTTGGCAATTAAATCAATCTGAATTTCATCTGGCTCATTAAGTGCAAAACTTGTAGATATTGTACAGTTATTTTTATCGATAACTTCTAAGGTATAATTTCCTTTTGTTAATGTATTTTGATTTTTTTGGTTAGGCACTATTCCACTTCCATTGGTGGTCGTCCAATTATAAGTATAGGGCAAAGTACCGCCATTTATGGTAACTTCAATAGAGCCATCATTGCCATTAAAACAGGTAATGTTTTTTTCTAAATCTTTTACAAGTTCTAAAATATTAGGCTGAGTAACAGTATAGTTTTCTGTGAAAATAAATCCATTTTTATCTTCAATTGTTAGCGTATAAATTCCTGCCTCTAAATTTGAGATGGAAGCGTCTGTTGAGGTAAATCCATTTGGACCAACCCAAGAAGTTAGGTAAGGATTGCCAGCATCAAAAGGAATTCCTCCTGTTATATTCGTATTAATGGAACCATCATTTGCTTCGAAACAACTGTTATTTATAACAACAGTATTTGGGTTTAAACTCGGATTTACAGTAACCTCTAAAGTAAAATTATTTCCAGTACAAATTGTGCTTGTTGGAGTTATAACATAGGTAACTTTTACTGGTGATGCTGTTGTATTTTCTAGTGTTTGACTTATGAGTTCTTGAGAAATTGTAACTGCTGATGCACCAATAATTGAACCGGCAGGATTAAAACTAGGTGCAGACCAAGTATATAAGGTATTGTTAGGTACTATATTTCCAGCAACAGAAGTTGGATTGAAAGAAAATGTCTCTTCACTATAAATACTTATCTCTACATCAGAAATAACAGGTGTTTCATTGACAATTACCTGAGCTGTATCAGAAATAATTTTAGAACAACCACCAGATGTAAATGAAATTTCTACATAATAATAAAATGTTCCAACAGTATTTGTTGGTGGATTATATGAACTTGTAGTAGCTATTGAAATTCCTCCAAAATTCTCATTATTGGTGTTAGAGAACCATTCGTATGTTGGAGTTCCTATTCCGTTTTCATAAGTCACTTCCAAAAGTGTTGCAGTTTCATTAACACAAACTTCTGATGATGTTGGTTGTGCTGAAATTATTGCATTTTCGTTAATTGTTACTTCAGATACTGAACTAGTAATAGTACAACCAGATGCAGGTTCAGTAATAACCACATAGTAATAAAAAGCACCAACTGTTGCAGTTGAAGGTGTATATGAGTTTGCAATTTCTCCAGAAATTACAGATCCACCAGAATTCGAATTGGTTGTGTTTGCAAACCATTGGTATTGCTTGGCTGAATTTAAACCGCCAGAAACTGTAACAGATAAATCAGTAGGAATCGCGTTTTGACAAACTTCTTGACTTACAAGTGGCTGTACATCAATTACAAGGCTTTCAGCAACATCTACTTGAAAAACATCACTTATGGCATTCGAACAATCATTTCCATCAAAACTTATTTCTGCATAATAATAGTAACTGCCAGCCACAGAATAACTAGCTGGTTGGTATGTTTTATTAATTTCATTCGTAATTAAAGTACCTCCAGTATTCGTGTTTGAAGTATTTGTAAACCATTGATAAGTTGGATTTCCTGCACCACCAGAAACTTCAATATCCAATTCATTTGGAGTAGAACTAATACAAACTGTTTGCAATGCTGTTAGGTTGCTAACACTTGCTTGATTGGCCACTTTAACAGAAGCAGTATTGGAAGTAATTAAATTACATCCACCACCAGAAAAAGTTATTTGTAGATAATAAAAAGTTTCGCCAACTGCCACAGTTGGTGGATTGTAAGTGCTAGTAGTTGCTCCAGGAATTTCAATTCCACCAGAATTTGAATCTACATTATTTGAAAACCACTGAAAACTTGGAGTTCCAGAACCATTTTGATGCGTTACCTCTAAAAGAGTTGCAATTCCATTTAAACAAACTTCAGAAGAAATTGGTTGGGTAGCAACTGTAGGTCCCTCATTAATTTCAATCTGCGAACTTTCACTTGTTACAGAACAACCAGATTCTGGTTGCGTAATAACAACGTAATAAGAAAGCGTACCAACATTGTCTGTGTTTGGTGTATAACTGTTAGAATTAGTACCAACCATAGTAATAGTTCCTCCAGAGTTTTGATACCATTGATAATTTTTCGGAGTACTAGTTCCTCCAGAAACCGTTACAAATAAATCTACAGGAGTTGCTCCTTTACAAAAAGCAAGACTTGCAACTGGTTGTGTATCAATTATCGGATCTGAAACAACATTAATTACAAACACATCACTAGCAACAGTTGAACAACCTGTTTTACTTAGAGAAACTTCTGCATAATAATAAAAACTACCAGTTGTAGAAAAAGGAGCAGGTGTATAGAAACTATTTGTTTCACCATTGATTAAATTTCCACCTGTATTAGCATTATTTGTATTCGAAAACCATTGATAGGTAACATTTTCTGTCCCAGAATAACTTACTTCCAATTCATTCGTATTACCACCAATACAATAAGTTTGTATAGGGTTTATAGTATCTATAGAAAGTTGTTCGATTACAATTACACTTGCAGTATTGGATACAATTTTAGAACATACACTTCCTGAAAAAGAAATTTCTACATAATAAAACAATTCTCCTATCGTATCAGTTAGTGGATTGTAAGCATCATTGATTGCACCACCAATTATATTTCCTCCAGAATTGACATCAACAGTATTTGAAAACCATTGATAGGATGCAGTTCCTGTTCCATTTTCGAAAGCAACTTCTAAAAGTGTTGCTGGTGTATTTTGACAAACTTCTGATGATAAAGGCTGTGTCGTAAATCTTGGTGAACTATTTATTGTAATTACAAAATCAACAGCATCACCATCACAACCATTTACAGTAGGAATTACTGTATAAGTTACTGTGCCACTTCCATTTTGATTATTAATAATAGTTTGACTTGGTATTGTGTTTGTATTTCCACTGGTTATAAAACCACTTATACCAGAAGAAGCTGCAGCTGTCCAAACATACGTTGTGTTTGGAATATCTGAAGTTAAATTAATTTCTTGTGTGTTTTCGTTTGAACAGATTTGTTGGGTTAAATCTGTATTTGTAATGGTTGGTTTTTGAAAAACTTCAAAAGTTTGAGATGCTATATTAGAATCACCACAGTCATTTGTAATCTGTAACGTTATTTCATAAGTTCCTGGAGTATTGTAAACAATATTACCAGGGTCTAAAGTATTTGCAAAAGCAGGATTTCCTCCAACAAACTTCCAGTTATAAGTAATACCTGCAACATTAGAGGTGCAATTCTCAATCGTTGCAACAGGGTTTATGGTAAGATTATCACATGCATCATCAATGGGATCTAAACTTACTGTGGGTGGTTTTTTTACTTCAATTATTTTTGAGGTTGTTTCGGTTCCACAACCTGTAATTATTTTTTGTGTCAATGTATAAAGTCCAGCATTCGTAAATAAAAATTCTGGATTTTCTGAATTTTTATCTGTTCCGTTTATAAAACTCCATGAGCCAGTAGTTTCGCAATTACCAGCAGCATACGCAACTTCCCACTCATAACTTGCAGCACTACAAACAGTATTTTCTGTTGTAGTATTGGTTGCTGCTACATTTAAAGGAATACAGCCAGCCTCATTATCTACAGTAAAAGTTGGTGTGTTTACTTCTTCGATACAAATGTCTTTTGTAAAAATATCGGTGTTACATTGTGTAGTAACTGTTAAAGTAACAGTATAAGTGCCAGAAGCAGCATACCTATGTATTTGATTGTTTGACAGGCTTGCAGCGTTATCATTTACAATTGTTCCATCACCAAAATCCCAAATAAAGTTTGCGGCTTTGTTACAATCGTCATTTTCTCCAATAAGAGATTTGTTTATAAATTCTACATCAGTATTTATACAAGCAATTTCTGGCGATTCAAATTCAGCTACAGAAGGTTCTAAAATTGTAATATTATTGATGGTCTTCTCAGTATTTGAGCATAAATTTTCCATCGATAATATAGCAATATATTCTCCATTTGGCAGAGTACAACTTCCTTTGTCGTAAGTATGAGTTAGCTTATTGTTATTTAGTATTTCAGCATGGGTATACGTCTCTAAAGGAGAACCATCACCAAAATTAACCGTATAAATTGTGTCTTCCCAATTTGTTTCAAAGTTTGTAATTTCGAAGTCTATTTCTGCATTTGTTAAACATACATTGTCAGTGTTTTCTGTACTTGCAAAATCTCCTACAGGATGGGCAATGTTTATTACTTGATATATCAGTTCGCTAAAACAACCATTTTCTCCATTTCCTTTCACTTTCATGTCATAAATACCTAAATTTAAATAGGTGTGTGCAATTGGGAAAGTAATTGAGGTCTCAGTGTTTCCATCACCCCAATCTATATCGTAAGAATCTACACATGGAGAGTTAGAGTTGTTACCTACATTTACTGTAAATTGAGGAGTTGCTATTGATGCATTATCACAATTATTAAAATCACCACCATCTGCATCAAAAAATTCAAGGTCTGGTTTTGGAGTTACTGTAACAGAATTAACTACAGAGTTTAAACAGCCATTTTCGTCAGTTACCTCTAAAGTAACTCTAAAAACTCTATCTTCTACTATACAACCAAAAGCTTGAACAGAATGACTAGCTATTTCAAGATCGGAAGTTACACCATCTTCAAAAGTCCATAAATATTTAAGTTCTCCTTTACCAGATGCTGTTGGCGTAAATGTTATTATTTCACCAGCACAAACATTATTTTTATCAAAAGTAAAACTTACAGTTGGTAATGCATTAACAATTATTGTAACTTCTTGATTGTTTATTGGAATAACCCCTGAACTAGCATCTTTAACACTAGTAAGCTTATAAGTAAAAGTGCCAGCAAAAACTTCTCGAAAATTAAATTCTGCAACGCCTGCATTATTAGAAGTAATGGTTTGCTCTGCACCACCATTTACGGTGTACGTAAAGATATAAGGTGCTGTGCCTCCAGAACCTTCAAAAGTAATGAGCATAAATTCGCGTTCACAAACTTCAGTTTTTGCAGCTGTTATAGTTGCACTGGGATTAAATGAAAATTTATTATCAATACTATTTGTATAACTAGCGTAAGAGTTTAATAAAATAAGACCAAAAGAGATTACAAGAAAAAGTGTAACGTTATTTTTTAATAATGAGTATAATTTATTTTTAAGCTTCATATAGCACTATGAGCAATTCGTAAAAAATAATAGGACTCCATTTTTAATTTAAGAAATCTCTTGTTTATACTAGCTGCAATTTTTTTATTTTTTTTAATAAGCCAAATTTAGTTAAATTAATTAATTAATAAAATTTTATGACGGAATATGTTGATTCAAAATTTCAGAAAATAAACTAGTTTATTTCTATTTTTTTAGACTTAAATAAAACTATTTTAGGATAAGAAATTAAAAATAAAAACTGATATTAAAAAAAATGAAGTGAACAAATTTTATTTGTGACTAAAATTACTTTTTTTGCTTAATATTTAAAAATACAAAGGTCAATTCAAAAAGGTATAAGAACTGATTTTTAATGCAATAGCAGTAAACAGATTTCAGAAAAACACAGTCCCATTTTTATAAGAATTCGAAAACATTATTTGAATTATTTAAAAATTTAGAATTGAAAAACTTATCTATTTAATTTTGATAATAGATTCCTTTTTTTTGATAATTTTGTTCGAAATTAAAGATCTATGGTCTTTGAAAATAAATACATTAAGTAAGAATCTTGATAAGAATTATTTATAGTTAAATTTTATTCAATTTATAAAAATGGTTAATCGTAATTTTATAAAAGGTAATTATTATCAATTATTAAAGAGTCTATTTAAAAGAATTTTTTTTTTTGTAAGAAAACATCCTTTTAAAAGTGTTTTTTATGCAATAGCTGCATGTTTAGCTAGTTTTATCATATTAATTTCACTTACCTACATAAGTGTGTTTGGTAAATTACCTACAAAAGATTTCTTACTACAGTTAAAAACACCACTCACTTCCACCCTTTATAATAGTAATAAAGAACAAATAGGTTTCTATTATCTTCAAAATAGATCTAATGTCGATAGTACAGAAATTCCTAAAGTTTTAAAAGATGCTCTAATTGCAACTGAAGATAGTAGATTTTATGAACACAAAGGAATTGATTATAAAAGTTATGGGCGGGTTTTTGTAAAATCGGTTTTATTAAGACAAAATGCTGGAGGAGGAAGTACATTAACTCAACAAGTAGCCAAAAATACTTTTGGTAGAAAAAATCATTTTTTGTTTTCTACACCCATTAATAAAATTAAAGAAGTTTTTATTGCCAAGAGGTTAGAGGACATTTATTCAAAAGATGAGATATTACTTTTATATTTAAACACGGTTACCTTTGGCGAAAGTATTTATGGCATAGAAAAAGCAGCATTTCGTTTTTTTAATAAAGCACCAAAAAAGCTATCGGTTTCTGAGTCTGCAACTCTTGTAGGTTTGCTAAAAGCACCAACATATTATAATCCTAGAAGAAATCCTGAACGTGCAGTTATCAGAAGGAATGTGGTCTTACAGCAAATGGTGAAATATGGATATTTAACTTTAGAGGAGCAAGAAAAAGCTAAAATACCATTAAAACTTAATTATTAAGAACCTAAAAAATTATCTTCTTTAACGTCGTATTTTAAGGATTATGTTGCCAATGAATTCGATAAATGGGCTGCAGAAAACCCAGCCTCAGATGGACATATATATAATTTAGAAACTGATGGTTTAAAAATTTACACTACACTAAACAGCTCTATACAAAAATCGAGCGAAAAGGCAATGTTGAGGCACATAGTTAATCTTCAGAAATTGATGAATCAACATTGGGAATCCTTAAGCACAGAAGGAGGAAAGGAAGCTTTACTTAAAAAAATTATAGATCAAACGAATGAAGTAAAAAAATGGAAATCTCAAGGTAAAAGTGAGTTGGAAATAGAAAAATTGATCTCAGAGAAAAAACAAAGAATGTATTGGACTTTAGATTCTGGCAACCAATTGAAGTTGCAATCGTTAAAAGATTCTATTGCTAATGCTATTAATAGATTGCATACAGGTTTATTAACTATAAATAGTAAAACCGGAAGAATTATGGGGTATGTAGGAGGTATAGATTATGGAATGAGTCAGAAAGATAATATTCTAGAGGCAAAACAGGTTGGATCTACTTTTAAACCTATTACCTATCTTGCTGCTTTACAAAATGGAAAAAATCCTTGCGATTTTTATGATAATAGTTTAGTAACCTACTCAAAATATGAAAATTGGATGCCTCGTAATTCAAACGGAAAATATGGAGGTAGTTATAGTATGTATGGTGCTTTAGCAAATTCAGTGAATACTGTGTCTGTAAAAATTCAGCTAGAAACAGGTATTCAACCAGTTAAAAAATTAGCTGAAAAAATGGGAATTACAGCCACATTACCTTCTGTACCTTCACTTGTTTTAGGTACTGGTAATATCTCATTAATAGATATGGTTACAGCTTATGCAAGTATTTCTAATGGAGGTAGACGCATCCAGCCTTTTGCTATTGAGCGTATAGAAGATGATAAAGGAACTGTTTTATACCAAGCAAAACCATTTTACAATGGAAACTTTGTTGCAAGTAGCATAAAAATAAGTCACTTGCAGAAGATGATGGGAAGTGTGTTAACTGAAGGAACAGCATCTCGCATTCAAAACTATGAAATTCCATATAATTTAATTGGTAAAACTGGCACAACTCAAAATAATGGTGATGGTTGGTTCATTGCCTGTTCTCCAGAAATTGTTGTTGGTTCTTGGGTTGGTACCTATGATAAAAGAGTACAATTTAAAAACACCTATTTAGGTTCAGGTGCAAATACAGCTTTGCCTATGGTTGCCTCTGTTTTTAAATCGATGAGTTTATGGAATAGACCCTTACTTACAAATTTTGTATATGAAGAAGATTATTTCGATTGTCCACCGTTTTTAGAAATGAATGCTAATGAAGCTGATAATTTTATTAAAACAGACAGCACCTATTTATTAAAAAGAAAATTAAGAGATTCTATTCTGAATAATTCTCAGATAATTATAGATTCTATTGTAGATATATCCAATAAAAACATTCCCATAGATTCAATATCGAAGCAATAATTATGCTAAGGTTTTCTATTTTTTAGAGACATTAAAATAGATTAGAAATTAAAAGGTTAGTTATTGTAAAAGAACTCATTATTATAAATAATATACTGATAAATAATTATTTAAGTAATTACTTTGCGAAGTAAAAGTAGCTTTAATACTAAACTAAAAATTATTCTGTTTTATAAGAGTGTTAAAACTTTATGTTTAGATATATTTATTCTTTCAAAATCGATATATTTGAAACTTAAAATAATTTATGCTTTTAATGAAGTTATTGTGTACTAGATTTTCTTTATTATGTCTAATTCTTTTTTCATTAAAAAGTTATTCCCAAGAAACACTTCCAATATATCAAGATTATCTTTCAGATAATGTTTATTTGGTGCATCCGTCAGCAGCTGGTATTGGTAATTCTAGTAAATTACGTTTTACAGCCAGGCAGCAATGGGCAGGAATACCAGATGCTCCAGCCTTACAAACTTTAAGTTTTCATACAAGATTTGGTGAGTATTCAAATGCTGGTTATGGTTTTGTTCTTTTTAATGATAAAAATGGTTTTCACTCCCAAAAAGGAATTCAAGGTACGTATGCATATCATTTGCCAATGGGAAATGGTAGAAACTTTAATCAGCTTTCTTTTGGTCTGTCATTTACATTTGTTCAAAATCAATCAGATCAAAGAACTTTTACAGGAGATAGAGCAGTAGCTGCGATTGTAGAAAGTACAAGTTATTATAATGCCGATTTTAGTGCTGCATATCATTATGGTGGTTTTTCTTCATATTTTACAGTTAAAAATTTGTTACTAACTGCTAAAAATAATTTAAACGTACAAGAGCCTTTAGATTTACGAAACTATATTTTTACTACTGGTTATTATTTTGGAGAGGATTTAATTGTACAATTCGAGCCTTCTATTATGTTGCAGTTTAGAGAAGGGACAGGAGAGAGAATAGCAGACTTTAATATTAAAGCATATAAAAATTTATCGAGTACTCAAGTTTGGGCAGCACTTTCCTATAGAAGATCTTTTGATGCGAATGCTATAGAAAACTCTCAGTTTATTTCGCCAATTATAGGTATAAACTATCAAAATTGGATGTTCTCTTATACGTATACAAATCAGATGAATGACATTGTATTAACAAACTCTGGGTTTCATCAGGTTTCTGTGGGAATTAATTTATGGACAAGAGAGCCAAGAGCTGCAGCCTGTCCTAATATTAACTCTTCTTTTGGAAGTTTCTAAAAATCTTTCTCTATTACTTTAATATTTTCGTTTTTGGAGACAAGTAGCTCTAAAACTTGTTTATTTTTATTGATGTAAAACTGATGTTTTCCTTCTTTTTTATAAAAATTTAATAATGAATTTTTCTCGAGAATATTTTTAGTCTGTCTAGCTACTGCTTGACCAGAATCTATTATTTGCATTTTTTCGCCAACTATTTCTCTAATTTGTGGAATTAGATAGGGGTAATGAGTACAGCCTAAAACCAAACAATCTACCTTTTCTTCAATCATAGGTTCTATATAAGCAGTTAATAATTTTTTAATTTCTATAGAATCTATTTTACCATCTTCAATCAATTCAACTAATCCTGTTCCTATTTTTTCTTTAATGGTTATTTGTTGTTTTATTAAACTAGATGTTTTCTCAAACAATTCGCTATTTAAGGTGCCTTTAGTTGCTAAAATTCCTATCACATTGCTTTTTGTGCTTAAAGATGCTGGTTTAATAGCTGGTTCTATGCCTATAAAAGGAATTGGGTATTTCTCTCTAAGTATTTTAATTGCATTTGTAGTAGCTGTATTGCAAGCAACCACAATAAGTTTGCAGTTCTGTTCTAATAAAAACTGAGTATTTTTTATTGATAATTTAATAATATCCTCTTTGCTTTTATCTCCATAAGGTGCATTTTTACTATCTGCTAAATAAATTGTATTCTCATTTGGTAGAAGTGATTTTATTTCTTTCCAAATAGATGTTCCACCAACTCCAGAATCGAAAATACCAATAGGATAATTATTAGATTTCATATAGTTGTAAAAATAAAAAAACCTACTTTATAAAAAGTAGGTTTTACATTATTTGTAAGAAGTTTTTATTAAAAACCTAATTTAGTTTTTACTGCTGCAAATAAATCTTCTCCTTTACTAACTAAAAGACCTTTACCAACAGAAGCATCTAAAACATATAAAATACTTTTAGAAGCTGCTACTTCATCTATAGCTTTTTGAGCTTTTTCTATGATTGGCTGTAAACCACTAGCTTGTTTTTTTTGCATTTCTTGGTAAGCAGTTTGTCTCAATTGCTCATATCTTGCATTTTCTTGTTGCACTTCTTGAGCTCTCATTTTATTAATTTCTTCTGTTTGAGCCGCTTGTTCTGCAGTGTATTTTTTCATTTTCGTATCTAGCTTCTTAGCCATACCTTCAATTTCATCCTGGTAAGTTTTACCTAATTTTTCAATATCTAGCTTAAGCTGCTTTGTCTGTGGCATTTCTGCTACTAATTTTTCAAAGTCTATATGACCCATCTTTTGTGCATTTGCAACACCACCTACTCCTAAAGTAAATACAGCAATTAATAGTAACGTTTTAAAATTTTTCATTCTTGTTTTAATTTAATTATTATTCTCGTGTTTTTGTTTTAATTATCTTCTTTCTTTTTGTCTTCTTCCGCTTTTTTCTTTTCTTCTTCTTTTTTCTTCTTTAAAGCTTCTTGTTTCTCTCTTAATATTTTTCTTTTTTCTTCACGTTGTTTTATCAACTCTTTTCTTTTTTCTTCTATAGCAGCCTTTTTAGCTTCCCTTTCTTTTTCCTTTTCAGACAAAAGCTCTTCTCTTTCTTTTTCTTTTTCAGAAATAAGTTCTTCTTTTTTGGCTTCGGCTTCCTCTTTTTTAGCCATTAACTCTTTTTGCTTATCAGTTAATTCATCATCTGGAATGTTAGAAATATCGCTTTTATTTTTTCTAAGTTCCTTTTTTTCTTCTGATAATCTTGTTCTATCTATAGTGGATAAAACGAGGTCGCTAATATCGTATTTTTTATTTGAATACAACATTACTAAATCACTTGATTTTTCGAAAACAAAATCATATTTTTTTCTTGCTGCAATGCTCTGTATCGCATTGTAAACTTGATCCTGGATTGGTTTTACCAATTGCTTTCTAACTAAAAACATGTCTCCATTTGGACCAAAATACAAAGATTCTAATCTTCTTAATTCTTCTTGCTTAATGGTAATTTCTTCTTCTTTTTCTTCAATTAAATCTTTTGTTAAAATAGCTTTTTCATTTGCCAAATCTGATTTTAAAATTTCGATATGACGTGCTTGCTCATCTAATTTCTTTCTCCACTTTGCAACTTTAGAGTCTAAAGTATTTTGAGCTTGCATATATTCAGGAACATTCTCTAGAATATATTCCATATCTATATAGGCTATTATTTGATTTCTTTGTGACCAAAAATTTGTAACACTAAATAAAAGAACGACTAATAAAAATATTTTTTTCATTGGTATAATGTATTTAGAAAAAACCGTGCCAAAAAAACTTTCGACATTACAAATGTACAGTTTTCTTAGAATTGTCTTCCGATAATAAAATGTGTTTGCCAGCCAGATTTTTCTGTAAAGCCAGGTAAAGGATCAAAACCATGAGCAAAGTCTATACCTAACAATCCAAATGCAGGCATAAATATACGTATACCTAAACCAGCTGAACGTTTTAATTCAAACGGATTAAATGTCTCAAAATTGTCATAAGAATTACCTGCTTCTAAAAACCCTAAAGTGTAAATAGATGCAGAAGGAGAATCTGTAATAGAATATCTTAATTCTAACTGAAATTTATTATAAATAGAACCACCTTCTAAAGGCGATAATCTGTTGTTTTCATATCCTCTTAAACCTACAACTTCTCTACCATCTAATTGAAATACTGCGATTCCATCTCCACCAACAAAATATCTTTCAAAAGGAGATAAACCTACTTCAGAGTTATAGAATCCTAAAAAACCCATTTCAGCATTGGTCATTAAAACCAATTTATCTGTAAAAGAAGTATACCATTTTCCTTTGGCATTTAATTTATAGTATTCTAACCATTTGTATTTTTCTGCTGCATCTAAGTTAGAGTAATCTTTATTATTAACTAAAGAATAAGGGAAAGTTGCTTTTACACCAATAGAAAATTCAGAACCATAAGTTGGAAATATTAAACTTGGACCTGCAGAATTTCTGGTAATATTTGCGCTATAAGAAAGGTTGTTTAGAGTTCCATTGTCTAAAACTTCAGATCCAACCCTGAAACCATAATTATTTAAATTAAAACTTTGATAACTAATTGTTTGTGATAATTGAAAGTAATCATCTGGCCATTTTAAACGTTTACCTAAACCAATAGATGCACCAACAATGCTTAAACTCCTGTCATTATCTACTTGAAAAGTTTGTGGATTTAATTGATATTGATTTGACGAGTATATAGAAAATGATAAAGACTGTGGTTTTCTGCCTCCTAACCAAGGTTCTGTAAAAGAGAAACTGTAAGTGCTAAAAGTTTGACTTGATTGTAATCGTAAAGAAAGGCTTTGACCATCTCCCATAGGTAATGGTTTGTATGCATCTTTATTAAAAATATTTCTGATAGAAAAATTATTAAATGATAAACCTAAAGTTCCAATAAAAGAACCACCTCCATAACCACCTTGCAATTCTATTTGGCTTCCACCTTTCTCTACTACATTAAAATTAATATCTGCAGTTTTATTTTGATAATCTGGAATTACGTCTGGAGTTACATTTTGATCAAAGAAACCCAACTGACCAATTTCTCTAATAGATCTAATAATGTTACTTCTACTAAATAAATCACCTGGTTTTACTCTTAATTCTCTAAAAATTACATTATCGTTTGTTTTATCATTTCCAGAAACTGAAACTTTTCTAATACGTGCTTTTTCATCTTCTCTAATTCTAATCTCTACAGTTATAGAATCATTTTCCACTTTGGTTTCCACAGCATTTATTTGCGAAAACAAGAAACCATTATCTTGGTAAAGTGTTGATAAATCTTGAGATGTTGGAGATCCATCACCTTTTACGCGCTCTTTTAAAACGGCTCCATTATAAATATCACCTTTGTCTATTCTTAAATAGTTTTGCAGTTCTTCGTCTGTGTATTCTTTGTTTCCAACAAATACAATATCTGCAAATCTATATTGTCTACCTTCTTCTAAATTTATATTTACGTTAATGGTATTATTATCGTTCCAGGTAATATTTTCACTTAATATTCGAGCATCTCTAAAACCAAGTCTACTATATTTATCTAAAATACTTTCTAAATCTGCTTGGTAATCTTCTTCTATATACTTAGATCCTTTCCAAAAACGACCAAGTATTTTTTCTTTGGTGTTAGACATGGTTTTACGAAGTTTTTTACTAGAAAGTTTTTTGTTACCCGTAAAAACAATGTCTTTAATTTTTATCTTCTTTCCTTTGTCTATAAACACATTCATGTTTACAATATTAATATCGGAAGTGTCTGGTTTGATGTCTAGGCTTACTTTTGTTTTTAAGAAACCTTTGTCTGTATATTTTTTAGTAATATAATTTTTAGTAGTTACAACTAGGTTATCTGTAACCATTGTTCCTAACTTTAATTCTGTTTCTTTTACAAGGTCTTTTGCCTTCGACTTTTTAATACCGTTAATTTTAACCAGGTTTAATTGAGGTAATTCTTGCACGTCAAATTGTAAATAAACCGTTTCGCCATCTAATCTTGCCAGGTAAACGTCTACATTACTAAACTGTTTACTTTCGTACAATTTTTTAATAGCACTTGTAAGTTTGTCTCCAGGTAATTTTATGCCTTGTCCATTTCTTAAACCTGTGAAAACTTTCACAGTTTCTTCGCTAAACTTTTTTAAACCAGTAACTACAATTCCTCCTAAAATATATTCTTTGCCTTTTTCGAAAGCAATATTATTGTTAGAAATGGTGTCGTTTTCTATTTGTGCATTGGCACTAAAACTAAAAAATAGTGCAATTAGCACTAATGCAGCAGAAGTAAATTTTATAATAAACTTATTCTGTAATTTGTTCGCTTGTTTTTCCAAATCGTCTTTCTCTGTTCTGATAATCTATGATCGCTTCATAGAAATGTTCTTGTCTAAAATCTGGCCAAAGTACATCTGTAAAATATAATTCAGCATATGCCATCTGCCATAATAAAAAATTACTAATGCGTTGTTCTCCACTAGTTCTTATCATTAAATCAACGTCGGGCAAATTAAATGTATATAAATGGTTATTTATAGTATTTTCATCAATATTTTCTAAATCGAGTTCTTTATTAACAACTTTTTTAGATATGTTTTTGATTGCGTTAACAATTTCTTCTCTTGAGCCATAACTTAAAGCAAAAGTTAAAACAATGTCTGTATTGTCTTTAGTTTCAAAAATAACATCACTTAAAACTTTTTGAGCTTTATTAGGAAGTGTTTCTATAGAACCAATTGAGTTTACTTTAACTCCTTGTTTCATGAATTCTGGCAATTCTTTTTTTAGTGAGTTTATTAATAAACTCATTAAAGCATCTACTTCTAATTTGGGTCTGTTCCAGTTTTCGGTAGAAAAAGCGTATAAAGTTATGGCTTCTACATTTACTTGAGAGGCAGCTTTTACAGATTCTCTTACAGCTGTTAAGGCATTTCTGTGTCCAAAAATTCTATTCATTCCTTTACCTTTTGCCCAACGTCCATTACCATCCATAATAATGGCAACGTGTCTTGGGGTTTTTAGTAAATCGATGCGTAGTTTTTTATCCATATAATATTACAATCCGTTTGTATAACAAGCTGGTCTTCCAAAAGTATAAATTAAGGAAACACCTGTAAACATATACCAATCACTTCCATTTCCGCCAAAATTTAAATTTGGTATTGTGTCTGTTGTGTAATCTAAATCGTCATTAAAAGTATATCTAAATTTTGTTTCTAAAGCAAAAGCCAATGGCCCCATTAATTTAGACTTAAACCCTACCCCAATAGGTATAGCGAAAGAGTTTTTTGTTTGCAAAAGAAATTGATTGGGAGAAGGCTCTGAAACAACATGTTTAGAATTGAATGCTGCAAGCTCTACTAAAATATAAGGCGTCCAAGTTTTATCATCTGATGATAAATCGTATTCATAAAAATTATACTCTAGACCTACTGCCAATTCGTGAATTGTATTTGTAAAATTTAAACCTCTTGTTCTTCTAAAATCTGTATCTGCATCTAAATCATTGCCTTCAATTGGCAAATAACTGTAAGTAGCTCTTAGAGCTATTCTAGGATTCCAGTTGTATTTAAAGAATGCAGCACCTGCAACTTTATTGGGGTAAATATAGTTTGTTCTTCCAATATCGCCTACGTAATTAGAACCTCCTAAAAAGATTCCAGCTTCATAAACTTGTGCAAGTGCAAGGCTAGAAAAACATCCAAAAATAATTAAAAATAAACTTTTTTTCATCCTAAAAAATAGCGAGCAAATATAGGGATTTCAATTTGCTTTATAAAGTTAATAATCAGTCTTTTTTGAATAACTACTATTTTAGTGATTTATTGTAATTTATTGCTTAAAGATTGGTTTCGTTTCTGGTATCTTCTCCCCAAAGTAATTTGGTGCGTAAGGTTTGTAAAAACGATTGATTATTTGGAATCATACTTTTTACTGTAAATGGCGCTTTTTCTATAAAAACTTTAGTGTTTTTTGAAACGGATGTAATTCTAGAATCTAAAGAAATTAAGAAATCTTTTTCCCTTGAGTTTATGGTTAATTCTATTTTAGTTTCGTCTGAAATAACCATTGGTCTGGCATTTAAATTGTGAGGTGCAATTGGTGTAATTACTAAGTTTTTAGAATCTGGAGAAATTACAGGACCATTGCAACTTAAAGAGTAACCTGTAGAACCTGTTGGTGTTGCAATTATTAAGCCATCTGCCCAATAATTGGTTAGATATTCGTTGTTTAAACTGGTTTCTACACCAATCATGGAAGTTGTATTTTTTCTTGCTATGGTTACTTCGTTTAAGGCAAAATTAAGCTCAGAAAAAGCGTTCGTTTCTGGCGATGTTTTTATAGTTAATAACGTTCTTTCTTGTATGGAATATTCTCCTTCTAAAATTAAAGCAACACTTTCTTTAATTGTTTTTTTGTTGATGGTTGCTAAAAATCCAAGTCTACCTGTGTTAATACCTAAAATAGGAATGCCTAAATCTCTGATGTAAGTTACAGCTCTTAGTATAGTTCCATCTCCACCTAAAGTAAAAAGCACATCAAATGAGTTGTTTAAATCATTAAAATGAGAGAAAGTAGGATATTTTTTATCTAAAGAATTTGCTTTTACTAAAAGGTTGTAAAATTTCTTTTCAATAAAACTTACAATGTTATTTTCTTGCAGAACTTCCAATAAAATTTTTAATTCCTTTTCTGCAGAAATAGAATAAGATTGACCGTAAATTGCAACTTTTTTCAAATTGATATTTTATTTTAATTTTCTTGTTTTTTTTGATACCTGAAAATAAATACTACATTTCTAAGTATTTCTGTAGATATTCCGATCTGTTTTTTAAATCTTCTAAATAAATATCATTCTCATGTGTAGATATTATTTTGTAATCATAACGTCTAAATGTTTGAATGATTTCGTTAATTTCTTTGGATACAATTTTTAAGGTTATCTGCACAAAATCATTCGATTTTTCTGACAAATACAAACCAAGTAATTTCCCTCCATTAGACTCTACAATTTGAGAAACTTCAGCCATAGAATAATCCATTTCTAATTTTTCTATAATTAAAGTTTCGCTTTCTTCAATCATAAAAGGGCTTGTCGAAAAAACGTCTAAAACATCAACCAAATCATAATAACCAATGTATTTTTTTTCTTTATTTAAAACAGGTATAATGTTGGTGTCATTATCTGCAAATATTTTTAATAGCTCTAAAACTGTCGCTTTTTCGTCTGCGAAAAAAGAATTCATAAAGTGAGCATACCCAACCAATTCATCTTCTTTATTTCCAAGTGCTTGAATATCTGCTTCAGAAAAAGAACCCAAAAGCATTGCATCTTCTACCACAGGAAAATGTGTTATCGGAAAATTTTTAAACAAACTTTGTGCACCCTTTACAGTGTGTTTTAAATTCAAAGCTTCAATTTCTTTTAGTATGTAATCGTTTATGTTCATTCTCTACGAATATAGGATAAAATGATTTAATGAGTTATCTTTGCACTCTAATTTTATACAATGACAAAGTTAAGTGTAAATATTAACAAAATTGCAACTTTACGCAATTCTAGAGGAGGTAATGTGCCTAATTTATTAAAGGTTGCAGCAGATATAGAAGATTTTGGAGCCCAAGGAATTACCATTCATCCAAGACCAGATGAAAGACATATTAAATATCAAGATGCTCGCGATTTAAAAAATACGGTTAGAAGTGAATTTAATATAGAAGGTAATCCTATCAAATCTTTTATGGATTTAGTGCTAGAAACCAAACCAACTCAAGTTACTTTAGTTCCAGATGCTGTAAATGCAATTACCTCTAATGCTGGTTGGAATACTATTAAACATCAATCTTTTTTACAAGAAGTGATCAAAGAATTTCAGAAAAATGGAATTCGTACGTCTATTTTTATTGATACTGATTTAAAACTCATAGAAGCTGCTGCAAAAACTGGAACTGATCGAATAGAATTATACACAGAACATTTTGCAAGCGAGTTCGAAAAAGGAAATAAAAACGCTGTAAAACCCTATACAGAAGCTGCAATTTTAGCACATAAACTAGGTTTAGGGATCAATGCAGGACATGATTTAAGTTTGGAAAATATCAAATTTTTTAAAGAGAATATTCCCAATTTAGCTGAAGTTTCTATTGGGCATGCTTTAATTACAGAAAGTTTGTATTTGGGTTTAGAGAATGTGGTGAGTATGTATTTACATCGATTACAATAAGAAATTGGATGTCAATTCCAATTTTCTATCAATCTAAAAATCCAATAATCTAAAAATCTAAAAATCTAGATGATATTGCATTCACAAATTTTAGGAGAAGGAAAGCCATTACTCATTTTACACGGTTATTTTGGTTCTAGTGATAATTGGAAAACACTAGGAAATCAGTTTGCTGATAATTTTCAAGTTCATTTAATAGATCAAAGAAATCATGGAAGAAGTTTTCATGCAGAAGATTTTAATTATGATTTGTTGGCACAAGATTTATATGAGTATGTGCAACATCATCAATTAGAAAATTTTCATTTAATTGGGCATTCTATGGGAGGCAAAACTGCGATGCTTTTTGCTGTAAAATATCCAGATTTAGTTGATAAATTAATTATTGTAGATATTTCACCAAAAGAATATAAACCACATCATAATGCAATTTTGGCAGGCTTAAATTCTGTTGATTTTTCCTTGCAAAATTCAAGAAATTTAGTTGATGAGCAAATTGCTAAATACATTCCAGAGTTTGGCGTTCGTCAGTTTTTGCTTAAGAATGTATATTGGAAAGAAAAAGGAGTTTTAGAGTATCGATTTAATTTAAAATCGCTTACAGAAAATAATATTGAAGTTGGTAAATCTTTACCAATAAATGCTGTTTTTAAGAAATCAACTTTATTTTTAAAAGGAGAAAATTCAGGTTATATAATTGCTGAAGAACATTTAATTATTGATACTCATTTTCCTAGTAATAAAATAGTAGAAATTAAAAATGCAGGGCATTGGTTGCATGCAGAAAATCCGAAAGATTTTTATAAAGAGGTTTGTGAGTTTTTGGGTTGATTTGTTAACTTTAACGCCAATATACAACATTTTAATGTTTTATACTCGTAGTTAAAGATAGTATAATTTTTAAGGTATAGAAACAAACTAAATTATTTTAGAAACTATATATTTGAATCTTACAATTAAAAAAGTATGAACATACAAAACGCACAGCAGCAAGTAGATGATTGGATTAAAAACCACGGAGTTCGTTATTTTAACGAATTAACAAACATGGCTCAATTAACAGAAGAAGTTGGCGAAGTTGCTAGAATAATTGCGCGCAGATATGGAGAGCAAAGTGAAAAAGAATCTGATAAAGCCAAAGATTTAGGCGAAGAGTTAGCAGATGTTCTGTTTGTAGTTTTGTGTTTGGCAAACCAAACAGGAATCAATTTGCAGGATGCTTTTGAGAAAAAATTAGATATTAAAACAAAACGCGATCACGATCGTCATCAAAATAACCAAAAATTAAAATAATGAGTTTCCCAGAAAAAATTAAAAGACCAGAATTTTGGCCAAACTTTTTAAAAGTAGCTGTTCCCTTTTTTATAATAGTTACTTTAATTTCATTATTTATGAATAGTTGGCAAGAAATATTTGCTGGAGATTTTGAAGCAGTGTCTGAAGCCAATTTTAATGATGGGAAATGGAAATCTTTTTGGGGAATTAAAATAGTGATTAGTATTATTTATGGTTTTTATATTACGAATAAAAATATGAAAAAGTGATTTTAAAAAACATCAACAACAAGTTGAATAAAAACGTTGAAGACGAAACTGATTTGATAAATTCAATCTCATTAGGTAAATACTTATTGATTTATATTCCATTTTATTTTTTGATATTTGCTCTATTCCAATTTATTGCTAATATTTTTTTTGATGTTCCTTTTGATATTCTACAAGTTTTTATTCAAGTAATTGGATTTGCAATTTTCTTTAGGATTTTTCACAAAGCAAGGAAATTGATCAACGAGAATTTTAAAAATAAACACAACTAAAAAAGGTTAAATTTTTACATCTAACCTTTTTAATTTTAAAATTTAATTATTTTTTTTTGTAATTCTAATAAGCAATTTATGGAACGAATGTCAGTCTGAGCTTGTCGAAGACCATTTAAAATTTATTTACATTCTAGAATCTTTATATTGCCTATAGTTTTTAGAAAATTTCACCAAATCATCCCAATTCCCATCAATTAACGCTTGTTTTTTTCTTCTAGACCAACCTTTTATCTTTTTTTCATATTGAATTGCATCTCTAGAGTCTGAACATTCTAGATACCATTTTAATTCTAAAGGTAATCTTTGGGAAGTATATGAGTCTTTATTTTTAACAGATTTATGTTCTATTATTCTTCGTTCTAAATCGTTGGTTATTCCTGTGTAAAATGATTTATCTGAACAAAGTAGAATATAAACGTAATAAGTTCTCATTTTTTGATTTTTTAAACATTAATTTCCACTTCGACAAGCTCAGTGTGACATTGTGAGTTTCAATTGGCATTAGTAAAAATAAATTATTTTCTTAATCTTATATAATAATTAATCTAACGAATGTCAGTCTGAGCTTGTCGAAGACTTTTTTTTTGTATTTGATAAGCTCAATGTGACATCCTTATTTTAATTGTTTTTAGTACAACTAAATTATTTTATAAATTTCAAATTATAATAAATCTAAAAAAGGTCAGTCTGAACTTGTTGAACACCCTATAATAAAACATCAATCCAACTGAATCAAATCAATATCACTTTCTTTTACTTTCTGGTTCAATTCTTTTACTCCATTTGTAAATAGTGCGTTTAACTTTGCCAATTCTACATCAATTTCTTTGGTAATTTCATTTTTAAAATCGATTGCTTGTTGCGTAGGAGCGTAGTTTCCTATTCTTGTTAATGAGTTTAAATGTCCTAGTTTATTGTTCAATCTTATAGGATAATTTAAAGGATCTTGCCCACTTTTCGATTTTGTTTGATACAAAGTTTCCTCAATAACAGTCAAGTCTTTCACTAATTTATCTGCAAAATCAATTAACTCTTTGTGTTTCTTTTTATCAGTAATAGATTTATTTAACAAACCAACCTGGTCTCTTACTTTTTTTACATTTTTTAAAGCTTTATGAATCTCAGTCATTTTAGAATTAATATCATTAATAAAATCAAACTGCGCTTTCATGTCACTTTCAGTTGCTTCAGAAGTTGGATTATTGATAATTTTAAATGTTTGATTCATTTTTTTATCATTTATAGCCAACTCCACTTTATAAGTTCCTGGCAAAGCCATAGGTCCAGATAAAGAAGCCCACCACAAAATCATACCATCAACAGATTCTGCTCCATCATACATCATATCCCAATTAAAAATATTACTGCCATCTTCTACTTTTAGAGTTTCCTCTTTTTCTTCTTTGTTTGGTTTAGTGCTATATTTTTTGATAAGATTGTCATTCACATTATAAAAAGACAAAGCAATAGTATCTTTTTCTTCCACTTTATTGATGTAATAATTTACACTTACACCTCCAGCATGATTTGTTCCTGCAGTTCTTGACGTTCGTCCATTTCCTCCAGATAAATTATAGGCATCTTTTGGTTTGTATAAAACTACTTCTTGTTTTAATGTTGATGAATTTAGTTGATGTAAAGGAGTTAAATCATCAATAATCCATAAAGATCTACCTTGAGTTGCTACAATTAAATTATCCTCTTTTATGGCTAAATCTGTAATAGGTACAATTGGTAAATTCTGCTGAAAAGGTTGCCAGTTTTGTCCATCATCAAAAGAAATGTACATTCCTTTCTCTGTTCCTGCATACAACAAGCCTTTGCGTTTTGGATCTGCTCTTAAAGCCCTAGTAAAACTTTCTTCTTCAATTCCGTTTACAATTAAAGTCCAAGATTTTCCATAATCATCGGTTTTATAAATATATGGACTGTAATCGCCAGATTTGTATTTTGTACCTACAATGTAGGCACCACCTTTTGTAAAAGGATCAACTTCTATACAGTTAATCATCATCCATTCTGGCATTTTTTTTGGTGTGATGTTGTTCCAAGAATCACCATTATTTTTTGATACATGCACCAAACCATCATCTGAACCTGTGTAAATTAAACCTGGTTCAAAAGCAGATTCTGTAGCCGCGAAAATAGTTCCATAATATTCTACACCAGTATTGTCTTGTGTAATTGGGCCTCCAGAAGATTTTAATGTTTTTGGATCGTTTCTTGTTAAATCTGGACTGATTAATTTCCAAGATTGCCCTTCGTTTTCAGTAACATGCAAATGATTAGAAGCTGCATACAAACGATTTTTATGAGTTGGCGAAAAGAAAATTGGGAAATTCCACTGAAATCTGTATTTAAAATCTTCAGCTCCATGTCCCATTGGGTCATCTGGCCAAACGTTTACAGCTCTGGTTTCATTTGTTTTATGATTTACTCTTGTTAGCAAACCACCATAACTGCCACCATACACAATATCATCATTTAAAGGATCTACAGCTATGTGTGCACTTTCTCCACCAGCAGTTGAGCTCCAATCAGATTCTGTAATAAATCTACCATCATTTCTATGCGAAATTCTCACTGTAGAATTATCTTGTTGTGCAGCTAAAATTCTATAAGGAAAATGATTATCAGTAGTAACCCTATAAAATTGCGAAGTTGGTTGATTCATATAAGTACTCCAATTTTCGCCAGCATCAAAAGAAATTTGAGCTCCACCATCATCACCAATTATCATTCTTTGGTTGTCTTCTGGTGCAATCCATAAATCATGATGATCTCCATGAGGCGCATTATACGTTTTATAAGTTTTTCCACCATCTGTAGATTTGTGATAGCGAACATTTAACACATATAAAATATCTTCATCTTGGGTGTCTGCATACAAACGTGTGTAATACCAAGCTCTTTGACGCAATTTTCTTTCAGAATTTATCAAACTCCAAGTTTTTCCTGCATCTGTAGATTTGTAAATTCCGCCTTTTTCATTTTCGATTAAAGCATACACAATATCCGAATTTACTGGCGAAACTGTAACTCCAGCAATTCCCCAAATACCTTTAGGCAAACCTTTGTACTCTGAAATATTTGTCCAAGTTTCACCTTCGTCAGTACTTTTCCACATTGCAGAACCTTTGCCACCAGAAGATAAACTATAAGGAGTTCTTCTAACATCCCAAGTTGTTGCAAATAAAATTCTTGGATTATTTGGATCGATAATTAAATCGACAACTCCAGAATTTTCATCAGAAAAAAGAACTTTTTTCCAAGTTGTTCCACCATCAATAGTTTTGTAAACCCCTCTTTCTTGAGTGGGTTTGTATAAATCACCTAAAACTCCTGCAAAAGCAATATCAGAATTTTTTGGATGAATACGCATTCTTGGAATATGTCTTGAATTTTTTAAACCTACATGTGTCCAAGTTTTTCCTGCATTTTCAGATTTCCAAATTCCATCTCCAGAAGAAACATTTCCACGAACGGTTTTTTCTCCCATTCCAACATAGATTACATTATTATCAGAATCAGAAACTGCTACAGCACCAACAGAACCGCCAAAAAAACCGTCAGAAATATTTTGCCAAGTGTTCCCAGCATCAGTAGTTTTCCAAACGCCACCACCAGTTGCGCCCATGTAAAATAAATTTGCTTTTCCAGAAACGCCAGTAACAGCAGCACTTCTTCCACCTCTAAAAGGACCAATATTTCTGTATTTTACTTCGCTAAAATATTCGTCAGAAACTTGGGTAGCTTTTTTTTGTGCATTAACTTTGGCATTTGCAGATAAAAAGATGCAAATTGCCGCAAAAAGAAATTTTTTCATGTAGGTTAGTTGTAAGTTTAAGCCTTAAAAATAAGAATTAAAATCAGTTTTTAGAATGGACATATTGTTAAATGTTTTAGACGATAAAAAAATAAATCAAAAAATAACTATTTCTGGTTCGAAAAGTGAATCGAATAGATTGCTGATTTTACAAAAATTATTCCCAGAAATTACGATAGAGAATTTATCGGATTCTGATGATTCTGTGCACATGCAACATGCACTTTCTACAAATGATGTTACTGTAGATATTGGTCATGCAGGCACTGCAATGCGTTTTTTAACATCTTATTTTGCAGTAAATGATGGCAGAGAAACTGTACTTACAGGTTCTGAAAGAATGCAAAACAGACCTATTGAAATTTTAGTAAATGCTTTAAAAGATATAGGTGCAGATATTTCTTTTACAGATAAAATTGGATATCCACCAATTAAAATTAAAGGCACAAAAATTACACAAAACAAAGTTCAAATTAATGGGAATGTAAGTAGCCAATATATTTCATCATTATTGTTAATTGCTTCAAAATTAGAAAACGGATTAGAAATAGAATTATTAGGGCAAATAACATCTATTCCTTATATAAACATGACATTGAGTTTATTGCATCAAATAGGTGTAAAAACAAGTTTTATAGGCAATTTTATAAAAGTGTATCCTATAAAAAATATTGAAAAACAAACAGTAGTTGTAGAATCTGATTGGTCTTCTGCAAGTTATTTTTATTCGATTATTGCATCCTCAGAGATTGGTTCTCAAATTCAATTATCAGCATATAAGAAAGAAAGTTTGCAAGGAGATTCTTGTTTAAAAAAAGTGTACAAACATTTTGGTGTAGAAACTACTTTTGGAGAGAATTTTATCACTTTAAAAAAAGTAAAAGAAAGTAAAAAATCTGCTTTGGAAATCAATTTAAAAAATGCTCCAGATATTGCGCAAACCATTGCTGTTACTTGTTTTTTAGAAAATGTTGCTTGTAATTTAAAAGGTTTACACACTTTAAAAATTAAAGAAACAGACAGATTAGAAGCTTTGCAAGTTGAATTGACCAAATTGGGAGCAACTATTTCTGTAACAAACGAAAGTTTGCATTTAGAAAAATCATTAGAAATAAAAGAAAATATTGCCATAAAAACATATAATGATCATAGAATGGCAATGGCTTTTGCGCCTTTAGCGTTAAAAGCACCCATCAAAATTTTAAATGCTGAGGTTGTTACCAAATCGTATCAAAAATTTTGGGATGATATGCAGCAAATTGGGTTTAAAATAGATAAACTTTAAAGATAAACAGGTAAACACTTGACAACGCCTATTTTCATATCGTATATTTGCATCTTTTTATAGCTAAATATATATATGAAATTATCACACTTCGATTTTGAATTGCCAGATGAATTATTGGCAGAATATCCTGCAGAACATAGAGACGAGTCTCGTTTAATGGTTTTAAACAGAAAAGACAAAACTATAGAGCACAAATTGTTTAAAGATGTTATCGATTACTTTGATGAAGGTGATGTTTTAATGCTAAATAACACCAAAGTTTTTCCTGCAAGAATGTTTGGAAATAAAGAAAAAACAGGTGCTAGAATTGAAGTTTTCTTATTAAGAGAATTAAATGCAGAAAATAGATTGTGGGATGTTTTAGTAGATCCAGCAAGAAAAATAAGAATTGGAAACAAGTTGTTTTTTGGTGATGATGACAGTTTAGTAGCAGAAGTTATAGACAACACAACTTCTAGAGGTAGAACTTTACGCTTTTTATACGATGGAAGTTACGAATCTTTCAGAGAAAAATTATTAGAATTAGGGCAAACACCTTTGCCTAAATACATTTTAAGAGCTGTAGAACCTTCAGATGAGGAGCGTTATCAAACAATTTATGCAAAACACGAAGGGGCTGTTGCAGCACCAACTGCAGGTTTGCATTTTTCTAAACATTTATTAAAACGTTTAGAAATTAAAGGAATTGATTTTGCAGAAATGACATTACACGTTGGTTTAGGAACTTTTAGTGGTGTTGAGGTAGAAGATTTGTCGAAACATAAAATGGACTCTGAACAAATTATAATTCCGGCTGCAACTGCTGCGAAAATTAACCAGGCAAAAAAAGACAAAAGAAGAATTTGCGCTGTTGGAACAACAGTAATGAGAACTGTGGAATCTTCGGTTTCATCGAATGCAGAATTAAATGCGTTTGAAGGTTGGACAAATAAATTTATTTTTCCTCCTTACGATTTTAGTATCGCGAATTCTATGATTACCAATTTCCATACACCAAAATCTACCTTAATGATGCAAGCTGCAGCATTTGCTGGTTACGATTTTTTAATGGAAGCCTATAAAGTAGCTGTAAAAGAAAAGTACAGATTCTACTCTTATGGAGATGCAATGTTGATTATCTAATAAATTAAAGAATTGAAAAATTTAAAAATTAAAAACTGGTGCTTGTTCAAGTGCCAGTTTTTTTATGTATATTTTACATTGTATTTTTTTTAATTTTTAATCTTTTAATAAGAATATTTTGAATAGTAAAAAAGACATCAGAGCCTTAACCAAAGAACAATTACGCAATTTTTTTGTAGAAAATGGCGATAAAGCTTTTCGTGGAAATCAAGTGTATGAGTGGCTCTGGAGTAAGTCTTTGCATACATTTGAAGAGATGACAAACATTTCTAAACAAACTAGAGAAATGTTAGAGAGTAACTTTGTCATCAATCATATCAAAGTAGATTCTATGCAAAAAAGTGCAGATGGCACTATTAAAAACGGCATAAAATTACATGATGGTTTGGTTGTAGAATCTGTTTTAATTCCTACAAAAAAAAGAACCACAGCTTGTGTTTCTAGTCAAGTTGGTTGTAGTTTAGATTGCAAGTTTTGTGCAACTGCACGTTTAAAAAGAATGCGTAATTTGAATCCTGATGAAATTTACGATCAAGTTGTAGTCATTGATAAACAAAGCAGATTATACTATAATCGTAAGTTGACCAATATTGTTTTTATGGGAATGGGCGAACCACTTATGAACTATAAAAATGTCTTGAAATCTATAGAAATGATCACTTCTCCAGAAGGTTTAGGAATGTCATCAAAAAGAATTACAGTTTCTACTTCTGGGGTGCCAAAGATGATTAAAATGATGGCAGATGAAGAAGTGAAATTTAATTTAGCAGTTTCTTTACATTCTGCAATCGATGAAGTAAGAACTTCAATTATGCCTTTTAATACCAACTTTCCTTTAAAAGACTTACGAGAATCTTTAGAATATTGGTATGCAAAAACAAAACGTGCAATTACCTACGAATATGTTGTTTGGGAAGGAATTAATGATCGAAAAGAAGATATAAACGCACTCGTTGAATTCTGTAAATATGTGCCTTGTAAAGTAAATTTAATAGAATACAACCCAATTGATGATGGACAATTTCAGCAAGCCAAAGAATCGGCTATCAACAATTATATTTCTAATTTAGAAATGAACGACATTACAGTAAATGTAAGAAGAAGTAGAGGAAAAGATATTGATGCAGCTTGTGGGCAATTGGCGAACAAAGCTTAACATATTGTTATGCTTCACTTATTTGAGCATCTTGTTATTTTCATTACTTTTGATATTAATACTGCATCTAGTTTACTATAAATGAAACCAGCAGAACTTATAAAATTTCCCATCAAAAAAGAGATGGAACTCTTTGAAAAAAAGTTCAAGGATTCCATGCTTTCTAAGGTGCCGCTTTTAAACAGAATTACTTATTACATTGTTCGTAGAAAAGGAAAACAAATGCGACCCATGTTTGTTTTTTTGGTAGCAAAAATGGTTTCTGATGGTGGTTTTGATGAACGAACTTATAGAGGAGCTTCTGTAATAGAATTGATTCACACAGCAACTTTGGTGCATGATGATGTTGTTGATGACTCCAATAGAAGGCGTGGTTTTTTCTCCATAAATGCGCTTTGGAAAAATAAAATTGCAGTTTTAGTAGGCGACTTTTTACTTTCTAAAGGATTGCTTTTATCCATAGATAATGAAGATTTCGATTTACTAAAACTAATTTCTATTGCTGTTCGTGAAATGAGCGAAGGCGAATTACTACAAATAGAAAAAGCAAGAAAACTAGATATTACAGAAGATGTTTATTTTGATATTATCAGACAAAAAACGGCAACTTTAATTGCGGCTTGTTGTGGAATTGGGGCAGCTTCTGTAGGCGCAAACCAAGAAACTGTGCAACAAATGAGAAAGTTTGGAGAATATATTGGAATTGCTTTTCAAATAAAAGATGATTTGTTCGATTACACAGATGATAAAATAGGGAAACCTACAGGTATTGATATTAAAGAGCAAAAAATGACTTTGCCATTGATTCATACTTTAAATACTTGTTCAAATAAGGAAAAATCTTGGTTGATTAATACCATCAAAAAACACAATAAAGACAAAAAAAGAGTAAAAGAGGTAATTACTTTTGTAAAAGAAAATGGAGGTATAGAATACACCATTTCTCAAATGAATGATTACAAAGACAAAGCACTTTCTATTCTAGAAAATTACCCAAAATCGTCTTACAAAGATTCTCTTTTATTGATGATAGATTATGTTGTGGAAAGAAGGGTGTAGATAATATAACTTTATAAAACATATTTTTCACCTTTTGGTTTTAGTGAAAAATATGTTTTAAATTAATTTACATGTGTAGTATTTTAAAGAATTTAATTCTTTAATTCTTTAAGACTTTAATAATTTTCGAGTTTTCCTCAGACAAAATCTTAACAAAATATAAACCTTTTACTAAATTTTCTAAATTTATATTTTTAGAATTCTTTGTACTTAATACTGTTTTTCCAGATACATCAAAAACTTTAATTTCATCCATTTGTAAACTAAAATTTAAATAGCTTTTTGTAGGATTAGGATAAACTCTTAGATCAGAAAAATATAAATTTTCAACAGATAAACTTGCGCTACAAGCAGCAGAGATAGAATTTACATCTTCAATTATACCAGTATTGTTAAATGTTTTACCATTAAAACCAGCATAATTTTCAGCATATCTATGTGCTCTAAAAGCGTTATTTCCAGAAATTTCTGTAGTAAATTGGCTATAATTAGTATTATTACCTACAGGAATTATGTACACCCATATTACATTTCCTTCTCTATCAACTTCTGTAATTCTTCCATTTATGGTTTCATTAATCAAGGCGTTTCCATTCGACATGATTTGGACACCACATTGAGCGTCTCCAAGCATTGGAGTTCCCATAATAGTTCCATCCCAAGACCAGAAATAATCATTTGGTAAAAATTTATCAGCCTCTAAAGTGTATACCCCATTTGTAGCATTTTGATCGATAATGTGTACAGAAGAAAAAGCAGTATTTGTTCCATAACCATCATTGCTAAATACAGACATTTTACCTTTATCAGGACCTTCGGTAATCCATTTTATATCATGCTGTCTTCCTAATTTTCGATCGCTAATTGTTCCTTGGTTATATACTTCTGGATTTCCCCATCTCCAAAGAAAATCTCCACCTTTTCCATAAATACCTCCAGAATGCGAGGCAGCTTCTGCAGTTGTTGTGCTATGGTCTATAACAAAGACTTCTTTTAAATGTCTAGCCGAAAATACAATTTGGTCTAAACTTTCGTTATAATCAATTGCATTGGCATGTATAGGATTAGAACCTTCCCCATCTTCATAGTTCATATCCAGTAATTGAGGATTGTTAGCAACAATGCCATAATTAGGTTTGGTGCTATCAAATTCTTGAACTAAATGATCAAAAAGTTTCCATTCCCAAACTATTTCAGCACTATTAGTTCCAACAGGTTTGATTTCTACAATTCTTTCTAAAACTAATACATCATTTGGATAAGAAGTATCCATACCTGCAGCAAACATTTCTGTATTGGTATAATTGTCTCTTACTAAAACTAAAAAGTTGCCATTTGGTAAAGGTTGAATATCGTGATGAATTCTAAAGCCTAGCACACTTTGATAAGTAATACTCCATAGAATATTATTATCCCAATCTCTAATTTCTGCATATAAACCTGAGCTTTGAAATATATTACCATTCTCTAATAAATAATAATTTCTTGCGTCTTCACCCGAAAAATCCCATTGATGAACTACCTCACCACAGTTATTAATAAGAAAAGTTCTACTATCTGAAATTGGATTGATAAGAGTATAACCATTTGACTTTGTTTTACTAACATCATTAAAAACCAAACCAATGGTTTCTTGAGCAAAATTATACTCAACTAACAATATCAAAACGAATAAGATAATTTTTTTATGCACCTTTATTTTTTTTACAAATATAATTAAACACATTAAGGTATAAAAAATTTAGATCAATTATAAGGGGGTTTTTTATATGTTAAAACTTACAACGATTTTTATGAATTTTTTTAAAAAAAAGTATAAATGAATAGCATTAAGGAAAGTGTTTTTAATTTTAATAAATCTAAAGAAACTTCTTCTTTTTATTTGGTTATAATTTAGATATAATATTTATAACAACCAAAAAAAAGGCAATAATACTTTAAAATACGGTTGTAGGTTTAAAAGTTCCTCTACAAAATCTCTTTTATTAGACAATCTTGGCACTTTATGTTGGCCTCCTAATTTATCTTTTTTCTTTAGCCATTCATAAAATAAACCTTGTTTAGCTAAATGAATTTTAGGCATTGCCAAAGTCATGGAGTTGTAACGTTTTGCTTCATAGTCAGAATTTATAGCTTTTAAAGCATTGTCTAAAAGTTCTGTGAAGTAGTTCATGTTTTCTGGCTTTTTGCTAAATTCTATAATCCATTCATGTCCACCACTTTCTTTATCCTTCATAAAAATAGGCCCCACAGTATAATCAACAATTAGCGCATTTGTTTTTTCGCAAGCCAGCTTTAAACCATCTTCTACATTTTCTATATTTAGCTCTTCACCAAAAACATTTATATAATGTCTTGTTCTTCCTGTTATTTTTATTCTGTAAGGTTCTATAGATGTAAAACGAATGGTATCTCCAATTAAATAACGCCATAAACCACTATTTGTAGTAATTATCAAAGCATAATCAACATCGGTTTTTACATCATTTAAAGCAATGGTTTTTGAGTTTTCTCCTTTGTAATCTGTCATTGGAATAAACTCGTAGAAAATACCATAATCTAGCATCAACAATAATTCTTTAGAACCATTTCTGTCTTGAATAGCAAAAAAACCTTCAGATGCATTATAGATTTCATAATACTGAAAATCTTTTTTAGGAATCAGTTTTTTGTACTGTTCTCTGTAAGGATTAAAGTTTACGCCTCCATGAAAATAGACTTCCAAATTTGGCCAAACTTCTAAAATATGTTCTTTTCCAGTTCTTTCTAAAACTCGGTTTAAAAGTACCAACATCCAACTTGGCACACCTACTAAACTCGTAATATTTTCGTTGATGGTTTCATCAATAATGGCTTCCATTTTGGTTTCCCATTCAGACATTAAAGCCACTTCTTGGCTTGGTGCAGAACTGTAATCTGCCCAAAAAGGTAAGTTCTCTGTAATAATTGCAGATAAATCTCCAAAGTAAGAATTGTTGTCTTCGTAAATATCAGAACTTCCACCTAAACGCAAACTTTTACCCGTAAAAAGCTGAGTTTCTTCGTTGTTATTAATGTACAAACACAACATATCTTTACCAGCTTTCATGTGGCAATATTCTAATGCTTCATTACTAACAGGTATAAATTTACTTTTTGCATTCGTGGTTCCACTACTTTTTGCAAACCATTTTATGGGAGTTGGCCAAAACAAATCTTGTTCTCCTTTTCTGCAACGTTCAATTAAAGGTTCTATACTTTCGTATTTTTGAATGGGTACTAATTTTACAAAATCCTCATAACTTTTGATGGATGAAAAATCATGATCTATTCCAAATTCGGTTCTTTTAGCAGTCGAAACTAACTTCAGTAAAAGTTCGTTTTGAACATCTATTGGATATTTTAAAAACAATTCTATTTGATGAATTCGCTTTTTTAAAAACCACGAAATGATAGAATTTACAATAGGTAAAGCCATGTAGAAAGTTCGATTTTTTATGTAATTTTGTTAAAAGCTAAAAATAACAAAATTTATTTATGCAGTATCAAGGAGTTTTAAAAAAGATGATGACAGAGAATGGTGATGAAATTCAGTATTATTTAGATATGAAAACTGATTTTTTGAACATGAATCAGTTGTTAAACAAAGAGATAACCCTCAAATTTGTGACTTATGAATGTTTAAATTGTCATTTAGAAAAGAAAATTTACAGACAAGGTTTTTGTAAATCTTGCTTTTTTGATATCCCACAAGCTGCAGATTGGATTATGAGACCCGAATTAAGTCAGGCGCATTTAGATATTGAAGACAGAGATTTAGTCTATGAAAAAGCTGTACAATTGCAACCTCATATTGTGTATTTGGCAAATTCTAGCAACGTAAAAGTTGGGGTAACCAGAAAGCAACAAGTACCCACAAGATGGATAGATCAAGGAGCTCATGAAGCCATAGAAATTGTAGAAGTACCTAACAGATATTTGGCAGGAATTACAGAAGTTGCTTTAAAAGAGCATGTTGCAGACAAAACGAATTGGCGCAAAATGTTGCAAAATGATATTGAAGACGAAAATTTGGTAGCATGGAGAGAGAAGTTAAAACAATACATTCCAGATGAAGCCAAAGAATATTTTATTGAAAACAATTCTGAAACCAATTTAAATTTCCCTGTTAAAAAATATCCACAGAAACCTAAAAGTTTAAACTTAGAAAAAAACTTAAATTTCACTGGAAAATTGGTAGGAATTAAAGGACAATATTTAATTTTTGATGATGAAACTGTTTTTAATATTCGAGGGAATGAGGGTTTGGTGGTTTCTATAGAAGTTTAATTTTTGTCATGGTGAATCTCTGCGAAAAAACTCTGAGATATTATGTGTGATAAATTTCAAATTCATAGAAAAATATTCAAAATAATATGAAAAATAACCTATTAAAAGTAGCCTTAGCACAAATTTCTCCTGTTTGGTTAAACAAAGAAAAAACCATCAATAAAATTGAGAAATCAATTTTGGATGCAGCAAAAGAAAATTGCGAATTGATTGTTTTTGGAGAAGCATTATTACCTGGTTATCCTTTTTGGATTGCCTTAACAAATGGTGCTGAATGGAATTCTAAAACTCAAAAAGAAATTCATTCATATTATGTTCGAAATTCTATAATCATAGAAAAAGGGGAGTTAAATTCCATTTGTAAGTTGGCAAAAGACCATAAAATTGCCATTTATTTAGGCATTATGGAACGTGCCCAAAATAGAGGAGCACATAGTATTTATGCCAGCTTAGTGTATATAAATCAAAATGGAGAAATAAAATCTGTTCATAGAAAACTACAACCTACATATGATGAACGCTTAACTTGGGCTCCTGGAGATGGAAATGGTTTGCAAGTGCATCCATTAAAAGAATTTACTGTTGGCGGTTTAAATTGTTGGGAAAATTGGATGCCTTTGCCAAGAACTGCTTTGTATGGTTTAGGAGAAGATTTGCATATTGCAGTTTGGCCAGGAAGTGATCATAACACTAAAGATATTACACGTTTTATTGCAAGAGAATCTCGATCTTTTGTGATTTCGGTTTCTGCTTTAATGTCTAAGTCTGACTTTCCAAAAGATATTCCTTATTACAATAAAATTGTAAAAGATGCTCCAGATATTTTGGCAAATGGAGGCTCTTGTATTGCAGGTCCTGATGGAGAATGGATAGTTGAACCTATCATTAATAAAGAGGGTTTAATTATAGAAACCTTAGATTTTAATAGAGTTTTAGAAGAAAGACAAAACTTTGATGTGGTAGGGCATTATTCCAGACCAGATGTTACCAAACTGCATGTGAATAGAGAAAGACAAAGTATGGTTTCTTTTAATGATTAGCTTTAATCAGTTTTTCTAAAATAGTTTCTACACCCAAATTATCATTACTTTCTGTCAGGTATTTGGCAATTTCTTTAATTTCTTTGTGTGCGTTTTTCATGGCAAAACTAAAGTCCGCTTCTTGCATCATTTCTATGTCATTATGATAATCACCAAAAACCATCGTTTCTGCTTTGGTAATATTCAATAATTTTTGAACCGTTCTTAATGCATTTCCTTTATTGGCTTTTTCATCAGAAATATCTAACCAATTTATTCCAGAAATTTTTAGTAGAATTTCATCATTTAAATGTTTTACTACAGGATAAATAAATTGTTCAGAAGAATCGAAATGATAAACAGCAATTTTAAAAACGGGTGTAATTTTTGCAATTTCAAGCAAATCATCCACCACTTGAAAACTATGATAATATTCTTGAAAAAGGTTAATAAATCTTTCGTCTCTACTTTCTATAAATGCAGAACCATTGCAACACAAAACCATATTTGCTCCAGAAATTTCTCTTAATACAGGAATTAAGTTGAGTACTTTTTCTGGTTTTAAGAAATTGGATAATAAAACTTCATTCCCTTTTTTTGCAATGCCACCATTTTCTGCAATTACATAAATATCTTCTTTTATAGCATCTAATTTAGAAACAATACTATTGTGTTGTCTGCCACTTGCAGCACAGAAATAAATATTTTGTTTTTGTAGTTTTGAGAAAAGTTCAAAAAAAATGGAGCTAACTTCACCTTTAGAGTTTAGCAAAGTGCCATCCATATCCGAAACTACTAATTTTACTTTCGAAAAGTCAATCATTTTTATCTAGTAGAATCTCTAATTACCAAATCTGTTTTAATCACTTTAGTAATAATTTCTGTATGTTTTTTTTGTAATTTATCAATTAAAATTTGCGCAGCTGTTTCTCCCATTAATTCTCCATGCTGACTTATCGTAGTCATTTTTGGGCTGGAATGTCTTGATAAAATTCCGTTAGAAAATGCAATTACAGAAACATCTTTTGGTATTTCTTTTCCACTTTTCACCAAAGTTTTCATCGCAGAAATTGCAACAGATTCTCCAGTGGAAATAACACTATCAATTTTATTTTCTTTAAAAAATGGTATTAAAACACTTTCATATTTTTTATAATCTCTTTCCAAAATATCGATAACTAAATTTTCATCAAAAGGAATATTTACATTTTCTAATCCTTTTTTGTAACCTAAAAAACGTTGCTTACCTATGTGTAAATCGCTTATTGTAGAAATAAATGCAATTCTTTTATGCCCTTTTTTGTGTAAATATTCAACAGTATTTAAAGCGCCATTAAAATCATCTGCTGTAACTTTATCACATTCAATCGATTGTGCAACTCTATCAAACATAACAATTGGAGTCCCGTTTTCTATAGATTCTTTAAAGTGCTTGTAATCATTCTTTAATTCAGTTTCTTTTGCCATAGACAAAATAAAACCATCGATACTTCCATTAGAAAGCATTTCTATAATTTCTGCTTCTTTTTCAAATGATTGATTCGAGATACAAGTAATAACTTTATAACCCTCTTTTAAAGCCTTTTTTTCTATGCCTTTAAAAACTTGTGCAAAGAAATAATTTAGCATGGTTGGTATAATAACACCTATGGTTTTTGTGCTTCTGTTTTTTAAACTTAATGCATTAAAATTAGGCTTATAATTATGCTCTTTAGCGTATTTCTGAATTTTCTCTTTCGTACTTTCACTAATTTCATAACTATCGTTTAAAGCTTTTGAAACAGTAGAAATAGAGACTTTAAATTCTTTAGCAATGTCTTTTATGGTGAGTTTCTTCATGTACAAAAATTAACCACTAATATATAAAATTAAAAGCACTTGTTTTTTATTAAATGATTAAGTTGTTATTTTTTGATGATTTATTTTTCAATTCGTAAATTAAAAACCCAAATACCAATAAATATTCAATTATTAATATAAATGGATTTTCTTTCCAAAGTTCATTAGCATACACTTGATAACTTAAAATAACAACCAAACTCCAGAGAATTGGGAATTTATATTTTGTAAAAACAGATAGCAGTAATGGTGTTGCTATATACCAAGGATGAAGAGTTGTCGCAGTAAAATAGTAAAAACACAAACCAAATAACATTGCTGTAAATAGTTGTTTAAAAGAAGTGTTTTTTCTAAAAAAGGTGAGTATTATTAAAAATAGAATGGTTGAAATAGCTGTTATTTTTCCAATAATTGCAATTTCATTGTAGCCTCTAAAAACGTAACCTATTTCTCTAAAAATGTAATAAAAGCTTGCATTAAACTCAAATTTACCAAACCATAAGGCTATAGATTTTGTGTAGTTTTCTAGTAATTCTGATGAATAAAAAGGAAGAAAAAGTAGTGTAATTGTAGATAAAATGATTGCGTAAAATGCTATCAGTTTTGAAATTCCCATAAAGGCAGGAATATTTTTTTCAAGATTTACAACATTTTTTTTACATTGAATAAATTCTAAATCTAAATCTCTGTTTTTTACAAACCATTTAAAAAACAAGGGTAAAAACAATAAAGGAAGCAATTTTAAGGAAATAGAGAGTCCAATAAAAATAGCTGCTAAAATCCATTTTTGTTGATGTAATTTATACATCCCAACAATAAAAAAGAAGAGCATTACAGATTCGAAATGCAAATTGCCTGTCATTTCTATAATGATGAATGGATTTAATATGTACCAAAATATATTTCTTTTTGGTAGGTTTAGTTTCTGTAATAACTTACTTCCAAAATAAAGAATTCCAATGTCTGCTAAAATAATGATCGACCTTAAAACAATAATAGAACCAAATATACTTTTGCTAGAAAAAATGGCAGCTATTAAAAAACAAAGTTGATTTAAAGGTGGGTAATTGGAATAATGGCTTCCATTTAATTCGCCCATTCCAAGATACAATTCAGAAGCTTCAGCAATGGGATATATTCTTTGTTGCATAAAGTATTCTGGATAAGATAAGTAAGGATTTAAGCCTTCTAAAATCATTCTTCCATCCCAAATAAAACGATAAAAATCTTGTGATAAATTTGGAGTAGTAAAGAGAAATATCAATCTAAAAAGAATGGAAATGCCTACTAAATTTGAAAATGAAATTTTCTTGTTATTTATTAAAAAATAAAAACAACCAAAGAGTGCAGACCACAAAAAAAGGAGCTTATAAAATGCTGTTCTTTCTAAAAAGTAGCCAAATAAAAAGTAGAGAATTATGCTTGTAAGAACTAATAAAGTAACCTTTTGTTTTCTAAAGAAAAACATTAAGCTTTCGAAAAAATGGATTTAAAAAATACATAAGAAAAACCAACAAAAAGCATAAAATGGAATGGAAATAAACCAAAATCGCCTCCTTGATCTCCAACAATAAAAGCACTATACATTCCAAACACAAAATATAAAGCTAATATACCTTCTAGAATTACGTGTACAGAGGGTTTCTTTTTAATGTATTTATTATTTTTCCAACCGTCTTTTATGGTTTTAATATTAAATTTTGGTGTTCTTACAAACTCACTTTTTTTACCAAAATGACCTTCTAAAACTGCTATTGTATTATGCAATGAAAAACCCATTGCAACAGAAAAGAAAGTGAAAAATGCGCCTATATATTTAAAAAATTTAATAAATCCACCACCATAAATATTTTTGTACATATGCCAATAACAAACAAAAAAGATGAGTGAACTAACCACAAAAAAGCTCATCATATAAAAATAATTTCTTAAGTGAGCATATTCATTTTTAATATACAACATGGGCACACTTAAAACAGCCACTAAAAATATGCAAGTAAACATAGAGCTATTTAACAAATGCAATAAAGCATGAATTTTAGTTTTAAAAGGAGCGCTTTTACTCGTGATAATTCGTCTCGCCATTTTTTGAAAATTCTCTGCACCACCTTTATTCCATCTAAATTGTTGCGATCTTGCTGCACTAATTATTACAGGTAGTTCAGCTGGAGTTTCTACTTTCTCTAAATACTTAAATTTCCAATTTTTTAATTGTGCTCTATAACTTAAATCAATGTCTTCTGTTAAAGTATCTCCTTGCCAATTTCCAGCATCATAGATACATTCTTTTCGCCATATACCAGCAGTTCCATTAAAATTTATAAAGTGTCCTTTGCTATTTCGTCCTACTTGTTCTAAAGTAAAATGGGCATCTAACATAAACGCCTGAATTCTTGTTAAGGTTGAATAATTTCTGTTAATATGACTCCATCTTGTTTGAACAACTCCAATTTTTTCATCCTTAAAATAAGGCACAGTTTGCAGTAACCAATCTTCTTTTGGTAAAAAATCTGCATCAAAAATGGCAATAAATTCACCTTTTGCTAATTTTAAACCTTCTTTTAACGCTCCAGCTTTATAGCCATCTCTATTACTTCTTCTAATATGTTTAATGTCTATGCCTTTTTCTTGCACTTTTTTTACGTGTTTGGCAGTCATTTCTACAGATTCATCTGTAGAATCATCTAATACTTGAATTTCAAATTTATCTATAGGATAATCTATTTTTGCAATATTTTTTAACAAACGCTTCATTACATAAAGCTCGTTAAAAACAGGAAGCTGTATCGTTACAAAAGGAATTTCTTCTGGATTATTAAAATCGAATTTTGGAGAAAAATCTTCTTTATCTCTGTTTTTTAGGTAGTTAACAAGGAGATTTAATTGTGCTAGAGCATACACAAAAATAAGCAATAGGCATATTGTATAAATAGAAATAACTAAATATTCTAAAATCATTATTTAAAACTGTATTTAAAAATCCAACCTAAAATTTTCATACCTGCAAATATACTACCTTTTATGGTACCTGAAACTTTTGAAACTCCAATTCTATTTCTATATTTTACAGGTATTTCTATATATGTCATTTTTTGTTTAATTACTTTTAATTGCATTTCAACTGTCCAACCATAGGTTTTGTCTTCCATTTTAAGTGCTAATAATTTGTTGTATTTAATAGCTCTAAAGGGACCTAAATCTGTAAATTTTGCACCAAAAAAGAATTTCATTAGAGAAGTGGCTAGCCAATTACCAAAGATTTGTTGAGGTGTCATTGCCCCAGTTTCTCTATATTGATGCACTCTTGCACCAACAACAAAATCTAAATTATCTTTAATTATTGGCCTTACAATTTCTATTAGTTGTTCTGGGTAATCTGAATAATCTCCATCTAAAAATACAATGATATCTGGTTTGGTTATTTGACCTGCAATATAATCCATCCCTTTTAAACACGCAAAACCATAGCCTTTTTGCTTTTCCAAAAGAACAGTAGCTCCTGCATTTCTTGCATTTATTTCTGTGTTATCTGTAGAATTATTACTAATTACAATTATTTCGTTAACAATTTTAGGAATATCTTTAATAACTTTTGCAATAGAATTTTGCTCATTATAAGCAGGGATAATTACTTTTATTATTGGGTTCATTTATCTTAAATCAAATAGATTGTTCTCTTTTTTAAATGATGAAAAGTCTGTCCATTCTTTAATTTTTTTCCCAGCTTTAAATTTTGAAGCTTTTATAAGTTCGTTTTTTTTGTAAATCAAACAATATCCATTTTTCTGATTATTTTCTAATTGGCATTTGTGGTTTATATTACCATTTTTGTCGTAAAATAGCCACCAACTATCTTTATTTCCTTTTTTGTAATGACCTTCTTTTTCAAGAATTGAATTGTCGTTGTAAAAGTACCAATAATTTATTTTTTGACCATTTTTAAAACGTCCTTCTTCTTTGATATTTCCATTTTTATGATAAAATTTCCAATAATCTATTTTTTTATCATTTTTCAACCAACCTTCTTCTTTCAGTTGTCCGTTTTTGTAATAGGCCTTGTAATATATTTTTTTCGCGGATATTGTAAAATTTATCAATAGAATTAGAGTAAACACTATTTTTTTTATCATAACTTCTTATTTACCAAACTCATTAAATCTATATCATTCCCTAATAAAATGTCTGTTGGGTTTATTCTTCCATTTTCAGGTCCATTTTCTAATTTTAAAACTCCTCTTGGACAAACTGCAGAACAAATTCCACAACCCACACAACTAGAACGTACAATATTTTCTCCTTTTTGTGCATACGCTCTTACATCTATTCCCTGCTCACAATACGTAGAACAGTTACCACAAGAAATGCATTGCCCACCATTTGTAGTAATTCTAAAACGCGATTTAAAACGTTGTACTAAACCTAAATAAGCAGCTAATGGGCAACCAAATCTGCACCAAACTCTGTTACCGAAAATAGGATAGAAGCCTGTTCCAATAACGCCTGCAAACCAAGCTCCAATTAAGAAACTATAGGTGTCTTTTATCCATTGCGATTTTATTCCTAGAAAAGAACTCGTTCCAGAAAAATAACAATATAAAGTAACTAGCGTCATTAATAAAGAAAAAACTAAAACAGCATGAATTAACCATCTTTCTAGTTTCCATGCATTTAAACTTTTGTCTGAATGCTGTCTGTATGGATCTCCTAAAGTTTCGGCTAAACCTCCACAACCACAAACCCAAGAACAGTACCATCTTTTTCCAAAGAAATAAACCATTACAGGAACTATAATTAAAGTTAAAATAATTCCCCAAACCAAAATAAAGATACCTATTCCTCCACTCTCAGATAAGCTTTTAATGTTCCATTCCCAAAAAAAATCATAATCTAAAGGAAAGGCGCTTTTAAAATCGTAACCAGGTTTTCCTAAACTTGCCATAATTTCAGGAATTAAAAAGGCAAATACAATTTGAAAAAATAAAACCGATGTTGTTCTTACAATTTGATATTTATTATGTCTGTATTTAATGTACATTCTTATGCCCATTGTTAGCATAATTGTGCAGTATAAAAAACCATAAACAAACCATTGAGATGCTTCACCACCATTTAATGCTTTGCTTATTGGGTCTAAAATATATGTCCAATTCACTACATAATCTGCCATAAAATATAGCACCAAATAAAAAGTAACCAAGTAAACTAAAACCAACCAAGCAATAAAACCTCTATTAGTTGAAGATTCTTGATAAATATGATCGTTTTTTATGCCAGGTTTTCCAAGTAAAATTAGGTTTGGTAGCATAAACATTAATGCGCCTAGAATTCCTAAACCAAAAGTTAAGAACCACATGAGGCTAGCATTTTCTTTTACAAAACCACTGCCTGCTTTTTTTGCAATCTGATAACTTATGGCGTGAGGTTTTCCATTGATTTTATATTGATACTGTAAGCCTTTTTTATCCCAATTTTTCTCTTTGTTATATTTTTCTATTAAATTATCATAATACAAATTGTTTTTTTCTACAGCATTTCTAACGCGCTTAGAAAATTGGAAAATATTTAAATTTTCATCGGTTACAATTCCTTTTTGTAATTCTTCTTTAAAAATGTCACTTTTGTATTTCTTTTCAACAAAATAAATGTCTAATTCTTTTTCTGTAAAAGAAAAGTTCCCTGTAAAAACAGATGCTGTAAAAATGGTTAATCCTATTAAAAAGATTACTAAACCTATGTGTTTTATTGTTTTCATTATATTTTAAGCTTTAGAAAAAATTCGTTTCCAACTTTTCTTTTTTACTTTAATATCAGTTCCATTTTCCTGATTGAACTTGGCAACAATATCGTTTTCATACAAACTGTAAAATTCAGGATCGAAATTGGCGTCTTTTAAATATTCTAATACGTGTTCTATTGATTGATTTTCAGTTAACCATCTATCAAAAAGCTCATGGCGCATTCGAATTCCGAATGTATTTATTCCTAAAAATTTATGCGTATTTTTATCATAAGAAATGGTAATACAAATATTTTTATTCGCATGTTGCCATTGAAAATACGTTTCATTTTCTTGTTTGTTTCGCTCGCTAAAAACCCAACCATAAGTTTGATATTCAATATCTAAAAACTTGGCAGAATTAAACCAATGTCCAGGTTTGTATTCCATTTTGTTTCCACAAATGGTTTGTGCTAAAGCTTCGCCCATCATTCTTCCTGTATACCAAACTGCTTCAATATTTCTACGCTGACCAATTGCAGTGTGTTGTTCTGCACAATCTCCAATTGCATAAACATCTTTTATATTTGTTTCTAAATATCTGTTTACTAAAACTCCTTTTTTAGTTTCAATTCCTGAATCTTTTAAAAAGGCGATATTTGGAGTTACACCTGCAGTTAAACCCACAACATTGCAAGATATTTCTTCACCAGTTTCTTCAATAATTATCGATTTTACACGTCCATTTTCATCACTTTTAATTTCTTTTAAATTAGTACTTAATCGCAAATCTATATGATGTTCTTTAATATGATTGTTTATCATTTCAGATTCTTGAGCAGGCAGAACTCCGTTCCAAAAACTATCTTCACGTACTAAAAAAGTAACAGGTATTTTTCTGCTTCTCAGCATTTCTGCCAATTCAATTCCTATTAATCCACCACCAACAATTACAGCTCTTTTACAAACTTTGTTATTAGGTGCATATTTTTCTAAATTTTCTAAATCTTGTTTATGATACATGCCCATAACTCCTTCTAAATCCTGGCCTGGCCAACCAAACTTATTTGGTTTTGAACCAGTTGCAATAATTAATTTATCATAAGAAAGTGAAGAAGAATCTTTAAATTCTAATGTTTTTTTATCAGTATCTATTCTAGAAACATAACCTTCTTTTAGGTTGATGTTATTCCTCTCCCAAAACCAATTTTCGTAAGGTTGCGTATGTTCAAATTTCATGTGCCCCATGTAAATATACATTAGCGCAGTTCTAGAAAAGAAGTATTTGGTTTCAGCAGAGACAATGGTTATTTTTTTGTCAGAATTTTTTCTGATATGCCTTGCAACTGTAACACCAGAAATTCCATTTCCGATAATAACAATATGTTCCATAGTTAGTTGATTAGTTCTTGCATTTAAGTCGAAGTTAAAGTTAAGAACTTAAAAAGCAACTATAATTTAGAATTATTATAAATAAAATATTCTGTAAGTAATTAATTTAATTAAAGACTGATAGCATAATCTAAATTAAACTAAACTAAACTAAAATGAGAAACAATGTAAAGCAAATCGTATTTGCATCACTTTTATTGATAAGTATTCATGTTTTTGCACAAGAAGAAGATAATTCTAAAAGCAACATTCAAACCTACACACCTTCAAAACTTTTAAATAAAGATCAATGGGATATTAAGTTTTTTAATAATTTGTACACAGAAACTAGTGCTACTTTTAATGGTATTAAAGCAGACAAACCAAGAGAAAATTACTTTACATCAACCATCGAAATTTTTAAAGGAATATCAGAAAATAGTCGGTTTAATGTAGGTTTAATTATCGAAACAAGGTCGAATACAATAAATGGTAGAAATGCTTTTTCGGTTTTTAGTTTTGATGGTAGAGCAGGTATTACCTCAATTGCACCTTCAATTAAATGGCAACCCATAGAAAATATTGGTAATTTTTCTGTTCAATCTACAATAAATATTCCTTTGGTAAAACAAGAAACAGTAGATGGTATTTTTTTAGATGAAGCAGCTTGGAATTTTCAAAATCGCCTTTTTTACGATTACACTTTACCAAGTGGAAAATGGCAATTATTTACAGAATTAAATACACAATACTTTTTTGGAAAGGACGAAAACGCAGTTTTTGACGCTCAAGGTAGAAAAACAACTTTAGAAGGTAGTTTCGCCTCAGGAACTTTTATCTTAAATCCAGGGATTTTTATGAGTTATTTTCCAAGTGAAAAATCTACTATTTTAGGATTTATTCAGCACACAAATCGTTTTGGAAATTTTACACAAGATTTTACTGCTTTGGGTTTTGGTGGAAAATACCAATTAACCAATACTTTAAATTTAGAAGCATTATATAGTAAATTTGTGCGAGGAAATAATACAGGTTTAGGGCAAAGTTTTAACATTGGTTTAAGAGCTTTGTTTTAATAAAAATAACTACTTTTAGAGAGATTTATGAAAACAAAAACTCTCTTATTAGCAGCTATTATTTTATTACAAATATCCTGCACTAGTCAAACAAAAAAAATAAATGGTTTGAGTTTTGTAGCATCAAGAGATACAATTGATGCCAAACATATAAACCCTGCAATAAAGGTAAATAGTAATTATGTTGCTTTAATGCCTTATAGCTATATTAGAGATATTGAAGTTCCTAAGATTCAGTTCAATACAAATAGAGAATGGTTTGGGGAAACGAAAAATGGGTTGCTGCAGTATGCCAAAGAGTTTCAAAAAGTTGGCATAAAAATTATGGTAAAACCTCATTTATGGTTAAGAAGAGGAGGTTTTACAGGAGATTTAAAACCAACAACTGAAGAAAATTGGGTACTTTTAGAAAATACTTACAGAGATTATATTTTAACATATGCATATGCTGCCAAAGAATTAAATGCAGAAATATTTTGTATTGGTACAGAGTTAGAAGAATTCGTGCTAAATAGACCTAAATATTGGCAGAAATTAATTAAAGAAATCAGACAGATTTATAAAGGGAAATTAACCTATGCTGCAAATTGGAATGAGTATAAAAAAGTTCCTTTTTTAGCAGAATTAGATTTTATTGGTATTGATGCTTATTTTCCTTTAAGTGAATTAAAATCGCCAACAATCAAAGATTTTGAAGACGGCTGGAAACCTCATAAAGAAGAAATTATGAGTATTCAAAAAAAATATAATAAACCCATTTTGTTTACAGAATATGGCTATAGAAGTGTTGATTATAATGGTAAAAAACCATGGGATGTAGATAGATTAGAAGGGAATGTAAACCTTAAAGCACAGGCAGATGCTTTGCAAGCAATTCATAATCAGTTTTGGAAAGAAGAATGGTTTGTAGGTGGTTTTATTTGGAAATGGTTTCATGCACATGATAAGGTTGGTGGAGAAAACAATAACAGATTTACACCTCAAAATAAACCTGCAGAAGAGTTATTAATACAATTACATAAGCAATAAATTTTTCTAAAAACATGATAAATGTTTTAATAAAATAAGCAAAACCTGTTTAGTTTTGTGTTAGACTCTAAAATTCATTTAACATGAAAAAAATAATTGTACCCATAGATTTTTCTCAACATTCAGAATATGCTTTAAAAAGTGCAGCCCTTTTATCAAAAAAAACAGAAGTAACCATTTATGCGCTTCATATGTTAGATCTTCAACAGGTGAATTTTGCACAAAGTCCAGGCTATAGTCAAGAAAATGCCGTTTTTCTCTTAAAACTAGCAGAAAAAAGAATAAAAAAGTTTCTTCAAAAAGATTTTTTAGAAGGTATTAAAGTAGTTCCAATTATTAAGCATTATAAAATTTTTAGTGAAATAAATGAGATAGCAAAAGAAATTGGGGCAGATTTTATAATTATGGGCTCTCATGGAGCTAGTGGTTTAAAAGAGTTTTTTATGGGCTCTAATACAGAAAAAGTAATTAGATATTCTGATACACCTGTTTTAGTAGTAAAAGATGAAATACATGATATTAATTTTACAGATGTTGTTTTTGCAACTGATTTTTCAGAGGAATCAATTCCTGCCTATAAAAGAATGTTAAGCTCACTGGAGTTTTTAAATGCTAGAAAACATCTTTTGTTTATAAACTTGCCAAGCGAAAAATTTAAAACTACTCCAGAAATGGATTATTTAGCTACTAACTTTTTAATGCAAGCAGAAGGAAATATAGACAGATTAATAAATGTGAATTTTGTTTGTGCAAAATCTATAGAAGAAGGTGTTTTTACATTTTCTAATGCAGTTGGTGCAGATTTAATTTCGCTAGTTACACATGCAAGAAAGGGCTTGTCTCACGTTTTTTCAGGAAGCATTTCTGAAGATATTTCAAATCATTCTGCATTGCCAATTATTACCTTCAAAATATAGAATATTTAAGGCTAAGATTTATTTGTAATTTATTAGAACCAAATTAGTTAAATATAATTTGGTAAATTTGTAAATACAAAAATGTTTACAGCCTAGTAATGAAATTAAAAAACGGATTGTTTTTTTTACTTTTTTTTTGGATGTCAATTAGTTTTTTTTCGCAAGAAAATTCAATTAATAATATAGAAATAGAAGGCACAAAAAAAACGAAAAAGGTTTTTTTAAAATCGTTACTATCTTTTAAAAAAGGAGATGTTTTAGATTCTACTTCTTTAGATAACGATATTGTTTTACTAAAAAGACTACCAGCAATTAGCAATGCCTATTACAATGTTTATTATTCTGATAATAAAGAATGCAGGGTTTCTATTGTAATCGAAGAAAATTACACCATAATTCCAGAAATTAATTTATGGACCACAACTAACAAACAGTTTTCCTACAAAATAGGTTTGTATGATTATAATCTTTTAGGAAGAAATATTGTTTTGGGAGGTTTTTATCAAAACAATGGTTTTGATTCTTATGGCATTAATTTTAGAGCACCCAACTTGTTTTCTAAAAAATGGGGTTTGGCTTTAAATCATCAAAACTGGAAAAGTGAAGAACCACTTTATTTTGGAAATCAGTCTGCAAATTATTTATATAATAACATTTCTTTTGAGGTTTTAGGTTTGTATCAATTCAACTTAAAAAACGAAATTAATTTTGGAGTGAATGTTTTTAGTGAAAAATATCAATATCTATCAGGAGCAACAGATGCATCTATTCCACAAAGTTTAGATTTAGATAAAACACTTTTCAAACTTCTGTATTCTTATGATAGTTTAGATTATTTTTATCAATATGTAAGCGGATTTAAAAGTGTCTTATACACACAATTTGTAACTTCTAATAATCAATTTCAAAGCGATTTCTTTATAGCTTGGAACGACTTTTTTTATTTTAAAAGAATTGGAGAAAAAGGAAATTGGGCAAACCGATTACGTTTTGGTTTATCTAGTAACGAAGAAACACCTTTTGCACCTTTTGCTTTAGATAATAATGTTAATCTGAGAGGTGTGGGTATTTTAGTGGATAGAGGCACAGGTGTTATCGTTTTAAATTCAGAATACAGATATACTGTTTATGATAAAAAGTGGTTAGCAATTCAAACCAATATTTTTTCTGATTTTGGCTCTTGGAGAAATCCTGGAGGAAGTTTAAATGATTTCGTGCAAAGTGAAAATATTAGAATATATTCAGGAGTTGGGCTGCGTTTTATAAGTAAAAAAATATACAATGCAACGTTTAGAATCGATTATGGTTTTAGTGTTTTAAACAGAAAAAACAATTCTAATGGTGGTTTTGTTTTTGGTATTGGGCAGTATTTTTAATGTTATGTTAATATAAAAACTCTTTAAAGGGTTTAGTTTTGTTACTTAAAGAAAAAGAATGAGAACTTTTGCAATAGGAGATATTCATGGAGGTTTAAAGGCACTACTTCAAGTTTTAAACAAACTAGAAATCACAGAGAAAGATACCTTAATTTTTATGGGAGATTATGTAGATGGTTGGAGTGAATCTGCTCAAGTAATTGAGTTTTTAATCCATTTATCAAAAAAAATAAACTGTATTTTTATAAAAGGAAACCATGATATTTGGTGCGAAAATTGGTTAAAAAACGAGAACGACGTGAATCCTTCTTGGTTTATGCATGGAGGAAAACAAACCATGGAAAGTTATGATGGTTTTTCTAAAGATGATAAAAATAAGCATTTAATCTTCTTCAAAAATTTAAAAATGTTTTATTTAGATGATCAAAACAGGCTTTTTTTACATGCAGGTTTTACATCTATTCATGGTGTAGAAAGTGAATCGAACAAAATAAACTTTTGTACAGACAGAACTTTATGGGAAATGGTTTTTTCTATGGACAAGAACATACGTAAAGATTCCATTTTTTATCCTAAAAGATTACAACATTATAAAGAAATTTATATTGGACACACACCAACCACAAATTTCGGAATCGAAACCCCAGTTAATATTGCCAATTTATGGAATGTTGATACTGGAGCAGCTTTTAAAGGGAAAATTTCAGCAATAAATATCGATACAAAAATATTTTTTCAAAGTGATAATTTGCCAAGCTTATATCCGCATGAAAAAGGTAGAAACAACTAATTTTCTTTAAAAAGTACTAAAAAGTACTAAAAAGTCTAATAAAAGTAGCTTGTTGAAAAAAAAAGAACTTAAAAAGGGCTAAAAAGAAACATCCTTTTCTTTTAATAAATTTAAATTTGTTTAATTAAAGATGTTGGGGGATGTCTTTATTAAAATTAGAAAGCTGTTTCATAGAGAGACAGCTTTTTTTCTTTGTTTTTTTTGATTTCTTAATTTTACTTATCTTGTATCAATAAAAAAACAGTAACAATGAAAACTAAAACTACTTTCTTAAATTTAATTCTATTTTTTTTAATAAGCCTTGCGTTTTCTTGTAAAAAAAAAATAGCGAAAAAAGAATCAAAAATCGAAGTTTCGCAAGTTTGGGAAGTCGATTTTATAGATGATTTTAATTCTTTTAATACTGATAATTGGCAAGATCAGCGCATTTGGGTAAATAATGAAACACATTGTTACGTGCCAGACAATAAACATAATACACGTGAGGTAAGTGAGGGTACATTAAAGTTAAGAGTAGTAAATGCAGGTGAAAAATTACCTTGCGATAATTTTGATAAACATGGCAAGCAGCATCCAGAAACCCAATATGTAGCTGGTAGAATATGCTCTAAAAACAAAAAAGAATTTGTAAAAGGTAAATGGACAGCCAAGCTAAAGTTAAGTAGCAATGGCGAAAAAAGCATGTTTCCTGCTTGGTGGTTATTAGGCGCAGAAAATAATGAACCTCCTGTGCAAGAAGAAAACGAAACCGTTTGTTGGCCTTTAACTGGTTCTGGAGAAATAGATATTTTTGAACATCATGGAGATTATCACCACGATTTATTTACAACAGGTGCAATTGTAAGTTTAGGAAACTGTGATAAAGGAGATTGGGAAAGTAAACGTAGAAATTTTCCTGCAACTCTGAACGATTTTCACGAGTATTCTGTAGAGTGGGAAAATAGCGATTTGGTTTATAGATTGGATGGAAAAGAAATTTATAGAAATGAAGGTGAAGGAGATAAATATCCAGAAAAAATGTTTGCTATTTTAAACTTTGCTAAAATTACAGATTCACCTATGGATGATAGTTGGACCATGGAAGTAGATTGGGTAAAGCACGAAAAAAAGATTTAACTTCAATAAAATTTTAAAGAAATGACTTGGAATAAAATACTTTACAAACTAAATACTTTAGGTTTTGAAGGACTGTATTTTGATGTTAAAATAGGTAAAAGAAAATATTTAAGAATACGAATTTGGTAGTTTTAAGAGAATCATTTTTCTGCACTAAAACTTCTGTAGAACACTCCTTTATGATTCATAAAAGAACTTTACGATTAAATTATTACTAAAATTATAAACACACTTTTTATTGCACAACCTTGCAATGTTAAACGTATAATTTTACCATAGCCACCCCAAAGTGATTGAATAACCTGTTTTTCCTTTAAAGAACTTGCCCCTGTTTTTTTAGAATTATAGATTTAAAATATTCGTTCATAGAATATTAAATGTAGTAAATATAATTAATAATATTTAGGGAAATGGTATTACAAAATTTCAATAACCTTTTTAAAAAGAGTAATCATTTTAGGTTCTGCTTTACCAGCAATTGCAATAATTTCTGAAATATCTACAGGTTGTAAATTTTTAGGATCACATTCGTCTGTTAACACAGAAATGGCTGCACAAGGTAAATTTAATTGTTTAGCAACAATAACTTCTGGAACTGTACTCATTCCTACAGCATCAACCTCTAAAATTTGTAGCATTCTGTATTCTGCTCTAGTTTCTAACTGAGGTCCTAAAACACTTGCGTAAATTCCTTTGTGCAGTAGAATTTTATTTTCGGTAGCTATTAAACTTAATTTATTATTTATTTCTTTTGAATAAGGTTCTAGCATATCAGCAAAAATATTGCCAAAATTATTAGCTCCTTTAAATGCCAAAGGTGAACTTCCTTGTAGATTAATATGATCTTCAAGCAACATTAAATCACCTTTTTTGTAATCTAAATTGATAGCTCCAGCTGCATTCGAAATTAGTAAATTTTTAATTCCTAAGCCATGCATAGTTCTAATTCCGTAAGTAACTTCCCAAGGATTATAGCCTTCATATAAATGAAAACGACCAGCCATTACAATTACTTTTTTACCAGAAAGTTCTCCATAAATTAATTTTCCTGAATGAAATTCTACAGTAGCCACAGGAAAATTTGGAATGTCTTTGTAGGCAATTTCTTGTTCAATCGAAATTTCATCCACTAACTTCCCTAAACCTGTTCCTAAAACAATTCCTGTTTCAGGGTTTGTAATTCCTTTTGATTTTAAAAAATCGATGGTTTCTTGTAATCGCTTTTGTTTCATATATTTTATTGAACTACTAATTTTTGTGTTTTCGATTTTCCATCAACATCAATTTTAACTAGATAAATTCCTTTTTTAAAAGGAGAAATATCGATAATTTTTTCTGTAATTTTTGATTGATGAAAAACTTGTTTTCCTAAAACATTAAAAATACGAATTTCGGCAGAAACTCCATCAATATTTGAAACTTGAATTTTATTTTTTGCTGGATTTGGGTAGAAGGTAATTCTATCGATTTTATGTGTATCAATTGCTAAAACTGAACAACTATTTTGAGTGAATTTTGCAAAAGTTCCTAAATCCCAAAAATGGTCGAATTGTAAACAATAGAAGAATAATTTATCAAAATTTGTAATATCTTTTTCTTCAGGAATAGCAATTGTTAAAGTTTGTTGACCTGTTGCTTTTGTTAAACCAATTTCAAAATGATTTAAATCTGCAATTAAAGTTTGCGCTAAAACTGCATCTGATTTACCATCAGAATCCACTAAAAAAGCTCTAACATCTGGACCTGCAATTGTAGAAAAATTACTTGCTAAATTTAATGTCATTGTGTTGTTTGTATTTAAAGTTAGAGTTACATCGCCATTTATATGATAAGATTCTCCATCAGGACTATTTCCAAAACCACCAACAATTTCGGTACACTGAGCGTTAAATTCTATAATTGAAAAAGCAAAAAGGAAAGCAAGTAGTAATTTTTTCATATAAAATTATTTAGAGTTGATAAACGTTTGCATGATTTCTGGGATATTTACAATATCCTCATATACATCTATGTCGTTTTTAAACTCTAATAATTTCACTTTTTTGTCAATTAAATCTGTTAGTGTGTCTTTTCTAACAGTTTCTGTACCCCAATTTTTATTTTTAAAAATGTTTTCTTGCAAAACTTTCATACCCAAAAGATAATAACCACCATCTTCTGCAGGACCAATAACTACATCATTTTCATCTAATTCTACAAATGCTTTTTCAATATTTTCTGATGATAAATCATACAAATCACTTCCAATAATCATCACTTTTTTGTAACCAGATTCAAAGCTTTGCTTAAAAGCATTTTGCATTCTTATGCCTAAATCACCCCCAAATTGTTGTTGTTTTTGATAGATTTTTTCATCCCAAATATCATTTTCTCGAATTTTTACAGAATAATAAACAGCTTTATCAGCATTTACTTTTGATGAAATTTCGCGAGTTCTTTCCAGTAAAAATTTATAAATTTCTAAAGCAGTTTCATCTCCAACCGTTTTTGCCAAACGTGTTTTTGCTTTTCCTAACTCTGGGTTTCTGGTAAAAATTAATAATAAGTTTTTATGCTTCATCTTTTTCCATTTCTAACCATTCATCATAAGAAATTACTAAGCTACCTTTTTCTGGTTTGTGTTTTCCTGGCAGAATACCAATAAATTCTAAATAATGCCCATCAGGATCTGTAAAATAAATAGCGATTGCAGGTATGTTTGCAAAAACCATAGGTTCTTCTAAATCGGTATTTAGAAAATTCCAAAAATTTAAATTGTACGATTTTAAAAAAGGTATTGAGTCATTTAAAATCCATTTCCAATCGCATTCAAAAGCAAAATGTCTTGCCTGTATTTCTTCTTTTGGTTTTTCCCATAAACCCAACATAGCCTTTTGGGGCTTACCAATCCAAAATAAAGCAGCTCTTCTATCTTCTTCAAATAAATACATTTCTAACTTTAAAACATTGGTGTAAAAATCTATAGAACGTTCTAAATTTTCAACAAATAAATGCGTTTCAAATAGTCCTTTAATCATAAACTTTCTCTCCTTTTTTTAACCATTTGCTCCAACTTTTGTTAAAAGTATGTACGTTTTCTGTGGTTTTCCCTAAAGTATCAACAACTTGAAAATTGTTGTTTTTCCATTCAAAAATACCTCCATATAAATTGTAAACATTGGTATATCCTTCTTGAATTAATTTATAAGCAACTGTTTCAGAACGAATACCTAAAGAGCAATACACCACAATTTTAGTGCTTTTATCTTTTGGTAATTTCTCCAAGGTTTCTTTGATTTTAAAATTATCATATCCTACACAAATTGCATTTTCTAAATGACTTACTTTAAATTCTTTTTCTTCTCTTGCATCTAATAAAATAGCATCTGTTTTTGGCAATGCTAAGGTTTCTGCAGACATGTAAGGAACGTTTCTTTTGTTCCATTTTTCTAAAAGTTGATCTAATTTTTTTTGTCCAAAAGTAGCTGAGCTAACTACTAAAAAAAGTAAAAGTATTTTTTTCATTTTCTTTTATAATTGAATTCCAAATCCTTGTAAACCACTTTCAAAGGCTGGTAAAATTTCTGTATTATCCCAAATTCCTGTTATAATAGTTCTTGAATATTCTTCAGGAAGTAAGCCATTTTGCATCAATTTACTGGTTAATTTGTATTTGTATTCTAGTGTTTTATGTGTAAAGTTAAAACTATTATTCGAATCGTCTAAAATGACATACCAAACAGCAGGACTCCCATCATTTGCGGGCATTCCAATAACACCAGGATTTAACCAAAGTTGTTCTTTTTTTTGATGATGAAAAGGCAATCCACAATGTCCTGCAATAATTACATCACTTTTTGTAGCTTCAAAATTTGGTTTTTTAACTTCCCAATCTGTAGATTTATAAATAAATTCAGATACGTTAAAATACGAGCCATGAACTACAGTTACTTTTTTATCAGCATACTTAAAAGTAATATGATTGGGTAATGTTTTTAGAAATTCCAATGAATTTTCACTCAACTTACTTTGTGCAAACGGATACCATAATTGCGAAAAATTATCACATCTAGAGCCTTCTCTAAAATCGCAACCACAATCTTCTGCGTTTTCTCTCAACTGAATTTCTACATTGCCAACAATGCTTTTTGCACCCCACAACTTAAATAATTGCACAGTTTCTTCTGGTTGAGCACAATAGCCCACAATATCACCAGTACAAATACAATTTTCTGGTGCAATTTGTTCTTTTTCTGCAAGATGTTTTAAAGCTTCTAAAGCTTGTAAATTGCTATAAACACCACCAAAAAGTAGTGTTTTTCCTGATATTTTATCTAATTTCTCTATTATTTGATCCATTTTGGAATAAAATATAAAATGATACAACTTAAAATTCCCCAAATATTTACCCAAAGTAAATCTGCATATTTTCCTTCTGTAAATATCAATGCTTTTGGAAAAACATCAAAAACTAAAAAGATTCCAAAAACCAAACCACAAATTACAGATAAGTAAAAACTAATTTTTGGAACTTTGATATTCCAAAAAATAAAAATTGGAGTTAAACCAATTACCATGGTTCCAGAAATTGTGGTAGCCGATAAAATTTCGGCATCTAAAAAAACAGGGATTGTGCCTAAAATTGCCAATATTATCATTGAAATTCTTCCAAAGGAAACCGTTTTTTTTAGGTTTAAATCAATAGCCAATAATTTAGAGAATGATGAAAAAGTAGAATCTAATGTAGAAGCTGCTGAGGTGATCATTATAAAATTGATTACTAATAAAATAACAACGCCCAATGCTTTACCAACTTCTACTGCTGCTTGACCTTGCATACCTTTTGTTTGTGCGTAAACTCCAATCAAACTAAAAAGAACAATACAAATAGCACCTAAAAAACTGGCCCATAAAAAACTTTTACGAGTAACTTTTGGTGAAGAAATAAAACCTCTGTCTGTTAAAACAGGATCGTGAAAAGGGTAACTAAAAGATTGAATAATGGCTGCAAAAAAGAGATTTAAACCGAGTTCAAAACTCCAAGTTCCTGAGGTAATTATTTGTTCTGATGAAAATTCATCTGTAGAAAAAATAGTTCCTAAAATGATGATTAATAAAACTGAAAATAAGACCATTTGAATTACATCTGTAAAAATAGAACTACTCAACCCACCCTTTAAAGCATATCCTAAAGTTAAAACTGTAAATAAAATAATTGACCAATAATAAGAGGAACTTCCTATATCTCCAAAATAATTACCAATAACCATAGTATTACTCCAAACTTCATTAAATAGTCGAAAAGCAATCAAAATAGAAAAAATAGCCATTGCTTTTTTACCAAATCTCGAAATTAAAAATTCGTGAATACTTTTAAAATTTCCTTTTGTTCTTAATTGATAAATTACAATACCTGCAATAGCAAAAGACAAGTAATAACCAGCATAAGCAACTCCACCCACCAAACCAAAATCGAGACCTAAATTTGCAGCGTTTGTAATGCTTTTGGCAAAAATCCAAGAAATAATTAAGCTCCCTGTTAATACCAAAGTATTAGGCGCTTTTTTCTTATGGACTGCTTTAAAAAACTGATCTGTAGTTTTTGCTAAAGGAGATATAAAAAATAGTATTAAACTAAATAAAATCAAAAAACCATAAGCCCATCCTAACCTTCCTGTTTCGACTGAGCTCAACACAGGCGCCAGGAAGGAGTTCTCACTCAATTTCATAAAAAAGGATGTTAACATAGTTTTTATAAATTTACTCTTTCTCAAAAATTCCCACAACAGTTCCCTTTCCTTTGGAAAGGGTTAGGGATAGGATTTTACTCATTCCACCAAACTTTGGCATTTAAACTGTTTCCATTTGTTGCACTTGCAGCAACTGCATAATTGACTTGATTTAAAGTTGCTTCTTCAGCAGGATAAGGCATTCTAACAGGAATTAAACCATTGTTTAAACTTGCAGAGACTGCTTTTAAATTTGGAAAACCCGTTCTTCTATATTCAATCCAACCTTCATAACCATTAATGATAGACGCAATCCATTTTTGAGTGATAATTTGTTCTAAAGGAGTCTTGCCAACTGCATTAAAATTTGCATTTCCTGATAAATAATTTGCAGGCAAAATCGTATTCCAATATTCAAAAGCTTGTGTAACTCCTATACTGTATAATGTTTCTGCATTAGCAGTAATCAATCCTTTTTGTGCTGCTTCTGCCAATAAAAAACTAGTTTCCCAAGCTGTCATAAAATTAGCGTCTAAAGTAGAAGTGTCTTCTCTAAAAGCTATTCCTGCTAAAGAATAATCTGATAAAACAATAGAAGTAGTTGATGAATTAATTCCGTTAATTAACCCATTAAATTCGCTGGAAGTTGAGTTTGTAAAAGGTCTGAAAAATGTTGAAATTCTATCATCATTTAAATTAAGTAAAATTTCTTCCATCGTTTCAGAAAGCACAAAATTATTAAAATCGCCAATTCTTAATTGTGCCAATCTAAAACTATTGGGTTCTGAATTTGTGAAATCGAAAACAGCATTTTCGTTATTATTTTTGATATAATTCCCTGTATTGAAAATTGTATGCAGTTGATTAGAAACATCAACTTTATCAGAAATTCGGATTAAATATTTAATTTTTAATGAGTTTGCAAATTTTATCCAAGCTTGTAAATCACCTTCAAATAAAATATCACCTTGTAATGGAATTGAACTCGAATAATTATTAATTGCTGCAATTCCTTTGTCTAAATTATCTAGAATTCCATTTTCATTTTGATAAATAGCTGACTGCAAATCATAACTTGGAGTTGCTGTTCCATCTACACCATCAAAGGCTTCAAAATAAGGAACATCACCAAATAAATCTGTTAATCCTGCAGCCATGTATGCTTTTAAAATTAAAGCTGGACCTTCGTAAACTGCAAAAGCAGCAGTTTCTCTACTTTGTTTTAAAATGATTTCATTATCACGTAAATTGGTGTAAAAAATAGCCCAAGGGTTTCCACCTAATTGAGGACTTTTTAAATCGTGTCTGTCAAAGAGATTAAAGTCTAAAGCAGTTCTGTGTTGGGCTAATAAATCTCCTGCAACAAAACCTTCGTAACTCATTTGTTCACCAAAATCGTAAATAACTTGTCTTAATAACAAGCTAGGTTGCACAGCAGCAGGTGCATTTGGATTGGTGTTTATTTCTTCAAAATCTTTGGTGCAACTTGTAGTTATAAAACTAAAAATTGCGAATATGTAAATAATTTTTTTCATTGTAAATTTCTTAAAAATTAAATCCTACTTTAAAACCTAAACTTCTGCTGGTAGCATAACTCATATCTTCAACTCCACTTACAAAACCATTTCCTTGAACTGCAAGTTGTTCAGGATCGAAATGTGGATTTTCTGTAATTACAAATAAATTGTTTCCTATAAATGAAAAGTTCATTGTTGATGGATCTTTTAAACCTAAAAAGCCTTCATCAAGATTTAAAACATATCCAATAGAAAACTGGCGTAATTTTAAAAAGGAAGCATCATAAACATTATTTTCTTCATGATTTCTATCGTAAAATTGTCTGTAATAACTTTCTGCTGAAACTGCAACTATGTTTGTTAGCCCAGTATTTACGTTTACACCTTGAGCAATAATTCCTGCAGTTGGTCTAAAAGCAGTTTCTGCTAATTGGCCGCCAACATTTCCTAAAGCTCTTGTTCTTGAAACGATTTCTCCACCTTGTCTCCAATCGAATAAAAAACTCGCATTCCAATTTTTGTATTTGAAAGAGTTGTTCCATCCTAGCGTAAAATCTGGGTTGTAATTTCCTATTTTAATCAATTCGTTATTGGCAATATATCTTCCATTATCATCTAAAAGAAATTCTCCTTCACTATTTTTTTGATAACCTGTTCCATACATGTCTCCAATTTGTCCTCCTTCTTCTACCTGAAACCAAACTGTTTGGTTGGCACTATCATAAATTCTGCTGTAAGCCAACGTTAAACGTCCATCATTCTGTGGTAAATCTTTAATGATTGATTTGTTAGTTGCAAAATTAAAAGTAGTGTTCCAACTAAAGTTTTTAGTTCTAATAGGAGTTCCGCCTAAAATAATTTCAACTCCTGTTGTATTTACTTTTCCTCCATTAATTACTTGCTGATTGTAACCCGAAGAAATAGGAATTGGCAAAGAAATAATTTGATCTTTTGTAGTTGCATTGTAATAGGTAAAGTCGATATTTAAGCGATCTTTAAAGAAACGAACGTCTGTACCAATCTCATAAGAAGTGGTGATTTCTGGTTTTAAATTTGCATTCGGAATAAAGTTTTGATTGCTAAAAGTTGGTTGTCCATTAAATGGAGTTTGTGCAATAAATGCCCCAGAAGTTTGGTAAGGATTTGTATCATTACCTACTTGAGCAACACTTGCTCTCAATTTTGCAAAAGAAATAGTTGAAGGTAATTCTGTATAATTAGATAAAATAAAACTTGTGGAAATTGATGGATAAAAAAACGAAGTTCCATCTACAGAAAAAGGTGTTGCTAAAGCACTAGACCAATCATTTCTTCCAGTAATATCTAAAAATAAATAATCTTTGTAACCAAATTTTGCAATTCCATAAAATGAATTTATTCGCTTTTTAGATTCAAATTGAAAAACTTCTAAAGGAGAAGCTGCATTGTTTAAACTAAAAATACCTGGTTGTGCTAAGTTGGTAGTTTGTGTTTGTTTAGTAGATGCAGTTTGGTCTAATCTGTTACCTCCAAAAGAAACATCAAAAGAAACATCACCAAAATTATCTGTATAATTTACTAAAAAATCTGTGTTAATTTCTCTGTAAAAAACATCGTGTTCTGCATAAGCTCCGTTTTTAAAACGATTGCTACTAAAATTACGTTTGAATTCTCTTTTTTCTGATGAATAATCCATTCCAGAACGTAGAGAGACACTTAGTTTATCTGTAAATTGATGATTGATGGCAATATTTCCAAAAACACGATCTCTGTTAAAGGAATTGGTATTTTCCTTTAAAATAAAAAATGGATTATCGAAGAAAGTATAGTTAAAAGAATATTGTTGAACACCTTCTAAACCTGGCTGCCAATAATCGCGTAAACTATTAATATTTAAAGAACGTGGACCCCAAGCAACCAAGGAATAATTTACATTTTCACTTCCATAACCATTAGAAGGTCTGTTATCGCTATTCGAATTAATATAGTTGATAGAACTTGTAATTTTCGTTTTTTCTGATGGATTAAAATTCAATTTGAAAGCAGCTGTTTTTCTATCTAAATTTACTCCAGGAATAATAGATTTACTGGCTAAATCTGTAATAGATAATCTGTAAGAACCTCTTTCAAAACTATCATTAATAGCAACATTGTTAATAGTTGTAATTCCTGTTTGATAAAAATCTTTTAAATTATCTGGATTCGATTTAAACAAAGTGGCTGTAATAGGTAACCCTGAATATAAAGAAGTATCTCCACCTCTCACTACAGTTCCATTAGGTAAAGTTACTGGCGAATCAAATTGCGGAATTAAATTTCCAACATCTAATCTAGGTCCCCAAGAATAGGTAATATTGTCATTGGTTCCTCCACCCAAACCATTTCCATATTCGAAATTACCAGAATTTCCTTGTCCAAATTCGTTTTGAAATTCAGGCAAACGAAAAGCATTATCAAAAGTGATGGATGAATTTATGCTAATTCCTAGACCTTTTTTTTCATTTCCATCTTTTGTTTTAATGACAATAACTCCATTAGATGCGCGAGTTCCATACAAAGCAGCAGCACTTGGGCCCTTTAAAACGGTTACAGATTCAATATCGTCTGCATTTACTTCCATAGCTCCATTTCCAAAATCAATTCCTTGAAAACCAGCAGCAGCTTCATTGGTAAAGTTTAAAACTGAATTATTATTTATGGGTGTTCCATCTACCACAAAAAGTGGATTGTTGTTCGAAAAAGAAGCTTCTCCACGAATGGTAATTTTTGATGATGAACCAACTCCTGTTGCACCTTGTGAGATAGTTACACCTGCTAATTTTCCAGACAAATTATCTAAAAAATTGACTGTTTTTACCTCTGTAACATCTTTCGCTTTTATTTCTTGAACAACATAGCCTAGCTCTTTGGTTTTCCTGTTTAAACCTAAGGCAGTTACAACAATTTCTTCTAAATTAGTTTCAATTTCTTCTAATTGAACATTGATAATTGTTTGAGTACCAACTTTTATTTTTTGCGTTTTATATCCTAAATAAGAAAATGTTATAATTTGACTTTCATCTGAAACCTTTATGGAATAGGTTCCATTAATATCTGAAGTGGTTCCATTTTCTTGAGATGCTGTAATAGCAACAGAAGGAATTCCTTGACCTGTAATTTTATCGGTAATTGTTCCCGAAATTTTAATTTGTGAAAAACTGATGCTAGCTACAAACAGCATAATCCACATAAAAATGTGTTTCATTAAGTAATGATTTTTGTATAATTTTTTTTGATAAACCATAGGCACTTTTCTCAATTAGAAAAAAAGTGTTTTAAATAACAAAAATCAATGGTGAGCCTTTATTGGAATTTGGGGTGGAAAAAGTTTTTTTAAGGTTGATAATAATATCAGCAAAAAACTTTTTTTGAGTAATAATAAGCAGGACTAAAATATTTAGAACAGATTTAGGTACTGCTTTAAAACTATGTAGTAATTTTTTTAAATCTTCTTTTGTATCTAAATCATTTAAAATTTCTAAAAAATGGATAGTTAGATTTTTAGATTCAATTAGAGAAGAAATACATTTTTGTAATTTAGAAGTTTGCCAAGGCAATTTTAAGAAGGTGTTTTTATTAAAATGCTCTTTTTTAATCCCCATTAAATAAAAACCACCATCTTTTGATGGTCCTAAAACCAAATCATTTTTTTCTAGTTGATGTAAAGTATCCAGTAAATGATGTGTTTTTAAATGTGGAGTATCGTTACCAATGGTAATTACATTTTTAAAACCCTTGTTAAAAATAGCTTCAATAGCATTCGAAAAACGTTCTCCAAACGAACTACCAATTTGATTTTTTTCTGAAAAGTGAAAATATTTAATTCCTGATTTTTCTGCTGTTTTTAAAGTTTGAGAATTAATTTCCAGAAAAACATCCGAAGAAAGAAAAGACTTTCTTTCAGCATCTTTTTTAGCAGAATTCGCAAATATTAATATGGCAGTATTTTTTTTCAAATTCCGATTTTATGCAACAACTCCTTGACAGCTACTTCCAGCACCAGCTGTGCAGCCATAACAATGTTGATTGATAATAATGTTTCTGTTCTGTAATAATTCTTCATTATAAGCAGAAACATGTTTTACTTTACTTGCCACTTTTAAATTTAGCATTTGATTAAAATCGCAATCAAACAGCCAACCATCCCAACTTACAGAAATTGTATTGGTACACATTACATTTTCTACAGCTGCAGGATTGTAAGCATCTAACAAGGAGTGCATATAGTCTTCGTAATTATCTGAAGCAATTAGATAATCTAAAAAACGACTTATTGGTAAATTTGTGATGGCAAATAAATTATGAAAATCGATATCAAAATCGGCCTTTAATGCTTTTTTGAAATCATTTTCTAAAGCTTGCTGATCTCCAGGTAAGAAAGCGCCTGAAGGATTGTAAACCAAATCTAATTTTAAATTAGAATTTGGCATTCCATAACCCACTGCATTTAGTTCTTGTAAAGCTTTAATTGATTTATCAAAAACTCCATCACCTCTTTGTTTGTCTGTTTTTCCACGAGTCCAATGTGGCATTGAAGAAACTACATGAATGTTATGTTTTTTGAAAAACTCTGGTAAATCGTAATATTTTTTGTTGGCTCTAATAATGGTTAAATTAGATCGTACAATAAAATCTTTAATTCCTGCTTTTGATGCTTCCTCTACAAACCATCTAAAATTAGGATTCATTTCTGGAGCACCTCCAGTTAAATCTAAAGTATGTGCTTCTGTTTTTTTAATAACTTCTAAACATTCATTCATGGTTTCAAGCGTCATAATTTCCTTTCTATCTGGACCAGCATCAACATGACAATGTTCGCAAACTTGGTTACACATATAACCTAAATTAATCTGAAGAATTTCCAATTTTTTAGGACGCAATGGAAAATGACCTGTCTCTTTTATTTTTGCTGCAAACGTTGGTAATTCTCCGTTTGCGAAAATTCCGTTTGAAAGAATTTCCATTTGACGAGAGGTATTTGCAATATCGTTATTTCTTGCTTTTAATGATTTTGTAGCCATTAATTTCTTTTAATTTATAATATTTACGATGAAATTGAGGATTGGGTTTTTTAAAAATAAAATAATAGATACCCATTTTTGTGGGTATAAGCGGCCTCTAAAATTTTTACGAAAAGTAAAAATTAGAGTCTGCTTACATTTCTAATTTATTCACTTTATTCATCATTTGAACCCCATGAACCAAAGTTGCTCCGCTTTTAATGGCTGCACCCACATGAATTGCTTCCATCATTTGTTCTTTAGTAACACCTCTTTGCAAAGTATCTTTTGTATACGCATCTATGCAATAAGGGCATTGTTCTGTATGTGCAACAGCTAAAGCAATTAAAGATTTCTCACGAGCAGTTAAGGCTCCTTCTTCAAAAACTTTTCCATAATAGTCAAAGAATTTGTTGCCTAATTCTTCACTCCATTCTGTTATTTTTCCAAATTTTCTTAAATCTGCTGAATCGTAATAGGTTTTAGACATTTATTTTTTTTTTAAAAATCGAAAGGTAAGAATTTATTTATCGTTCAAACTCCAATTATATTTCAAATATGTAATTTTTGTGCTCTCATTTATTGGAGTTTCTAAGTAAGAATTTAAGTAATTGATCACTGTTCCGTTTTTCGTAAAATCATCTTTAAACCAATCGAAAATGGAAGAAATTTGTATCTTTTTTGCAGCAATTTTATTTCTGCTAGAATCGTTGATAAATTCTTTCATTAATTTTTCTAAAGTTTCATTTACGTTTTCTTCTGTAAAAGCTACATTGCCTAATTTAGGACAAGAAATTGAGGCACAATTTACACCTACATGAATTCTTGGATCGAACAGTTTTTCTCTCAAAATTTCATGCTCTATCTTGTCTAAAGTATAGATTTTGCCACCCACTTTAGCAAAAGGAATTTTCCAGGCTGTTTTGCCTTTTTCTTTCACATCCATAATGCTTTTTAGCGGATAATTTTTTAAGATAAGTTTAATGGTATAGGCATTGTAAGCATTGATCCAAAAGGCTTTTTGTTTATTTTCTGACCATGTTTTTTCGGGAGAAGTTTTTCTTAAATAATCTAGATAGGTATCTAAAGTTTTTTCATCTTCTTTAAAAGATTTGTAATCTACAATTCCCGTTTCAGAAACGTGTTTTTGTAACAAATCATTAAAAATGGAGGTTTGTGCTTTTACTTGTGATAAAGTAAAAATAGTTATAAGTGATAAAAGTATTTTTTTCATTTGTTGTTTGTTTTCTGTTTTTTTAGACGAAGCTTCTAATTATTAATTACAAAAATTATAGAAAAAAATTTTATGAGCCAATGTTGTCAATTTCATTTTCTGAATTGTATAAGAACTCGTCTGTAAGTTCATCATTAATCTCTAATTTAAATCTTTTTTTAAATAGATAAACAGCTATGTATAATAAAGGTGTATCTAAAACTGCAACAACAACTTTAAACAAAAAACCACTTATTAAAAGAGCCGTAAAAATTGTCCAAGGCAAAATTCCAAAAGAACATAATAAAAGTAACACAACTAAAGTGTCTATAAACTGAGAAGCAAAAGTTGAAAAATTATTTCGTAACCACAAATGTTTTCCTTTGGTAAGGTTTTTCCAGAAGTGAAAAATTTTAATATCGATAAATTGAGCGAATAAGTATGCCATCATCGAAGCAAAAACAGCTAAAGGTGATAAGCCAAAAACTCGATTAAAAGTTTCATTATTTATAGGAGAGGTTTCAATTGCAGGTGCAACATCAGCAATTAAAATGATGAGCATAGAAAAGAAGGATGCAAAAATACCAGCAATAACAACTTTGTTGGCTTTCTTTTTTCCATAAATTTCTGATAAAATATCGGTTATTAAAAAGGTAATTGGATATGGTAAAATTCCTACAGAAACCTCAAAACGATACAACCCAAAAGGTTCCCAATAAAAGAACTTTTGAAAAATTAAGTTAGATGCTACTAAAGAAGCGATAAATAATGCAGCTAAAATTAAATAAATATTATCAGCTAATTGTTTGTCTTTTATTGTCATTCAGCGAATTTAATAATTTTGTTTGAAGAATGAAGAACGAAGTTTGAAGAAAAAAAGAAGATAATCGTTATTGATTTTGCCTATAAATAAGCTTAGCCCTGATCGAATCCGTTCGAATAACTGTTGATATTCTTAACCTTTTTTACTTTCAGTTTGAGTGAATTTGTGAGATATGAACAAATTTGAATCGTGAGCAAAGTAAAAAAGATAAAACGAAAAGCAGGAAAAAGCTTCAAATAAAAATTGTTATTTTTGCCAACAAATAAATGATTATACATATTTATGAAAGCATATATTTTTCCAGGTCAAGGAGCGCAATTTACAGGAATGGGATTGGATTTGTACGAAAAATTTCCTTTGGCACAAGAATATTTTGAAAAAGCAAACGATATTTTAGGCTTTTCAATTACAGATATTATGTTCGAAGGAACAGCAGAACAGTTAAAAGAAACGAAGGTTACACAACCAGCTATTTTTTTACATTCGGTAATTTTAGCAAAAGTTTTAGGTGATTCTTTTCAGCCAGAAATGGTTGCTGGGCACTCTTTAGGAGAAATTTCTGCTTTGGTGGCAAATGGTGTTTTATCTTTTGAAGATGGATTACAATTAGTATCAAAACGTGCTTTGGCAATGCAAAAAGCTTGCGAAATTGCAGCATCAACCATGGCAGCTATTATTGGTTTAGAAGATGCTGTTGTAGAAGAAACTTGCGCAGAAATTGATGGAGTAGTTGTGGCTGCAAATTACAATTGTCCTGGACAATTGGTAATTTCTGGAGAAATGGAAGCTGTGGAAAAAGCTTGTGAGATTTTAAAAGAAAAAGGAGCAAAAATGGCGGTTATTTTGCCAGTTGGTGGCGCATTTCATTCGCCAATGATGGAACCTGCAAGAGAAGAATTAGCAGCTGCAATTGAGGCAACAGAATTTAAAAAACCTACTTGTGCAGTATATCAAAATGTAACTGCAAGCGCCGTTTCAAATCCTGATGAAATAAAGAAAAATTTAATGATTCAGTTAACTGCACCAGTAAAATGGACGCAATCTATACAAGCAATGATTGCTGATGGTGGAACTGAATTTATAGAAGTTGGACCAGGAAAAGTGTTGCAAGGTTTAATGCGTAAAATTGATAGAAGTGTTGCTGCGAGTGGGGCTAGCGTTTAAAAAAGTAAAATTATTTTCAAAAGCTTTTTTTCCTTTTCAAGTACTTTTTTTCCCTTTGAGCCAGCTTTTGTTGGAGTAAACCTTACAAATCTCGTTTCTTTGTGGTAAGAAATTTAATAACATATAAAATCAGTAAACATGAAAAATTTTAGCAAACAATTTATTTACACAATCACATTATTTTTAGCAATAGGTTTTACTAGTTGCGAAAATTCTAATGAAGACATTTTAGAAACAGAATTAACTATTGAGCAGAAAGTAGCTTTATTAGAAGGCAGTGAATGGCTTTTAAAAGGTTTTGAAACAAATGTAATGCATACTTTTGCAGACGGAAAACGTTTTACATATTATGGATCAGATAGTGTATTTGCAGAAGATCCAATTCCTGATACACAAGCATATTCAGTTTCTGGAGATCTTTTAATTATGGACTTTAATTTTGGTAATATTTATACGTATGAATTAAAAGTTTCTTGTGATAATAATATTGTGGAATTTTATAGAGATGGAGAATTAAATAGTACTTTATATAAAAGAGATTCAAATTACCAAAATTGTTTATAATATTGAGTAAAGTTTGAATTAATACAGAAAAAAACGGCTGCCAAATTTGGAAGCCGTTTTTGTTATGAGAAACTTATTTCTTAATTTTCTTTTGTCTTTCATTTAATAAAACAGGTTCTCCAAATCCTAATTCTTTCATCCTTTCTAATTGCGTTTCTGCGTCACCCACAACTAACCAAATCATTTTATTTGGATTTATGTATTTATTGGCAAGTTCAGCAATTTGTTCTTTAGTCATATTATTTACCACAGTTTCTCTGTCTTTTACGTAATCAGATTCCCATCCATAATCGCTCATATTAGACAGCATATTTAATTTTGCTCTCGAAGTTTCAAATGCTCTGGCATTACTTTTAATTAAGAAACTTTTTGTGGTTTCTAAATCTTTATCAGAAAAAGTTTCAGGATACTCTTCTAAAATCTTTTTTACAGCTTGCGCAGATTCTAAAGTTACATTCGAACGAACTCCACTAGAAATGGTGAAATCGCCTTTGGCTTTTGTGCCCGAAAAACCAGAACGAATTCCATACGTATATCCTTTTCCTTCACGCAATTCTTGGGTTAATCTAGAAGCAAAACCACCACCACCTAAAATATAGTTCATCACATTTGCTGCATAAAAATCATTATCTGTAGCAGCCAAAGATGGTGCCCCAAATTGTAAAACAGACTGTTTTGCATTTGGAATATCATAAAAATAAACTGTTGGTTTTTCTGGAGCATCAGGAGTTTTATATTCGGGTATTGTAACTTCTTTTGCCATCCATTTATTATTTAAACTAGCTAAAGATGATGTTACTTTGTCTTTAGAAATATCGCCAACCACCAACATTTTTGCAACAGAAGGCGAAATGAAATTATTGTAAAAACTTTTTACATCTTCTAAAGTGATGCTTTCTACAGATGAAACTGTTCCTAAAGTATTTTTAGAACGGATATTGTCTTTCCCATAAATTAATTCATTGTAGGTATTTCTTGCAACCGAATTTGGGCTAGCTTCTTCTTGGCGTAAACGTGCCACTGTTGCACTTTTTAATAATTCGAATTCACCCTCATCAAATCTTGGCTCCAATAAAATTTCTTGCACTAAAGCCAATGTTTTTTCATAGTTTTTAGCCAAAGTAGTTGCACTAATAGTAATATTTTCTACATCAGAATACACATTTATAGAAGCTCCTAATTCTTGAATTGCTTCTTCTAATTCAGCTACGGTTTTATTTTTTGTGCCTTTATCTAAAATACCAGCAGTTAAATTGGCAACTCCTAATTTATCCATAGATTCTAATAATTGTCCACCATCAATAACTACTTGAAATTGTACCAAAGGAACTTCATCATTTTGAATTCCGAAGATTTTTAAACCATTTTTGAGTTCACTTTTATATACTTCTGGCACAGCCAAAGAAGGTGTTTCTCCATATGGTGGCTCTATACTTCTATCAAAAGAAGAAGGCGTTTTTTCATAGGTTGCAGCTATTTTTGGGTCGAAACTTTCTTCTGCGCCAATTACAATTTTTTCCTCAACAACATCTGCTAAAACAGCCCCTGTTAAGGCTAAATCAGTTTGATTTCTAGGCACAAAACTGGTAGCAATGTAATTTTTATTTTTGATGTATTTGTTATACACATTCATCACATCTTCAGTAGTTACAGCCAATGTTTTTTTAATGTCTTCAGTTACAAAACCAGGATCTCCTGTGTAGGTATTGTAAGATGCCAGGCCAGTTCCTTTGCCTAAAACACTAGACAAACTAGCGTAAAAATTGGTTTCTTGACCTGCTTTTATCCTGTTTAAATCTTTTTCAGAAATACTTTCTGCTTCAAACTTTGCAAACGCTTTATCAATTCCTTTTTTTAAACTATCTAATTTTACACCATCAAAAGCTCTGATGACCAATTGTGTTTGCCCTGCAATTTCTGATGTATAATTATACATTGTTGTATTTGAGGTTAATTTTAAATCATCCACCAAAACCTGATTGAAAGGTGCTTTTTTCCCATCTGTTAAATATTGAGCTAACACGTCTAAAGCATAAGAATCTGGGTGATATTGCTCCACACTTGGCCAAGCCATTGTTAATTGTGGTACTCTTGCAAAGTTGTCTTCATAAAAGAAAGACTTTGTTTTAGCAACATTACCAGCAACTTTCTCTAAAGCAGGAATTTCTTCTCCTCTAGGAATTTCATCAAAATATTTCTTTACCCATTTTGTAGCTTGTTCAATATCTATATCTCCAGATAAAACTAAAGTGGAGTTATTTGGCACATACCATTTTCTAAAAAATGTTTTTACATCTTCTAAAGTTGCGTTTTGTAAATCTTCTAAAGAGCCAATTACTTGCCAATTGTATGGATGATTTGCTGGATATAAATTTTTATCAATTACATATTGATTATGTCCATAAGGTCTATTATCAACACTTTGTCTTTTCTCGTTTTTAACCACTTGTTTTTCTTTGGCTAAAACAGGATCTGTTACTGTATTTATAAACCAACCTAATTTGTCGGCTTCTGCCCAAATCATTTTTTCTAAAGCATCTTTTGGCACAGTTTGTAGGTAATTTGTTCTATCTCTAGAAGTAGATCCATTTGCGCCAGAACCACCAATTCTTGCACTCATTTTATCTAAACCCCCTTTTCCTAAATTTTCTGATTCTAAGAATAATAAGTGTTCAAACAAATGGGCAAAACCAGTTCTGCCTTCAATTTCTCTTGCAGAACCCACATGTACCATCAATTCTACAGCCACAACAGGATCAGATTTATCAACATGAAAAACAACTTCTAAACCATTATCTAGCGTAATTTTTTTATAGTTGATACTTAGTTCTGGGGTTTCTTCTTTTATTGGAGTTTTACAGCTAATTACTGTAAAGATTGCTATTAAAACAATTAGTATTTTTTTCATTTGGATGTTTTTTTTGAGATGCTAATTTACAAAATGATTCCTACAGTATAATTTTTAAAATTGATATTTCTTTTTTATCGCGGTTCCAATTAATTCTTTGCGAGAATAAACGTAAATTTGCACCCTCAAAAGAAGAAATAATGCAATATAATCATCAAGAAATAGAAAAGAATTGGCAAAAATTTTGGGCTGAAAACCAAACTTTTAAAGCCAGTAATGAAAGTGAGAAACCTAAATTTTATGTATTGGACATGTTTCCTTATCCTTCTGGAGCAGGTTTACATGTTGGGCATCCTTTAGGGTATATTGCAAGTGATATTTATGCACGTTACAAACGCCATAAAGGGTTTAATGTATTACATCCACAAGGCTATGATTCTTTTGGTTTGCCTGCAGAACAATATGCCATTCAAACAGGGCAACATCCTGCAAAAACAACCGAGGAAAACATAAAAACGTATAGAAGACAATTAGATCAAATTGGTTTTTCTTTTGATTGGTCTCGTGAAGTAAGAACTTCAAATCCTGAGTATTATAAATGGACACAGTGGATTTTTATTCAGCTTTTTAATTCTTGGTATAATAAGGATTCAGATAAAGCAGAAGATATTTCAACGCTAGCAAAAATCTTTAAAAAAAATGGAAACTCTAAAGTAAATGCAGTTTGTGACGAAAATATCAAACAATTTTCTGCAGATGAATGGAAAGCGTTTTCAAAAACAGAACAAGAAGAAATTTTATTACAATACAGATTAACATTTTTGTCTGATACAGAAGTAAATTGGTGTCCTGCTTTAGGAACAGTTTTAGCAAATGACGAAATTATAAACGGAGTTTCAGAAAGAGGAGGTCATCCTGTTGTTCGTAAAAAAATGACACAATGGTCTATGCGAATTTCTGCGTATGCACAACGTTTAATAGATGGTTTAGAAACCATAGATTGGCCACAACCTTTAAAAGATTCTCAAACCAATTGGATTGGAAGAAGTCAAGGAGCAATGGTTAGTTTTGAAGTCCTATCCCCAACCCTTTCCAAAGGAAAGGGAGTAAATTCGGATTATTCAATAAAAACGCCTGGTTATATGACTGGAGGAAATAATTCTTATTTATTGCTGGAAAAAGCAAGAGAAATGAGAGCAAATCCAACACCTGCAGAGGCTATTTTGTGGAAACAATTAAAAGGTAAAAAATCTGGACAAAAATTTAGGCAACAACATTTAATTAATGATTTTATTGTTGATTTTGTTTGTTTAACTAGAAAGCTAATTATTGAAGTTGATGGTAAAATTCATGATTATCAATTAGAAAAAGATGAGGCAAGAACTTTAGAATTAGAGCAAAAATCAGGCTTTAAAGTAATTCGTTTTAAAAATGAGGAGGTAATTGGAGATGTTGATAGTGTTTTGTCTAAAATTGAAAAAGAATTAAACAATCAATTCTACAACCTTCAAAAATTTGAAGAAAAAATAAAACAAAGCCATTCAGAAAAAGATGAGAACATAACAGTGTCCCTTTCCTCTGGAAAGGGAGTCAGGGATAGGATAACTGTCTTTACAACTCGTCCTGACACAATTTTCGGAGTTAGTTTTATGACGTTAGCTCCTGAACACGAGCTGGTTGCTAAAATTACTACAGATGCTCAAAAAGCAGAAGTTGAAGCCTATATAAAAGCAACTGCAAAACGTTCTGAACGTGATAGAATGGCTGATGTAAAAACCATTTCTGGTGCATTTACAGGTGCCTATGCAGTTCATCCTTTTTCTGGAGAAAAAGTACAAATTTGGATTGGAGATTATGTGTTGGCTGGATATGGAACTGGAGCTGTAATGGCTGTTCCTTGTGGAGATCAACGTGATTTTGATTTCGCTAAAAAGTTCGGAATTCCGATTCCCAATATTTTTGAAGGAGTAGATATTTCTGAAGCAGCACATACTGGAAAAGAAGGAACTATCATTGCAAATTCAGATTTTTTATCAGGATTAACTTATAAGAAAGCCTTGAAATTATCAATTTTAGAATTAGAAAAAAGAGGTTTTGGCTATGGAAAAATAAATTACAGATTAAGAGACGCCGTTTTTAGCAGACAACGTTATTGGGGTGAACCATTTCCAGTATATTACAAAGATGGAATGCCACAAATGATTGATGAAAAATACTTGCCAATTGTGTTGCCAGAAGTTGAAAAATACTTGCCAACTGAAGATGGAAAACCACCTTTAGGAAACGCAACAGAGTGGGCTTGGGATTCTCGTGCAAACAAAGTAGTGAGTAATGAAAAGCTAAAAAACAAAACGGTTTATCCTTTAGAATTGAACACAATGCCTGGTTGGGCTGGAAGTTCTTGGTATTTTAATAGATATATGGATTCACAAAACTCGGAAGAAATTGCAAGCAAAGAAGCTTTGAATTATTGGAAAGAAGTCGATTTGTATATTGGAGGTTCAGAGCACGCAACAGGCCATTTATTATATGCTCGTTTTTGGCAAAAATTCTTGTTTGATAAAGGAATAGTTCCAGTTGATGAGTTTGCGAAAAAGCTGATTAATCAGGGAATGATTTTAGGAACAAGTGCTTTTATTACTCAAGCTATTTACGAAGATAGAGCTATAAACTACTATGTTTCAAGTGATTATTTGGATGGTGAAAATTATATTAATTCTACTCATGAAAAATGGGAAGAATTTAAATCATTTTTCTCTAGTTTTGAGATTTCGAAATTGAAATTTAGAAATATCCATGTTGATGTATCTCTTGTAAATTCATCAGATGAACTTGATGTAAATAGTTTTAAAGAGATAAGACCAGTATTCAATAAAGCTTCATTTTTCTTGTCTGAAGATGGCACTTTTAAAGTCAAAAGAGAAGTAGAAAAAATGTCGAAGTCGAAATACAATGTTGTAAATCCTGATGATATTGTTGCAGAATATGGTGCAGATGCTTTACGTATGTTCGAAATGTTTTTAGGACCTTTAGAGCAAGCAAAACCTTGGAAAACATCAGGAATTTCAGGAGTGTATTCTTTCTTAAAAAAGTTATGGAAACTGTATTTTAACGAAGAGAATTTTGAGGTCTCTGAAGAAAACGCAACAAAAGAGGAATTAAAAACGTTGCATAAAACCATCAAAAAAGTTCAAGAAGATATAGAGAATTTCTCTTTCAATACTTCAGTTTCTACCTTTATGATTGCTGTAAACGAGTTAACTGCTTTAAAATGTAACAAAAAAGAAATTTTAGAACCTTTATTAATTTTATTATCATCTTATGCACCTCATATTACAGAAGAATTGTGGAGTAAATTAGGTCATAAAGAAAGTATTTCTATAGCTCCTTTTCCAATTTTTGATGAAAAGCATTTGGTAGAAAGTGTTAAAAATTATCCGATTTCTTTCAATGGTAAAATGCGTTTTACATTAGAATTACCATTAGATTTATCGAAAGAAGAAATTGAAAAAGCAGTATTAGAAAACGAAAAAACAATGGCACAATTAGAGGGTCGAGCTCCTAAAAAAGTAATTATTGTGCCTGGTAAAATTGTAAATATTGTAGGTTAAAATAATTTATGAATTATTTTGAAATTATAGGATTTTTAGCAGCTATTTTAACAACTGTATCATTTTTTCCACAAGTTATTAAAATCTATAGAACAAGAGAAACAAAGTCAATTTCCCTAACTATGTATATTGTTTTGACTTTTGGTATCTTGTTATGGCTTATTTATGGTTTACATTTAGAAAGTATGCCTATGATTCTTGCAAATGCACTAACATTATTCTTCCTTTTTTATATTTTACTCATGAAAATAAAATATAAATAATGAATTTTGGATCTTACCTTATAATCATTGATTTTTTATCAAGAAAAACTTATTTTTGATAAAACTTAGATTTAATGACTACATCAAGACAAAATGGAAGTTTATACACGAGCATTCAAAAAAATATTGCAACTATAGAGTTTGGGCATCCTGCAAGTAATTCTTTTCCAAGTGAATTGTTAGAGAGATTAACAAAGGAGTTAAAATCATTTGCTACAAACGATGCAGTTTCCATCATCATTTTAAAATCTGAAGGAGAAAAAGCTTTTTGCGCTGGTGCTTCTTTTGATGAATTAATAGCGATTTCCACTTTGGAAGAAGGAGAACAATTTTTTGCTGGTTTTGCAAATGTGATAAACGCCATGAGAACTTGTGGCAAGTTAATTATTGGTAGAGTTCAAGGAAAAACAGTTGGAGGTGGAGTTGGTTTGGCTGCTGCTTGCGATTATGTTTTGGCAACCGAAAATGCCTCCATAAAATTATCGGAATTTACAATTGGTATTGGTCCTTTTGTAATAGAACCAGTAGTAAAGCGCAAAATAGGTTTGGCTGCTTTGTCTGAACTAACTTTAGATGCTACCAGTTGGCAAACTGCTTATTGGGCAAAAGAAAAAGGATTGTATGCAAAAGTTTTTGAAAGTATAACAGAGCTAGATAATGAGATTGAGCTTTTTGCTCAAAAATTGGCATCTTACAATCCGCAAGCATTATCAGAAATGAAAAAAGTTTTGTGGGAAAATACAAATCATTGGAGTGCTTTATTGTCAGAAAGAGCTAAAATTTCTGGGGAATTGGTTTTATCAGAATTTACAAAAAATGCTTTAGCTAAATTTTCTAAACAATAATTAATGAAAATTGTATCAACAAATATTGGGGAAAGAAAAGAAGTCGATTATAGAGGTAAGAAAGTTTTAACAGGAATTTATAAATATACTGTTGATGAACCTATTTTTTTAGATACTAATGAAGTAAAAGGTGATGAAATTTCGGATAGAAAACATCATGGAGGAGTCAATCAAGCAGTTTATGGGTATTCTTTAAAACATTATGAATTTTTTAAAAAATTATATCCTAAATTAAATTTCGAAATGGGAATGTTTGGAGAAAACTTAACAATCGATCATTTAGATGAAACTATTATTCATGTTGGAGATACTTTTAAAGTAGGTGATGCCATTTTAGAAGCTACAGTTCAAAGAAATCCTTGTTATAAATTAGGCATTCGTTTTAATAGTATGAAAATTGTTAAGCAATTTTGGAACACCACATTCTGTGGAGTTTATTTTAAAGTGTTACAAACGGGTTTTGTGAAAAAAGGCGATGAGTTTGAGCAGTTAAAAAATTGTACTAAAAACCCAACAATTGCAGATTTGTATTTAAATAAGAAAAAAGAAAAGGGAATATAATGAAGTTAAGAAAAAGATACTTTTTGCTTATTTTTTTGGCAATTTTGCCATTTTATAAAATAATTACATTTGATGATTATTGTTTTGGTATCAGAGATTTAATAGTAATAGGATTTTTTTCTGTTATTTTTTTAATCGCTTTTATAGCCACTGTTTTTTATAACCTGTACCAAATAAATATTCAAGTAGAACGATTCAATTTTAGACCTCTTATTATATTTGGTGTATTTGCAATCTCTTTATTTATCGGAATTCAATTTAAAGGGAAACATATTTTAAAATCTAAAGTCCACACATTTAAAATTAATGATAGCTCGAAAGGAGCTGCTGAAATTATTTTATATGATAATGCGTCATTTGAATTTAAAACTCTGCATAAAGAATTCGATTGTGTAAAAAAAGGAACTTATATTTTTACAAAAGATTCACTTTATTTAAAAAGAAATAATATAGATTCTAAAGAAAACTTGATGGATAGTTTATATTATTACAATAAAAGTAAACGAACATTAGTGCCTAATAATAGAAAGTTTCCAAATTTTACAAATTAAAATTTAAGATTACTTCCTTAAAATCTAGAATAATGGAATTTATTGCAAGGTTAAATAAGAAAAAAAGAAAATTTTATTCTATTTTTTGTGGATATGAAAAATTAATTTTTATATTTGTGCGTGGCTTTTAATTAAGTCACACTTTTTCTTTTTCATAGCAATTTTCCCACTCAAATTTTGAGTGGGTTTTTTTATGTTCTTAAATAAACAAAACCTTTTAAATTCTATGGTAAATTCAGAATTATCAAATATCTTTGCAGTCCATTTATAGCAATATGAGTTTAACAGTAATTTCAGATACAGAAACTTCAATGAATTCAATTCTATCAGACTTAAAACAGCTTACCAAAGTTGGTTTGTCTTTAAGTGTTGTTTTCTCTTCTGTTGCAGGATATTTGTTAGCTGTAGAAGTTGTAGATTTTGCAACACTTTTATTGTTGGCACTTGGAGGTTTTTTTATGGTGGGCGCCTCTAATGCATACAACCAAATTATAGAAAAAGATACGGATGCTCTTATGCAACGTACCAAAAATAGACCTTTACCAACAGGAAGAATGTCTGTTAATTTTGCAATGTTTATTGCAGTTTTATTTACGGTTTTAGGAATTGCCATTTTATACAGTATTAATCCAAAAACAGCTTTGTTTGGAGCAATTTCAATTTTTTTATACACCTGTGCTTACACGCCTTTAAAGTCGGTAACACCTTTAACTGTTTTTGTTGGTGCAATTCCTGGTGCAATTCCATTTATGTTAGGTTGGGTAGCAGCTACAAATGAATTTGGTATAGAAGCAGGCTTTTTATTTATGATTCAGTTTTTCTGGCAATTCCCACATTTTTGGGCAATTGGCTGGTTACAATTCGAAGAATATAAAAAAGCTGGTTTTAATATGTTGCCAATGAATACCAAAGATAAAGGCGCTGTAAAACAGATTATTTTTTACACGTTTGTAATGATTTTAGTTTCGATTATACCTGTTTTAAAAGTATCTGGAGATTTTTATATATTTCCATTAACTGCAGTTATAGTAGCATTATTAGGCTTTGTTATGTTGTATTATGGAATAAGATTGCACAAATCTGAAAATAATACAGACGCAAGAAAATTAATGTTAGCAAGTGTTTTATACATAACAGCTGTACAAATTATATATGTAGTTGATAAATTTTTACATTAAAAATGATAGGAGAACAAACTTTAGAACAAGAATATATAGTGGCTAAAAAGAAATCTGCAAAACCAATGTTGTGGGTTTCTATGATAAGTATGGTGATGTTTTTTGCAGGATTAACAAGTGCTTACGTTATTAGTATGAAACGTGATGACTGGGTTTCTTTCGATTTACCTCAGGCATTTTATGTAAGCACTTTTTTAATTATCGCAAGTAGTATTGCCTTATCTTTATCTCAAAGATTTTTAAAAAAGGACAAAAGACAACTATCTCTAATAATGTTAGTGGTTACCTTGTTGCTTGGAATAGGTTTTGTTTGGCAACAATATGTTGGCTTTAATCAATTAAAAAGTATTGGGTTATTTTTTACAGGACCAGAAAGCACAGTATCCACATCATTTATTATTGGGATAACATTTATGCACGTTTTACACATTCTTGCAGGTGTAATTGTACTTTTTGTTGTAATTTATAATCATTTTAAATACAAATACAAACCAAATGATATGCTAGGGTTTGAGCTGGGTTCAATTTTCTGGCATTTTGTAGATATATTATGGATTTATCTATTTTTGTTTTTCTCTTTTATTAAGTGATAGAAAATAGTTATTTTTGACAACTAATTAAGAATATAATAACTTAAATTATTTATGGAAGCAAACATTGCTATACCTTCAGACGGAAAAAACACTTGGGATGGTGGAGGAGTAAGACCATTTGGCGCAAGTTATGGTAAAATGATGATGTGGTTTTTTATCGTGTCTGATGCTTTAACCTTTTCAGGCTTTTTGGCAGCTTATGGTTTAACTCGTTTTAAATTTATAGATTCTTGGCCAATTGCAGATGAGGTTTTTACACATATTCCTTTCGTACATGGTAATTATCCTATGTATTATGTGGCTTTCATGACATTTATACTTATTTTCTCTTCAGTAACAATGGTATTAGCTGTTGATGCTGGTCATCAAATGAAAAAAAACAAAGTAGCTTGGTATATGTTTGCCACTATTATTGGAGGTTTAATATTTGTTGGTTCACAAGCTTGGGAGTGGAATACTTTCATTAAAGGTTCTTATGGAGCAGTAAAAACTACAGATGGTAAAGTTTTACAGTTTGTAAAAGATGGTCATCAAATTGCCTTATCTGATTTTGTGGTAGGAGATCGAATGGATGAAAGAATTACACATACTAAAAAGAACGGTTTGTGGTTTGTAAGTGGAGAAACAGTTCCTGAATATTCAATTGCTCAAATAACAGCTTCTTATCAGGCCAATTCCTCTATTCAAATTAGAAGTGAACAAATAAATTTAGCAGAAAAGAAAAAAATCATACTATCCAGAGAAAAAGGATTGGAAGAGCTAACAAATGGTGAATTGGTTTTAGAGGGTGCAAACCTTGAAGCAAATGAATATGGGAATACTATTTTTGCAAATTTCTTTTTCTTTATAACAGGTTTTCATGGTTTTCACGTATTCTCAGGAATTTTAATAAATATTATCATATTCTTTAATGTAATTCTTGGTACTTATGAAAAAAGAGGACATTATGAAATGGTAGAAAAAGTAGGATTATACTGGCACTTTGTAGATTTAGTTTGGGTATTTGTATTCACTTTCTTCTATTTAGTTTAATTGATAAAATAGCATTATAAAATGGCACACGCACACGAATCACATACTAAAAAAATCTGGGTAGTTTTTGGAATTTTATCTGTAATTACCATTGTAGAAGTTGGTTTTGGTATTATAAAACCAGCATCATTTCACTTAACTAGTTTTTTAGGAACTAGCCCATTAAACTGGTTATTTATAATTTTGACTTTAGCCAAAGCTTATGGAATTACTTGGGCATTTATGCACATGGATGGAGAGAAAAAATGGTTTAGACGTGCAGTAGTTTGGACAGCAGTTTTTCTAATCTGTTATTTAGTAACATTGCTTTTAATAGAGGGTGGTTACTTACACAGCACACTTGCACCACTAGTAAAATGGTAATTTAAATATAGAGGTGGTTTTAACCACCTTTTTTTATATACTTAAAATATTCGAAAGCTAATTTCGGCTTTTAATCAATTTTTGATAAATGAAATTTTTCACTAAAAAAAGAATCGTTTTATTCTTACTTTTTATTTTTCCTCTCATCTGTTTTTTAATTTTATCTACAGGTGAAAATAATTTTAAAAGACTTCCTACTCTTACAGAGAATATTGTAGATATTTCTGAATTTGATAATAGCAAAAATACATTATTAAAAGACCACGTTTCAATTGTTTGTTTTTTAGGTAATGAAAGTAACCAACTAAAATCTGGACTTTTAGCTTTGAATGAGAAAATCTATAAAAAATTTTTAGATTACAAACAGTTTCAAATTATTGCTGTTTATCCTAAAGGACAAGAAACAGAGGTTTTTAAAATAAAAGAAGAATTAGCATCATTTACAGATATGCAAAAATGGTCCTTTATAGCTTTAGCTGAAAAAGATATCGAAAATTTTTACAGCACCTTTTCTGTAAATGAACCTCTTGTAGATTTAGCTTCTTCTAAAGTTTTTTTATTTGATAAAAACATGAATTTAAGGGGTAGAACCAATGATGAAGATAGCAAAGATGGCTTATTATATGGTTATAATATAAATTCTGTATCTGAATTAAATGGGAAATTAAAAGATGATATTAAAGTATTGTATTATGAATATTATGCTGCTTTTAAAGACAGAAACAAAAATAAAGCAGATAGAAAAGAAGTAGGGATATGAGTAAAAAGTATTCTTACATAGGGATTGCATTCATCATTTTATTGTTTGGCATTTATACAATTCCGAAAATAGTTAATCGTTTTTCTGAATCTGGCTTGGTATTTCTTAATAATTCAGATGTAATACCCAAGAAAAGGAAAGTACCAGAATTCAGTTTTGTGGATCAAGAAGGAAAAACAATTACCAACGAAACATACAAAGGTAAGGTGTATGTTGTGGAATTCTTTTTTACAACTTGCCCATCCATTTGCCCAATAATGACCAATAAAATGCTGATTTTACAAGATGCTTTTTTTGGGAATCCTGAATTTGGTATTGCATCAATTTCTATTACTCCAGAAACGGATACACCAGAAATATTAAAGGAATATGCTAAAAACAAAGGGATTTCTCATAAAAACTGGCATTTGTTAACAGGTAAATCAGAAGAATTTATTTACGATTTAGCTCAAAAAGGCTTCAGTTTATATGCTGGTAAAGGAGATGAAAAACATGGAGGTTTTGAGCATTCTGGATATTTTGCGTTGGTAGATAAAAGCGGTTATTTACGTTCAAGAAAAGATGCAAATGGTAATCCGCTTATTTATTATAATGCAATAGAAGATAATGGGTTTCCAGATCAAATAAATGAATTAAAAGAAGATATTAAATTGTTGCTAAATGAATAATCTAACAAAAGAAAGAAATTACAAGAAAATAATTACAGCTTTATCAATTATAATTCCAATAGCTGTTGCAGGTTTATTTGGAGTTAACTTAAGAGGATTGGGCTTTAATGTAGAACCACTTACTTTTTTGCCGCCAATTTATGCCTCTATTAATGGTTTAACAGCAGTTTTATTAATTGCTGCAGTTATTGCCATAAAAAAAGGAAATAGAAAATTACACGAACAATTAAACACGATTGCAATATTTTGTTCTTTAGTTTTTCTATTGATGTATATTGCTTATCATATGACATCAGATTCTACCAAATTTGGAGGTGAAGGAATTATAAAATACGTTTATTATTTTATTTTAATTTCACATATAGTTCTATCTGTAATTGTTATTCCTTTTGTTTTAACAACTTTTATGCGAGCTAAATTGGAAAATTTTACGCAACATAAAAAAATCGCAAAAAAAACATTTCCATTATGGCTTTATGTTGCTGTAACTGGAGTTGTAGTTTATATAATGATATCTCCTTATTATGCATAAAAAAAGAATACTTTTTCTTTTGTTGTTTACGGTTTTCACCTTCAAATCTTTTTATTCACAATGTGCTATGTGTAAAGCTGTAGTAGAAAATGGAGACCAATCTATTGCTGAAGGTGTTAATAATGGGATCACTTATTTAATGGTGTTTCCTTACCTGCTAATTGGTGTTTTATTCTTTACTATATATAGATATAGAAAGCAAACCAAAAATTAACATTATACTAAGAGTATAGTTTTGTAACATATTTTACTTTTGGTCGTCTTATAAGCATAATCAAAAGATTTTTTTTTGATTTCATAAAACAATGAACCAACCAAAAACAATACGTTTTGAAAATTAAACTTATCTTATTTGTAGCTTTTTTAACTTCAATAGCTACTTTTTCTCAAAAACAATGGACTCTTAAAGAATGCGTAGATGAAGCATTAAATAAAAACATTACCATACAACAAAATAGATTAAGCCTTGAGCTTGCCAAAAAAGATGTAGAAATAGCCAAGGGAAACTTTTTACCAAATTTAAATGGGAATACATCAGGCAATCTTAATTTTGGAACTGGTTTTGATCCTGTTTCTCAAGATAGAGTAAATACAAGTTTTTATGGTGGTTCAATAGGTTTAAGTTCTGGTATTACAGTTTTTAATGGCTATAGAAATACAAATATTTATAAACAAGCGCAATTAGGTGTAGAAAGTAGTTTGCTAGATTTACAAAAAATAGAAAATGATATTTCTTTATTTGTTGTAAATGGGTATTTAAATATATTATTTGCTAAAGAAAATTTAAACGCAGCAAAAGTGCAATATGATATTAGTAATAAACAAATAGAAGCTGCACAAGTTAGATTTAAGTCTGGTGTTATACCTAAAGGAGATTTGTTAAACACAGAATCTACAGCAGCTACAAATTTACAAACAGTTATCGCTCAAGAAAATGCTTTAGATTTAGCACTTTTAAATTTAGCACAATTATTACAAGTACCTTCAGAAGGTTTTGATGTAGCCTCAATAGATGTTGGAACGCCATCTGCTAATTTGTTATATAATAATTCTTCTTTTGTTTATGATAAATCTATATCAAGAATGCCAGAAATAGCGAGAGCCAAGTTAGCAATAGAAAATGCAGATTTGAATATAGATATTTCTAAAGCGTCTTTTTTACCAACAGTTACAGCATCTGCTGGATTATCAACTAACTACGGATATAATTTAAATTTACCTCCAGGATTTTCTAATGCAGCTTTTTTCGGTCAGTTAAGTGATAATTTAGGTTATGGTTTAGGATTTAATGTTGCTATCCCAATTTTTAATCGTTTTCAAACAAGAAATAGAGTTGCACAATCTGTTATCAATAAAGAAATATCAGAAACAAGATTAGAAAGCGAAAAGTTGAGTTTAAAACAAACTATAGAGCAAGCTTTTTTAGATGTTAGAAGCGCTTTAAAAAGTTATGAAGCTGCAAAAATTTCTTTAGAAGCACAAGAAGAGGCATTTAAAAATGCACAAGAACGTTATAATTTTGGAGACATGACTCAATTCGATTTTGATCAAGTAAGAACCAGATTGGTAAATTCAGAAGCTACTTTAATCCGTTCTAAATACGATTATGTATTTAAAACGAAAGTGCTACAATTCTATGCTGGAGAATTAACACTAGATTAATAATAAATAAAATTAAATATTTAAACCTCATTAATTTAGTGAGGTTTTCTATTTAAATTATCTTTGTAAAAATTTTTTATTTGAGTACTATTTTAAACATAGAAACAGCTACAAAAAATTGTTCAGTGTGTATTGCCAAAAACGGAGAGATTTTAGCAATAAAAGAACTCAACAATGGGAATTATTCTCATGCAGAAGTATTACACCCTTTTATTGTTGATGTTTTAAAGGAGGCCAATTTAACATCAGATAAAATAGATGCTGTAGCAGTTAGTAAAGGTCCAGGCTCTTATACAGGTTTAAGAATTGGAGTTTCTGCAGCAAAAGGATTGTGTTTTGCTTTCGATAAACCTTTAATTTCTATAGATACTTTATCATCTTTATCTTATGCTATTTCTATTAATATGGGAATAATTGTACCTATGTTAGATGCAAGAAGAATGGAGGTTTACGCAGCTATTTTTAATGAAGAACATAAAAAAATAAGAGAAATTAAAGCAGAAATTATTGATGAAAATTCTTTTTCAGAATATTTATCAGATCATAAAGTCTATTTTTTAGGTGATGGGGCTCACAAGTGTAAAGAAATAATAAAACATAAGAATGCCGTTTTTATTGATAATAAATTTCCATCAGCAAAAGAAATGGCTCAATTATCTTTTAATAAATACAAAATAAGCGACTTTGAAAATGTCGCTTATTTCGAACCTTTTTACTTAAAAGATTTTATCGTAATTCCAGAAAAGAAAAAGAAACCTACTTTTTAACCTTTACTCTTATTTACTAATATTTACTCTATGAGGATACGGAATTTCGATACCAGCAGCATCTAAAGCCAATTTAATGTTCTCTGTAATATCAAAATAAACGGCCCAATAATCTGCTGTATTACACCAAGGTCTTACTGCAAAATTCACTGAGCTATCAGCTAGCTCCATAACAGTTACACTAGGTGCTGGATCTTGTAATATTTTTGGGTGCGCAGTTAAAACATCTGTTAAAACTTGTTTGGTCTTTTTTATATCTGCATCGTAAGAAACACCAATAACTAAATCTACACGTCTTGTGCCTTCTGTTGTATAGTTTAGTATATTTCCATTAGATAAAGCTCCATTTGGTATTATAATTTCTTTATTAGACAAGCCCGTAAGTTTTGTAGTAAAAATATCAATTTCTTTTACAACACCTATTTCTCCTTGAGCTTCAACTAAATCTCCAATTTTAAATGGTTTAAAAATCATTATTAAAACTCCACCAGCAAAATTACCTAAAGAGCCTTGCAATGCTAATCCAATTGCTAAACCTGCTGCTGCAATAATTGCTGCAAAAGAGGTGGTTGCAATACCAAGCTGAGAAATTACAGTTATAAACAGTAGTATTTTTAAAAGCCAACCTACTAAATTTCCTAAAAATTTTTGCAGAGTAATATCAACATTTCTCTTTTGCATTAATTTTCGAGATGATTTCACTATCAGCTTAATAATATATAAGCCTAGAAGTAGAATTATAAGAGCTGTTATAGCCTTTGGAGCGTATAAAAACAAGATGTCTTTACCAGTTTCAATATAATCTTCCATTTTTATTTTTTAGTTATAAGGTTGTAAAAATAAGGCTTAATAGATAATTAGTCTACGAATTTTAAAAAAACAGAACTATTATAGCCAGAGTTGCAGGGATAGATTGTATGTAAAAAATCTTAATTTGTTTTGTAGAGTAAGCACCATATATCCCAGCAATAAAAACACAGATTAAAAAAAATATTGAAACATTTTCATTTCCAGAAATAATAGACCAAATTAAGCCAGCAGCTAAAAAACCATTATATAGGCCTTGATTGGCCGCTAAAACTTTTGTTTCTTCTGCAAACTCTAAACTTTTAAGGTTAAATGCTTTTCTACCTTTTTTAGTTGTCCAAAGAACCATTTCTAAAAACATTATATAGATATGTATAATGGCAACAAGGCTAATTAAAACGGGCTGTAAGTAATTCATTATTAGAATTTAAGAAGATTTATAAATATGGAGTAATATAATCATTTTTAAAGTTTTATTTACCTAAAATAGTATTTTAAGATTTACTCTAAACTTAGTTATCTCATCCACAATTACAACTGCACTTTGAGATTGTACAAATACATACTTCATTTTTTTAAAGATTTAGATGCATCCTTTACCATTTTTTTTGATGCATCTTCCCAGTTTTGCTGGAGTTTGCTAATATTTCAACTACTTTGATTACTTCCATAATCCTTTAATTTTTAAACTTTTAAAACGATAATATATATTTTTTATCTAGCGAAAGCTATAAATATACCCAATGTTAAATTAATGTTACCAAAATGTTGTTTAATTGTTACATATTATATATATTTGTAAATATAATGTAAACCTTAAAAATTATTAGTCATGAAAAAATTTATAGCAATTGTTATTTTTACCTTAATAACTATGGCAGGATATGCACAAGAAAAACAAACAACTTTTGAGGCTGAAGGAGATTTAGTGAAAGCAACATATTATTATGAGGATGGATCTGTAAAAACCCAAGGTTTTTTTAAGGACAAGAAATTATCTGGTGAATGGACCAGTTATGACAAATCTGGAAATAAAGTTCAATTAGCTTACTATGATAATGGTAAGAAAGTAGGAAAATGGTTTGTTTGGACAAATGAATCTTTAAAAGAAATCAATTACGAAAATAATTCAATCGCTTCTGTGTATGTTTGGAAATCAGATTCTAAAGTAGCATTTAATAATAAGTAAATAAGAGCATATCAATTTTAAAATAGAAACGCATTAAGTTTAATCTTAATGTGTTTTTTTTATGTCTAAAATTAATTTATCCGTCTTTAAATAGAATTTTTAATAATTATGTTTACAATAGACTGTCGTTTAACAATCTTCTCGTAAAGTCTTTAGTGTAGTTAAAACTGTTTTTAAATACAATAGAAAGTTGTCTTTAAAGACAATGCTATTGACTTCTTTTTAAGCCTAAATATTATTACATTAACATATTAAATGATCAAAAAAAAACGATTAGAATAAGTCTAATCGTTTTTCACTATTTTATTTGAGTTATATTTATTCTACTATAAGAGTAAATGGAATACTGTATTTTACACCTACTGGTTTGCCTCTTTGTCTTCCAGGCTTCATTTTAGGTAATTGTTGCATTACACTAATTACTTCACTTTTAATTCTTGGGTGTGGAGCTCTAGTTTGAATATCTACAATGTTTCCATTTTTATCAATTTTAAAACTTATAAATACTTTTTTCTTACCTGGAGATAAACCCAATTCATTAGGTAATTCTGCATCGAATTTTCTTGAGAAGTGCTTTTGAACTTTATCACTAAAGCAATCTTTAAGTTCATTATTGTTACCAGTACAACCTGGAAAAACAGGAACGTTCTCGATAATCATAAAACTTACATCTTCTATTACTTCTTCTACTTCTGCAACTTCTACAATTTCTTCTACAACTACTTTTTCAGTTTCATCTGTTTCTGTAGATTCAATTACTGTTTCTTCAATCTCTTTCTCATCTTCAACAACTTCAATTTTTTCTGGAGTTGGTGGTGGTGGAGTTTTTGGTTTTACAGGTTCTACTCTTTCTGTAATTGGAATATCTTCTTCCAGTTCCTGATTCATGTTAACTACACCTAAATCTCCATAGGTTTTGTCGTATGTTTTTTGTTCTATGGCAGCATAAGTAATAAAAAGGGCTAAAACTAGACCTATTTGCATAAAAATTTTGCTAAAATTTTCTAAATTTGACTTCGGATTTTTCTTTATTTCCATTCTAAAAGAGTTTTAATAGGTTGCTAATTTAACTAAATTATTGTTTTAAATGCAATCTTAACATTAATTAATATATTTTTTTTTAAAAAATAAATTAAATAGTATTAAAGCAAAGAGAACTCCTAATGAATTTGCTAAAACATCGATATAATCTCCTGTTCTGTAATTTGTGAGAGTTGTTTGAAATACCTCAATAATTATGCCAAAAAGAATACAAATAAAAGCAATTAAGTTTTTCTTTTCTGGCTTTTTATAAAAAGTAAACAGCCAAGTTATAGTTAATACAAAATAGGCAAAACCATGATAAGCTTTATCAATATTGGATATATTGATGCTGGTTTTAGGCATCTCGATTAAACTTAAGCATAGAATGCAAATACTTATTGAAATTGCTATTAGAAGTAAATTATCCTTTAACAAGGTTTTTATATTCTTCAGCATTTAATAAGTTTTCAATTTGAGATTCGTCAGAGATATTAATTTTTATCATCCAACCTTTTTCATAAGGGTCTGAATTTACTAATTCTGGATCGTGTTCTAAAGCTTCATTAAATTCTATTACCTCACCTGTTAAAGGCATAAATAAATCTGAAACTGTTTTTACTGCTTCTACAGAACCAAAAACTTCACCTTCTTCTACAGTATCGTCTAAAGTGTCAACATCAACATATACAATGTCTCCTAATTCTCCTTGAGCGAAGTCTGTAATTCCTACAGTAGCGATTGAACCTTCAATTTTAATCCACTCATGGTCCTTAGTGTATTTTAATTCAGCTGGAATATTCATTTTTTAAATTTTATTTTATTTTTTTTAATTTCCTCCTAAGTTGTATACAATATTAAATCCACCATTAATTGCCTGTCTAGGGAATGTTGTAGAGATTGCATACTTAGATGTTTGATGATTGTAATAGAAAGAGGCAGTTAAATTTGCGCTCAATCTATAATCGGCTGTAAATTTAATTGAAAATAATCTTTGTCCACCACTTATTTGGTCATTATCTTCATCTACATATCTAATTTGTGTTAAATTATCTCTAAGAGATACATCTGCTCTTAAATTAATATCGCCTTTTAAAGTAGTTTTTTTACCAGTGAAACGCGTATTCATTTTAACATCTTTAAAAACATAACCCAATCCAAAGATATATTCTGTGCCAGCAATATCTGTTAAAGTACCATTGTTAAAATTCATGGTTAGGGTTCTATCTCTCTTCACTTCACCTCGAAAAGAAAATGAATTTTTCATTTTCATATCTACTTTAATTAATGGTGAAAATTCATCAACTAAAGTTGCACTTGCTACCAATCTTTCTGGTCTAAAATTACCTGCTGCATTTTTTTCTGTAAAAGCAGTATTACTATTGTATTGTAAATTATTTGTAAAACTAGAAATCGTATAGGAAGAACGATAACCATGTGAAACTATAAAAGTTGAAAAATTCTTTTTAAACCAATTAAATTTCATAAGTCCATTATAACGTATGGTCCAGTTTGGAATAGGTATATTTCTAAACAAACCTGTATTTACTGTGTTAGGGTCTTTACCAGAATAAGCAGCTATAAAAGCAGGTAACAAAACTTGTTGACTATTTTCTCCAAAACCTGTTGGATCTGCAGTTGGGTTTTCTGAAGCATATCTGTTAGCAATAACAGTTCTGTAATCTTTCATGGTTTGAAAAAGTGCATCACCATCTGTGAATGCTGTTGATAACATAGAGTGACTTGTACTAAAGTTTCCTGTTTCGAAAATTGGAGTATCTTCTAAAGTTGTTCGACCTTCGATTAAATCTAACTGTTGAGAAATATCGCTAGTATTAATTTTGTTTCCTCTAACATCTATATCTAAATCTTGAAAAGGTTTTACAGTAAAGGTATAATCGAGTTTATTATAATAAGTTCTGCTGTAGTTTTTATTAAAGTATTCTGCACCATCAACTCTGGTAACTAACCAGCCGTTTTCTAGAGCTTTGTTTCTAATATCTACTTGACTTCCAAATGCAAACGATGTTGGTGGCCCACCTAAAAAACCAACTCCTTGGTTGTAACCTTGTAAATATTGACCATTATTTTCTGTATAACTTATTTTACCTTGTTTTACAGAGGTAACAACATCCCAAGCTCCTTTTAAAATCTTTTTGCCTACAGGTAAATTCTTCTTTGGTTGTATTCTGGATGTATTGTTGTCTTTTGCATTTTTTCTTTGCGATTTAGTTAGCAATAGCTTTTCGAAACCAACTTTTTTATAAATTTGATCAAAAGACAAAGTTGTATTTACGTTATGCGTATTTGCATTCTGAATTACGTTTCCTATTTGTTCCACAATGGTTTCGTCTTGTGATGATACTTTCCAATCAAAGTCTGCTGTATAAGCATAATCTGCTTTCATAAAGCTTAAAAAAGGAAATTTATCTGAAGGTAAATTATAGGTAGCATTTAATTTTTGATGATATTGGTTTGGTCTTCCTGTATTAAAGAAATTATCAAAAATTTGCAATTCTTCTCCAGTGCCAAAAGTATCGTAGATATAACTATTTGAGGCATTAAAATTTACTTGTAGCGATTTTGTTAAATCGAAACCAACTGTGTAATCCCAATCAAACAAAAATCTTCGTTGAACTAATTCTGGCTGTTCAGATAAACCAGGCACTAAGTTTCTAGATTGTTGCTCATTATAACTTCTATTAACTCTAGAGTTAAATGCTAAAGTTGCAGGTACTGGATTTACATTTAAATCTTTAATAAATTGCCAATATTTGCTTCTAAAAATGGAGTCGTTGTTCTTAAAAGGTTCTATAGATTTAGAGTCGAAATTAAAATTATAAGCTGCAGAAGCCATTACGTTTTCGTTAATGTATTTCTGAATATTATAATCTCTATGGAATTCTTTATTATGAGCGTAAGAAACTGCTAAGTTTTCTACATCGTAAAATCTTGGTTTTTTTGTAGAATTCGGGTTTCTATTCTTTTTAACGTTTGTAAAACTGATACTAGTTCTTTTGGTATAATCTCTAGAAAATTCACTATTTGGGTTTTGCCCAATTGCATCCTCTAATTTTACATCTTGGTATTGAGGATCAAATTTTGGGTCTATAAATTTTTCACCAATACTGTAACTCATAGGCAACTGAATTCCCCATTTTTCTGGAGTTATTACTTTACCAAGATTTATTGTAGTGGCAACATCATACTCTTTAGTTTCATCTAAACTTCGCTGATTTACTCTGTCTTCTACATTACCAAAACCAATTGTTTGAATACTTCCAGAAAGCGAGACGTTTGCAACATCTGCAAAATTGGCATCAGCATTTACTACTGCAGCCCAACCAGCTTCATTATCGAAACCAGAAGAACGTAATTCGTTAAACCAAACTTCTCCGCTTTTAGCAACAACACCTGTATTTTTTAATCCAAGTACTATTGTTCTTAATTGCGCTAAAGTTGGGTTTCCTTTAACCGAAATTGTATAATTTCCAACCTGACTTGTAGATGTATAAAGTTGGTTAATTGGCGCGTTAATAGCATCTCTTTCTAATTTAACGCCGCCAAAATTTTCTAAAAATGCGTCTAAATTATTCGCTTCTGGCCAAATATCAAATTGTCCATTTCCTCCAGGACTAACTGTTAAAGGTATTTCTATTTGATAATAATTATCGTCTAAATCTGTACCCAATCTAATTACACCAGCAAAACCATCATCACCTTCTAAATGCATAAACATTTTTAGATTTTTAAATCGTCTTAAATCTACACTTATGTTTTTATAAATAGCTCTTGTTTTGTTAGGCTCTAAATTATTTACTTTTAAAGTTACAGATTGCTCGTTTTGTAATTGCACAGTTGTAGTTCCCTGTAAACGTTCACGCTCAATTCCTGGAGGCTGAATATAACTTCCATTATTTTGTTCGATACTTACCACTCCAACTTCGAAATTTTCTAATTCTGTTTGATTTAATTCTCTATCAGGATCTATTGCTGGATCTATAGTTCTTACATAACGTCTCCAATCTCCACGAACTAAATCTAATTCTCCAAATCTAACAACTACTGGCATTTTAAAATTGGTTAAAAACATTCTTACAAAACGAATGCTATTAAAGTCAGAAATACCGTTTATTGGAGTTCCATTTCTAATGGGCACTCTAAATTGATACCATTTTGTTTCTTGCGTTGTTCCATTTTCTAGAGATACAGTGGTTGTTTTTTCATCAACTATAAAGTTGGTGCCTTTTACCAAATTATTTCTATTCATAGAAATTTTGTACTCGTAATAACTCTCAACAGTATTCATGGTTTGATCTCTGTTGATGTCTTCTACATCTGGGTAAGTTGTTGATGATGTTGGAAAAGCTTCTGTAGATTGATTTAAAGTAGGCGAGTTTCCCTGGGTGTTGTTAAAATCTTTATATCTTGTAAGTATAGATGCATTGATTGCATCTAATTGTCCTCCTCTGAAAAATTGAAAATTGTCTGCTGCAGGATCTTCTAATGTACTATAAATACCAATATTGGCTAAGTTTTGTTCTTCTGTGTCATTTAAACCATCAAACCCTAAATCTTGATTTGTTCTTGCTGCATCTTCTTCGTTAAAAGCATAAATAATTGAAGGATTTCTAGGCACATCACCCCAAGTTGTTCTGTTAACATTACCTCCATTTGTTTTTAAACCATCTTCTGGTAAACCGTTTTCGAACATCTTTCGATTATCTTTTAAGATGTCTTCTGAAATGTTTCCTAAGTTGATGTATAAATCTCCCACTTGATTTGTAGGGTCGTTTGGATTTACACCTTGTGGCAAACCTTCTTGATTTGTAATAGAGTAATTTTGATACGGATCCATGATCCAAAACTGGATGTATTCTACATTTGCTTGATCAAAATTATTTGTATTTAAAGGACGCATAATTCCACCCCAATTTGTATTCGGGTTTGGCAATCTTATTCTTCCATCTTGAATGTTTGCATTTGGATTGAAGTTATATGAACCTCTTTCTTCTGGAAAATATGCCAAATCTAAAGTTCTAATTTGCGAATTTTGAGTAATATCTAATTGCTGATTTGGAAATAATTCAGCAAAATTAATTTGCCTTGTTTCTGCTCTCGAAAGTTCATCAGCATCAACACTTTCTGGTGTTTGTCCAAAACCATAAAAAACCTGATCAATACTATACCAAGCTAACTTTCCTCTTTTATAATTATAAGACAAATCGTTTTGTTCTCCATTAAAACCAGGGAAATATTTTGGTGTACTTGCTTCATACCAATCTAAAGCAGACAATAAACTAATAGGAATTTGTGACGCTTCAAAATCGTCTATATAAGAAGTTGCAGCACCTGCAACATCAATTCCACTTGGAGTTCCTGGCAATAAATAAGCCATATCTGCTCTTACAGATAAATTAGAAGGAACATCTGTATCTACAAAAGGAAGTTTATTTGCCAATTTAGTAAAGTAAGGTACTTCTGTAGAAAAATCTATATTTAAACCAAGCATGGTATTGTCTATAGGTTCAGAGCCAAAATTAACTTTTGGTGTTAATGGTCTTTCCATTACATTTAAAATGGTGGCACCAACAACTAAATCATCAGAAAATTTATGCTCAACATCTATACCCATAAAGGTTTTTCTTTGTTGATTAAAAACAGCATTATTTTCTGTAGATACATTTATTGGAGTTCCAGATGCTTGTAGGCCTGGATCTATAATTTGAACTCTACCTAATTGATAATCCACCACAAAATCTACACCTTCTACTAATTGTCTACCTCCAGCAGTTACTCTTACAGAACCTCTTGGAACGTTAAATGCGCCTATTGGAATTCCACCAGCACTTTCTGATTTAAAGTATCCTTTTAAAAAGTATTTGTCTTTATTTTGGAAATTATTCTGAATATTAATTTTGGTATTTAAATACATTTCTTTAAAAAGAAATTGTTGATCGGAAGGTGTTGTTAAATCACTTTCTAATCCACTTCCAAAAGGTTCAGGATTTGGGAAAATGATGTATCCGTTTTGAGAGTTTACAGTAATACCTTCCACATAATCAAAAAATCCATCAGGAGTTCTAAACTGACTTTGGTCTAATTGATCTAGTTTTAAAACTTGAATTAATGGTTTATTAGGTATGCCTGGAGTCGTTGCATTTTGCAATACATTCGAAGGTATTCCAGTATCATCATCTCTATATTGAATTTCAAATCGAAAGCCATCTTGTGTTAATGGAAATGCGCCCAAAGCATAAACGTTTTTCATCATTAAACGCCAAGTAGGAAAAGACTCCTCTGTATTTGTTGTTGTGTTTGTTCGTTTGGTTTGTAAAATTTCTGAACGTAATAATTTTACTGCTAAATTTTGTGGTGCTTGAATTCCATCATTAGAAAATTCTCCAACTTTAAAAGATTTTTCGGTACTACCATTTACACTTCCTGCAACAGTATATTCGTAAGCAACTGCTAAAACTTCTCCATCATTTAATCTTCTGCTTAAAGAAATATAACCCAATTGAGAGTTTAAAACATATTCGTTTACATCTAATCTTCTTGCATTTTCTAGAATAGAATAATCTGTTCCTTGTTGCATTTGAAAAGTGTTCATTAATGTGTTATCTACATTTGCAACATCTCTAATGCCATTTAAAGTATTCTGATTGTAAATGCTATTTGCATTATTTTGAGGGATATTTAAAACCTGACCGTTCGAATTTATGGTTACAGGATTTACAGGAAGCACAGTTCCAGAATCATCTACTAAATTTCTATATGTAGAATTTGTATTATTATTTTCACCTAAATCTGCAAATGCTACAATACTTCTAAAATCTTGAGTGCTTGCATTTCTATTCGTTACCCAAACCTCTATTCTAGTAATATTTACTTGACTACTAATTAGTGGATAATTTTTTACAGAGTTTGCATAATTATCAATAAAAAATTGCGATAAGAAAAAGTGTCTATCATTATCGTAATCTGTAGTTCTTAATTCGAAAGGTTGTATTGAGGCGCCTGCTTCTGCAGTAACAGTTTTACTTTCTGAGTTTTGTTGAGAAAAAACGGCTGTAATATTGGTGTTTCCAAATTTTAATTGTGTTTTAACACCAAACAAACTCTGGGCTCCATTTATTAAAGAGTTTTTAATAGGCATTGCAACGTTACCAGCCTCAATTCCTTGAATAATATCGTCTTCTGTGGGTTTGTATTCGATGGTTACTAAATTTTGAAAATCGAAAGTAGATTGCGTATCATAATTTGCTGTAAATTCTAAACGCTCTCCAACTTGTGCTCGAATGCTGGCATTTATTTGTTGATCAAAATCGAACGTAATACTACTTCTGTTTTCTTCTGAAATTTGCGGATTTTCTGTATTTTGATAAATAAAACCTAATTTTATATTAAGGTTTCCTGTAGGTGTAACTTTTACAGTATTTCCACCAAAAATAGATTCAAAAAATTTAGAGTTAACGTAATAAGTTGGTAGCAAGTCTTTTTGAGCGTCTGCAGAACCTTTCTTTTTGCTATTGGTTGCACTTACTTTGTCTTTAAAATATTGCAACATATCTCTTTTTAAACGATATTGTTGATATTCTTTTTGAGTTAAGTAAATAGGAGTTCTTGTTTGATAATCTCCAATTTTTTCGATAATTACATACTTATTTAAAGCCTTATCAAAAATAATTTCCTTTTCAGCTAAATCATCCAAGAAAAGCCCCCCTTTTTGGCTATTTTTAAAATCGTATCTTAATTTTAAAGTATCTTTTTTAACCTCTGTAGAATCTTTACTTTCATTGGTTTGTGCATAGGTAGCAAAGTTTACTACAAAAGTAAAAAGGACTAATAAAAATATATTTTTTAATAATCTAATCAATTGATTATAAGTTTTTTAAAGCTAATTTAATAATTTTTTCTACAGAAGCATCTGCATTCTCCCTTAAAATAGCGTTTACAATTTTTTCTGATTGTTTTCTTTGAAAGCCTAAAACTTCTAAAGCAGATAACGCTTCATCTTTATTAGTATTGTTTCTGGTAAAAGAAACTTCATCAATATTAAAGGTTTTTAAAATCTTATCTTTTAAATCTACAATTACTCTTTGCGCAGTTTTAGCACCAATACCTTTTACAGATTGTATTACAGCTACATTTTCTGATGCAATTGCATTCTGTATTTCTTCAGAGGTCATAGAAGAACACATGGTTCTTGCAATACTTGGCCCAACACCAGAAACTGAAATTAATAATTTAAAAACTTCTCTTTCTGTTTTTGTGATGAATCCAAATAAAGTATGTGCATCTTCTCTGATAGATAAATGTGTGTATAAAACTACATTTTCATCCGAAGGCAAAGCACTGAAGGTGTTTAAAGAAATATGCAGTAAATAGCCAACACCATTGCAATCTACTACAACTTCTGTCGGATTTTTCTCTACTAATCTTCCCCTAACTTGTGTTATCATAAAACTTTTTCTCGGCTCTAAAGTAGTGAATTTTTATTCTTTTCTCTCTGTTGTGCATCAACAGCTGCTAAAGCAGCCATATTTACCATTTCATCCACGCTTGCTCCTAGTTGTAAAACATGCACTGCTTTGCTTAATCCTAAAATTACAGGACCAATAGATTCTGCTTTGTCTAATTGTTTTAATAATTTGTAGGTAATATTTGCAGATTCTAAATTTGGAAAAATTAAAACATTTACTTTTTTTCCGTTTAATTTAGAAAATGGAAATTCTTTTGCTAGCATTTCTGGATTTAATGCAAAATCTGCTTGTATTTCTCCATCTACAATTGCATTCGGAAAATTACGATGAATGTAAGCAACAGCCTCTCTAATTTTTTGAGAAGATTCTGTGTTGGTAGAAGAAAAATTGGAAAAAGATAGCATAGCAACATTTGGTTTCATACCAAACATTCTAACCATATTAGAGGTCATTTGACATATTTTAACCAAATCTTTCGCAGTTGGATTGATGTTTATTGTAGTATCTGCAAGAAAAATTGGGCCTTGTTTGGTTAACATTAAATTACAAGCAGCAACTTTAGAAATTCCTTTATCTTTTTCTATCAACTCTAAAATTGGTCTCACTACACTTGGGTAAGGTCTTGAATAACCTGTAATTAATGCATCTGCTTCATTTTCGTTCACCATCATTGCAGCAAAATAATTACGTTCTCGCATTAATTTTTTTGCTTCTGATAAAGTTCTTCCTTTTCTACGTCTTCTAATCCAATAGGCTTCTCCAAATCTATTTCTTCGTTCTTCTTCTTCGTCTGTTTTTGGATCAAAAATTGGCACATCATCTGTAAAACCAATTTCTTCTTTTAGTTCTAGAATTACTTCTTTTCTACCTAATAAAATAGGTATTCCTAATCTTTCTTCATGCACTCTTTGGGCAGCTTTTAAAACATCTAAATGATCTGCTTCTGCAAAAACAATGCGTTTTAAGTTGCTTTTTGCTCTATTGTGAATTAGTCTAATTTCTTTACTTCCAGAACCAGAACGTTCCATTAATTCTTCTCTGTAGGCTTCCCAATCAGAAATTGGTTGTAGTGCAACTCCAGAATCCATAGCAGCCTTTGCAATTGCTGGAGGAATTTCGTAAATTAATCTTGGATCGAAAGGTTTAGGAATTATGTATTCTTTTCCAAAAGTTAAACTAACTTCATCATACACAATATTTACTTGTTCTGGCACTGATTTTTTAGCTAAATCTGCTAATGCATGCACAGCTGCCATTTTCATTTCTTCATTTATTTTTGTAGCTCTAACATCTAGAGCACCTCTAAAAATAAATGGAAAACCAAGCACATTGTTTACTTGATTAGGATGATCTGATCTTCCTGTAGCCATCACTAAATCATCTCTTGTAGCAATTGCTAAATCGTAATTTATTTCAGGAACTGGGTTTGCCATTGCAAAAACAATTGGCTCTTTTGCCATCGATAACAGCATTTCTGGAGAAACTACATTCCCCATAGATAAGCCAATAAAAACATCTGCATTTTGCATCGCTTCTTCTAACGTGTATATGTTTTTAGAGGTTGCAAATTCTGCTTTTTCTGATGTTAAAAACTCTCTGTCTTTTCTAATAACCCCTTTGCTATCGCACATTACAATATTGTCTCTTTCTGCACCTAATTTTAAATACAAACGAGTACAAGAAATTGCTGCAGCACCTGCACCATTAACTACTATTTTTACTTTAGAAATATCTTTTTCTGTAATTTCGATAGCATTTTTTAGAGCAGCAGCAGAGATTATAGCAGTTCCATGTTGGTCATCATGCATTACAGGAATGTCTAACTCCTCTTTTAATCGTCTTTCTATTTCGAAAGCTTCTGGAGCTTTTATGTCTTCTAAATTAATTCCGCCAAAAGTGGGTGAAATTGCTTTCACTACTTGAATAAATTTTTCTGGATCTGTTTCATTAATTTCGATGTCAAAAACATCGATATCTGCAAAAATTTTAAAGAGTAATCCTTTTCCTTCCATCACTGGTTTTGAGGCTTCAGGACCAATATCTCCCAAACCTAAAACTGCAGTTCCGTTAGAAATTACAGCAACTAAATTTCCTTTAGATGTATATTTATAAACGTTCTCTTTATTTTTTGCAATTTCTAGGCAAGGCTCTGCAACTCCTGGAGAGTATGCTAAAGCTAAATCGTGTTGTGTAGCATATTTTTTGGTAGGGACAACTGCTATTTTTCCTGGTCTTGGTTTGGCATGATACAATAATGCTTCATGTCTTTTTCTAGAATCGCTCATAAAATAGTTGTTTGCTTATATTTAGGGATACAAATATATGCTTTTCAATGAAAGAGCGTAAGAATTTTTAAATCTTTTAAATTGCTTTTTTGATTTTTTTGAATAAGTGTTTATTTAAAAAATTAAAGATTTTTTTTCTCCTTTATCTGAATAAAGAACAGAAAAAGAATACGTTTTAAGATTCGCTTTTAATTCAGCAAAAGAATTGTTGAGTTTCCAAGTAATTCGCATTTCAGTTTCTGGAGATTCATTAAAAATAATTTTACCATTAAACGCTTCCAAAGTATTTCTCAATCGCATTAATTCAAGTTGATTTAAAACAATGTCTGTTTTTAAACCATCTTCAATATCTTTTGATGATAGGGCAGTTCTATTGATTTCTTTATGAGCACCTGTGCCACCTTTATTTGCAGCTTCGTAATTATTTTTACCTGCAAATAAATCTAAATACCAAACTTGAGGAATTCCAGGCATAAATAATTGAATGGCTCTTGCTAATAATAATTTTTGATCATTTTCACCTAAAGCGCTAAAAAATGTAGCATTTACTTGATAGTATGAAATTTTATTTCCTGCAGGGTCATATAAATTTTTAACTCTTCCACCACGTTCTATAATAGTATTCATAATAGATTCTATTTCTGAATCTTCCAATAAACCTTTATTGTAAGCACCATTAACTTCTTTCCCTTTTAAGTCTAAAACCGGAATTCCATCATGGCAACCCAACATATTTACAGTCTTATAACCTTTTGCAATAATTTCTTTTGCCCAGTTTAGAATAGCTTTATTATTTCCTTTTTCTAAAGTGTGAATCATTAATCCTGGTAGGAAAAAATCATAAATTTGATAGCCTTCTTTGGCAACTTCATCATGAAGATGCAAACCATATTCAGCATGAATTTCTGGTAAAAGCGTTAAGTTATTTTTATCAGCAATTTGTTTTATTTTTTCTAAGTAGGTCCAAGTACCTGGTTTGTTAAAAAAGTTAGATTGCCCAACTTCTTTGTGCAAATAAGCAAAAGCATCTAACCTTAATATAGAACATCCAAAGCTTTTTACTTTTGCCAAAGTTTCTTCGTAAAAATTCCAAACCAAATTTGATTTTGCATTTACATCCATCTGACCTAAAAATGTTTTTTTTGAATTTACGATTTTTAAAAGTTCAGTTTTTAGCGGTTCATCAAAATCTAAAATTGAAATATCTTTTTTTCTTTCGATTGCTTCATTAATTGTGATACAAATTTCTTCTTTTTCTATGATAGATAAATTCTGTAATGCATCTAAATCATCTAGAATAACTTTTTCAAAATTTATTTCTTGATAAAAAGTATTCCAATATGGTTGTTCAGTTCCGTCTGGAAATGGAACCTTTAAAATTGGTAAGCCAGATTTTCTCATAAATAATTTATTGAGAAATTCTTCTTTAGGAATTATAATTCCGTCTTTGTTTAATTCGCCATTATTTTTCCAAAAGCTATTCCAGTTGATAAAAAAATCTTTGTATTTTGATTTTTCACCGTTTTTTAAAATGTCTTTAAACTGAGGAGAAGCTACAGAAAGATGATTTAAAACAATGTCAAATTTTAAATCAATTTTCAATTCTTTTAATGCTTTCAAATCGTCTTTAGAAACTAACTCTTCGTTTATGTTATAATCAATAATAGAAAAACCTCTATCTAAATCGCTATTAAAGAAAGTAGGTAACACATAAAACAAAGAAAACACATCTTTAAAATCTTTTTTTTGAAGCATTTTAATAGTGTCACTTAAATTTGTTCCAATACTATCTGGATATGCATTTAGCATAACACCATTAGAAATAGTAGTATTTTTTTCTGATGACATAAAAAAGGTGTTTTTAAGTAAAACTTATAAAAGTTTTGATAAAATATTGATATTGTTAGGTAATCTACCTACGTTTTGTAGTTTTAAAGCAGCTAATTTTAAAGCAATTTGCAAACACTCTTCAATAGATTTTTCTTTTATGTAGGCAAATAAAAAGCCAGACCAAAAAGCATCTCCAGCGCCTGTTGTATCCATTACCTTTTCTATTTTTATAGCGGGTAATTGAATAATGTCTTTCCCTTTTTGAGAAAGTTTTACCCCTTCACTTCCTAGTGTTAAGCAAACAGTTTCTACGCCTAAATTGTGAAAGAACTCAAAAATTTCTTTATGTGGAAGTTGTTTTTCAAAAAGACGCAACATATCATCTTCACTAATTTTTATTAATGGATTGAATTGACAATAATTTTTAATTACTTGTAAAGCTTGTTCTTTAGTTTCCCAGAGTTCTTTAGCGTAATTGACATCGATACTTAATTTGCATCCTTTTTTGTGAGCTTCTTCAGCTTTTTTAAGAATAGTTGTTTGTGCAGGATTTTTACTTAGCGCGAAACAAGTTGTATGAAAAATTTTTGTTTGAGATAACATTTCAGTAGTAATTTGATCTTCTGAAATGTGATAATCTGCATTTCTGTAAGGCATAAAATCTGGTGTGCCATTAGAACGAGATACAAAAATAACGCTCGTAGAATTATTTTCAGATTTCTTTAAGTGCTTTGTGTTTACTTTTACTTCATTTAGTCTTTTAAAAATGTATTCTCCAAAGCCGTCATTACCAACAGTGGAAACTAAAGTAGAGGATAAGCCCAATCTTTTACAGTTCATAGCTACGTTTGCTGACGAACCACCTAAATATCTGTGGTAGTCTCTAGTTTCGTTTATTAGCACATTGTTTTGGTGGCCTATAAAGTCTACTAAAACTTCTCCCACACATAAAATATCTATGTTTTTATTACTGTTCTTCAAAATTAATTTTTGATCTTTTTATCTATTTTTTATATAAATAGAATCTTAAGTTTATTCTGTAATTGATTTTGGTTCTTTGAGTCTAAGTGCTAAAAAACCAGAAATTATAAAAAAGGCACCTCCTAGTAAAATGGCATTTATTGCACTATTATTCAAAAGGTTTTTTACAATCGGCCCAAAAGTTAATGTTTGAATCCCCATTGGAATTACAATCATCATATTTAAAATACCCATATACACACCACGTCTTTCTTGAGGTACTATTTTAGATACCATAGAATATGGAATACCCATCATTGCTGCCCAACCAATACCAAATAAAATCATTGGTAAAATAACCAAAGTTGGGTCTTGTATGTTTGGAATACTAAGCATAGCAATACCTGTTAAAAATAAACTAAGTACATATACTTTTTTTCCTCCCCATTTTAATGCAAAAGGAACTAGTGCCAGTGCAAAAACAATAGTAGAAATATTGTAAGTTGTATTCATTTTTGCAGCTTGACTCAATGCTTCTGACTTGTTAAAGCCCATACACTCCTCAAACATTGGCGAGATAAATTGCCAGTAAATAAATAGGGCATACCATTGAAAAAGATAAACTCCAGCTAACTTCCACATAAATTTTGGCATGTCTTTTATTGCACTTACAATTTCTTTAAAAGGGGTTTTTACTCTATCTATAAAAGATAATTTATTGTGATGTTCTATTGCTTTTAACTCTTCTACTGAAGGCGGTATTTCTGGTGTTTTTAAAACCGACCAAAGTATGGTTGCAACAGATAGTATTGCTCCTATAAAAAAGGAGTAATACAGCCATTTTGGTATTGCTTTTACAGTTTCATCTACATTTTCTACACCACCAAATTGATCTTGAAAAATAAAAATAGATGCGTTTGCCAACACAATACCTGCACCTACAAATAAACTTTGCATTTGATAGCCAAAACTTAATTGTTTGTTTGGTAATTTATCACCTACAAAAGCACGATAAGGCTCCATAGCCATATTGTTACCAACATCTAAAATCCAAAGTAAACCTACTGCAAACCATAAAGATGGACTGTAAGGAAAAGCGAATAAACACAAACTACCTATTAAAGCACCAATTAAAAAAAATGGTTTTCTTCTTCCCCAACGTGGAGACCATGTTTTGTCTGAAATTGCACCAATTATAGGTTGAATAATTAAACCTGTAACAGGGCCAGCAAGGTTTAATAAAGGTAAATCTTCATGACTAGCACCTAAAAAAGAAAATATGGGATTAACAGCGGTTTGTTGTAAGCCAAAACTGAATTGGATTCCTAAGAATCCTACATTCATATTAAATATTTGCCAGAAACTTAGCGTAGGTTTTTTAATTTTCATCTTTTTCTATTTTTTTAGCTAATACTTTTAGAAACTCTTGCAAGTTACCTTTGTTTAAAAAAACATCCCCTTTATTATCTACTACTGGTAAGCTTAAAGTATGAATAGAAATATTGTTTTTTTGAAGTTTTAATAACATTTCTTGTTCCTTTGCTTTATTTATATCAATATCGTAATACGTGAATTTAACCTTTTTTTCTTTCAAAAAAGCTTTTGTGTCTAAACAACTATGGCAACTATCGCTACCATACACAATCATTTTTTGTTTTTTTGATTCTTTATTTTGATGAAAAACTTCTTGTGCATTGCTTTGAAGTGATGTAAATAAAAGAACAATAATTATGAAATGTTTCACTTTAAAATAATTTTAGAATTTGATGATTGTTTTGTTTTTAAAAAGTAGAGCCAATATATTTATCATTGGCTCCACTTTTAATTCAAATCAAATAATAACAAACTACTCTTAAAAACTATATTGTAAAGTCATTGTTGTAGAACGTCCAGAAATTGTTCTTGCTGCAGCTAAACCACCTGCTAAATTTCCATTTCCTTCTACTTCTGTAACACCAATCGTATCGAATAAATTATTAGCATTAACACTTAAAGATAATCCTTTAGTTAAGCTAACTCTTGCCATTGCGTTTACATAAGCATAACCTGGCATTACAAGGTCATTGTCATCTTGTGCAAAAGATTTAGATGTACCTAAAACTGTGATTCCGAAAAGATGTTGTTTTTCTGCTCCAAAAGAATATGTTGGTGCAAAATTGTAAACAAAGTCTGCTTGTCTTCTTGGTTTGTTTCCTTTGTTTGCTCCACCATCAATTTCTGCTTTTGTATAGGTAACAGAACCATTAATGCTAAAATCTCCAAATCTATAAGCAGATTCTACCTCTAAACCTAAAGCTTTAAAAGGATTTCCTACAGTTCTGTTTAACTCGTTACTAATGCCTTCATCTGTATTACTTATAAAACCTGTAACATTTAAAACACCATCAGTAAGTCTCTTTTTTAAACCGACTTCAAATTGAGAAATCTCATCAAACTGTACATCCCCAAGACCATCTGCACCATAGGTGTTTCTATCTGCAGCTCTACCAGAAGCTCCTTTACTATATCTACCAAAAACAGCAGCTCCATCATTAAGTTTATAGTTTAAACCAGCAGAATAAGAAACAAAATTATAATTATCGCTTATTGCTTGTCCTGGATTACCAGCTATAGTAGGTATTGTTTCTTCAAAAGGGCTAATTACACCATCACTGTTGTAATCAAAACCAATTAAATCTCCATTTGCATCTAAATTACTTAATTGACCTGAGTTTATGGTTCCGTTAACATTTACGTTTTCAAAACGAATACTACCATCAAAATTTAATTTTTCAGAAATTTCTGCATCTACACCTACATAAGGAGAATTTACATTATGTACAGTGTTATATTTTCTTTGACAACAGTTACCCCAAACTGGCTGACCAAATGAGTAAGCTCCTCCTTGAGAAAATCCATCAAAAATACCTAATCTAGCTTTTCCATCACCTGCAACTTCAGAAATTGCAGAACTCCATTGCCATCCTATTTTAGTGTTTTGTGTTGCAGAGAACATCCCAACAGTAAGCCCTATATTGTCATTAAGTGATTTTGTAACTTTTATATCACTAAAAAAGTTGCTTAAATCTTCAATAGTTACATCAAAATATCTAATATCTTGTGCTAATCCGTTAGCTGGGTTAAAAGGTGTACCATCTTGAAAAGTTAAAGCACCTGTTGCTCCAGAAGCTCCTCTAACTAAAGCTTCGATATCTGCTACAGTACCAACATTTGCAGTAAAGGGAGCGTTCCATTGACCAGAATTGTTAGAGTATCTTGCTTTACCATTTACTTTCCAATCATCACCTAAATCAAAAGAAAACTCTGCACCAACTGAAGCACTTACAGGGTTATTACCATTTCTCATATCATTTTGAGTAGGATTCCCATCATAAACACTATATGTATTTTGAATATTTACAGAATGAGGAGTGTCTGAAGTAATATCAAAACCAGGTAAATTGCCAAAAGTAGGATTAGAGTTAGAACCCGTTAAACTTACTGGCATTGGCATATACATTACAGATTTATCATTTAAAAATTTAAAATATGTACGTACATAACCATTTTTAAATTCTTTAGTAATGTTTGCTTTTAATTGTCCACCTTTATTACCTTGGTAACCTATATTTCTTGGACCTTCACCAACTCTCATAAAACCACCAATATGATAATATAATCCGTCGTTGATAGAAGTTCCATATTCAAAATCTAATCTACTATTTTGAAAATCTAAACCATAAGTTGCACCAATAGTACCTCCTTCTGTTTTTCCTGTTTTGCTAATCATATTAATGATACCTGCAGGACCATTAGATGTTTGTGTAGAAGCAGAACCTCCTCTAATAGCTTCAACTCTTCCAATATTAGAATCTATACGTAAAAAGTTATCTGCATTACCAAAAGAGGTATCTCCAAATAACATTATAGGAAGTCCATCTTCTTGTAATTGTAAATATCTAGAACCACCAGAAGAAACTGGCACACCACGAACGTTAAAGTTTGCATTACCCTCACCACCTGAAGATTCTGCACGAATACCGGGTATACTTCTAAAAAGTTCACCAGCAGATCTTGGTGATGCTTGTTCTATTTGTTTAATACCAACAGTAGAAACAGAAACACTAGATTCTATCTTAGATTTTGGGTTTACAACTCCTGTTACAATTATTTCATCTAAAGATTGTGCGTTTTCTTTAATGATAATATCTAATTTTAGATTTCCATTAACGGTAATTTCTTTGGTAAAATTATCATAACCAATATAAGAGGCTACAATTGTGTAGGTGTCATTGGCAACATTTGTAATTTCGTAGTTCCCATCAAAATCTGTATTAGCTCCTTTAGTCGTTCCTTTTAGTAGGATATTTACACCAGGTATTAAATTACCACTATTATCTTTAACAGTACCAGAAATTGTTGACTGGGCAACAAAAGCTGATGATGATAGTATCATTATCATCAAAAGCAAATTTTTAAAGTTTAATTGTTTTTTCATTTTAAGTATGAATTTAATAAAAAGTTAATTGTTTATTTATCAAATGTATTTTTATTTAACTTTTATTTATTAAATAAATAAATCGAAAACGTTTTCGATTTACCAAAAACGTTTTCGATAAAGATAATTAACTATATTTATCAGGTAAAAAAGCAACGTTTAATTTTTATAAAAATATAATATTTTGGTTACACTTAAACAAATAGCAGAAGAATTGGGTATCTCTATAACAACAGTATCTAAAGCCTTAAAAGAATACCCAGATGTTAGTAAAAAAACCAGAAAATTAGTTAGAGAAACAGCAGCTATGTTAAATTATAAGCCGAACTCTTTTGCTGTAAATTTAAGAACAAAAGAATCAAAAACAATTGGTTTAATTATTCCAGAGATCGTGCATCATTTTTTTTCGAGTGTTATTAAGGGGATAATTTCACAGGCAGAAAAAAAAGGATATTTAGTAATTACATTACAATCTAATGAATCTTATGAATTAGAAAAAAAACAAATAGATTTATTAATAAGTAAAAGGGTAGATGGTATTTTAATTTCATTAGCAAATGGCACTGCAGATTATAAACATTTAACTGAAATAATTGAACAAGAAACCCCTTTAGTTATGTTTGACAAAATAGCAAAAGTGGTAAAATGCTCTAAAGTAATTATTGATGATAGAAAAGCAGCCTACAAAGCCACAAAACATTTAATTGATATTGGTTGTAATAGAATTGCACATTTTAGAGGTCCGTTATTACCACAAAACTCAATAGATAGGTTTTTAGGCTACAAGCAAGCTTTAACCGATAACAATATAGTTTATGATCCCTCTTTGGTATATCTCTTAAATAATATGAGTTTTGAAGAAGGGAAGTTTTATGCCAATCAACTTTTAAAAGATCATTCAGATGTAGATGGTATATTTATCAATACAGATTTAGTAGCTATTGGAGCCATATCAGAATTTAATAAACTAGGTATTAAAGTACCAGAACAAATAAAAGTAATTGGTTTTAGTAACTGGTTTATGGCTTCTGTAATTTCTCCATCTTTGACCACTATAAATCAACCTGGATTTGAAATGGGTAAAAAGGCTTTTAAACTTTTATATAAAGAAATAAAAGATAAAAAAGAAAAGAAAGTTATTAGCTACAAAGATGTGGTTTTAGAAACAGATTTAGTTATTAGAGCATCTACCAGAAACTAATCTTTTAAAAACTGAATATTTCTTTGTAAACCCGCAAATTTTGTTCTTTTTACAGCTGATTTTTTAAAGATTTTTTTAAACGTTTCTTCTGTTATTTCTTCCCAATCTTGTTTCGAAAATTGCAAAACTTCTTCATTTGGATGAAATAAAGGCTCTTGATGCGGTTTTGAAAATCGATTCCAAGGACACACATCTTGACAAATATCGCAACCAAACATCCAATTTTCCATACTGTTTTTAAAGTTTGATGGAATGCTATCTTTCAGCTCTATTGTTGCATAAGAAATGCATTTTTTAGCATCAATTGTATTGTTTGGTAAAATGGCTTCAGTTGGGCAAGCATCAATGCATTTGGTGCACGTACCACAATGATTGGTGGTGATTTGTTGGTTGTATTCCAATTCTAAATCAACAATCAATTCTGCCAAAAAAAAGAACGAACCTTGTTGTTTTTGAATTAAAAGTGAGTGTTTTCCATTCCAACCCAAACCAGCTTTTTCTGCCCAGGCACGTTCTAGAACTGGTGCAGAATCTACAAAACAACGACCAGAAATTTCACCAATTTCATCATTTATAAATTGTAATAATTCCTTTAATTTTTCTTTAATCACAAAATGATAATCTTCTCCATAGGCATATTTTGATATTTTATAAGTATTGCTATTTTGCTGTTTTTCTGGATAATAATTGTAAGAAAGAGAAATAACAGATTTTGCACCATCTACCAATAAACGTGGGTCTAAACGTTTGTCGAAATTATTTTCCATGTACTGCATTTCTCCATGAAAATTGTTCTTTAACCAATTTTCTAATCGAGGAGCTTCTTCTTCTAAAAAAGTAGCTTTCGCAATTCCACAATCTAAAAAACCCAAACGTTTGGCTTCTTGTTTTATTAATTTTGTGTGGTTGCTTTTCATTTTAAATTTTAAAAATACACTAAGAGGATAATTTTTTAATATTTTAATGGGGATATAAAATTAAGAAACATTTTATCATCTTTAACAAATTTTAAAGATTAACTTATAACAGATACTTTATGTTTGCTATTGTAAAATGAAACCAAACTATGAAAAAAATTACCTTTCTAATTTTACTCTTTATTTCATCAATTTCTATAGCTCAAATAAAAGGTGTAATTACAGATGTAAATAAAGAGCCTCTTTCTTTTGTGAGTATTTATTTAGATAAAACTGTTACTGGAACTACTTCTAATGATAATGGAGAATATGTTTTAGACATCACAAAAAAAGGAAATTACACAATTGTTTATCAGTTTTTAGGCTATAAAACAGAGAAAAAAGACATTACTATAAATACTTTCCCTTTTGAATTAAATATTGTTTTAGAAGAAGAAAGTGTGGTGTTAAGTGAAATATTAATTTCTTCAGAAGACAATCCTGCCAATAAAATTATTAGAAATGTAATTGATAATAGAGAAAAAAACACCGATAAATATGCAAATTATACATCTAAATTTTACTCAAGAGGTTTGTATAGAATTAAAGATGCTCCAGAAAAATTTTTAGGACAAACCATGGGAGATTTTGGTGGAGGTCTAGATTCTACCAGAAGTGGTATTATTTATTTATCGGAAACCGTTTCTGAAATTAAATTTCAAAAAAAGCCAAAAAGATTTAAAGAAAATATTATTGCATCTAAAGTCTCTGGTAGAGATAATGGTGTCAGTTTTAATAGGGCAGAAGACGCAAATATTAATTTTTATGATAATAGTGTCGAGTTTGGTAATTTTTTAATTTCGCCTATTTCTACAAACGCATTCACATATTATAGATACAAATTAGAAGGTACTTTTTATGATAAAAACGGAAGACTCATCAATAAAATAAATGTACTTCCTAAGCGTAAAAACGATCGAGTTTTTGAGGGGGCTTTATATATTGTAGAAGATGATTGGGCTTTATATGGTGTAGATGTTACTGTAACTGGTGCTCAAGTTAATATACCTGTTGTAGATGTTTTAAAACTAAAGCAGAATTACAATTATTCAGAAGAAAACGATGCTTGGGTTTTAATTAGTCAAAGTATCGATTTTAAGGTAAATGTCTTTGGTTTTAAATTAGATGGTCGATTTTCATCGGCATATTCTAATTACAATTTTAAGCCAAATTTTAACGAAAAAACATTTACAAACGAGGTTTTAACTTTCGAAAAAGAAGCAACCGAAAAAGACAGTGTGTATTGGAATGGTTTAAGACCTGTTCCTTTAACTTTAGAAGAAGTAAAAGACTATCAAATTAAAGATAGTATTAAAGTGGTTCGAAAATCTGAAAAGTATTTAGACTCTGTAAATAAAATTCAAAATAAGTTTAGCGTTGTTTCTCCAATATTGGGTTATAATTATAGAAATTCTTATGAGAAATGGTCTTTAAGTTTCCAAGGCTTGTTGTCGAACTTTAGTTTTAATACTGTGCAAGGTTTCAATACTTCTTTAGGGGTGAGCTATTTAAAAAGTTTAGATGATAAAGGCAAATTTTGGAATATTGGTGTTTCTGTAAATTATGGTTTATCAGACAATAGAGCAAGGCCGGTTTTATTTTTTAATAAAAAATGGAATAATATTTCTAAACCAACATTTTCTGCATCTTTAGGTGTTGTAACAGTGCAGTTTAACGAGCGAAAACCCATTTTAAAAATCAATAACACTATTAGTTCTTTGTTAGAAAATTACAACTTCATGAAAATTTATGACAAAGAATTTGCAAAGGTTAGTTATTCAGAAGAGATTAAAAACGGTATTTATGTATCATCATCTTTAGAATATGCAAACCGAAAACCATTATTTAATACCACAGATTATTCATTTGTACCAAAAAGTGATAATGGGGGTTATACCTCTAACAACCCTCTAGATCCAACAGATTTTGTAAATGCTGCTTTTACAGAACATTCCATAGCAACTTTAAATTTGGGTGCTACTTTTGTTTTTGGTCAAAAATATTTATCTTATCCAGATAGAAAATTTAATATTGGCAATGAGAAATATCCGATACTAAATATAGAATATGTTAAAAAATTTGGAGCATCGAATAAAGAGCTAAATTCAGATGTATTTATAGCAAGTTTAAGGCAAGATATCAATGCAGGGAACTATGGTAATTTGCGCTATAATATGAGAGCAGGCGCTTTTGTAAATAGCAAAAATATTGCTTTTATGGATTATTTACAAGCCAATGGAAACCAATTAGTTTTTCCTTTAGATAATCAATTAAATAGTTTTGGTTTGCTAGAGTATTACAGATTTTTTACAAATGATAAGTATGCAGAAGCACATGTAGAACATAACTTTAAAGGAGCATTTTTAGGCAGAATACCGCTATTAAACAAATTAAATTTACATTTAGTAACTGGTGCAAAAACTCTTTTTATGGCAGATACAAAACCTTTTACAGAATATTCTTTTGGGTTAGATAATATTGGTTTTGGTAAATGGCGCTTTTTGCGAATAGATTATGTAAAATCGTATCATGCAGGAGTTAGAAACGAAGGTTTTTTATTCAGATTTAATTTATTAGAATAGCACCATTATTTTTCTATAAAAAGATAATTATGAAAGAGATTTTAAAGAAAATTGGCATTATAGATGCTCTTACAATTCAGCTTGAGCTAGATAGAAATGAATTCTTAAAAAAGTTAAGTGATCACACAGAAGAGAGTAATTTAGGTTTTGGTTCTAGTTTTTTTGAAGTATTTTCTTCTAACAAAAAAGAGTTTAAAGGCTCAATAGGAATCAATGATTTTAAAATTAGAAAAAGAAGAAAATTTTTTGATAGAAGTTCTGGTTTGGCAATTGCCACAGGTAAAATTCATCAAAAAGAAAACACAACAATTGTAGAAACAGAAATAAGTAGTTTTAAAAATAATATGTATTTTTTTCTAGGTTTCTTAATACTCATTTATATTGTTGTAATTACCTCAATTATTTTTAATAGTGATGATAATCTACCTGTATTTATAATTCCTTTTATTTTACTTCATGGACTATTAATGTTTGGTATTCCTATATTTATGTTGCGAAAAAGTACAGCAAGATTAAAAAAAGAATTAGAAAAAGACTTCTATTTTATAGTTAAAAAATGAACATAAAAACCCTTTTTTTTGGCATTACAACAGACTTGATAAATGCTTCAGAAATTCAGATTATTGTTGATGAAAAAACATCTATCAAAAAGTTTAAGACTGTTTTAAAAGAGAAGTTTCCTAAATTAGAAAACATAAATTCTTATGCAATAGCTGTAAATGAAGAATATGCAGAAGATGATTTTATCTTAAAAGAAAATGATATTGTAGCAATAATTCCTCCTGTAAGTGGAGGTTAATTAGCGTAAATACTTTTTATCTACATAAAAAGTCCCAAAAGGAATAATAGAGCAAAGCAAAACAATACCAAGAGTTTTGTTGCTCCAACTCATTTGTTTTTGAATTACAATTGCTAAAACTATGTAGAGCATAAATAGAATTCCATGAGGCATTCCTAAAAGTTTTACATATTCTGGGTTTCCCTGTAAATATTTAATTGGAGTTGCAATAAATAACAAAAGCAGGTAAGAAATTCCTTCTAAAAAGCTTACAATTCTAAAGGTATTTTTCATTCTATTGTATTAAAGAAAATTAAAAGACAAAGATACATTTTGAATTATTATTTTTGCACTAATGATTAGAACTTCGATAAAAATAACCGCAGAAAAACTAAATCTCCAAGAATGTTACCATTTTGTAGAAGATGATTCTTGTGGGGGAATTGCAGCATTTGTAGGAACTGTAAGAAATGATACTCAAGGTAAAGAAGTTACACAACTAGATTTTTCTACCTACAAACCTATGGCAATTAAAGAGATGCAAAAAATTGCAAATCTTGCTTTAGATAAATTTGATATTAAAAAAATTGCCATCCATCATGCAGAGGGTATTTTACAAATTGGCGAAATTCCAGTAATTATAACTGCATCTGCAAAACACAGAAAAGCAGCTTTTTTAGCTTGCGAATTTGCGATTGATACTTTAAAAGAAACAGTTCCCATCTGGAAAAAAGAACATTTTTCTGATGGACAAGTTTGGGTAAATGCACATCCGTAAATTAAGTTTCAAAGTTTCAAAGTTTCAAAGTTTCAAAGTTTTCAAAGTTTTCAAAAGTTGATAAAGAAACTGAAATCATTTAATACTTCGTCATTCTGAACTTGTTTCAGAATCACATCACTTATTTTTGTTTACTGATTACTGAACTGTCTTTCTACTTTGCAACCACAAATAAAACTGCAATCCAAATAAAATAGCACCAGATAATAAATGGATGGCTTGTGTGCCAATTGGAAATTCTGCATAGTACATTAAAATACCTGTAATTGTTTCTAAGAAAATTAGAAAAACAATCCAATTTACCAATTTGTAACCCAAGCCTTTTATCTGATTGATATAAAATAATCCGAAGTTTACCAACACAATTGCTATGGTAAAAGATCTGTGAAAGTAAAATTTAAAACTAGGATTCATTAAACTGTAATTCTTATTTTCAAAACCTAATTGTTTTACTTGTTCATCTATAAATTGACGAACTTGTGTGCCCATTGCAATTTGTATCAATGAAAAAATTACAGAAATAATTAATAGTTTATTAAATAACGAATTGTAATTATATGTTTTTTTAGCAGAAATAATGAATTTTAGTTTTAGTAAAATCGCAATAATAATTAAACCAACCACCATATGAATGGTGATTATTGCTGGTGTTAAATTGGAATCAACAACAGTTTTACCAAGCCAAGCTTCAAATAACATTAAAAAGAAAGCCCCAAAAGAAAGTAGCGTTATTGTTTTGTTTTCTATCCAAAATTTGGCGGATGCATAAATTAAAAATAAAAATACAAAGCCAGCTAAAACTGAGACAAGTCTATTTATATATTCTGTCCAAGTGTGGTATTTATTAAATTTATTATAATCGTGTTTTGTGTATTTAGACCAATTATTGTTGTTGAATTCGTTAGCTGTTTTTATATCTTTTTCAGCAACAAATAAAACTTCGTCTTTTATTATTATAAACCCTTTTTTATATTCAGAATTTGGTTTCCAAGTAATTTGTTCTTCAGAAGTTGGCGGAATATAATAGCCAAAACACTTAGGCCAATCTGGGCAACCCATTCCAGAACCTGTCATTCTCACAATAGAGCCTGCTAAAAATATTAAATAGAGAGATATAATGGAGAGTTGAACTATTTTAGGAAACCTATTTTTCATCCGAATTAAAGTTTTTTGCAAAAATAACACAAAAAAAAATCGCTTAAAATATTTTAAGCGACTTGTTCCTTATGTAAAAAAATTCTAAATAGTAATTAGATTACTCTAACGTCTACTGCGTTTAAACCTTTTCTACCTTCCTTTAGGTCAAATTCTACTGCATCACCTTCTCTAATTTCATCAATTAAACCTGATACGTGCACAAAATACTCTGTTTTTGATCCGTCTTCAACTACAAATCCAAATCCTTTAGATTCGTTGAAGAATTTTACTGTTCCGTTTTTCACTTTAAATATAATAAATGTTAATAATGATACAAATATAACATATATCCACCAATTTTTACAATTTGTTCTTTTAAATCATTTTGTTTAATGTTATTTTTTTAAAAGTCTAAATTTTAAATATGATTTTATAAATAAAATTGCAATAAAAAAGAATGTTCTAAGAATGTCAGTAAAACTAGGCTTTTAAAAGGTTTTGATATTTTAAGTATTTAATAATCAATATTTTATATTTTTTTAAAAATCCTAAAAAAAATCATTTTTTTTACTTTTGTTAAAAACTTCAGGGGTTTTGTGAATAAGTAGGCCTTTCTTTTTTTATTAAAAAAACCAATCTTTGTAGAGGTCGTTTTTAACGATTAAATAACATTCAATAACGCAAAAATATATAAAAGTAATGTCTAAACAAGAACCAATTTTACAACCAAATGATAATCGCTTCGTGATTTTTCCAATTCAGCATAATGATTTATGGGAATGGTATAAAAAACAGCAGGCTTGTTTTTGGACGGCAGAAGAAATTGATTTGCATTCAGACATTGTTGATTGGAACACAAAATTAACAGATGATGAGCGTTATTTTATTAAACATATTTTAGCATTCTTTGCAGCTTCAGACGGAATTGTAAATGAAAATCTAGCTGAAAATTTTGTAAATGAAGTACAATATTCTGAAGCAAAATTTTTCTATGGATTCCAAATAATGATGGAGAATATTCACTCAGAAACCTACTCCTTATTAATTGATACCTATGTAAAGGATGAAATTGAAAAAGACAGATTATTCAGAGCAATTGAAGTTTTTCCTGCCATTAAGAAAAAAGCAGATTGGGCTTTAAAATGGATAGAATCAGATTCTTTTGCAGAACGTTTAATTGCTTTTGCAGCAGTAGAAGGTATTTTCTTTTCAGGTGCATTTTGTTCAATTTTTTGGTTAAAGAAAAGAGGTTTATTGCCAGGTTTAACTTTTTCTAACGAGCTAATTTCAAGAGATGAAGGTATGCATGCAGATTTTGCAGTTCATTTGCACAACAACCATATTGTAAACAGAGTTTCTCCAGAACGTATTAAAGAAATTATCGTGGATGCTTTAAATATAGAAAGAGAGTTTGTAACTGAGTCATTACCAGTTAGTTTAATTGGTATGAATGCAAAGTTAATGACCCAGTATTTAGAGTTTGTAACAGACAGATTGTTGCAAGAATTTGGCTGTGATAAAGCATATGATGCAACAAATCCTTTCGATTTTATGGAAATGATTTCTTTAGAAGGTAAAACTAATTTCTTCGAGAAAAGAGTTTCAGAATATCAAAAAGCTGGAGTAAAATCTGGTGGAACAGGAAGTATTAGTTTCGATTCAGATTTTTAGAGTTTAAAACTCATTAAATATAAAAAGTAAAAAGTCGCCAAATATTTGGACGTTTTTGTCGGCTTCAATAATAACCCAAGTAAAAAATATAAATCAATGTACGTAGTTAAAAGAGATGGCAAGAAAGAGCCTGTGATGTTCGACAAAATCACAGCAAGAGTTAAAAAAATGTGTTATGGATTAAATGATATTGTTGATCCTGTAAAAGTTGCCATGCGTGTAATTGAAGGTTTATATGATGGTGTTACAACTCCAGAACTAGATAATTTAGCTGCAGAAACTGCTGCAACTATGACCACTGCTCACCCAGATTATGCAAGGTTGGCTGCAAGAATCGCGGTTTCTAATTTACATAAAAACACAAAAAAATCGTTCTCAGAAACCATGGATGATTTGTATTATTATGTAAATCCACGTACAAATAAAAAATCACCATTATTAGCAGATGATGTATATGAAATTATTAGAGATAATGCAGAAAAATTAGATTCTACAATTATTTACAATAGAGATTTTAATTACGATTACTTTGGTTTTAAAACATTAGAACGTTCCTATTTACTAAAATTAAATGGACAAATTGCAGAGCGTCCACAACACATGTTAATGCGTGTTTCTATTGGTATTCATAAAAATGATATTGATGAAGCAATTGCAACGTATGAGTTAATGAGTAAAAAATATTTTACACATGCAACTCCAACATTATTTAATGCAGGTACTCCAAAACCACAAATGTCTTCTTGTTTTTTACTACAAATGCAAGATGATAGTATAGAAGGAATTTACGATACCTTAAAACAAACTGCAAAAATTTCTCAATCTGCAGGAGGTATAGGTTTGTCTTTACATAATGTTCGTGCAACAGGAAGTTACATTGCTGGCACAAATGGAACATCGAATGGAATTGTACCAATGTTACGTGTTTTTAATGATACAGCACGTTATGTAGATCAAGGTGGAGGAAAACGTAAAGGTTCTTTTGCAATGTATTTAGAACCTTGGCATGCAGATATTTTCGACTTTTTAGATTTAAAGAAAAATCATGGTAAAGAAGAAATGCGTGCAAGAGATTTATTCTATGCAATGTGGATTTCAGATTTATTCATGGAACGTGTTCAAGAAGATGGTATTTGGACGTTGATGTGTCCTCACGAATGTCCTCATTTATATGACACATATGGAGAAGAGTTCGAACGTTTATACACAAGTTACGAAGCTGCAGGAAAAGGAAGAAAAACCATTAAAGCTCGTGAGCTTTGGGAGAAAATCTTAGAATCTCAAATAGAGACAGGAACTCCTTATATGTTGTATAAAGACGCTGTAAATCGTAAAACAAATCAGAAGAATTTAGGTACTATTCGTTCATCGAACTTATGTACAGAAATTATGGAATACACTGCAAAAGATGAAGTTGCTGTTTGTAACTTAGCTTCTATTGCATTGCCAATGTTTATTTCTGAAAAAGAAAATGGTGAAAAATACTTCAATCATAAAAAACTATATGAGGTTACCAAAAAAGTAACTCGTAATTTAGATACAGTGATAGATATGAATTTTTATCCTGTAAAAGAGGCAGAAAACTCCAACTTTAGACACAGACCAATTGGTTTAGGAATTCAAGGTTTGGCAGATGCTTTTATTAACTTACGTTTGCCTTTTACGTCTGATGAAGCTAAAAAACTAAACCAAGATATTTTTGAAACAATGTATTTTGCAGCTGTAACTTCCTCTATGGAAATTGCAAAAGCAAAAGGCCCATACTCTACATTTAAGGGCTCTCCAATGTCTCAAGGAGAATTTCAATACAATATGTGGGGAATTACAGACGAAGAATTGAGTGGAAATTGGGATTGGGCAAAATTGCGCAAGCAAGTAATGAAGCATGGAGTTAGAAACTCATTGTTAGTAGCACCAATGCCTACAGCATCTACCTCACAAATTTTAGGAAACAATGAGGCTTTCGAACCTTACACTTCTAATATTTATACACGTAGAGTTTTATCTGGAGAATTTATTGTAGTAAACAAACATTTACTAGAAGATTTAGTAGGTTTAGGTTTGTGGGATAATGACATGAAAGAGAGCATTATGCGTGCAAATGGCTCTATACAGCATATAGAAGAAATTCCTGCAGATTTAAGAGAATTGTACAAAACAGTTTGGGAAATGAGTATGAAAGATATTATTGATATGGCACGTCATAGAGGGTATTTCATAGATCAATCTCAATCTTTAAACTTATTTTTAAAAGATCCAGATTATGGTAAATTAACATCAATGCATTTTTATGCATGGAAATCTGGATTAAAAACAGGAATGTATTACTTAAGAACAAAATCTGCCGTAAATGCAATTCAGTTTACAGTTTCTAAAGAAAAGAAAGCTGAAGTTATTGAGGATGAAAAACCAATGACACCAGAAGAATTTAAAGCGATGGTAAACGCTTCTAAAAATGCAGCTCCAGATGACGATTGTTTAATGTGTGGTTCTTAAAAAGTCATTGCGAATGAAATGAAGCAATCTTTTAATGAACTAAAAGATTACTTTGTTTTAAATTCTTAATAAAATCTATAAATTAAAAGTTGATAAAAAGAGAAGTAGAAATGCTTCTCTTTTTTGTATTTTAGAATTTTATTTCTTTTTAAAAATTGATTAATGAATAAGTGTTTTATAGTAATTATTATTTTGATTCTCACAGGATGCAAAATTAAAGATATCAAAAATGATGAAACAGTAAGAGATGCTTTTTTATCCTATAAAATCGGTGTGAATATCAATGAAACTGATACGACTATTTCAAATAAAAAAACAAGTTCTTTATTTGAAAAAAAAATTAGTGAAGGAAATAACTCTAATGTAAATTATTATTTGTTTAAAGATAGTGTGAGAATTAATGATATAGATGGGAAAACCATTTTTATTCCCAGCCAAATTAAAAAACTAATTAATAGGAAAAATTGGCAGATGGAACATTATGAGATTATAGATTATAATTCCATTACTGAAAATTGGGAAGTGAAATATGATATTAAAACTGATAAGAAAGATAGAATTAAAGTTTTAGGTATAAATGGATATAAAGTTCTAATAAAAGAAAATTACAAAACACCTTCTGGCATAAAAATGGAAAATATTTCTGAAATATATGTTTCTGATGATTGTAAAATTCCTTTCAATTATTATGAATTTTTAAAATTGCGAAGAAGTATCGATACTAAAGGTCTAATATTACGACTGAAAAGTTACAATACGGAATTCCCTAAAAATTTCAATTTGTATACAATTTCAGAATACAATCTAAAAAAGCAAAACAAAGAATTAATTCAAATATCTAATCTAAAAAAAATACAATAAGTAGTTAAAAACAGAAGTAGAAATGCTTCACTTGTTTATTTTAAGCTTTATGGAAATTAAATATTATGTAATACTTGGTGTTATTTCTGGATTAGCTATTGTTTTAAGAAATAGAAATGAAAAAGATGCTGAAAATATTTCAAAAAAGAAAGCAGTTAGGGAAAAATCAAGAACATTGTTATTAGCGTTTCAAAAATCTTCTGATTTTAATCATCCAATATCAAAAAGCATTGTAAAGCTTTTAGAATATTATCATGTTCACGATAATGTAAATGATACTTTAACTGAATATCAAATTGATAGAATTGAGAAAAGACTTAATTTGAAATTACCAAAGTCGTATAAAATTTTTCTCAAATATTTTGGAGATGGAGGAGATTGGATTTTCTGTCAATATATTGATAGTATTGAAAAAGGAGGTTATTTAAAAGAGTTTGATACATTTAATCAATTGGAAGAAGATTTATTTTTGGAAGATAAAAAAATAAAGAAAACATCATTATTATCACTAATGTGTGAAGATTCGAATGGAGGGGCTTGGTGTTGGTTAACACATGAAAATGGAAAAGACAATGAATGGTCTTTAGCCTATTATAAAGATGGAAGATTACATTATAAGGTAAAAAATTTTACTGAATGGTTAAAAGTTACAGCATCCAATAGAGAAGTTATTAGAGAATATGATATTGAAGAAAAACTTGGTTTAGGATAAAGATTTCGTATTTTCGAAAAATTTAAAAACAATTATGAACTGGGAACAACTACTTTCTTTAAAACGTTTTGGTGATACAGAAAAAAGACCAAGAATAGCACAAGATGAAACACGATTGGGTTTTGAAGTAGATTTTGATAGAATTATATTTTCATCAGCATTTAGAAGTTTGCAAGACAAAACACAAGTAATTCCATTATCTGAAACCGACTTTGTGCACACAAGACTTACACATAGTTTAGAAGTATCTGTTGTAGGTAGAACTTTGGGTAGAAGAGTGGGAAAAGTGTTGTTAGAACGTCATCCAAACTTAGTAGAATTAGGCTACACTTTTAACGATTTTGGCGCTATTGTTGCTGCAGCTTCAGTAACCCACGATATTGGAAATCCGCCTTTTGGACATTCAGGAGAAAAAGCAATTGGCGAATATTTTAAAACAGGAAAAGGGGCAAAATACAAAGACCAATTATCTGCAAAAGAATATCAAGATTTAATAGATTTCGAGGGAAATGCAAACGGATTTAAAATTCTAACTGAATCTAGAGAAGGCATTTCTGGAGGTTTAAGATTAAGCTATGCAACTTTAGGCGCGTTTTTAAAATATCCAAAAGAGAGTTTGCCAAAAAAACCAACAACACATATTGTTGATAAAAAATATGGGTTTTTTCAATCTGAAAAAGAAGCGTTTTTAGATGTTATAATGGAATTAGGAATGAAGCCAAAATCTTTAGAAAACAATTCTTTTTACAGACATCCTTTGGCTTATTTAGTAGAAGCTGCAGATGATATTTGTTACACAATTATCGATTTCGAAGACGGAATTAATTTGGGTTTAATTGATGAAGAGTATGCTTTGGAATACATGTCTAAGTTAATTCATGGCATCAATAGAGATAAATATTATGCTCTAAAATATACCAAAGACAGAACTGCTTATTTAAGAGCAATTGCTATCAATTCTTTAATAGATGAAGCAGTTACCATCTTTTTAAATAACGAAAGAGCAATTTTAAATGGAGATTTTGGTAAATCTTTATTAGAGAAATGTAAGTACGAAGCTCAAATTAATGACATCATTAATATTAGTGTAGCTAAAATTTATAAAAGCAAAGAAGTTATCGAAAAAGAAGTTGCTGGTTATAGAATTATAGCAGATTTATTAGATGTTTTTGTCACTGCTGTTAATAATAAATTTGAAGGCAATCATTCTAATTTCGATAAATTAGTATTGCATCTTTTGCCAGAAGAATATCAAACAGAAACTATTCTTTTATACCAAAGAATAATGCAGATATGCAGTTATGTTTCGAGAATGTCAGACAGTTATGCAATTCGCACGCACAAAAAATTAACAGGTAATATTATTTAGATACGCACTAATTCTTAATAATTTTTTTGGTAATTCTAAGATTAGATTCAGAATCTGAAATGGTTAAAAAATAAATCCCTGTTTGTAAATTACCAACATTGTTTAATGTAATTATACTTCCATCAGAATCAGTTTTTTGATTGTATAGCAAAGATCCTTTGATATCTGTTAATTTAATGGTTAACTGAGTCGCTTTTAAGTTCGTAAAGTTCAGAGAAATTTGATTGTTAAAAGGATTTGGCGAAATAGATACATCTGTTGAAATAGTTAAGTCATTTGTATTTAATGCTGATGTACATATAGACCACCCCATATTTTCAAATAAACCTAAAGTACTTGGTCCTGGATGGTGCATTACTTCACCTCTGCTTAGTGTTGGTGTCATTAATGAATTTACGTTGCCTCTTTCAAAAGTACCTTCATCCCAATGACTGTAACTTGATCCCTGAACATATGGTGAAGGAGCATGAATTTTTGGAAGTACATTATTGTTTCCTGCAATAGCCAAAGGACTATTGCTAAATAAATTATTACTTGTAAATTCAGTTAATAATTCTGGAGATGGATCAGGAAAGTCTAAAATTGAAACATCATCTCCATTCACAATAAAGTTATTATAAACTACTGCTCTGTTTTGAATTCGTAACACGCCATTAGCTTCATCAATTCTTGTAGAACCAGAGAAGCCTAAACCATGACCAAGTTCATGTAAAACCACAGTAACAAAATCTTGTAAACCATCAGGAGCATTACCATCTGTACCAAAATACCAATTAAAATTACTATTAAAACTAGCTCGTATATCATCAGATTCTCCTAATTCTTGATCTCTATCTCTACCTATCAATTTTTCATATAGAGCTGACACATACCATGTATTTTCATCTATTCCTGCAACCTTACTGGCTGTATGAAGAGAAACTGCACCAGCACTGCCAAGTGTATTTCCCTCTAATGGTTCAAAGGTTGCAACTACAGAAATGGGTACTGGAGAATCTATTAAATGCGCCCAAATGTCCACTGCATACTGAAAAGCCAAACGAGCTTCATCAGTAAAACCGATATAATTTACTTTAAAGGTTGCGCAAGGAGTAGAAGATAAATCTAATTTTTTTCCTAAATATGATGCGTTTTTAGAGTCATACTGTTTAAAATCTTGCTTATAAATACAAACAGGCTCTGTTAATTGTATTTCTTTGTATTCAGAAGTTTGAGCTATTGAAATTGTTGATAAAACGATTGAAAACCAAGTTAAACAGGCAACTTTAAAAAAGGAGGTATTTTTTTTCATCTGAGATGGTATATTAGGTTTAAAAATTGAGATGTAAAAATCAACAAGCAAAAGTACATTTTTTACTAAAAACTTTTATGCTATTTTTTGTTAGTAAAAATGATGATTCAATAAGATTTTTCTATATTCTTTTTTAATTCAAAGAATTTGCTATACTTAAGTTAAATTATAACTTTATTTTTGATAGCACAGTAAAAGACTCAAATCGTTATTCATGAAAAAAAATCTTTATTTTAGTTTAGGGCTATTTGCAATAATAATTCTTTGCTTTAATTGCAAAACAAAAAACGTAAATCAAATAGAAACAAACAAGGAAGTAACGAAGCGCAAAAATATTTTGAAAGAAATTCCAAGTCCAGACAAATCTAAAATACTCGTTTTAGAATACGAAGATAAATTGGAAATCCCCATTGAATTCAAATACAAAGTGTTAGATTCCACTTCAGAAAAACAACTTATTTCTGGGGTTTTTACTGGAATTAAAATTGTATGGGCAGACAATCAAAGTTTAAAAGCCTACAGTTATGAAGCTATTGCAGAATTAGACAATCCAAATCCTAAAAAGTTGTTCGAAATAATTAAAATAGAATAACAAGGTTATTCAGTTTATAATGTAGTTTCAATTTTATATCTCTGAATCTATCAGTTATAAAATATCTTACGAGAAAATCTGAAAATTAAAAGAATTTGCTAAAGTTTTATCCATTGGTTTTTTTAAACTCAACATAGAGGTTAAGTAAAGTTATGCAATTCGAACACACAAAAAATTAACAGGTAATATTATTTAGATATAAACTTTAAGCTTTATTTTTACAACTTTTATATTTTTAATTAAAATTTAATGCAAAATATTATATAAATGCACAACAAGTACATATTTATTTTAATTATAACTATAACATTTTCTTTATTTTTTAACTGTAAATCAAAAAAAATGGACAAAAATGAAGAAACAGAAATTGTATTCAATGAAAAAAAAGTCACCAAAGAAATACAAAGTCCAGATAAATCGAAACTTTTAGTTTTAACTTATCTTGAAGATATGAATGCTAGAAAAGATTTTGATTACAAGATTATAGACTTAAAAAGCAAGAAAGAATTACTTACTGGAACTTTTACAGGAATTAAAATGGAATGGTATACAAATGATAGTATAAAAGGATATCTATTTCAAGGAATGATAGAAAAAGAAAATCCTCAAGATAATTTTAAAATTATAAACATAAAATAAACCTATTTAAATAGAAAAATGAAGAAAATTTACAACACCTCAAAGTATTTTGCATTGGCAATTTTGTTTTCAATAGCATCTTGTAATAAACAACTAGAAAATGAAAAAGGAGAAATAAAAATTGAGCCAATAAAATACAAAAAGCAAAAAAGAAACCCAGATGTAAGACATAAAAAGGGCATAGAAGAAATGGCTGATTATCAATTAGAAATCAGAAAACCTATGGATTCTAAAGAGCCTACTTACAAAAAAGGGTATCTTTTAGAAGAATTTAAGAAGGCAACAGATTTCGCTTCTAAATCTAAAAAGAAAAGTGCAGTAAATCCTGTTTTTATAGAAAGAGGGCCAGCTAATGTTCCTGGACGTACAAGAGGAATTGTGGTAGATCCAAATGATAACAAAAGATGGTTTGCTGGAACAGCAAGTGGTGGGGTTTGGCTAACAGAAGATGAAGGTGTTACTTGGAGAAACGTTACAGATACATCAATACCTAATTTGGCAACATCAACAATTGCAATCAGTCCTCAAGACTCTAATACATTATATGTTGGTACAGGAGAACCTTTTGGCAATTTAGGTGCAGTTGGTGGTTCTGGAGTTTTTAAAACTACAAATGGTGGAACAACCTGGACAGTTTTAGGAGCTTCATCAGCCTATGGAGATGTTGGTAGAATTATCATCAACCCAGCAAATAAAGACAATGTCGTAATTGGTACAACTAAAGGTATTTATAGAACTACGGATGGAGGTGCTAATTGGACTCAAACGTATGCATCACCAAATATATCATCAAACTGGGTGCAAGATTTGGATGCAGATCCTACAGATTTTAACATTCAATATGGTTCTATAAGAAATTTCGGAATGGTAAAAAGTACAGATGGAGGCGTAACTTGGTCTACTATTTTTGATAGAGCTAATTTTAACACAAACCATAGCAGATTCGAAACTGCCATTTCTCCTGCAGATCCTAACACTATTTTTGTAAGTGTTTATTCTCCTACAATAAACCAAAATGGTACAGCAACAGTTGGAGTAAACACAGATTTTTATGTTTCTAGAAATAAAGGAGGAAGTTTTGCCAACTTAAAAACTACTGGAACTGCAGCAGGTGCAAACTTGGTTACAGGTCAAGGCTGGTATGATAATATTATTATAGCACATCCTTATGATACGAATATCTTTTATGTTGGTGGAGTTGCCGTTTTTAAAGTTACAATTTCTGGTCTTAATTTTACATCTCGATCTATAGCTTCAGGTTATGATGGTTCTCAAATTAATACAGACGTTCACGTAGATCAACATGGAATGACTACCATTTTAGGGAACAATCAAGAATTTAGAATTTTATTAGGTAATGATGGAGGTGTGTATAGTACTTCTTTTAAAACAGACCCTGGAGCTACAACTGGAGATTGGTCTGTAACAGCAGTTGGTAAAAATAGTACACAATTTTATGGTGCAACAAAACAAAATGGTGCAGATAATTATTTAGCAGGTGCACAAGATAATGGAACATGGATTTCTCAAGGAAATAACGCTGATAAAACCAAAGCTTATCAAAAAATATTAGGAGGAGATGGTTTTGAAGTTATTTGGCATTATAACAAACCTGGTAATTATATTGGAGTTTCTCAGAATTATGGTCAAGTAGGGAGGTATATAAATAATGTTGGTGCATTATCTAATTTTACAGAATCAGGATCAGCAGCAGCGCCTTTTTATGCAAAACTATCAAGTGCAGACAACAACCCAGATGCAGTTTTTGCAGTTACTATGACAGGTGTTTGGAGATCTACAGACTTTGCAGGCACTTGGGTTCAAACGCCAATTTCAGTTGGTTTTGCATCAACTTACAGCAGTACAATGAACGTAGAAGTTTCTACTGCAGACCCAAATGTGGTTTGGGCTGGAGGTGCAATGAGAGAAGATGGGGCTGTTTCTCTACATGTTTCTGAAGATAATGGTCAAACCTTTAGGCAAACAAGTTCTTTTGACAATCCTAAAAGTAATCACAGTTTAAATATTTCTGGAATAGGAGTTTCTTTAACAGAAAGAAAAAGAGCGTATGCTTTATTTTCTAGTCAAGGTGCAGCAAAGATTTTAAAAACAGAAGATTTAGGAGTTACTTGGACAGACATATCTGGTTTTGCAACCAATATTAGAACAGGTTTTCCAGATGTTGCTGTACACAGTATTGTAGAAATGCCTTTTAATAAAGATATACTTTGGGCTGGAACAGATATTGGTATTTTCGAAACTTCGAATGGTGGAAATACTTGGACATTATTAAACAATTTCCTTCCAGTTGCAGTGTATGACATGAAAATAGTGAACGATCAAGTGGTTATTTCTACTTATGGTAGAGGTATTTGGTCTGCAACCTTATCAGAATTAAGTTCATATACATTGCCTGCATTTTTATCTCAACCAAATGTAACATCTGCTCAAAAAGGTATAGAAAGTTTAAAAACCTTAGTGAGTTATAATGTAACAACAGATAATGTAAATAGAGTGAAAGTTTTTATTGATGATGTAGAACAACCAGAAGTTATTCAGAACTTTAATACAGGTGTAACTTACCAATATGAAACTGCAGATTTATCTGAAGGAACTCATAAATTTGGAATTCAATTGTTTGATGATGGTAATAGCTCAAGTTCTTTACTTAAAGAGTATGTATTCTCTGTAATAGATTTCGATGATGCTTCGCAAACAGCTGGTATTGCACAATTTTCGAATTCAGATGTTTACACACTAAATGCAGAATTTAGTATAAATAATATGAATGGAACTGTAACACAATCTGTTCTAAACAATACAGATCATCCTTATGCAGATAATAAAGTTTATACAACAATATTAAGAAGACCTTTAACAATTACAGAAGCAAATAAAAACTTTATCTATGAAGATATGGCTATTGTAGAGCCTTATACTGATAATTTAGCAGATTTAACTAGTTTCTATGATTATGTAATTATTGAAGCATCTACTGATTTACAAACTTGGAAAACGTTGGATAAATACGATTCTAGAAGATTTCCAGAATGGTTAGCAGAATTTAATAAAGGTGCAGCAGCAACTGCTAGCGATAATTTATTTAAATCGCAAACCATTGTTATTACAGATAAAGGATTCTCTATTGGAGAAACTATTGTTTTCAGATTTAGATTGGTCGCAGACCCAGGAGCAAATTCTTTTGGCTGGGCTATTAAATCAATAGAAGGTTCTGTTGTTTCTATAGATGATGTAATCAATGGTCTAGAAGTTTTCTCTGTTTACCCAACAATTTCGAAAGGAAACTTCACCATTTTCGGTAAAAATACTTTAGGAAAAACAAAACTTCAAATTGTTGATATTACAGGTAAAAGTGTTTACAATAGTATTTTAGATTTTAATACTAAAGAAAAACAATCAGTTTCTGTAAATCTAAAATCTGGAGTTTATATTTTACAAGTTATTGGAGAGAATAATAAAAAATCTTCAAAGAAAATTATTATAGAATAAAACAATTTAGATTGATATATATAAATATAAAAGACGCAGAAATGCGTCTTTTTTTATTGCTAAATTTTGGAAAAAATTTCAACTAAAATTCTGGGGTCTAAACCTTTTTTGAGTTGTAATCTATATACTGAAACATGCTCCACAAATTTATCTGAAATACCTAGGATTTTTATGGAGTTGTGGCAGCCGTTTTCTGCTCCAAATTCTAAAATTGCATTTCCAAATACTCAAGAAATCAAGCCATCTTCTATTGCAAGTATGGTTTTATCTTTCTTGAAAATTTTATATTATAATTGCTTCTAAAGGTTTTATAAAACACATATTATAATTTGCAAAGGAGTTTCTCTTATCTTTAATTATTTCTAACGCGTCTTCTACATTTTTGCAAATAGTACCTATTGATAAAATTACGATTCTTTCTCCTTCTTTTAGACAAACACCTTTTCCGTTTCTATTCTTTCAAAAGGTTTTTGCCAATTTATGATAGTTCCAAAACCTCTTGGATAGCGAATTGCAATTGGGTTTTTTAATCCTAATTGAACATTGTATAAAAAATTGTGCAATTCGATTTCATTTTTTTGTGGAAAAATCATCAAATTAGCAATATAACTTTAAATAGCATATCCAAATAGAAAAAATAATTTCTAAAATAGAATTAGGTATGTACCTGTTTTTTATTGAATTAGTAAATTTATTCAATTTTAAATCACAAAAAAATTAACAAGAAATATTATTTAATATTATTTATAACAATTATATTTGAAAAAATACAAATAAGCATGAAAATAAAATTACCACAAAAAACAATTTTAAAGCAATTAAGTTTAAGGAGATTTATCTTAACTTTTTCAATGATATCTTTATCATTAATCTCATTTGGACAAAATTACAAGAGTGTCATCAAAACACATCTTACCAATAATCTTGAAAAATTTAACTTATTACAATCTGATATAGATGAATGGAAAATTACTAATCAAGTTTATTCAGATAAAACAAAAATCACCCATGTTTACATTCAACAATTATACAAAGGTATTCCCGTTTTTAATGCAGTTAGTAACATAAGTATAAGAGAAAGTGACAATGAAGTAATTTTTTCAGGAAACTCATTTATTAAAAACCTGGCATTGAAAGTTAATAAACTTACTCCAACTTTAAAACCAGAAATTGCAATTACTCAAGCTGCAAGCGCTCTGCATCTTGGAACTCCAAATGGTATTCAATTACTTGAAGAAAAGGAATATGGAAATTATCTTTTTTCTAAAAGTGGAGTATCTCAAGAAAAAATTCCAGTAGAGCTAGTATTTCAGCCATTAGAAGATGGTACCGTAAAATTATCTTGGTTGTTAAATATTCATCAATTAGATGGTATTCATTGGTGGAATGTTAGAATTGATGCAAATTCAGGTGTTTTATTGCAAAAAAATGATTGGGGAGTTAGTTGTAATTTCGATATCGAAACAGGTAACCATTCACATGATTATAAGGTGAAAGAAGAGAATAAACAAAGCCCTTTAATTTTAATAAAAAAAAACAAAAGTCTATTTGAAGTAGAAACGTACAATGTTTTTGCTTTGCCTGTAGAAAGCCCTAATCATGGTTCTAGAACTTTGCTGTCTGCACCCCATAACACAAATGCCTCTCCTTTTGGATGGCATGATGTTGATGGTATAATAGGGGCCGAATATACAACTACCAGAGGTAACAATGTATATGCACAATTAGATGATGATGGTTTTAATGATACTTTCGGAGATTCGCCTGATGGTGGAAGTGGGTTAGTTTTTGATTTTCGATTAAATTTAGATAACGCTCCTCTTAGTTACAAAAATGCTGCAATTACTAATTTATTTTATATGAGTAATGCAATGCACGATATTTGGTATCAGTATGGTTTTGATGAGCCTTCAGGTAATTTTCAAGCAAAAAACTATAAAACATTTGAAGGTTCTGAATTAGGACAAGAGGATGAAGTTATTGCAGATGCACAAGATTCAGGTGGTAAAAATAATGCAAACTTTGCAACACCACCAAATGGATTTAAACCTAGAATGCAAATGTTTCTTTGGGATAATACTTCATTAATTATTAATTCTGGTTCTTTAGCAGGTAAATATTCAGCCATTGATGCCAATTTTACAGAAGATGGAACAGGAGATACTGACTCTACAGGAGCACCAGTAGCTACTAACCCAGTAACTGCAGATTTAGTTTTAATGAATGATGGTGATAGAACAAACCCAACAGAAGGGTGCTCAACTAGCGGACTTTCTCTTCCTAGTTTAGCTGGTAAAATAGTAGTGATAAGAAGAGGAAATTGTTCTTTTGTTAGTAAAGTTCAATTGGCACAAGATAACAATGCTGTTGGTGTTATTATTGTAAATAATGACGCTGGGACTGTTAGAATGGGTGGTGCTACAACAACAATTAGTATTCCCTCAGTTTCAGTTACACAAGAATTAGGTGAACAAATTATAGCAGCGTTGCAAAATTCTGAAGTTATGAATGTAAAGTTTTCAGGGGTTGATTTAGATGGTAGTTTTGAAAACGGAATAATTGCACACGAATATGGTCATGGAATTTCCAATCGATTAATTGGGGGGGCATCAAATTCTAATTGTATGAATAATGATGAACAACTTGGCGAAGGATGGTCAGATTATTTTGCTGTAGCAATTACAATGAAATCAGAGCACACAGAAACTACTTCAAGAGGTATTGGTACTTATATAACAGGAGAGCCAGTTAATGGTAGAGGAATTAGACGTTATCCTTACACAACAGATATGGCAGTGAATCCTTTTACATTTAATAACGTGAAAGATCAAGAACTTGGAGATCTTTCTGTTTCTGTTCATGGTGTTGGTTCTATTTGGGCAACCATGTTATGGGATTTAAATTGGAAAATGATTGGAATTTATGGTTTCGATCCAGATATGTATAATGGAACTGGGGGTAATAATAAAACAATGGCCTTAGTTATAGAAGGATTAAAATTAACGCCTTGTAGTTCTGGTTTTGTAGGCGCAAGAGATGCTATTCTAGCTGCTGATCAAACGCTATATGGAGGAGTTAACCAATGTGCTATTTGGGAGGTTTTTGCAAGAAGAGGTTTGGGTTACAGTGCTAGTTCTGGAGATCCATCTTCTTTTAGAGACCAAGTAGAAGCTTTTGATATGCCTCCAGAAGAAATACTTTCAGCAGCTGCATGTAATAGTACATTAAATTTAAATAATGAATCTTTAAAAGCGTTTAAAGTTTATCCAAATCCTACTAATTCATACATCAATATTTCTTTGGTTAATGAAATTAAAAATGCAACTATTGCTATTTATGATATTAATGGAAGACAAGTATATTTTAAAAAGTCTGATTTAAAAGGAACTGAAATAATAAATACAGAAATTTTAAGCAACGGTATTTATATCTTAAAAATTAATAATACTGAAGTTAATTATAGCGAAAAATTAATAATAAATTAATTAATACCTTTAATCAAATAAAAAAGACGCAGCAATGCGTCTTTTTTTATTGCTAAATTTTGGAAAAAATTTCAGCTAAAATTCTGGGGTCTAAACCTTTTTTGAGTTGCAATCTATCTACAGAACCATGCTCAACAAATTTATCTGAAATACCTAGGATTTTTATGGAGTTGTGGTAGCCATTTTCTGCTGCAAATTCTAAAATTGCAGAACCAAATCCTCCAGAAATCACACCATCTTCAATCGTAAATATGGTTTTATATTTGTCAAAAATTTTATGCAATAATTTTGCATCTAAAGGTTTTACAAAACGCATATCAAAATGAGCAAAAGAGTTCCCTTTTTCATTAATTATTTCTAACGCGTCTTCTACATTTTTGCAAATAGTAACTAGTGATAAAATTGCGATCCTTTCTCCCTCTTTGAGACAAACACCTTTTCCTAATTCTATTCTTTCAAAAGGTTTTTGCCAATTTATAATAGTTCCAAAACCTCTTGGATAGCGAATTGCAATTGGGTTTTTTAATCCTAATTGTGCAGTGTATAATATGTTGCGTAATTCAATTTCATTTCTTGGTGCAAAAATAATGATGTTAGGTATGCATCTTAAAAAAGCAATATCAAAAACTCCATGATGTGTAGCACCATCTTCGCCAACTAAACCTGCTCTATCTAAGCAGAAAATTACGGGTAAATTTTGCAAAGCAACATCATGAATTACTTGGTCGTAAGCACGTTGTAAAAAAGTAGAATAAATATTACAGAAAGCTACTAAACCTTGGGTAGCCATCCCAGCTGCTAAAGTTACAGCATGTTGTTCTGCAATACCCACATCAAAAGTTCTTTGTGGAAACTTTTGCATCATCAAATTTAAAGAACTTCCAGTTAACATGGCAGGCGTAATTGCTACAATTTTCTCATTTTTTGTTGCTAATTCAACTAATGTTTTTCCAAAAACATCTTGATATTTTGTCGATAAATTTGCTTCTTTTTGTATTCTTTCTCCAGAAATTTTATCGAATTTTCCAGGAGCATGATAGGTAATTTGGTCCTCTTCTGCTTTTTGCAAACCTTTACCTTTTGTAGTAATGACATGTAAAAATTTAGGACCTTTTATGCTTTTTAATCGTTCTAATTCTGTTAATAATTTTGGTAAATTATGACCATCAATTGGGCCTGAATAATTGAAGTTTAATGCTTTTATGATATTGTTTTGAGCCGCAAGTTTTTTATCACTTTTAACCTTTGTTAAATATTCTTTTACTGCACCTACAGAAGGGTCTATTCCAATAGCATTATCATTTAAAATGATTAGTAAATTAGCATCAGAAACACCTGCATGATTCAGTGCTTCAAAAGCCATTCCACTTGCAATAGAAGCATCACCAATAACTGCAATATGATGTTTTTCTATTTCACCTTTTAAATTCGATGCAATTGCCATTCCTAAGGCTGCAGAAATAGAAGTTGATGAGTGTCCAACCCCAAAAGCATCAAAATTACTTTCTTTTCTTGTTGGAAAACCAGCTATACCTCCAAATTGTCTGTTGGTATGAAAGACGTATTTTCTACCTGTTAAAATTTTATGGCCATAAGCTTGATGCCCAACATCCCAAACCAATAAATCGTTTGGAGTATCAAACAAATAATGCAAAGCTATTGTCAGTTCTACAACCCCCAAACTAGCGCCTAAATGTCCTTCTTTTGTGGCAACAATATCAATAATAAATTCTCTCAATTCTTTTGCTAATTGAGGCAATTGCTCAGGATTTAATTTTCTTAAATCTTCAGGATTTAATATGTTGTCTAACAAATTTTTCATCACTTTGCAAAAATACAATTTAAGTTTTGTAATATTGAAAACTTATTTTTTAAAAGATGATACAACCTTTTGATGATGTTTATTTTATGAAAAAAGCCCTGCAAGAAGCCGAAACTGCTTTTACTAAAGGGGAAATTCCTGTGGGAGCTGTTATTGTTTTAAACAATCAAATTATTGCAAGAGGGCACAATTTAACAGAAACTTTAAATGATGTAACTGCGCATGCAGAAATGCAAGCTTTTACTGCAGCAGCTGATTTTTTGGGTGGAAAATATTTAAAAGATTGTGTTTTATATGTTACCTTAGAGCCTTGTCAAATGTGCGCTGGTGCCAGCTATTGGACTCAAATTGATAAAATTGTGTTTGGAGCTTCTGAGCCAGAAAGAGGATTTATGAATTTAAAAACAACTTTGCATCCTAAAACAAAAGTGATTGGTGGAATTCTAGAAAACGAATGTTCACAGATTTTAAAAAAGTTTTTTATAGAAAAACGTAATTTGAATTAGAAAAAAGAGGAAATGAAAGAGTATGATGTTGTGGTAATTGGTGGTGGTCCAGCAGGAGGACAAGTTGCTAGAAATTTATCAAAAAAAGGGTATAAGGTTGCCTTGGTTGATCGTAATAAAACTTTTTTTGATAATAATTTTTCCAGTGCTGGTATGACATTAGCGCCATTATCTGAATTTAATTTGCCAGAATCTATAATAGGATCTTATTGGAAAGATATTACTATTCAATGTACAGAAAAAGCATATGATTGGTTAGGTGATGGTAATAAAGGTGTAGTTTTAGATTTCGGAAAACTTCGAGAGTTTTTAGGAGAAGAAACTCTTAAAAATAATGGAGAAGTTTATTTGGGTCATAAATACATTAAAAAAGAAGTAACTGAAAATGGTGTTTTTATAGATCTTTTAGATAGTAACACCTCTAAAACTAAAACTTTAAAAACAAAGTTATTGGTTGATGCAACTGGTCCTTTACGTAAAGTAATGTACGATTCTAAAGAGGCGCAGCCTAAAATGGATTTAGGAAGTGGAACTGAATATTTAATTGAAATAGATCAAGAAACATACGATAAATTTAAGGAAAAATTAGTCTTTTTCTTGGGTCACAAATGGGCAATAAAAGGATATTCTTGGATTTTTCCTATGGAAAATAAAATTTTAAAAGTAGGTGCTGGAAAAACACATTTAAAATCTAACAATCAAGAAAATACAGATAAAACAACTAAAAAAATAACAGAACAAATAATTGAAGAATACATACAGCCTAAAGAATATAGACTTTTAGATGTTCATGGTGGTGTTGTAAGATATTCAGTTGGTTTAAAAGATATTTTTTATAAAAACAAAGTTTTTGCTGTGGGTGATGCTGTTTCAGCTATCAATCCAAGAGGTGGAGAAGGAATTAGATATGCAATGCAAAGTGCAGATTTAGCTTGTAAATATATAAATGAATACTTGGTAAAAGGAACTACTAATTTTGATGATTACAGAAAAAAATGGCGTGGAAGAAAATTATTTAAATGGAAATTAAGTGAAATATCTAGCAGAAGAATGTATAGCAAATATTCTGATAAACAAGTTGAAAATAGAGTGCAATTTTTTCATAATAATTTTAGTACTGATGTTTTAGTGGACAGCTTATTCAACTTTAAGTACAATCAAATGATTTATAGAATTTTTCAATTTTTGTTTTTAAAAATAAAATTCCTTTTTAAAAAGGAGCGTTTTTAGGAAAAAACAGTCATTTTCCGACTGTTAAAATTTATACAAATATTCCTTAAAAATTTGCATTAGCAATCCAATTAAAAGAACTTTAAAATTTTATACAACCTAAACAAACTTATTCAAATGAAAAATAACATCTTATTTTTTTTGTTTTTACTATCAGTAATAACTTTAAAGGCACAAGAAACACCAAAACCCAATTATAGAGCAGCAGCAAAATATTCTCCAACAAACTTGGCCAAAATGGTGCATTCAACAGATGTAAGTCCACATTGGCTTAAAAAAGGAAACCGTTTTTGGTATGCGTATAAAACTTCAGAAGGATCAAATCATTATATTGTAGATGCAGATTCAAAATCTAAAAAGCTACTTTTTGATAATGTTAAAATGGCAAAATGGCTAACCCAAATCACTAAAGATCCTTATGATGCTCAACATTTACCACAATTTGATATTAAATTTAACGAAGCCGAAAATGCATTTCGTTTTAGAGTAACATCAAGTGAAGAAGTGGAAGCTGAAGATGATGATAAAAAAGATGAGGATAATAAAGTAAAGAAAGATTCTACAGCCACCAAAAAAGGAAAAAAGAAAAAGCCAAAAATGGAAAAGAAGACCTACTATTTAGAATATAGATTAGGTGGAAATGGCTTAACAATCATCAATACAAAAAAAGAAGAAAAAAAACCTTGGGAAAAATGGGCGAATGTAGCTCCAGACAGTTCTATTGTTTTGTATGGTAAAAATCATAACCTTTATTGGATGGATAAAATAAACTTTAAAAAGTTTATTAAAGATGAAAAAGATTCGACAGTTGTAGAAAACCAATGGACCAAAGATGGAGAAGAAAATTACGGATATACATGGGGTGGAAGAGGAGATGACAATGAAGATGTAGAAAAAAAGAAAGATGATAGAAAAGGAGTTTGGGGAACTTGGTCTCATGATTCTAAAAAGTTTGTGTTTGAAAAATCGGATTCTAGGCATATTAAAGATTTATGGGTAATAAATTCTACAGAAAAGAAAAGACCAACTTTAGAGACCTATAAATACCATATGCCAGGAGAACAAGAATATTACAAATCGGAATTGTTAATTTTTGATATTCCTACAAAAACTCATATTAAGATTCCATTAGATACTGCTCGTCAGCAAAGTATCGATGTTTTTAGAGCACCAAGAAAACAATCTGATAGAGATGATGATTTTACACCTTCTTTATTATTATCGAAAAAAGGGAAAATATATTTTAGTGTCATTTCTAGAGACCGTAAAAAATACGATATCAATGTTGCAGACATCAATACTGGTGAATATAAAACCTTAATTGAAGAGCGTTTTAATACCTATATAGAATCTAGACCTTTGGTTTTATTTAACGACGAAACAGAAATGTTGCATTGGGCAGAAAGAGATGGTTGGGCACATTTTTATTTGTATGATGCAAATGGGAATTTAAAAAACCAAGTCACAGAAGGCGATTATCATGTAGATGATTTTGCAGGTTTAGATGAAAAAAGTAGAACTTTATATTTTACTGCAAATGGAGTTGATAAAAAACAAGATCCTTATTATTTACATACCCATAAAATCAACTTAAATGGCAGTGGAATTCAAACTTTAGATGTTGGAGATTTTACTGTAAGTACAAGCATGTCAGATTCTAATAAATATTTTGTAAGTAATTATTCGCGTGTAAATACAGTGCCTAAATCTGAGTTAAGAGATGTAAATGGAAAGAAAGTAATGGATTTAGAAATTGCAGATTTATCTCAATTATTTGCTTCAGGTTATAAATTTCCAGAAACGTTTAAAGTAAAAGCAGATGATGGTATTACAGATATTTATGGAGTGATGTACAAGCCTTTTGACATGGATTCTACAAAAGTATATCCACTTTTAGAATACGTTTATCCTGGTCCACAAACTGAGGCTGTTAACAAATCTTTTTCTTACAGAATGGATCGTTTAGACAGAATGGCTCAAGTTGGTTTTGTGGTGATTACCCTTGGAAACAGAGGAGGACATCCAGACAGATCTAAATGGTATCACAATTATGGTTATGGTAATTTACGTGATTATGGTTTGGCTGATAAAAAATATGTTGCTCAACAATTGGCAAACAAACACAAATTTATAGATATTGAAAAAGTAGGAATTTACGGACATTCAGGAGGTGGATTTATGTCTACAGCTGCAATGTTAGTGTATCCAGATTTCTTTAAAGCCGCAGTTTCATCAGCAGGAAATCATGATAATAATGTGTACAATTCATGGTGGAGTGAAACACATCATGGAGTAAAAGAAGAAATTGATGAAAAAGGTAAAATTTCTCATGTTTATAAAATTGATGACAATCAATCTTTGGCAAAAAACCTAAAAGGACATTTAATGTTGATTCATGGAGATATGGATAATAACGTGCATCCTGCAGGAACAATTAGAATGGCAAACGAACTAATTAAAGCACACAAACGTTTTAAATTTATGACAATGCCAGGACAAAGACATGGTTTTGGAAGCATGACTGAATATTCTTTTTGGTTAAGAGCAGATCATTTTAGTAAATATTTATTAGGTGAAGAAGTTACAGATGTAGATTTTCTTTTTATGAATATGGATGAACCAAAGAATTAAAGAGAAAAGCCCATCCTAGCCTTCCCAAAGGGAAGGAATTTATCACTCTTATGAAGGTGAGGTTGACAAATTATATAAACTATTATAAAAGTAAAACTCCGAATTTTAATTCGGAGTTTTTAGTTTTAATCTTTTTGATATTCCAAAATATCAGCTGGCTGACAATCTAATGCTTCACAAATTAATTCTAAAGTAGAAAAACGGATAGCCTTTGCTTTACCAGATTTTAAGATGGATAAATTTGCTGTGGTAATGTTAATTATTTCTGCCAATTCTTTACTCTGCATTTTGCGTTTGGCAAGCATTACGTCTAAATTTACTATGATTGCCATATTATATTGTTAAATCGTTTTCTTGTTTTTGATGTTTCGAAATTTTAAATATTTCACTTAAAATTATAAAAAATAACCCCAAACATATAATCACTATATGTTGATTCAAGCCCAACTCTAATGATATTTTTTGCTCAAAATAAACTTTACCAACCATAGAAATAATGAGTGAAATAATCCCTGAAATTATTAGTAAATTCCCTATTATTTTAAATGATGTTATAACTGTTTCTTCAAATATTTTTATTCTTACGAAGTAGTTTAAGACTTTTCTAAAAAAATACAAAGCAGCAAGTATTAATAAATAATTTAATGTGGAAATAAGAAGTAATAGTTTTGATATTAGTGAATCATTACTAAAATTTACAGAATTTATTTTGATATTTAATTCACTTAAATCAACAAAGAAAATTGCAATAGAGAAGCCAACGATTAATAATACTAATGGCATAGAAAAAATCCAGAGTAAATCTACTATTGCTTTTAAAATATTAATTTTTTTCATAATTATATAGTTAAATCATTTTCTGTTTGAATTTCAATACCTCTTTTTACAATCTGTGTAAAAATGAAAATTACTCCAGCTAAAAAGATAAAATCGCTAGAAAATAAATCCATAGAAAAATAATTTTTTTTCGCAATAAATTTAACATGAGCATTATGAACTAAAGCAAGAATCCATAAATTAAAAATGCTATAACTTATACTTTGCATTAATTTTTGAACCTTCGAATTAAAAGGTTGTTCTAAGTTTAAAGTACTTAGCAATTTAGTTACTAAATAAGCAATGTAGGCTTCAGTTGCAAACAAAGCAACTTTATAGCTTACAATAAAAGTGTACTGTCTAAAACTGTAGTTGTAATATTCAGATAAATCTAAACCCAAATATAAATTTTTTGCAGCTTCAGGATTTCCAATACTAACCATATAGGATATTAATACAGCTCCAGTTTTTATACACAAACCAATAAAGGCAATCCAAGAAAGAATGTGCATAAATTTTAATATTTTTTCTGTTTTCATTAGATATGATTTTTACTATTTGACAATGCAAATATATAAAAATTATTGATAAACAATAATTAATTATTAAAATTTAATAATAATTTAAAGATTTAGTAAAAAAAATAGAAGTTTTAGTTTCTGATTTCTAAATGTTTTTGATTTAGTATAAAACTTAATTTAAAAACTGAAATTCTTACGTCCAGTAAAATAGCTCCATTACCTTATTGCTTTTTAAAGTAAAAAAAGTAAGCTTGCTTCAGGCTTTCATTGGTAATAAATTACAACTTATCTTTAAATTTAGCTGCATATTCTTTAATCACGTTTGCATCAAAATAAGGTTCTTCATCAACTCTACCAATCACATTTACATTCGTCATTTTTTTAATGATACTTTCTGAGCTTTTATGCTCATTACCAGAAAAAATAATAGAAATATTAAAACCTTTTTCTTTTAATAAATTAATGGTTAATAAAGTATGATTGATGCTCCCTAAATAATGACGTGAAACCACAATAACTTTGTAATCGGGCTGAATTAAATCTAAAATAGTATCTGTATCATTTAATGGAACTAACAAACCTCCTGCACCTTCTATTACTAAATGATTGTCGGTTTTTGGTACTGTAATTTGTTTTAAATCAATGGTAATTCCATCTATTTCAGCTGCTGCATGTGGACTCATAGGTGTTTTTAAAGCATACGCATTTTGATGAAAAACCGATTTTGTATTTGATATAAATCGTTCTACTTTATGTGTGTCAGAATTGTCTAAATCTCCTGCTTGTATAGGTTTCCAATAATCTGCTTCTAGAGCTTCAGTAACAATTGCAGCAACCACAGTTTTACCAACTTCTGTAGAAATTCCTGTGATGAAGTATTTTTTCATTTTAAAATTCTGTTTCGTCATGCTGAACTTGTTTCAGCATCACACTCGATTAATAATCTAATGTTTTTAAAGTTGGATTTACTTCTCTAATTAAATTCAGTTTCCATTCCTTATGCCAATTCTTTAGTTGTTTTTCTCTAGCAATTGCCTGATTGATATCAGTAAACTCTTCAAAATAAATTAAATCTTTTACATTATATTTTTTAGTAAAAATAGAAGCAGTTTCATCATAATGTTCATATAATCTTTTAGATAAGTCTGCTGTTACTCCAATGTAAAAAGTAGTTCTGTATTTATTTGTTAGTATGTATGTAAAACTCCTTTTCATCTTTTTGAATTATGCGACTCTGAAACAAGTTTAGAGTGATGCAATAAAGTCAGTACTTTACTAATTTCTTCTTTAGAATTATAACTATGCAAGCAAAAACGCAAACGTTCTTTGTTTTCTGGAACTGTAGGTGATAAAATAGCTTTTACCTCAAAACCATTTTCTTCTAATTTTTTAGAGATCAATTTCACGTTTTCATTACCAGAAATAACACAACAATGAATAGCAGAACAACTAGGTATAAAGTTTAATTGTAGTCTTTTTACTTCCTCTAAAAAATGATGAATATTTTCCGTTAATTTTTTTTGATGTTGATGATTACTTTGCAACTCATTATACGCAATTCTAATAGTTGCCAAAGAATGAGGAGATAAACCAGTTGTATAAATAAAACTTCTTGCGAAATTCACTAAGTATGTTTGTAAATCTTTGCTTCCTAAAATGGCTGCTCCATGACAACCAAATGCTTTTCCAAAGGTAATTATTCTTGCAAAAACAGCATGCTGTAAGTTGAGTTTTTGAACTAAACCTTCGCTAAAAACTCCAACTGCATGCGCTTCATCAACAATTAAAAAAGCGTTATTTTTTTTAATTATCTGTGACATCGTCACTAAATCAGGTGAATCTCCATCCATAGAAAAAACAGATTCTGTAACCACATAAACTTCAGAATCGTCATTGCGAACAAAGTGAAGCAATCTACTTTCTAAATCCACCAAATCATTATGCAAAAACTTAAAAGATTTAGCATTGCTTAATTGAATGCCATCTCTTATTGAAGCGTGAATAAATTCGTCATATAAAATAACATCACTTCTTTGTGGAACAGCAGAGAAAAACCCAATATTGGCATCATAGCCAGAATTAAAAATAGTAGCAGATTCAGTTTGATGAAAATCACTCAAAAAACGCTCAACAACATTATAAAGTTGATGATTCCCAGATAATAATCTACTGCCTGTTGCACCATTTTGTTTGCTGTTTTTATCAACTAAAAATTGATGCGTTTTGTCAAAAATACCTTCAGATTTTGCAAAGCTTAAATAATCGTTTGAAGAAAAATCAACCAAATCAGAAGGCATTTTTAAAGAGCGTAAAGAATTACTTTCATCACGCAATTTTAATTTATTTGTTAACTTCTTTGGTAAATTCATCACTACAAAAATAGGTATTTTTATATACCTTTACAGAGAAGTTTATAGCAATATTTTTTTGGAATGACATTACAAGAAAGAGATAAAAAACACCTTTGGCACCCTTTAAAACAGCATCAAACGCACCCTGAAAGTTTGGCCATTGTAAAAGCAAAAGGTTGCATTTTAACAGACGAAAATGGTAACGAATATATAGATGCCATTTCGTCTTGGTACACGTGTATGTTTGGTCATTGTAATGAATATATAACCAGTCGTGTTTACAATCAAATGCAACAATTAGATCAGGTCATGTTCAGTGATTTTACGCATGAACCTGCTATAAAATTATCAGAAAATTTAATTAAAATTCTACCAAAAAACCAGAATCGAATTTTTTTTAACGACAATGGTTCAACTGCTGTAGAAGCTGGAATTAAAATGGCATTGCAATATTATTTTAATATTGATGAAAAGCGTGACACTTTTATAGCCTTAGAAAATGGATTTCATGGAGATACTTTTGGAGCCATGTCAGTTTCAGGCTTGTCTGTTTACAATGGTCCTTTTGAAGATTTTTTAATGGATGTAAAAAGAATTCCAACTCCAAATGGAAAAAATCATCAAGAAATTTTAGCAGAATTAGATAAAATTGTTTCACAAAATAAGGTTGCTGGTTTTATTTACGAACCTATTATTCAAGGTGCAGCAGGAATGAAAATTCATGATGCGAATGGTTTAAATGAAATTTTAAAATTTTTCAAAGAACAAAATATCTTAACAATTGCAGATGAAGTAATGACAGGTTTTGGCAAAACAGGTCCTAATTTTGCATCCGATTTTATCGAAACAAAACCCGATATTATTTGTTTGAGCAAGGCTTTAACAGGTGGTTTAGTTCCTTTGGCAATTACATCTTGTACAGAAAAAATTTACGAAGCTTTTTTAAGTAACGAAATGGCAAAAGGCTTTTTTCATTGTCATACCTATTCTGCAAATCCAATTGCGTGTGCAGCTGCAAATGCTGCAATTGAACTTTTGCAAACTAATGAAATTCAGCAAAATATTGCAGCAATTTCAGCTTCTCACAAAGTATTTCAAGAAAGAATTCGCAAACATCCAAAAGTAAAAACGGCACGTTCTCAAGGTGTTATTTTTGCTTTAGATTTAGACACAAAAATGGCACGTTATGGAAGTTTACGAGATAAATTATTGACTTTTTTTATGGAAAGAGGCGTTTTTTTGCGTCCTTTAGGAAACACCATTTACATTCAAGTTCCTTATGTAATCACAAAAAAAGAATTGCAAAAAGTATATAAAACCATTGAAGAAAGTTTGGAGATTGTTTAGGGCGTTCCTTTTTTTTATTTAAAAAGTTTCGAAAAAAAAACTTTTTAAATAAAAAAACGTCAGGCTTTCAGCAGTCGCTATTATTGTTTAGAAAAAAAACAAAAATGAGCTCCAACAATGCTTCAATCCTTAACGCATTTAGCATTTTTAAAAGCTATGTTTTCTATTCAACTATGTGGTTAACATTTTTAGAAACACTATTTTTGTAGTAAATTTAAACTCATTCAGACCTCACAGATTTTTAAAATCTTTCAGGTCTTGTGCATGAAAACAATTAATGATTCAATCAATTTCAATAACATCCATAGCCTCAATTTCTGCATTAGGAAGTAATCCAAAAGAAATTTGGGAAAATTATTTGCTAAACCAACATTTTTTGTCAGAAAAGGAAGCAAATGGGAAACAAGTTTTTGTTGGTCAACTTTCAGAAGAAAATCAACAAAAAATAGAAAATTTAAAAAAATCAGATTCAAAATATAAAAATTTAGATGACTCTGTTTTATTTGCCATTTATGTGTCTAGAGAAGCCAAAAAAAATGCAAATTGGAATAAAGAAAAAAATTTCGGAGTCAATTTTGGGTCTTCAAGAGGTGCAACAGCTTTGTTTGAAAAATATCATCAAGAATTTTTAGAAACACAAAAATCATCAACTTTAAGTTCGCCAACTACAACTTTAGGCAACATTTCTTCTTGGGTTGCTCACGATTTACAAACATCTGGACCAGAAATATCGCATTCAATAACTTGTTCTACAGCTTTACATTCTTTATTAAATGGAATTGCTTGGATTAACTCAGGAATGTCAGAAAAATTTTTAGTGGGTGGCAGTGAAGCTGCTTTAACAGACTTTACAATTGCACAAATGCAAGCATTAAAAGTTTATTCTAATTATGATTCCAAATGTCATTCTGAGCTTGTCGAAGAATCTTACCCTTGTAAATCTTTCGATTTAAAAAAGAAACAAAACACCATGGTTTTAGGTGAAGGTGCTGCTGCCATTTGTTTAGAAAAAGGAATTGTAGAAAATTCAATTGCGATAGTGTCAGGAATTGGTTTTGCTACAGAAGTTTTAGAACACAATACATCAATTTCTACAGATGCAACTTGTTTTCAAAAATCGATGAAAATGGCTTTAGGTACTATTTCGCCCAATGAAATTGATGTAATTGTAATGCATGCTCCAGGAACAATTCTGGGAGATCAATCAGAATTTAATGCGATTTCTAAAATATTTTGTAACAAAGTACCTTTTTTAACTACTAATAAATGGAAACTCGGTCATACTTTTGGAGCATCAGGATTGTTAAGTTTAGAATTGGCAGTTTTAATATTACAACATCAAAAAGTAGTGGAGGTTCCTTTTGCAGAAAAGCAAATTCATCCAAAGAAAATTAAGAATATTTTAATTAATGCTGTTGGGTTTGGAGGAAATGCAGTTTCTGTTTTATTGACCAAATAAATCACTTTATAAAGTCAAAAATATTTATATTTATATACTTTTAAAAATTATGCTATGATAGAATGGTTTAACGATTTGAGTCCTTTTTTAAGAATATATTGGATAGTTGCAATTATATCTACGTTCCTATTTTTAATTGTTTTAATAAGTACAATAGTTGGCGCAGATGCAGATGATGTAGGAGATGTAGATGCAGAAATAGATGCAGATTCTGGAGCTGGCTTTCAGTTTTTTACATTAAAAAATTTAATCGCTTTTTTTACCATTTTTGGTTGGAGTGGAATTGCAAGTATAGATGCAGGAAATTCAACCTCAACAACCATTATTATTTCACTTTTTTGTGGTTTACTAATGATGTTTATAATGGCTGCACTTTTTTATTATGTAAGTAAATTAACATCAAGTGGAACTTTAAAAATAGAAAACGCATTATTATCTGTAGGCGAAGTCTATTTATCAGTGGGTGCAAATAGATCTAGAATGGGAAAGGTTCAAATTAAAGTTCAAGGTAGTTTAAGAGAATTGGAGGCAATTACAGATCATCATTACGATTTAAAACAAGGAAATATCATTATTGTTACTGGGGTTACAAATAATGGAGTGCTAATAATAGAACCTCAAAATAGAAATACTATCGAAAATCAACAAAAAACAAAATTACTATGCTAAACACATTTATTTTACAAAGTTCACCATTTGCTGGATTAATAGGAATTGGAGTTGCCATTCTATTTATATTCATATTATTGGTTGCAATGACAAAACGTTACAAAAGATGTCCTTCAGACAGAATTTTAGTAGTCTATGGAAAAGTTAGTGGAGGACAATCTGCGAAATGTATTCATGGTGGAGCTGCTTTTATTTTTCCTGTAATTCAAGATTATCAATTTTTAGATTTAACACCAATCTCTATAGAAGTAAATTTGGTGAATGCTCTTTCTAAACAAAATATTAGGGTAAATGTTCCAAGTAGATTTACAATTGGAGTTTCTACAGAACCTGGAATTATGCAAAATGCAGCCGAGCGTTTGCTAGGCTTAGCGCAAGGAGATATACAAGAATTGGCGCAAGAAATTATTTTTGGTCAATTGCGTTTGGTGGTTGCATCTATGGATATTGAAGAAATTAACTCTGATAGAGATAAATTTTTAACCAATATTTCTCAGTCTGTAGAATCGGAATTAAAGAAAGTAGGTTTAAAGTTAATCAACGTAAATATTACAGATATTGTTGATGAATCTGGCTACATACAAGCTTTAGGTAAAGAAGCAGCTGCCCATGCAATAAATGCTGCAAGAAAATCGGTTGCAGAAAAAAACAGAGATGGTTCTATTGGAGAAGCAAACGCTGTGCAAGATGAAAGAACGCAGGTTGCTGCAGCAAATGCAAAAGCTGTAGAAGGAGAAAATACTGCAAAAATTGCAGTAGCAAATTCTGATTCTTTAAGAAGACAAAGAGAAGCAGAAGCAGAACGCACAGCAATTGCAGCAGAAAAAGTACAAACTGCAAATGCTTTAAAAGAATCGTATGCAGCAGAACAAGAGGCAGAAACAGCAAGAGCAGAAAGAGAACGTTCTTCTCAATTAGCAGATATTATTGTTCCTGCAGAAATTGATAAAAGAAAAGTTGAAATTGATGCAGAAGCAAGAGCTGAAAATATTAGAAGAATTGCTAAAGGTGAAGCTGATGCAATTTTATTTAAAGCGCAAGCAGAAGCACAAGGTTTATATGAAGTTTTAACAAAACAAGCAGCAGGTTTGGATCAAATAGTAAAAGCAGCTGGTAACAATTCTAAAGATGCTGTGCTACTTTTAATTGCAGATAAATTACCAGAATTGGTAAAAACACAAGCAGAAGCTATTAAAAACATAAAGATTGATAAAATTACTGTTTGGGAAAATGGAGGAGGACAAGATGGAAAATCATCAACTTCGAACTTTATTTCTGGAATGTATAAATCTGTACCACCATTACAAGAAATGTTTAATATGGCAGGTATGCAATTGCCAGATTATTTAAAAGGAAAAGAAATTCCTGTAGATTTAGTTGATGAGAAAAAAGAAGATTCTAATTCTTAAACCAAATAAACAAGTTTAAAAATCCGCTTTTAAAGCGGATTTTTTATATTTTTGATTTTATCAAAATGAACCAATATTTATGAGTGAAGTAAGACATAACTGGACGAAAGAAGAAATATTAGAAATTTACAACAGACCATTAATGGAGCTGTTGTATGATGCAGCAACAATCCACAGAAAACAACACGATCCTAATGTTGTACAAGTATCAACTTTATTATCCATAAAAACAGGAGGTTGTTCAGAAGATTGTGGCTATTGTCCGCAAGCTGCAAGATATCATACCAATGTAGAAGGGAATGATCTAATGACCGTAAATCAAGTAAAAGCACAAGCTTTAAGAGCCAAAGAAAGTGGAAGCTCTCGAGTATGTATGGGTGCTGCTTGGAGAAATGTAAAAGATGGCCCAGAGTTCGATCAAGTTTTAGACATGGTTAGAAGTATTAATAAATTAGATATGGAAGTTTGTTGCACACTTGGAATGGTTACAGAAAATCAAGCTCAAAGATTGGCAGAAGCTGGTTTGTATGCATATAATCATAATTTAGATTCATCAGAAGAATATTACAAAGAAGTAATTTCTACACGAGGTTACCAAGATAGATTAGATACTATTAGCAATGTTCGTAAAACGAATGTTACTGTTTGTTCTGGTGGAATAATTGGAATGGGTGAATCTGCAGAAGATAGAGCAGGGATGCTAGTTGCTTTGTCAACTTTAAATCCACAGCCAGAATCTACTCCAATTAATGCTTTGGTTGCTGTTGAAGGAACTCCTTTAGAAAATGAAAAACCAGTTGAAATTTGGGATATGATTCGAATGGTTGCAACTACTAGAATTGTATTACCCGAAACACAAGTTCGTTTATCTGCTGGAAGAACACAAATGAGTAGAGAAGGCCAAGCCATGTGTTTCTTTGCTGGAGCAAATTCAATTTTTGCAGGAGATAAATTACTAACAACTCCAAATCCTGATGTAAATGAAGACATGAAAATGTTTCAATTATTAGGATTAAATCCGCAGAAACCATTTACCAAAAAAGTACAGCCTCAAACCGTTGAAGCAGAAGATTCTCAGTTTAAAAGTTTAGGAGAAAAACCAAAATGGACAAGACCCAACCATAAAATTGAAAGAAATGAAGTTGCAAAACAAAAAGGGAAAGTAATAAAGGTTTAACAATATTTTTTTTAAATTTCATTTTTCATAACATTTTCTTAACTTTGTTTTCTAATTTTTTGTAGCATGAGTTTAAACTTATCTCAAATCGAGAGGGTAAAAACAATTACCAAAGCAGATTTTATTAAAAATTATTTTAAACCTCAGAAACCTGTGGTTATAGAGCAATTTATAGAAGATTGGCCAGCATATCAAAAATGGAATCTAGAATATATGAAAAAAGTGGCAGGAGACAAAGTTGTGCCACTTTATGATGATAGACCTGTAGACTACAAAGATGGTTTTAACGAACCTCATGCAAAAATGAAAATGTCTGATTATGTTGATTTGTTGAAGAAAGAACCAACTAAATTCAGAATTTTTTTATGGAATGTTTTAAAAGAAGTTCCTGTTTTGCAAAAAGATTTTAAATACCCAGATTTTGGTTTGCGATTAATGAAAGGATTACCAATGTTGTTTTTTGGTGGCACCAATTCTTACACTTTTATGCATTATGATATAGATTTGGCAAATATATTTCACTTTCATTTCGAGGGTAAAAAAGAAATTATTTTGTTCGATCAAAAGCAAAACAAACATTTATATAAAATTCCTTATTCTTTAATTACTAGAGAAGATATCGATTTTTCGAATCCAGATTTACAAAAATGGCCAGCTTTAAAAAATGCAAAAGGCTATATTACAAATTTAGAACATGGTAATGTATTATATATGCCAGAAGGATATTGGCATTATATGAAATATATAACTCCAGGTTTTTCTATGAGTTTAAGAGCAATTGCCAGAAACCCAAAAAATCTTGGAAAAGCGATTTACAATGTTTTTGTAATGCGCTCTATTGATAATTTAATGAGAAGAATCAAGGGTCAAAAATGGATAGACTGGAAAAATAGGCAAGCATTATTGCAAAATTCATAATAATCAACCTAAATTAGGTTAAGTGTTTGGTTTTGAGTAAATTCGCCATAACTAATCAAACCTCAACTATTTATGAAAGCTTGCCCAAAATGCAAATCTGATTCCAGACACAGAATGAAAAGAAAGGGAATTATTAGGGTTATACCAGGAACAAAATCATATGGTTGCGATAAATGTAATACCCATTACACTTGGTTTTCATTCTTAAACCTATCTTTAAGAGTATAAAAAAACCTCGCTTTTGCGAGGTTTTTTTATGTAAACTATTTTCTTATAATTATTTGAATAGCCTAAAAATATCATTTCCGTTTGCAAATAGTAGCAATATAATCAGTAAAACAAAACCAACTACTTGTGCATATTCTAAAAATTTATCACCTGGTTTTTTACCAGTTATCATTTCCCAAAGTGTAAAAACCACATGTCCACCATCTAAGGCTGGTATTGGTAAAAGGTTCATAAAACCTAACATGATAGATAAAAATGCAGTGATATTCCAAAAAGATTCTGCACTCCATTCATCAGGAAAAATACTTCCAATAGATATAAAACCACCCAAACCTTTATAAGCTCCTGTACTAGGATTAAAAATCTTTTTTAACTGTTTCACATAGTCTGTTAATGTTTTCCAAGATTTATTCCATCCAGCAGGAATTGCTTCTGTGAAAGAATATTGATAATCAGCTAATTGGTAGTACCCTAATTTTTCTAAATCAGAAAAAGGAATGGTCGTAAAAACAACTCCTAATTTTCCTTCATTATTAATATTTAGAGAAATTTCTTTTGTTTCTTTACCTCTTAAAACAGTTGCTTTTACTTTCGTGTTTTTATAATTTGATAAAATTTGTTCAGCCTCATCATAATATTTTAAGGGAGTTCCATCTATGCTAGTAATAATATCTTTTGCTTTTAAATCTGAGTTTTTGTTTTGAGAATCATCAGAAATTTTACCAACTGTAAATGGATAACGTGGAAATAAAATTGGTCCAGCATCTTTACCTCTATCCATTAATTGAGAAATGAAATCTGTTGGAATATTTTTATCAATAACCTCTCCATTTCGTTCAATTTGAAATTTATTTCCATTGATAAATTCCAAAGTTAAACCCGAAAATTTCTTTATTTTCTCATCATCAACAGTTAAAATTTTATCTCCAGTTTGTAATCCCAAATTCATTGCTAAAGAGTCTTGTACCCAAACACCATTATTTAAATTTTCGTTTGGTAAATATTCTTCTCCATAAGACCACATTAACATAATGTATATAAAAATTCCTAAAATAAAATTTACAAATACACCACCTAACATTATTATGAGACGTTGCCAAGCAGGTTTAGAACGAAACTCCCAAGGTTGTGCAGGTTGTTTCATTTGTTCTGTGTCCATACTTTCGTCTATCATTCCAGAGATTTTAACATAACCTCCTAAGGGAATCCAGCCAATTCCGTAAACTGTTTCACCAATTTTCTTCTTAAAAATAGAGAATTTATAATCAAAAAATAAATAGAATTTTTCTACTCTGGTTTTAAATAATTTTGCAGGGATAAAATGCCCCAATTCGTGCAAAACAATTAATAAAGATAAACTTAAAATAAATTGCGATGCTTTAATTAATATTTCCATTCAGCGTTAAATCAGATTTAAAAAACGCACAAATGTACGTTTTTATGGAGAGTATAAAAAGAACTATTACTAGTTGATTTTTATTTTAACAAAGATTTTAGATGTATTTTAGTATCACTAACTTTTCAAACACTTTTTTAAGCCGTAATTTTGCATAAAACATTTTTTAATGGATTTAAAATTTTTCAAGAAAAGTAAAAGCACACTTATTTTTTTAGTTGTTTTTTCGGCAGTTTCTATTCCTGTTTTTTATCATTTGGTAAAGGTTGATAAGAAATTGAAAATCTACAATCCAAAAGATGTAAATCCTCAATTGGTTGATGCTGATTTAAGGCATATTTCTAAAAATCATAAAGTAGCAGATTTTGAACTTATCAATCAAAATGGAGAAATTATCACCAATAAAAATTACGAGAATAAAATTTATATTGCTGATTTCTTTTTTTCACGTTGTACAAATATTTGTATAATGATGGCTTATAATATGAGCGAATTACAAGAATATTATAAAAATGATGATGACATTATGTTTCTCTCTCATTCTGTAACTCCAGTAATAGACAGTGTTTCTGTTTTAAGAGAATATGCGAATAATAAAGGAGTTGTTGATGGAAAATGGAATGTAACAACAGGTTCTAAAAAGCATATTTATGAGTTGGCTAGAAAAAGTTATTTTGCAGTTTTAGACGAAGGTGATGGAGGTGAACAAGACTTTATACATACAGAGCAATTTATCTTGGTAGATAAAGAAAGACGTCTTCGAGGTTTTTACGATGGTACAGAAAAAAAAGACATGGAAAAATTGAAAATTGATGTGGCTTTATTGAAGAGAGAATATAACAAAAAATAACTTGTTTAGAATCATTCTAAATTCATATCTTTGCTTTCCAAATTAAAATATTTGAACACAATTGCATCCTTACTTATTGGAGAAATAGGCTATATTTCTGAAGAGTCTTTAGATATTATTCCTTTAAAATTATTAGAAATGGGCTGTTTGCCTGGTGCAGAAGTGGAATTAATTCAAGTTGCACCTCTAAAAGATCCATTATACATCTGTGTTAATGGAAGCCATTTGGCAATTAGAAAAGAAACTGCAGAACAAATTTTAATTCTAAAAAGCGAATAAATAATGTCTAAAAACGATATAAAAGTTGCTTTAATTGGAAATCCAAATACGGGTAAAACATCACTTTTTAATCAGCTTACTGGTTTAAATCAAAAAGTGGGAAATTATCCAGGAGTTACTGTAGATAAGAAATTAGGAGTTAGTAAATTATCTTCTACACAAAATGCAATTATTACAGATTTACCAGGAACTTACAGTATAAATCCTACTTCTTTAGATGAAAGTATTGTTTTAAAAACACTGCTTAAAAAAGACATTAAAGAATCTCCAGATGTAATTTTGGTGGTTGCAGATGTTGAGAATTTAAAGAGAAATTTACTACTTTTTTCGCAAATTAAAGATTTAGAAATCCCTACAGTTTTGGCAATTAACATGGTTGATCAAATGAGTAGAAAAGGAATTACCATTGATTTATCGTTGCTTAAAAAAGAGCTAAATACAGAAGTTGTTTTAATAAGCGCAAGAAAAAACGAAGGCATTAAAGAAATTAAAGAAGCCATTATTCGTTGTCATGTAGCTGCAAAAGCATCACCTTTATGTGGCATCAATCATAAAATAGACCCAGATTATTTCGAGAATTTGAAGGCTATTAGTCCGAATTATTCCTTGTACGAATTGTGGTTAATGGTTACTCAAAACAACTATCCAGAAACTATTACCAAAGTAGAAAAAGAAAAGCTGCTGGCTTTTAAAAAAGACGTTTCTAAATTAAAGAAATACCAACACAAAGAAACCATATATCGTTATCAAGAAATTAATAAAATTTTAAAAAATACCTATATAGTAGATAAAACAAAAGCCAAAGATTTACGAGGTAGATTAGATAAAATTTTTACCCATAAAATTTTCGGATACGTATTTTTTGTATTGATTCTATTAGTAATTTTTCAATCTATTTTTGATTGGGCAACTTTACCAATGGATTTAATTGATGGTACTTTTGCACAATTATCTGACTTTGCAAAAAGCAATTTACCTAATGGTGTTTTAACAGATTTATTATCAGAAGGTATTATTCCAGGAATTGGAGGCGTTATTATATTTATACCTCAAATTGCCATATTATTTCTATTCATAGCTATTTTAGAAGAAACTGGATATATGAGTCGTGTTGTTTTTTTAATGGACAAAATTATGCGACGTTTTGGAATGAATGGCAAAAGTGTAATACCATTAATTTCTGGAACAGCATGTGCAATTCCAGCAATTATGGCAACCAGAACCATTTCTAGTTGGAAAGAAAGATTGATTACCATTTTAGTAACGCCATTTACAACCTGCTCTGCACGTTTGCCTGTTTATGCTATTTTAATTGCATTGATAATTCCTGATAAAAAAATCTTCGGACTTTTAAATTTACAAGGATTGGTATTATTATTGCTCTATGCATTAGGTTTTGCATCAGCTATTATAGCTGCTTATATTTTGCATAAAACTTTAAAGATAAAATCGAAATCTTTTTTTGTGGTAGAGATGCCAAATTATAAATTACCATCCATAAAAAATGTCGCTTTTGATGTGATTGAAAAAACAAAAGCATTCGTTCTTGGAGCTGGAAAAATAATTTTAGCATTGTCTATTGTTTTGTGGTTTTTAGCTTCAAATGGAGGTTCTAATTTTAAAAATGTAGAAAAAAATACAATAGAAAATGTTGATAATCAAAATTTGAATACTAATGAATTGCAACAAAAAATAGCTTCTGCGAAATTAGAAAATTCATATATTGGTATTTTAGGAAAGAGCATAGAACCCGTTATTAAACCTTTAGGTTACGATTGGAAAATAGGCATTGCTTTAATAACATCTTTTGCAGCTCGTGAAGTTTTTATTGGAACTTTGGCTACCATTTATAGTGTGGAATCTGGAAACGAAAACACAGCAACCATCAAACAAAAAATGGCATCAGAAATAAACCCAGATACAGGTAAAAATCTGTTCAATTTTCCTGTAGGTATGTCTTTAATGGTTTTTTATGCTTTTGCGATGCAATGTATGGCAACTTTAGCAATTGTAAAAAGAGAAACAAAAACTTGGAAATGGCCTTTAATTCAGTTGTTTGCAATGGGATTATTGGCTTATGTAGCATCATTTTTAACCTATCAAATTTTAAGTTAATGCAAGTAATTATAGTATATATTCTTTTAGCAATCGCCGTTATTTTTCTAAGTAAGAAATTTATTTTTCCATCAAAAAAGGATAAAAATTGCCATACAGATTGTGGTTGCCATTAATCTTAACAGAATATTAGTAATAATATTTTTTCTGATTCTCTAACTTTGATATCACAAAAAACGAATAAAAATCAAATACTCATAATATGAAAAAAGCTATTTTATCAATTGCAATTTTTTTAATTTCTTTAATTTCTTCAACAGAAATTTCAGCTCAAAAATTTGTTAAAGTTGATGCAAGCCCTATGGATGCAGCATCTTATCCAGAAAACTGGAGAGAACCAAATAAGTTAGTAAAAATTATATATAGTCGTCCACAGTTAAAAGGAAGAACTTTAGAAAAACTAGCGCCAAAAGAAACTGTTTGGAGAACTGGAGCGAACGAAGTTCCAGAAATTACATTTTACAAAGATGTTACATTTGGTGATAAAGCTGTAAAAGCAGGAACTTATTCTTTATTAACAATTCCATCTGATAACAGCTGGACTATTATTTTAAGTAACCAGAAAAATGTTTGGGGCGCTTATTTTTATGATAAAGCTCAGGATGTTGTTAGAGTTACTGGAAAAGTTTCTAAATCTGCAAACGTAATTGAAAATTTTTCGGTTGTTTTTGATGGTGAAGGAGAAAATGCAATGATGCATTTAGGATGGGCAAACACCATTGTTTCAGTTCCTGTAAAAGGTTAATTTATTTAAATATACCAATTAAAAAACCTCAAAAGTAATTTTACTTTTGAGGTTTTTTTATGGTTTAAAAATTAAATATTCAAACTACTTATTTAGCTTGTTTTAGTTGCCATTGCCAAGCAGAACGCAAAGCTTCTTCTAAATCAATTTCTGTTTTCCAGTTTAATTCTTTATTTGCATGTGTAGTGTCAGCATAGCAAGTCATTACATCACCTTCTCTTCTTCCAACAATTTTATAATTTAATTTTAAATTGTTTACTTTTTCAAAAGCTTTTATCACTTCTAAAACAGACGTTCCTTTTCCAGTTCCAATATTAAAAAACTCAAAAGAATGTTTATTATTTTTATTGATGAGTCTTTTTAAAGCAGCAATATGTGCCTTTGCTAAATCTACTACATGTATATAATCACGAATTGCAGTTCCATCTTCAGTTGGATAATCATCTCCAAAAACGGATAATTCTTTTCTAATTCCTGCAGCAGTTTGTGTAACAAAAGGAATTAAATTAGCAGGAACTCCTAATGGTAATTCTCCAATTTTTGCTGTTGGATGAGCCCCAATAGGATTAAAATAACGCAAGGCTATTGCATTAATTCCATAAGCATTACTTGTATCTTTTATAATTTCTTCTCCAATTTTTTTAGTATTTCCATACACAGATTCTGCCTTTTTTACAGGTGCATTTTCTGTAATTGGTGATGAATCTGGTTCTCCATAAACAGTTGCAGAAGAAGAAAATATAAAATTATCTAATTTACGATCTCTAACTTCTTGTAAAATATAAATTAGTGAGCTTAAATTATTTTCGTAATAATCTAAAGGCTTTGCAATACTTTCACCAACTGCTTTAAAAGCAGCAAAATGAATAATTCCATCAATTTTATGGGCATCAAAAACGCCTTTGATTTCGCTTTTATTTCTTACATCAGCTTTATGAAAAGTTGGTTTTATACCTGTAATTTCTGCAATACTGTCTAATACAGAAAGTGTTGTGTTCGATAAATCATCAATAATAACTACTTCAAAACCTTCGTTTTGAAGTTCTACTACTGTATGCGATCCTATAAAACCAAGACCTCCTGTTACTAAAATTTTTTTCATTTTTGGTTGTTGTTAAGGGTTTTTATTTTAAGAAATTTATAATTGTTTGAGTGATAAACGTCAATTGATCATCATCTAATTCTGTATGCATAGGCAAAGAAATAACGGTTTTTACCAATTCATTGGTTACCGGAAAATCATTTTCATTATATCTTGAGTCTTGATATGCTTTTTGAGCATGTAAAGCAACAGGATAATAAATTGCATTCGGAATTTCTTTTTCTAACAAATGCTTGTGCAATGCATCTCTTTTTCCATTTGTGATTTGTAAAGTATACTGATGATAAACATGGCAATCGCAAACATCACAAATTTGTCCACAATTTTTTGTTTTATTAGATTTTGAAGTTGGAGTGATAATATTTGGGTTATTTGAAAATGCTTGGTTATAAAAACGAGCTGCATTTCTACGAGTGTTACAATAGGTGTCTAAATGTGGTAACTTTGCTTTTAAAACTCCAGCCTGAATAGAATCTAATCTAGAGTTTACACCCACAACATCATGATAATAACGTTCGTACATTCCATGATTTACGATGCCTCTTAATGTATGAGCCAATTCATCATCATTGGTAAAAATAGCTCCTCCATCTCCATAACAACCTAAGTTTTTCGATGGGAAAAAAGAGGTTGTACCCACATTTCCAATGGTTCCAGCTTTTTTCTGAGAACCATCTTTAAAGGTGTAATTTGCTCCAATTGCTTGTGCATTATCTTCTATTACAAATAAGTTATGTTTTTTTGCAATTTCCATAACAGCATCCATATTGGCTACTTGTCCAAATAAATGAACAGGAACAATCGCTTTTGTTTTTGGAGTGATTGCTTTTTTTAGTGCATCAATATTGATATTAAAAGTGTCTTTTTCAACATCAACTAAAACAGGTGTTAATTTTAAAAGTGCAATTACTTCTACAGTAGCTGCGAATGTAAAATCGGCTGTAATTACTTCATCTCCTTGTTCTAAACCCAAGCCCATCATTGCAATTTGCAAAGCATCAGTTCCGTTTGCACAAGGAATGACGTGTTTTACATTTAAATAATCTTCTAAATCTTTTTCAAATTGATGTACCAAAGGTCCATTTATATAGCTTGAAGAATTCAATACCTCTTGTATAGAATTATCTACAGTTTCTTTAATTTGTTGATATTGATTTTGCAAATCAACCATTTGAATTTTTTTCATAAATGATGAAATTGTTAGAACTTCAAAAATACAACATAAATATTTTATCTTTGGCTTCAATAAAAATTTTCAAATGAAATCTATTAAAAAAGCTTTAAAAATTGTTGTTTTATTAATAGTGTTAATTTTACTAGGAGCCTGGTTGTATTCCAAAACGTATCAACCAAAATATGATGGGGAATTAGAAATTAATAATTTAACAGACAATGTAGCTGTTTATTTTGATGAAATTGGAGTTCCACACATTACTGCTCAAAATCAAAAAGATGCTTATGTAGCTTTAGGGTATGTGCATGCACAAGATCGATTATGGCAAATGGAACTAATTCGTAGAATTGCTTCTGGAAGATTGTCAGAAATTTTCGGAAAAGAATTGTTAAAAACGGATGTTTTTTTTGCAGGATTAGGTATAGAAGAAGCTGCAGAAAAAAGTATTGCGAATTTAGATAGAACCTCTGAAGCCTATGTTTTAACAGAGGCATATTTAGACGGAATCAATCAATTTATAAATGAAGGAAAAACGCCTTTAGAGTTTACATTAGTTGGTGTTAAAAAAGAAAATTATACACTTAAAGATATTTACAATGTATTTGGTTATATGGCTTTTAGCTTTGCTGTGGCTCACAAAACAGATCCTTTATTAACAGAGATTAAAGAAAAATTAGGTGATGCTTATTTTAATGAATTAACAACTACAGATGAAGGTGATTTAACTATCAATAAATATGAAGTCAAAGAAATTAAAGGACAAATCTCAAATGCTGTAAGTAAAATTATGGATCAATTACCAGTTTCTACTTTTATAGGAAGTAACTCTTGGGTAATTGCACCAGAAAAAACTAAAAATGGACAAGTAATTTTCGCAAACGACCCTCATATTGGTTTTTCACAACCTTCTGTTTGGTATCAAAATCATATAAAAACACCCGATTTCGAAATTTATGGATTCAATATTGCTTTGATGCCTTTTCCATTATTAGGGCATAATACTGAGTATGCATATGGTTTAACAATGTTGGCAAACGACGATTTAAACTTTTATATCGAAGAAAATAATCCTGAAAATTCCAAGCAATATAAAACTGTTGAAGGTTATAAAAATTATACAATTGTTGATAAAACCATCAGCATAAAAGATGAAAAAGATACTACTTTTCAAGTAAAAGTTTCGAATCATGGGCCAATTATGAATGGTTTAATTACTCATTTAGAAGATGAAAGACCTATTGCCATGAATTGGATGTATACTCAATTAAATAATGAGCAATTAGATGTTTCTTATGAAATGTCTCATTCAAAATCTTTATCAAATTTTAAACAAGCTGTAGCTAAAATTCACGCTCCAGGTTTAAATGTAATGTATGGAGATGCAAAAGGAAATATTGCCTGGTTTGCTTCTGCAAAATTGTATCAGTTAAGAGATAGTCTATCTTCTAAAACCTATTTAAATGGTGTTTCTGGAGAAGATGAAATTACAGAATATCTGCCTTTTTCAGAGAATCCACAAGCCATAAATCCAAGTTGGAATTTTGTGTATTCTGCTAATAATCAGCCAGATTCTGTAAGAGGAAAATTATATCCTGGGTATTATCAACCACAAGATAGAGCAAAAAGAATTGTAGAATTGTTAGAAGCTAAAAATGATTTCACAAAAGAAGATGTCGCTAAAATGATGTTTGATGTAAAATCATCTACAGTGTCTGAAATTGCAATCGATTTACTGAAAAATGTAAACAGAAATGATTTGTCTGTTTCAGAGCTAAAAGCGATTTCTATTTTAGAAAATTGGGATGGAACTTATTTAAAAAATGCTGCAGCACCCACAATTTACAATCGTTTTTTATACGAAGTTTTAGCAGCGACTTATAAAGACGAATTAGGAGATGGTTTTGAGTTATTTATAAATTCGCAATTGCAAGACCAAGCATTGCCAATTCAAATAAATAGAACTCAATCTGTTTGGTGGGATGATATTTCTACACCTTCAAAAAAAGAAGAAAGAAATGAAATTATAACATCTTCTTTTAAAAATGCCTTTACTTTTTTAGAAAATCAGTTAGGAGAAAATGTAGAGGATTGGCTTTGGAAAAGAGTCATTTCTGTAGAGCATGAGCATGCTATTGGAAAAGCAGGAGGTATGTTAAGAACCATTTTTAATGTGGGACCTTTTGAAACTATTGGAGGAAATGAGGTGATAAATAATCAGATTTTTAAGTTAGATAGCACAGGTGTTTATAAAATTACTGCTGGTCCATCTACAAGAAGAGTTATAGATTTTTCTGATGTAGAAAATAGTTTAGGAATACTTCCAACAGGTCAATCTGGAAATGTTTTTAGCCAACATTATAAAGATCAAGCTCAAAAATTTGTAAATGGCGAATTTGTAGAGATGAAACTAAATGAAGTGCAAATAAAAAGAAGCGAAAATGTTTTGGTTTTGAAGCCTAAAAATTAAATTATTAATTAAAATTTTTCCTTGTCATTTCGATCTTTTGGAGAAATCTTATCAATAACTAAACCTCCTTATAAACTTCTTCAAAAGGAATTCTAAAACGATCTCCATAAACACCTTTTGGTTCTCTAATTCCACAAGAAACAATCATATTTATTTCTGCTCCAAAAGATAAACCCAGTAAGTTTTTAACACGCAAAGTGTCAGAACCTTCCATTGGGCAAGTGTCATAACCTTGTGCAGCCATAGAAATCATAAAATTTTCTGCAGCCAAACCACATGTTTTATGTGCAACAATTCGCATATCACTTTTTCTAACTTGTCTGTAAATGGGTTTAAAAATACCAATAACAGAAACCATTAAAAATTTTAAAAAACCTAAGATTCCAAGAAAATCAGCATAAGCAAAAGGGATAATTTTCCCATAATAATTTCTGGCAACTTTTTCTCTACTACTTTGTTCAGATTTAGGGTTGTTAGCTCCAAAATTCGAATCAACAAATTTCAAATTTGCTTTGGCTCTTTGTTTCCATAAATCTTTTCTAGTTACAAAAACAACCAATTGTTGTGCTGTTTTGGCCGCATTTTGATTGAAACAAAAAGGCGCAATTTTAGCAATAATATCTTTGGATGTAATATGATAAAACTCCCACAATTGCATATTACTGCTATTAGGAGCTAAAGAAGCTTGTTCAATACATTTTTTTACAATGGCAGTATCCAGTGGTTTTTCTGCGTTGTAAATTCTTACTGAACGTCTATAATTAATAGCTTCAGAAACTGTTTTCTCTAAGTACATAAAAGCGTTTTATGAATTTTGATTTAGTTTTTTATTCATCACCCAAAACCATAAAGGAGGAAAGAGTGATAATAACATCATACCTGGATAACCTGTTGGCATTTGCGGACTTTCAGGAAGTGATCTTAATAATTGGTAATGTTTAGAACCATTATAATGATGGTCTGAATGACGAGATAAATTAAACAATAAAATCTGCCCAACTTGATGATTAGAATTCCAAGAATGATTTCTTTTTACGCGCTCATATCTACCATGTTCGTTTTGTTTTCTCAATAAACCATAATGTTCTATGTAGTTCACAGTTTCGAGCAAAATAATTCCAGAGACAGCAGCTGCTATAAAAGTAAGAAGTACAAATTGTCCAAAGAAAAAATAAATACTTCCCAATAATAAAATATTACAAATAGTATAAACAACCATTCTATTTTGATGATGTAACCAACTTTTTTCAGTTTCATTCATGCGTTTATTTTCTAACCTCCAAGCTTCTATATAACTTGAAAAATGAGAGCGAAACCAGAAGGTAAAAAGCACTTCATTTTTTCTGGCAGTTGCAGCATCTTTTGGTGTGGCAACATTGTAATGATGACCTCCATTATGATAAGGTAAAAAGTGCGTGTTTAAAGAAGTTAGTAATAAAATTTCTCCTATAAATTCATCAAATCTATTGTTTCTATGCCCAAGCTCATGACCAACATTTATACCAATTACTCCACACATAATTCCCATTCCAAAAATTCTACCAAAAATTTCTGAATTACTTAAATTAGGTTCTTGAATTGCATAAAAAAAGAAAATTAAAAAACCAACTTGTATAGGTAACGTTAAATAAAGTAAATAGGTATACAATTTATTTTCCTTTTCAATTTTTTCTTCCTCTAAAGAAAAATTTTCTTTATTAGGTTTTATAAAAAATTCTAAAAACGGAACAAATCCAAAGAAAACAATAGCAGGTAAATGAGTAAGCCAACCTTTGCTTGTAAAAGAAATATAAACCACTAAAGGTAAAATAAGAATTGAAAAATATTTAAGAGCTTTCATACAGAAAAATATATGTTCTAAAGATAGCAATTAGTTGCATGCGTTCCAAATAACTTCATCTGGAACTGGAGCAGTAACAGAAATATTTTCTTTAGAAACAGGGTGAATGAATTCAATTTTTCGAGCATGTAAGTGAATGCTACCATCTTTATTGCTTCTGTTAAAACCGTACTTTAAATCGCCTTTAATTGGAAAACCAATAGCAGCTAATTGTGCTCTAATTTGATGATGTCTACCAGTTTCTAAATCTATTTCTAAAAGCGAATAATTATCGAGTTTTTTAATCAATTGATAGTGTAAAACAGCTTTTTTAGAACCTTCAGTTTCTTTTTCAAAAACCGAAGATTTATTGTTCTTAGGGTTCTTTTTTAAGAAATTAATAAGTGTGTCTTTCTCTTTTTTTGGGTAGTCTTTTACAACAGCCCAATACGTTTTATTAATTTTCTTATCACGTAACATTTTGTTTAAACGCTCTAAAGATTTAGAAGTTCTTGCAAAAATAATAACTCCAGAAGTAGGTCTATCTAAACGATGCACAACTCCTAAAAAAACATCGCCAGGTTTATTGTATTTTTCTTTAATGTAGTTTTTTACAACATCACTTAAAGGTTTATCTCCAGTTTTATCACCTTGAGAAATATCACCAGAACGTTTGTTAACAATTATAATATGATTGTCTTCAAAAAGTACTTGCAAGTTTTCTTTATTAGAATGCATTATCGATTATTTAAAATCTTTAGCAACATCTTGGTTTACACCATCAATAAAATCTAAAAATTCTTTACGCCCTAAACCTGTTTCAGAAGAAGTTAAAAAAGTCATAGGTAAAGCCTCCCAATGTTGTAATAATTTCTTTTTGTAAGAGGTAATTTGCTTATTTAACTTAGAACTCCCAAGTTTATCCGCTTTCGTAAAAACCAAACAAAAAGGAATTTGATTTTCACCTAAAAAACGCATAAAATCTAAATCAATTTGTTGAGGATCGTGTCTAGAATCTATCAAAACAAAGGTGCAAACTAATTGCTCTCTTTCTTTGAAATAATTTTCTATAAAATATTGAAAAATAACTCTTTTTTTCTTGGAAACTTGGGCATAACCATAACCAGGTAAATCTACTAAAAACCAATCTTCATTAATTTTAAAATGATTAATTAATTGAGTTTTTCCAGGTTTTCCAGAAATTTTAGCTAAATCTTTACGCTCCATTAACATATTAATTAATGAAGATTTACCAACATTTGAACGACCTATAAAAGCATATTCTGGAATTCTATCTTTGGGTGCATTTATAACATTGCTGTTACTCATTACAAATTCAGCAGATTTAATTTTCAAAGCAAAAAAGTTTAAATATTTCTAGATTTTAACCAATCATGAAGAATCAAATTAAATTCCTCAGGTCTTTCCATCATTGCTGCATGACCACATTTGTCAATCCAGAATAAGTCAGAATTTGGTAATAATTTATGAAAATCAATAGCAACTTCAGGTGGTGTAACACTGTCTTGTTTTCCCCAAATTAAGCAAATTGGTTGTTTCATTTCTGGCAAATCGTTAGCCATATTATGCCTAATTGCACTTTTTGCAATAGAAAGGGTTTTTAGAGCTTTCATTCTGTCATTTACAGTAGCATAAACATCATCAACCAATTCTTTGGTAGCAACATTTGGGTCGTAAAAAACTTCTCTAGCTTTGGTTTCTATATATTCGTAATTTCCTCTTTTTGGAAAACTATCACCCATTGCTTTTTCATACAATCCAGAGCTTCCTGTAAGCACAATTGCATTTACTTTTTCTGGATAATGTTTGGTAAAATATAAAGCAATATGACCTCCAAGAGAATTTCCTAAAAGTAAAGCACTATCTATTTTTTTGTATTCTAAAAAATCTTTTAAATAACTTGCCAAATTCTTAACATTCGTCTGAATTAATGGCAAAGTGTAAAGAGGTAATTCTGGAATTAAAACTTTATACCCATTAGTCGAAAAGTGATTAAATGTGGCCCCAAAATTACTCAAAGCTCCCATTAATCCGTGTAAAACAATAATAGCAGGTCCTTCTCCAGCTTCTGCATACGTAAAATTACCTTCAGTTTTTAACTTGTCAGTCATTGATTTTTTATTTGTTTCACTTTGGGCAAATGTAATTCTTTTTTATTACATAGAAATTCATTTCCTAAACAGCAAATTAAGGTTATTAACAATAGGTTTTCATTGTAAACTATGAAGATTCTTTCTTTTTATTAACAAAGTGGTAAAAAGTGGTAAAAAGTGGTAATTTTTGTATATTTTTGATATTTAATATTCAAAATTGTTTTTAATTGATTAATCTAATTGGCACATACGAATGCAAAGCAGATGCTAAAGGAAGAGTGATGTTTTCATCAGCTTTCAAAAAGCAACTGTCTTCTGTGCTAGATGAAGGTTTTGTTTTAAAGCGTGCTGTTTTTCAGCCTTGCTTGGAGTTATATCCTATGAAAGAATGGACTTTGATGATGGAGAAAATTAACAAACTAAATAAGTTTAAGAAAAAGAACAACGATTTTATTAGACGATTTACTGCTGGTGTAAAAATGGTTGAGTTAGATGCTACAGGAAGAATTTTAATTCCTAAAGATTTGTGTGATTTTGCAGGAATAGAAAAACAGATTGTGATGTCATCATCAGTGGGTATCATAGAAATTTGGGATAAAGATAAGTACGAGAAGGCAATTAATGATGCTGCAGAAGATTTTGCAGATTTGGCAGAAGAGGTAATGGGTAATACAGATTTCGATGAGTTATCATAATCCAGTTTTATTAAAAGAAAGTGTTGATGCATTGGCTATTAAGGAAAATGGTGTTTATGTTGATGTAACTTTTGGAGGTGGAGGTCATTCTAGAGAAATCTTAAAAAGATTAGGTAAAAACGGAAAACTGTTTGCTTTTGATCAAGATCCAGATGCTTTAGCGAATGAAATAGATGATGAGCGCTTTGTGTTAATTCAAGAGAATTTCAGATTTATAGCAAGGTTTTTAAGGTTTTACAGAATTAAAAAAGTAGATGGAATTTTAGCAGATTTAGGGGTTTCGTCACATCAATTTGACGAAGCAGAGAGAGGGTTTTCGACTCGTTTTGAAGGTGATTTAGATATGAGAATGAATCAAAAATCTAAAATTTCTGCGAAAGAAGTCATCAATAATTATTCTGAAGAAAAACTAGCAGAAATATTGTTTTTGTATGGAGAGTTAAGAAACTCTAGAAAAATTGCAAGAACTATTGTTCACGAAAGAGGAATCAAAAAAATAGAAACCAGTTTCGACTTAAAGGAAGTTTTAAAAGAATTTTTACCAAAAGCGAAAGAACATAAAATATTGGCTCAAATTTTTCAAGCGATTCGAATCGAGGTAAATGAAGAATTGGAAGTTTTAAAAGAATTTTTGCAACAAGTTCCTAATTTATTAAATGACGAAGGTAGATTGAGTGTTATTTCTTATCACTCTTTAGAAGATAGATTGGTAAAGCGTTTTATACAAACAGGCTTGTTTCAAGGGGAGCCAGAAAAAGATGTTTTTGGAAATTCTAACGAACCTTTAATGAAAGTTGGCAAATTAATAATTCCTTCAAAAGAAGAAATTAAGATTAATAATAGAGCAAGAAGTGCAAAATTAAGAATAGCAGCGCTAAAAAAATAGGTTTCAAGTTTCGGGTTTCAAGTTTTGAGAATATTAGAAACAAAAGAAACAAAAGAAACAAAAGAAACAAGAAGTAAAAGAATATAAAACCAACTTTGAATTCTAAACTTTAAACATTGAATTGAAAAGATGACCAAAGTAAAAAGAGGTATTTACGATTTTTTAAGAGGAAGTTTCCTTACAGATGAATCTGCTTTTAAAAATTGGCGAATTATCATTTTTGTAGTGATGCTCATGTTAATTATGATTTATAGTTCTCATAGTGCAGAAACAAAAGTGTTCGAAATATCAGAATTAAATAAAAGGAAAAGAGAGTTAAGATCAGAATATGTAGATACAGGTACCATTTTAATGCGAATGAAAATGGAATCTAGCATCCGAGAAAAAGCAATAGAAAGAGGTTTAAAACCTTCAGAAACACCTCCAAAAAAAATTATAGTAACTATTAAAGATTAATAAATTGGCAACACAGAAAAAAAGCATCCTTACCAAATTCTACTTAGTAGCTGCTTTTATGTCGCTTTTTTTGCTTGCTATCATTTTTAGAATATTTAATATTCAATTTGTTGAAGGAGACAAATACAAAAAATTAGCCACAGAACTTACTATAAAACAAGATACCATTTATGCAAATAAAGGAAATGTGTATGCTTCAGATGGTAATTTACTGGCAACTTCCATGTCTAAGTTTACGATAAGAATGGATGTTGTTGCAGTAGATAGTAATGTTTTCGAAAAGAATTTTGTTGGGTTGTCAAAAGAGTTGTCTAAAATGTTGGGCAATTCTAAAGAGTTTTATCAAAATAAATTAAGAACAGCAAAAAAACGCAAAAACAGGTATTTGTTAATTGCAAGAAATGTTGGTTATAACGATTATTTGAAAATGAAAGAGTTCCCAATTTTTAACTTGGGAGTTTATAAAGGCGGTTTTATTTCAGAACATAAAACAGTGCGTGCGCATCCAATAGGTAAAATTGCAGAACGTACAATTGGTTATGATGATTTTAGAGGTGAAGCAGGAATAGAGGGTGCTTTTGCAGATTTTATGCAAGGTGAAAATGGTTTGCGATGGAAACAAAAAATTGCAAAAAACCAATGGAAACCAATTTCTGATGTGAATGAAAAAGAGCCCATAGATGGTCATGATGTTATTACTACCATAGATGTTAATATTCAAGATATTACACATCATGCTTTATTACGTCAGTTAGAATTTTATGAGGCAGACCATGGTTGCGCAGTTGTTATGGAAACTGCAACAGGCGAAATTAAAGCCATTTCTAATTTGGCAAGAACCTCTGAAGGCAAATATTTTGAGAAAAGAAATTATGCAGTTTGGGAAAGTCACGAGCCTGGTTCTACTTTTAAGTTAGCAAGTTTAATGGCGGCTTTAGACGATAAGGTTATTGATACCTCTACAGTAGTTGATACAGAAAAAGGAAGAATTTTTGTTCACGGGTCTAAAGTAGAAGATTCACAAAGAGGAGGTTATGGAAAAATATCTGCAGCCAGAGTTTTTGAGGTTTCATCAAATGTGGGTATTGTTAAGCTCATACAAGAGCATTATGATGAGAATCCTCAAAAATATTACGATAAAATAGAAAAATACGGTTTTACAAAACCAATAGGATTTCAAATTAAAGGAGAAGGAAAACCTTATGTACCAAATCCAAAAGATAAAAAAAATTGGAATAATATCTCTTTAGAATGGATGGCTTGGGGTTATGGAATTTCTGTAACACCTATGCAAACTTTAACTTTTTACAATGCTGTTGCAAATAATGGAGTTATGGTAAAACCGCGTTTTGTAAAAGAATTAAGAAGACAAGACAAAACCGAAAAGGTTTTTGAAACGGAAATTACAAATCCAAAAATAGCATCAGACGAAACCTTAAAAAAGATTCGAAAAGTGATGGAAAATGTGGTTAGAAAAGGAACTGCAAATAATATTTATTCTCCTAATTTTTCTATGGCAGGTAAAACAGGAACTGCTAAAAAGTACATTCCAAGAACAAAAAATTCTAAAGGTGAATGGGAAGGGGGTTACTATTCTAATGAACGTTATGTAGCTTCTTTTGCTGGTTTTTTTCCAGCAGATAATCCAAAATTTTCTTGCATTGTAGTTATACATGACCCAGATAAAAACAAAGGTTATTATGGTGCAATTGTAGCTTCTCCTGTTTTTAAAGAAATAGCCCAGAAAATCTATACAACAACACCTATAGATAATCAATCTGTAAACGCTAAAACAGAGTTTGCAGCAATTGATAAAGAGTATAAAAAATACGATAAAAATTTAAGTAAAGAGCATTCTCAAGTACCAAATGTAGAAGGAATGTCTGGAATGGATGCAATATCCTTATTAGAAAATATTGGCTTAAAAGTAAAATTTTCTGGTGTAGGAAAAGTAGAAACGCAATCCATTAAAAAAGGAGAAAAAATAGTGAAAGGAACTACCATCATTTTAAAATTATCATAAACTGAAAAAATTACAAGACATATTATATAAGGTTAGCATCAATCAAGTATTTGGTTTCACAAATATTGATGTAAATCAGCTTGTTTTCGATTCTAGAAAAGTTGAAAAGAATGATGTTTTTGTAGCTCAAAAAGGTGTACATGTTGATGGTCATTTATATATTGAGAAAGCAATTTCTTTAGGTGCAATTGCCATTATTTGCGAAGATTTTCCTTCTGATAAAAAAGACGGAATTACTTATATTCAGGTCGATGATGCAAATGTTGCTTTGGCAATTATGGCTTCTAATTTTTACGAAAATCCGTCATCAAAATTCCCAGTTGTTGGTGTAACAGGTACCAATGGAAAAACCACGATAGCATCACTGTTATATCAATTATTTCACAAAGCAGGTTATAAAGTAGGCTTGCTTTCTACAGTAAAAATTTTGGTTGATGAAACCGAATTTAAAGCAACACACACAACTCCAGATTCAATTACAATTAATAAATATTTGGATTTAATGCTAGAAGCTGGTGTTGAATTTTGTTTTATGGAAGTGAGTTCTCATGGAATTCATCAAAAAAGAACAGAAGGTTTAACCTTTGCTGGAGGTATTTTTACCAACCTTTCTCACGATCATTTAGATTATCATAAAACATTCTCAGAATATAGAAATGTTAAAAAAGAGTTCTTTGATTCTTTGCCAAAATCAGCATTTGCACTTACAAATATTGATGATAAAAATGGCAGCTTTATGTTGCAAAATACCAAAGCAAAAAAATATAGTTACGCTTTAAAAACAGTTTCAGATTACAAAACAAGAATTTTAGAAAAACAACTTTCGGGTACTTTAATTTCTATTGATGGAACAGAAGTCTGGACCAAATTAATTGGCGTTTTTAATATTTACAATCTTACAGCAATTATTGCAACTGCAGAATTATTAGGATTAGAAAAGTTAGAAATCTTAACAATTGTAAGCCAATTAGAAAGTGTAAGTGGTCGTTTTCAATACATTATTTCTGAGGATGGTATTACTGCAATTGTAGATTATGCACACACACCAGATGCTTTAAAAAATGTTTTAGAAACTATAAATGATATTAGAACTGGAAACGAAAAAGTGATTACAGTTGTGGGTTGTGGAGGAGATAGAGACAAAACAAAAAGACCAAAAATGGCACATATTGCTTCGCAATTAAGTTCTCAGGCAATTTTTACATCAGACAATCCAAGAACAGAAAATGCACAAACCATTTTAGACGAAATGGAAGTTGGGGTTTCTCTTGAAAATTATAAAAAAACAATCTCAGTTTTAAATAGAAAGCAAGCAATCAAAACAGCTTGTAAAATGGCAGAAACTGGAGATATTATTTTAATTGCTGGTAAAGGACATGAAAATTATCAAGAAATAAATGGAATTCGTACTCATTTTGATGATTTAGAAGAAGTTACAAACTGTTTTAATCAACTAAAAAAGAATTAAGAATGTTGTATTATTTATTCGAATACTTAAATAGCCAATTTAATTTACCTGGAGCAGGTGTTTTTCAGTATATCACATTTAGAGCAGCTGCAGCATTTATTTTGTCGTTGTTAATTTCTGCTATTTATGGTAAAAGGATCATCAACTTTTTAAGAAATCAACAAGTTGGAGAAACAGTAAGAGATTTAGGTTTAGAGGGACAAAAACAAAAGTCTGGTACACCAACAATGGGTGGAATTATTATTATTCTAGCAACTTTAATTCCTGCAGTTTTATTAGCAAAATTAGATAATATTTATATTCTCATTTTAATAATAACCACTGTTTGGATGGGTTTTATTGGCTTTTTAGATGATTATATAAAGGTATTTAAAAAAGATAAGCAAGGTTTAAAAGGAAAGTTTAAAGTTTTAGGTCAAGTTGGTTTAGGGTTAATAGTTGGTTCGATGTTGTATTTTAATGAGGGTGTAACTATCAAAGAAAAATTACCAGTAGAACAACAAATTACTCTAGAAAATGGAAACAAACAAGTTTTTGGTGAAGCACATAAATCTACAAAAACGACAGTGCCTTTTTTTAAAAATAACGAATTAGAATATTCTAAAATATTTAGTGTTTTAGGAGATGGTTACGAAAAATATGGATGGATTATTTTCATTTTTATAACTGTTTTTATTGTAACAGGTATTTCTAATGGCGCAAATTTAACAGATGGAATTGATGGTTTAGCAGCTGGTTCATCAGCAATCATAGTCATAACATTGGCGATTTTTGCTTGGGTTTCTGGTAACATCATTTTCGCGGAATATTTAGATGTGATGTACATTCCAAATTCTGGTGAAATGACGGTTTTTATACTGGCATTTGCTGGAGCATTAATTGGTTTTTTATGGTACAACACATATCCAGCTCAAGTTTTTATGGGAGATACAGGGAGTTTAACCATTGGTGGAATTATAGCAGTGATTGCTATTTCCATTAGAAAAGAATTGTTGTTGCCAATTTTAGCAGGAATTTTTGTCATCGAAAATTTGTCAGTAATCATGCAAGTTTCTTGGTTTAAATACACAAGAAAAAAATATGGAGAAGGAAGAAGGATTTTTAAAATGTCGCCTTTACATCATCATTATCAAAAGTTAAGTTATCACGAAAGTAAAATTGTAGTTCGGTTTTGGATTGTTGGAATTCTATTAGCCGTATTTACCATTGTAACCTTAAAATTAAGATAAAAAAACCCCATCCCAACCTACCCAAAGGGAAGGAGTTAGCAAGTTTGTGAGTATTTTTTTTTTAATTAAGAGACAAGAGACAAGAGACAAGAGACAAGAGACAAGAAATAAGAAGTTAAAGAGTAATGAGTAATCAAGAAAATAAAATAACGATTCCAGTTTTACCCCCTTTTGGGGAAAGGGGACTTCTTGTAATTCTTGGTGGAGGTGAAAGTGGCGTTGGAACTGCAATTCTTGGAAAACAAAAGGGATACAAAGTTTTTGTTTCTGATAAAGGATTGATAGCAGAAAAGTACAAAGAAGTTCTTTTACATAACGAAATAAATTTTGAGGAAAATAAGCATACAGAAAGCAAAATCTTAACTGCTGATGTTGTGATGAAAAGTCCTGGAATTCCTGATAAAATTGCGTTAGTTCAGAAATTGATAGAAAATTCAATTCCGGTAATTTCTGAAATTGAATTTGCGGCACAATTTACCAATGCAAAGATTGTTGGAATTACGGGTTCGAATGGTAAAACAACTACCACTTTATTAACGCATCATATTTTAAAAAATGCTGGTTTAAATGTTGGAATTGCAGGTAATATTGGAGACAGTTTTGCAAAACAAGTTGCAGAAAATAATTTTGATAATTACGTCTTAGAAATTAGCAGTTTTCAATTAGATGGAATTGAAAAGTTTAATCCTCATATAGCAATTTTAACTAATATTTCACCAGATCATTTAGATAGATACGATTACAAATTTGAAAATTATATCGCCTCAAAATTTAGAATTACAAAAAATCAAAAATCAACTGATTATTTAATTTATGATGCAGACGATGAAACCATAAATAATTGGTTAAAACAAAATAAGACACAAGCAAAATTAGTTCCGTTTTCGCTTGAAAAAGAATTAGAATTTGGAGCATACGTGAAAGACAGTAACATGATTATCAATATAAATAAAGAAAAAATTAACATGCCAACATCAACTTTATCAATTAAAGGAAAACACAATACTAAAAATGCAATGGCAGCTACATTAGCTGCGCAATTATTAAGCGTAAGAAAAGAATTTATCAAGGAAAGTTTGTCAAATTTCGAGGGTGCAGAACATCGTTTAGAAAATGTGGCGAAAATAAAAGATGTTGAGTATATAAACGATTCAAAAGCAACCAATGTAAATGCCACTTTTTATGCTTTAGAATGTATGGACAAAGCAACAGTTTGGATTGTTGGTGGAGTTGATAAAGGAAATGATTATAACGATTTACTACCTCTAGTTAGAGAAAAAGTAAAAGCAATTGTTTGTTTAGGTCTTGACAACGAAAAGATTAAAAACACCTTTGGAAGCGTAGTTGATATTATAGTAGAAACTGTAGGCGCAGAAGAAGCTGTAAAAGTATCACACAAATTAGCAGAAAGAGGAGATGCAGTTTTATTATCTCCTGCTTGCGCAAGTTTCGATTTGTTTAAAAATTACGAAGATAGAGGTCGTCAATTTAAGGCAGCAGTTAAAAATCTTTAGCCCATCCCAACCTTCCCAAAGGGGAGGAGTTAGTAAGTTTGAGGCAGATTATTTATATTATAGTATTAAGAAACAAAATAAAACAAAGATTAGCACAACAGTGTTTCTCTCCTTTGGAGAGATTAAGAGAGGCAAATGAAAACCATTTTTCAACATATAAAAGGAGATAAAACCATTTGGGCAATTGTTGCTGTTTTGGCAATTTTCTCATTTATGCCAGTTTATAGCGCAAGCACAAATTTGGTATATGTTGTGGGTTCTGGTTCTACTTTAGGCTATTTAATAAAACATGTGGTTTTATTAATTATGGGTTTTGGAATTATTTACGGAGTTCATAAAATTCCTTACAGATATTTTTCTGGAGGATCTGTTATAATGCTTCCAGTAGTGATTATTCTTTTAATATTTACCCTAATGCAAGGCACCACAATTGGTGGCGCAAATGCAAGTAGATGGATTCATATTCCTTTTGTTGGTATTGGTTTTCAAACATCAACTTTAGCAGGTTTGGTGTTGATGGTTTATGTTGCTAGATATTTAGCAAAAAATAAAGAAAAACAAATAAATTTTAAAGAAAGTTTATTACAGCTTTGGTTGCCAGTTGCTGCAGTTTTAATATTGATTTTACCTGCAAATTTCTCTACGACTGCAATGATTTTTTTAATGATTTTAATGGTGGTTTTTGTAGGAGGTTATCCAATAAAATACATGGCATTTATTATTGGAGCAGGCGTTTTAGCACTCGCTTTTTTTGTATTAATTGCAAAAGCATTTCCAGATGCGATGCCAAATAGAGTGCAAACTTGGCAAAATAGAATAGAGAATTTTTCTGATTCTGATAGCAAGGAAGCATATCAAGTAGAAAAAGCTAAAATAGCAATTGCTACTGGAGGTCCAGTAGGAGTTGGCCCAGGAAAAAGTGTGCAGAAAAACTTTTTACCTCAATCTTCATCAGATTTTATTTTTGCAATAATTATTGAAGAGTATGGTTTGGTTGGTGGTTTTATGGTAGTATTTATTTATTTCTTATTGTTATTCAGAATTTTTGTGGTGATTAGAAAAACAACTACAATTTTTGGAACCCTGTTAGTAATAGGAGTTGGTTGTCCAATTATTTTTCAAGCAACTATAAACATGGCAGTTGCAACCAATTTGTTTCCTGTAACAGGACAAACGTTACCACTAATTAGTAGTGGAGGAACATCAATTTGGATGACGTGCTTTGCACTTGGAATGATTTTAAGCGTAAGTGCATCCAAAGAAGAAACAGAAGAAGATATTTTAGATGATAACCCTTTAGACATTTTGCATGAAACACTCGATTAAACATTTAAATACAAATAGCAAAATTGTAATGAGTGCTACATACATCCAAATAAAAAAAATAGAAAAGTGTGTATGAAACCATATAATATACTTATTTCAGGAGGAGGAACAGGTGGTCATATTTATCCTGCAATTGCCATTGCAAACGAAATAAAACTGCGTTTTTCAGATGCTAATTTTCTATTTGTAGGTGCAAAAGATAAAATGGAAATGGAAAAAGTTCCACAAGCGGGCTTCGAAATTAAAGGTTTATGGATTTCTGGAATTCAAAGAAAATTAACGCTAGATAATTTATTATTTCCATTTAAGTTCATCAGCAGTCTGTGGAAAGCAAATTCAATCATCAATAAATTTAAGCCAGATATAGCCATTGGTACAGGCGGTTTTGCAAGTGGACCAACTTTAATAATGGCAAGTAGAAAAGGAGTTGCTACCTTAATTCAAGAACAAAATTCCTATCCAGGAATTACTAACAAATTGTTAAGTAAGCGCGCTAAGAAAATTTGTGTTGCTTACGATAATTTAGAAAGGTTTTTTCCTTTAAATAAACTTGTAAAAACTGGCAATCCTGTTCGTCAAGATTTATTAAATATACATTCTAAAGTAAAAGAAGGTAAAGATTATTTTAAGTTAGATAAAAAAAAGAAAACGATTTTAGTTTTAGGGGGTAGTTTAGGAGCTAGAAAAATAAATCAGTTAATAGAAACAAATTTAGAATTTTTTAAAAAACAAGATGTTCAACTTATTTGGCAATGTGGAAAATTCTATGATAATGAGTATAAGAAATATGATGATTTAGAATATGTTCAAGTACATCAATTTGTAAACAGAATGGATTTGGTTTATGCAGCTTCAGATATAATTATTTCGAGAGCTGGAGCAAGTTCAGTTTCAGAGTTATGTATTGTTGGTAAACCTGTTGTTTTTATTCCATCTCCGAATGTAGCTGAAGATCATCAAACCAAAAATGCAAAAGCAATTGCAGATAAACATGGCGCTATTTTATTGCCAGAAAGCGAGTTAGATACCTTTCCAATCGTTTTTGAAACCTTGCTAAAAGACAAAGGAAAACAAGAACATTTGTCAGAAAATATTAAGGAATTAGCAATGCCAAGTGCAACTACAAATATTGTAAACGAAATAGAAAAATTATTAAAAAGGTGAGTTTTAAAAATATACATAACGTCTATTTTCTCGGAATTGGAGGCATAGGAATGAGCGCAATTGCTCGTTATTTTGCTGTCAATGGAAAAAAAGTGGCGGGTTATGACAAAACTCCCTCTCAAATAACAACCGATTTACAAGATTTAGAAATAGAAATCCATTTTGAAGATCATTTAAAAAACATTCCTATTTCGTTTTTAAATCGGGAAAAAACATTGGTGATTTACACACCAGCAATTCCTAAAAACAGTATCGAACTAAATTATTTTATAGACAATAATTTTACAGTTTTAAAAAGAGCTGCAGTTTTAGGGAAAATTACAGAAAGTACTTTTTCTTTAGCGGTTGCAGGTACTCATGGCAAAACTACAACTTCTTCCATTTTAGGTCATTTAATGAAAGAAGTAAAAGCAACTTCTTTTTTAGGCGGTATTGCAGAAAACTACAATTCAAATTTAATTTTAGGAGAAGATAAAATTTCTGTGGTAGAAGCAGATGAGTTCGATCGATCTTTCTTACAATTAAGCCCAAATATTGCTTGTATAACTTCTATGGATGCAGATCATTTAGATATTTATGGAGAAGCAGAAGCTTTGCAAGAATCATTTTTTGCCTTTTCTCAAAAAGTATCTGAAACGCTAATTGTTGCAAAAGGGTTGCCTTTAAAAGGATTAACCTATGCAGTAAATGAAGATGCAGATTATAAGGCTTTTAACTTAAAAATTGATAGTGGGAAATATATTTTTGATGTACAAACACCTTCAGAAATTATAAAAAATATTGAATTCCATTTGCCAGGAAATCATAATGTAATGAATGCTTTAGCAGCTTTAGCTATGGCAGATGTATATGGAATTTCTTTAGAGAATATCAAACAAAGTTTATCAACATTTAAAGGGGTAAAACGCAGATTTTCGTATAAAATTAAAACTGATAATTTTGTTTTGATTGATGATTATGCACATCATCCTACAGAAATAAACGCTGTAGAAAATTCGATAAGAGAAATGTATCCTAACGAAAAAGTGATGGTTGTTTTTCAGCCACATTTATTTTCTAGAACAAGAGATTTTATAGATGATTTTGCATCTGCTTTATCAAAGTTTGATGAAGTTATTTTACTTGATATTTACCCTGCAAGAGAAGAACCAATACCAAATGTAACTTCTGAATGGTTATTAAGTAAAATTGATAATAGGCAGAAAAAATTGACTCAAAAAAATAATTTAATAAAAGATATTAAAAATTCATCAGCAAAAGTGGTAGCAATGTTAGGTGCTGGTGATATTGGTGTATTAATAAATGAAGTAACTAATCAACTTTTAAAACCGCAAGAAAATGAAGTTTAAAAGGTTTTTAAAATACGGGTTATTCGTTGTTTTAGTTATAGGTTTGGGCTTTTTGTATAGTTTTTCATCAGCAAGAAATCAAGAGAAAAAAGTGTCAGAAATAACTATTGAATTTGAAAAAGGAGACAACAATTTTTTAACACATGCAATGGTTAATAAATTGTTAATACAAAATAACGAAACAGTTAAAAACCAAGCAAAATCTGTAATAGATTTATACAGTTTAGAAAATGAAGTAATAAAAAATCCTTATGTTGAAAAAGCTTCGGTTTTTTTAACAGTTGAAGGGGAGCTAAAATCTATTGTAAAACAACGTACACCAATAGCAAGAATTATTAATAAAAATAGTTCTTATTATATTGATAAACAGGGTGTAAAAGTTCCTCTGTCTGATGTTTATTCAGCAAGAGTACTATTGATTTCTGGAGTGGAAAAAGAAGAAGATATTAAAGATATTTTACCTTTAATAAGGAAGATTTTGGACATCAATTTTTTGAAAAAAGAGATCGTCGGAATTAAGAAATCTGACGATGATGAGTATCAATTTTCTGTAAGAAGTGGAGATTATAAAATCGATTTTGGAAAATTAACCGAGATCGATGTAAAATTTAACAAGTTAAAAGCGTTCTACAATAAAACATTTGAAGACAAAACAATTCAAAATTATAGAACAATAAATTTAAAATATCACAACCAAGTTGTGTGCACTAAATAAACTAAAATGGAAGACAATAAAATAGCTGTTGGTTTAGATATTGGTACAACCAAAATTGTTGCCATGATTGGTCGTAAAAACGAATATGGCAAAATAGAAGTTGTTGGTATTGGTAAGGCCAAAAGTTTAGGTGTAAAACGTGGGGTTGTTAGCAACATTACACAGACTATACAATCTATTCAGCAAGCTGTAGATGAGGCAGAAAGCGTCTCTGGAGTAAAGATAGAGAATGTAGTTGTAGGTATTGCAGGTCAGCATATTCGTAGTTTACATCATAGTGATTATATCACAAGAAATAATGCAGATGAAGTAATTGAAGAAAAAGATATTGAAAATCTTGTAAATCAAGTGCACAAATTGGTAATGTTGCCTGGAGAAGAAATTATTCATGTGTTGCCACAAGAATTTAAAGTAGATTCTCAAGCAGATATTAAAGAGCCAATAGGTATGTATGGTGGACGTCTAGAAGCTAATTTCCATGTGGTTGTTGGGCAGGTTTCTTCAATTAGAAATATTGGACGTTGTGTAAAAAGTGCAGGTTTAGATTTAAGTGAAATAACCTTAGAGCCTTTAGCCTCTGCACAAGCAGTGTTAAGTCAAGAAGAAAAAGAAGCTGGAGTTGCTTTGATTGATATTGGTGGTGGAACCACAGATTTAGCCATTTTTAAAGACGGAATTATTAGACACACAGCTGTAATTCCTTTTGGGGGAAATGTAATTACAGATGATATAAAAGAAGGTTGTTCAATAATTGAAAAACAAGCTGAATTGCTTAAAATAAAGTTTGGTTCTGCTTGGCCAGGAGAAAATAAAGAAACAGAAATAGTTTCCATTCCTGGTTTAAGAGGAAGAGAACCAAAAGAAATTACTTTAAAAAATTTATCGAAAATTATACATGCAAGAGTGCAAGAGATTATTGAGCATGTTTATTTAGAAATAAAAAATTACGGACATGAAACTGCAAAAGGAAAATTAATTGCAGGTATTGTTTTAACAGGAGGTGGTTCGCAATTAAAACATTTACGTCAATTAGTAGAATATATTACTGGTATGGATGCAAGAATTGGTTTTCCAAACGAGCATTTAGCAGGCGATTCTGACGAAGCTTTATCAAGCCCAGCTTATGCAACTGCAGTAGGTTTACTAATGGAAGGTTTAGAAAAAGATATTAAAATAGAGGAAATTGTTGCAGATATTTTTGCTGACAATCATGAAACTGATATAGAAGAAGAAGACCAACAAAAAGTAGAAGTAATTGTTAAACCAAAAAAGAAATCTTTCTTCGAGAAATTTACAGAAGGTTTAAAAGATTTTTTAGATAATGCTGAGTAAGATTAGCAAGTAATAGAATAAAGAACAAACATTAATAAAAATATAAAATACAAACGTTATTATGAGCGCAGAATTCGATAACATTTTATTTGACATGCCCAAAACACAATCGAATACCATTAAAGTAATTGGTGTTGGTGGTGGTGGAAGCAATGCAGTAAATCACATGTTTACCCAAAGCATAAAAGGAGTAGATTTTGTAATCTGTAATACAGATGCACAAGCTCTAGAAAATAGTCCAATACCTAATAAAATACAGTTAGGTGCAAACTTAACTTCTGGTTTAGGGGCAGGAGCAAATCCAGAAGTTGGAGCAAAAGCTGCTAAAGAGAGTATGCAAGAAATTCAGCAAATGTTAAATACCCAAACTAAAATGGTATTTATAACTGCAGGAATGGGTGGTGGAACAGGTACAGGAGCTGCACCAATTATTGCAAAGATTGCAAAAGATATGGATATTTTGACTGTAGGTATTGTAACAATGCCTTTTCAGTTCGAAGGTAGAATGCGCTCAAAACAAGCACAATTAGGAATCGATCAACTGCGTAAAAATGTAGATTCTTTAATTGTAATTAACAATAATAAATTACGTGAAGTTTATGGAAACCTTGGTTTTAAAGCAGGTTTCTCTAAAGCAGACGAAGTTTTATCAACTGCAGCAAGAGGTATAGCAGAGGTTATAACACATCATTATAAGCAAAACATAGATTTGCATGATGCTAAAACTGTACTTTCTAACAGTGGTACTGCAATTATGGGTTCTGCAAGAGAAGAGGGTAAAGCAAGAGCAAAAAGTGCTATTGTAAAAGCTCTAGATTCTCCTTTATTAAATGATAATAAAATTACAGGAGCAAAGAATGTTTTATTGTTAATTGTATCTGGTAAAACAGAAGTAACCTTAGATGAAATAGGTGAAATTAATGATTACATTCAAGATGAAGCTGGTTATGATGCCAATATTATTATGGGAATTGGTGAAGATGATGAATTGGGTGAGTCAATTGCTGTAACTATTGTAGCTACTGGTTTTGCTGCAGACCAACAAAGTTCTATTACCAATACAGAAATAAAAAAAGTAATTCATACTTTAGAGGATGAGCAAAAAGCTACCTATAATTTTACCGAAAACAAGGTTACAAAATCACCAAGTTTAGATGAACCAATTTCTAATGCGCTAGACCAAACAATTATTCATGTTTTAGAGGATGAAATTGAAGATTCAAAACCAATAATGGATTTGATTAAAACAACTCAATCAATAGAAAACGAACCTGTAACTTTCGAGGAAGTATCTAAAAAAATTGTTTCTGAAGAAGACTTTATTATTACAAATGTTACCAAAAAAGTAGAGGTTGAAGAGAAAATAGAACCTAAAATTAATGCAGATTTATTATTCGATTTACCACTAAATTCTTATTCAGAAGTTACAGCTACAAAAGAAATAAAGTACAATTTAGAAGATTCTATAAATGCGATAAACGAAATAGAAGTTTTTGGATTCGAAGAAATTAAAGCGCCTAAAAAAGAAGTTGAAAAACGTTATGTTTTAGAAGATTTTGATGCACAACCAACCATTGGTAAAAGCTCTAGTTTTTCAAATAAAGCGAAAGATGAAGAAAATCAAATTCAATTCGAACTTAAAATTGCAACTGCAGAAACAAAAGTTAATAAGATTGAAACAGGAATAGAAGAAGCATCTCCTTTAAGCTTAACTATTACTGAGTTGCAAAAAAGAGCTGAAGAAAGACGCGAAAAAATGAAGGGTTTTAATTATAAATTTAATGATCAATTAAATAAAAACATCGATGAAATAGAACGTCAGCCAGCATATAAAAGAATGGGTGTAGATTTAGATAAAACGAATGTAAACAGTAATTCTAAAACTGCAATAAAAAAAGATGACGACATTACATTTAAATCGAATAATTCTTTTTTACATGATAATGTAGATTAGACAATATGTCACCAAAACTATGAAAATCACATCTCAAAAGGATGTGATTTTTTTTTGCCTTTCTCTAAATAAATCAGCTAATCATCGCAAATATTCCATTTGTCGACACTTTTTTGTAAAGTAACAGTTCCTCTAATTTTTTTTAGGAATCACAAACTACTTTTGTCTAAAATTATAAAAAATGAAATCAATTTTACATTACTTAACTAAAACAAAACTCTTATCATTCATTATTTTAATAGGTTTTTTTGGTTATGCACAAGAACCTTTTAATTGCGATTATAATGCATACTTATTTCAATACAATGATATTTATGCGTTAGATTTAGCCTCTGGAAGCTCTTATTTAGTAAAAGAAGATATTACAGATGGAAGTTTAAATGCAGTAGGTTATAACCCTGCAGATGGTTTTATTTGGGCATCATTAAGTTCGCCAGCAAATACCATTGCAAAAATTGGTAAAAACTTTGAAGTTGAAACATTTTACATACCAGAATTACCTTCTTCTAATAGATATGTAGGAGATGTAAGTTCTGACGGAATTTATTACCTTAAAGGAGGAGGAACTGAGTATTATAAAATAGATTTAAACCCAACTTCAGGAAATTATGGGAAATATATAGGTGAAGAAATATTATCAGTAAGTCTAAATATACATGATTGGGCATTTAATGCAGTAGATAATCATTTATATACTGTAGAGAAAAAAACAAATCATTTATATAGAATAAATCCAATTACAAGTCAAGTAATAGATCTTGGTGAAGTACCAATTTTAGCAGGTTTAAATTATACTTATGGGGCTGTTTATTTTGATGTTACAGGACGTTTTTATATATCTGCAAATCAAACAGGAACTGTGTATGTTATACAAAATGTTCAAGATTTAGAGGCTAGTTCAACTATTGATTCTAATTTATTTGCTTTTGGTCCTTCAAGTGCTTCAAACGATGGTGCAAGATGTCCAACAGCTCCTGTACCTCAAGAAGATTGTGCAAATGGAATTGATGATGATGGAGATGGTTTGTCTGATTGCGATGATCCTGCTTGTTCTGGTATTGCAGCTTGTCCAGTAATTTCTACAGAAGTTTCTACAGGAAATGAAGGTGGGTTAGAAAGTAATAATCGTTTATCAATTCAAATTAATAAAAGAAATTATTTAAGAACTAAGAAAAATTATGTTTTTGATAAGTTAAAAGCAAAAAAAGTTAAAAAATCTGAATCTTATAAAAGAACAGCTGCTAAAAATAATAGCTTTAATCTTAAAGATTTAATTCCTATGGATGTAATCTCTGGTGCACAAGCCATAGAATCATCGCCTTCAGACTTAATAAATATTACAAATGCAACAGAACTTTTTTCTGTAGATTACGTTAGAGACAATAATACGATTGCAGTAATTCTAGCAACAAAAACTGAAAACGGAGTTTACGAACACACAAAATACATTTGTGATAGACTTTTAGGATCTGAATTATTAGCCGTTTCTACAATTATTATTAAAGAACAGACTTTTATAAAATCTATTATAAAAAATGTAGATGGTAGTAAAGAATTTGTCTTAAGTTTTTCTGGTAAAATTTCTAATGATAATAATTTCGAAATAGAAAGTCACTGGAATATAGATAAATATGAAAAAAATGCTACTTTTTACAATTTTCAAATCTGGACAAATCAAATAGACGATTTAATTACTTTAGGAGAAGAAGCATTAGAATTATTCAATGCACAAAGAACAATTAGCTCTTATAACAATTCTTCACCTCCACCAGTATTTGTTAAAAAGGGAAGATATATAAATGGAGCATTAGAGTTAGAAATTATAAACACAAACAGAAGTCAAAGTATTGTTTTTGATGCAGGTTTTAAAAGAACAGAAACATCTGCAACAGAATATTCTAATAGCACAATCGAATTAAATGGAAACTATATTAGTAAACTGGTTGTAAATACAGGAAATATTTTTGATATCGGTTTTAGATTAGAAGGAAATAATAACCAAACACCAGACGATTTATTTATGTCTGATGGACCTTGGGGAGTAGACGATTCTTCAGATGGCACAACTTTAGATGCTTTTAATATTACTCAAAATGATAATATATATGCAGGAAGTGGTTATAGAGTAGAAAGAAATATTTCTTTAGAAGCAACCACAAGCACTTATGTAGCTGCTTATAGATCTTTTACACCAAGATTTCAGTCTATAGATCTTTCAGAGAATGAGGTGTTAGAGTTGGATGCAAGTGGAACAGGAGATTTAGAAATAACAATTATTAAAAAAGGTATTGAAGCTTGGGAAGATCAGTTTAGAACTATCATTAAATTAACAGAAACAGAAAGTCATTATGCAATTCCTTTAGCACATTTTGTTTCAAAAAATGGTTCTAGTATAAATTTATCTGATGCAGTATCTATGGTTTTTACAATGTCTTCTAATGGAATAGATGTTGTTAAGAAAAAAATGAACATTAAGAATATTGAGTTTACTAAAAAAGTTTTAAGCACTAACAATGAAATAATTAAAGAAAACGAAACCTTATTATATCCAAATCCAATGAACTCTAAAACAGAGATTCGCTTTTATTCAGAAACAAATACTACTACAAAAATTCTAATTTATAATTTAACAGGAATCTTAGTTAAAAAGTTAATTGTAGATACAGAAATAGGAAATAATAAGGTAGAACTTTTTAAAGAAGGATTAAGTTCTGGATTGTATTTTATTAAAATTTCGAATGATTATAGAATATACAATGCTAAAAAATTAGTGATAAATTAAATAGGATGTTTCCCTAAAACTGTCTATTCCATTTTGTAATTACCCCAAAAGTTAAGCCATCAAAAATTTATTTTGATGGCTTTTTTTTATGATTTATTAAAAATATTTCATTTATTTTTTCTGATTGTCGTAAACCATCAATCCTAGAAAAACTAATTTTCCGCCTTTATTTACAAAGGGTTAGCTTGTAACAAAGTTTTTTTATGCTCGTCTTAAGTATGTAACCAAATAAATAACACATTATGAAATCAACATACCCAAACACAATCGAAAGAGGCATTTTAACTTCAGCTTATAAAAGAGAGATTAGAGAAAATATATCTGAATCTAAAAGAGCTACTTTATCAAAAATAAAATCTATTATAGAAAATCATCATGCAAAAGTACAAAGTGAAACAGGTACAATTCTGCAAGTTTCTTTATTTGCCTTTGCCGTAATTTTAATGATTGCCTAAAAAAAATCTCACAGCTAATAAAACTGTGAGATTTTTTAATTGTTATAAGAAATAAAATTTAGCTAACGGCTTCTTTTATTCTTTTTAAAGCTTCTCTAATTTGTAATTCTGATGCTGCATAAGATATTCGTATACAGTTTGGAGCACCAAAAGCATCGCCAGTTACTGTGGCAACATTCGCTTTTTCTAGTAAGTAAAAAGCAAAATCATTTGCATTTTTAATACTAACACCATTGATGGTTTTACCAAAAAAGGCAGAAACATCTGGAAAAACGTAAAAAGCACCTGCTGGTACATTTACTTTAAAACCGTTTATTTCTCTTAATAATTGTATAATGATATCTCTACGAGTTTTAAACTCATCTACCATAAATTGTATTTTTTCAACAGGCGCTAAAACTGCAGTTATTGCCGCTCTTTGTGCAATACAATTTGTACCAGAAGTAATTTGCCCTTGCATTTTAGTACATGCTTTTGCAATCCATTCTGGGGCACCAATATAACCAATTCTCCAACCTGTCATAGCAAATGCTTTTGCTAAACCGTTAACAGTAATGGTTCTATCATATAAACCTTCTATGGCAGCAAAACTAAATGGTTTTACTTCATAATTAATATGTTCGTAAATTTCATCAGATAAAATAAAAATCTGCGGATATTTTTCTAACACCTTTCCTAAAGCTCTATATTCTGCTTCTGTGTATACAGTTCCACTAGGATTGTTTGGCGAGTTAAAAAACACCATTTTTGTTTTTGGTGTAATTGCAGCTTCTAGTTGTGCAGGAGTAATTTTAAAATCGCTTTCTATGGTAGAAGGAATTTCTACATAAGAAGCTTCACATAAAATTGCCAATGCAGAATAACTCACCCAATAAGGTGCAGGTAAAAGTACCTCATCACCAGGGTTTAATAACACTTGCATTACATTAGCAATAGATTGTTTAGCGCCTGTAGAAACTACAACTTGACTAGGCTTGTAGTCTAAATTATTATCACGTTTAAACTTTACGCAAATTGCTTCTTTTAACTCTAAATACCCATCAACTGGCGAGTAAGAATTGTAATTTTGATTGATAGCTTCTATAGCTGCATCTTTAATAAAATCTGGTGTATTAAAGTCGGGCTCTCCCAAACTTAAACCAATAATATCTTTTCCTTCAGCTCTTAATTCTCTTGCTTTAGCAGCCATTGCTAAAGTTTCTGATACAGGTAAACTGTTAATTCTGTCCGATAATGGATGTGTCATTTTTACTCTAAATTGTTGTGTTTTTGTTATGCTAATTCTGGTTTTTTTCCCAAAACACCTAAATGTCTAAAATGTTCTACAATGGCTTTACGCATAGTTTCATACTCATTGTAAGGCAAGTTAAATTCTTGTGCTGTTTCTTTTACAATTTTAGCTAATTTATCATAATGAACATGAGAAATATGTGGAAATATATGATGTTCAACTTGATGATTTAAGCCTCCAGTATAAAAGTTTACCAACCAATTGCTAGGTGCAAAGTTAGAAGTTGTGTACAATTGGTGGACTGCCCAAGTGTGTTCTAAATTGCCATCTTTATCTGGTACAGGCATTTCTGTATTTGGTACAATGTGTGCCAATTGAAAAACCAAACTTAAAATCATACCTGCTGTATAATGCATTACAAAAAAACCGATTAAAACTTTCCACCAAGAAACGTCTAAAACCAATATTGGCAATACTATCCAAAGCGAATAATAAGCCAATTTAGAAATTACTAATTTGGTCCATTCTGTAGTTGGATTTGGAAATTTTCCATAAGACAATTTCTTTTTTAAATATCTATGCATTTGCTTGATATCTGTTGTAATTGCCCAATTTATAGTTAATAGTCCATATAAGAAAATTGAATAATATTTCTGAATTTTATGTATTTTCAGCCATTTAGAATGCAAAGAAAAACGAATTATTCGACCAGCATCAATATCTTCATCATGGTCTTTTACGTTGGTAAAAGTGTGGTGTAAAACATTGTGTTGTACTTTCCAATTATAAACATTTCCTGCAAGTATATAAATGCTACTTCCCATTAATTTGTTTACCCATTTTCTCTTAGAAAAAGATTCGTGATTGGCATCGTGCATCACATTCATACCAACTCCAGCCATACCAATTCCAGTTATAACCATTAATAAAACCATAGTCCATTGAGGCATAGAAACTGTGAGTACTAAAATAAAAGGGACTAAAAAAAGCGAAAACATAATTATGGCTTTCGAATATAATTTCCAATTACCAGTTCTTTTGATGTTGTTTTCTTTAAAATAAGAGTTTACGCGTTTGTTTAAAGTTCTAAAAAACTTTGCTTTGTTAACTCTTGAAAAAGTGATTGTATTCATGTATTAAAAAATAAGTTGTAAAAATAAGCTATTTAAAATTGCTGTAAATAATAAACGCTAAATTTTGTGAAGAATTGTTGTTATCAAATAACTATTTTTGCACTTCAAACTTTATAACGAATGGAAATTATACAAAAATATTTTAGAAACTTAACCAAGATGCAATTAGAGCAGTTTTCTAAACTTCAAGATTTGTACCAAGATTGGAATTTAAAAATTAATGTAGTTTCTAGAAAAGATATAGATGAATTGTATTTACGCCATGTTTTACATTCTTTAGGAATAGCTAAAGTAATAGAGTTTAAACCAGGATCTAAAGTTATGGATGTTGGAACAGGTGGAGGTTTTCCTGGAATTCCGTTAGCAATTTTATTTCCAGAAACAAAATTTCATTTGGTAGATTCTATAGGTAAAAAGATAAAAGTTGTAAATGAAGTTGTAGAAGGCTTAGGTTTAACAAACGTAAAAACAACTCATGGCAGAGTAGAAGATGTAAAAGATACCTACGATTTTATTGTAAGTAGAGCAGTGGCTCAAATGGAAACCTTTGTTCATTGGACCAAAGGGAAAATTTCCAAAAAACAAAATCACGAACTCAAAAACGGAATTCTCTATTTAAAAGGTGGAGATTTAACAGAAGAATTGCAAAAATACACTTCAGCAACTATTTACGACTTACCTGCTTATTTTGATGAACCTTTTTTTGAAACTAAAAAAGTAGTGCATTTGCCCATTAAGTTTAAGGGATAAATATTTTAAATAAAATCAAAATATTTTAATGCAATTCCCACAATAACCCCAATTATCATTAAACTGATAAAAAACACCATTAGGCCGAGTAAAAACCGTAGCAATTTTAATATGTTTTTTCCAAGAGAAAGTTGATAAAACTTTCCAAATGCATACATGTAAAAAAGGATATAAATTAGGATACTATAACTATAAATAGATGGATGTATGGTAATTGCCAACATAAAAAATAGTAGCGTAATGTAGGTAAGAAAACCATAAATAAAAGCATTTATCACCACATGCTCACCAAAATTATGAGGTTTTCTATATGTCCATTTACTCAAAATTGCATAAATCAAAAGAAAAATAAAAGTCATTAAATTGTAATAACGCAACATAAACTGCATCCATCCATCCATGAATTTTAATTGCATTTGAGCTGTTTTCTTTTCTATTTCTAGTTTTTGAAATTCTTGTTTGTCAATATTTTTTATGGTAGAGAGATCTAGTGCTGCTTTTTGTTTCAGTTCACTAATTTGATCCGATTGAATAGAATTATTGATTGCAATAAAATCATCAGCAAAATAATTGAAGGTAAGTAATGATAAACCTGCTCCAACTGCTAAAAATGCAAAGGGATTTACATAACGTTTTCTAATCCCATCTATATATTCATTAATAACCTCATCAGGATGAGTTGCCATTTTTCTTAAGGTTAAGAAAAACTTACTATCCACTCCAAAGGTATTTATGAAAAATTCTATGAGTAATTCTTTGAAAGTAATTCTTTGAACAATTACTTTTCCACCACAATTGTCACAAAATTGTGAGTTATCTTTTAGTGATTCTTGGCAATTTTTACAATTCATAAAATAAAAGTACAAATATTATTCTTGAAACAAAATCACAGCCGAAATTGCTGGTAATTTTATTGTTTTTGATACTATTTCTTTCCCTTCAAAATCAAAAGAATCTTTAAAAACTGCAATTTTCCAATTTTTATCTAAATGATATTCAACTGGTTTTGAATTCGCATTAAAAATAACCAAAATATTTTTCCAAGAATCGTGGTTTGCGTTATTTTTTATTTGATAAGAAACCAACCCATTTTCGAATTTTAAAAACTCTAAATTTTTTTGAACTTCTTTTGATGTTGGAATTCTAAAAGCAGGATGTTCTTTTCTTAATTTGATTAAATTTTGATAATATTCAAAAACATCATCATTTTTAAATTTTAAACTCCAATCAATTTGATTGATTGAATCTGATGATTTATAAGAGTTATGTTCCCCAAATTTAGTACGCATCATTTCTGAGCCAGCATGCAAAAATGGAGTTCCTTGAGATGTTAAAACAATGGCAGTTGCCAATTTATGCATGGCTTTTATCTCCTCTTTAGAGGCATTTGGTTGCGATATTTTTAGTTTATCAAATAAAGTATGATTGTCATGACAAGAAACATAATTAATTGCTTGCCAAGGTTGTCTTGCCCAAGCTTTATCAGAATAATTTACCTTTTTGTAATCAATTTGAGGATGTTTAATAGAGCCTACAATTCCGAACTTAATAGATTCTTCTGTGTTTTTTGCTCCATTTACAAAACCTGTACTTTCATCTTCGAAAACAGAACCTTTAATTCCATCTCTAATATCATCAGAAAAAGCAGCAATTTTAGGCATTTGAAAGGTATGCTTTTTTAAAGCCCTGCTTTTTTCTAGAAGAGGAGAATCTCCAGCTGTCCAACCTTCACCATAAATCAAAGCATTTGGGTTTATTTTTTTTATTTTGTCTGCTAATAAATTCATAGTCTCAATATCGTGAATGCCCATTAAATCGAATCTGAAACCATCTAAATGGTATTCTTCTGTCCAGTATTTTACAGATTCTATCATAAATTTTCGCATCATTTTACGTTCTGAAGCAGTTTCGTTACCACAAGCTGCAGCATCAGAATAAGAACCATCTTCTTTAAAACGATAATAATAATTGGGGTTTTCTAAATTAAAATTCGAGTTTTCTGTTCTTCCTGTATGATTGTAAACTACATCTAATATTACCCCAATTCCTGCATCATGAAATGCTTTAACCATCCTTTTAAATTCTTTGATTCGAACTTCAGCATCAAAAGGATTTGTAGAAAAAGACCCTTCTGGAACATTATAGTTTTGTGGATCGTAACCCCAATTAAATTGTGGTTTTTCTAAGTTGCTTTCATCAATAGAATAATGATCGAAAGTGGGTAGTAAATGTACATGAGTGATGCCCAATTCTTTGATATGATCTATGGCTGTTGCAGCGTTTTGGGTTGATTTTGTTCCACTTTCTACCAAACCTAAATACTTGCCAGGAAAAGTAGAATTTGCCTCTTTTTGTATGGTTACATCTCTAATATGTAACTCGTAAATAATAGCATCATTTGGATATTTTAAATTTACGTATTTATCATTTTGCCAATTTTCAGGATTTGTTTTATCAAAATCTAAAACCAGGGCTCTTTGCCCATTAACGCCCACTGCTTTTGCATAAATTCCAGGAGTTTCTGCAAGCCATTTATCATCTATATAAATTTGATAGGTGTAATAAGTTCCTTGTAAATCACCTTTTACAGTTTGAATCCAAAGTCCATTTTCATCCTCTTTTAGTTGATGTGTTTCAAAAACTTCAGAATTATTTCCAGTTTTATAAAAGTTTAATTTTACGGCTTCAGCATTTGGTGACCAAATTTTAAAAGTGGTTTTTTCTTTTGAGTACGTTAACCAAAGATTGTTTTCTGTTGTTGGATAATCGTCTAAAGAAAGAAAAGTAGTTTTGTTTTTTGTACAGGAAGCTAATATCATTAAAAGAAAAAAATAACCGAAAAATTTCATAAGTGAAAGTTTTGCATTAGAGCAAGGAAGTTCTTCAAATTTAATGAAGATTGCAAATAAAATTATCTAAAAAATAGAGGAAGCTGTTTTTGTTGTAAATTTTTCTAAAAACAACATTCCTTTATATGAATTCCCTTTTTTATTCAACTTTGGGCTCCAAACAACAATGCAGTATTTATCTGGATGAATGGCTACAATACCACCTCCAACACCACTTTTTCCTGGTAAACCAACTCTAAAAGCAAACTCTCCAGATTCATCATAAAAACCGCAAGTAAGTAGAATTGCGTTCACTCTTTTTGCTCTGCTCATGGTTAAAACCTTGTTTCCTTTATGGGTTGTAAAATTATCATCTGCTAAAAAGAGAAATATTTCTGAAAGTTCTTTACAGCTCATTTCTAAAGAACAAGTATAAAAATAGAAATCTAAAACAGTTTCAACATTATTTTTAATATTGCCAAACGATTTTATAAAATTACAAAGTGCAATATTTCTAAAGCCAGATATTTTCTCTGATTGTGCAACTTTTTCATTATAACTTAAAGTAGGATTATTAGAAAGTTCTCTGCAAAAAGCAAGAAAATCTTCTTTAGGATTCTTTAAATGACTAATTAAAATATCGCAAATAACAAGTGCGCCAGCATTTATAAACGGATTTCGAGGTTTGCCTAAATCTGCTTCTAATTGAAGTAAAGAGTTAAAAGGATTTCCTGAAGGCTCAACATCTACTCTATTCCATAATTTTGCACCTTCAAATCTGTAAGCTAAGGTTAATGATAAAACTTTTGAAATACTCTGTATGGAGAATTTTTTATCAAAATTACCAACGCCAAAAGATTCTTTTTTAATAGAGGTCATATTCACTCCAAAATTATCTGAAGAAACTGTTGCTAGTTCTGGTATGTAGTTGGCAACTTTACCAATATCATTTACATTTTTTACCTCAAAATAAATGTCTTCTATTATTTTTTTATAATTTTCCATTTTAATTTTTATTGAAATAATCTATCATCGAAAGGAAAATTAATAATATCTATAATTTTAATTTTTTTAAAATCTTTATGATGTGGGTTGATTAAATAATTAAAATCTCCTTTAACAACTGCAGAAGGAACTTTTAAAATGCAATATTTCATTGCATCTATAAACAAATCTCCAATTTTTTGAGTTTCTGAATTAGAAGGATTTGCATTCCAGTTTTTATCTAATTCTTTAGAGTCTAATTCTTTAATTATAATGTTTTTAGAAATATCAATAGTAATCATTACAAAATCTTTTGGCAGTGTAGCAATGGTTAAATGCACTGCAACTTCTGCCATGGCTAAAGCTCTACTTTCTGCTGTGTAAATAATTTCTGTTCCTTTAGTGTTCCATCTATTATTAAATTTTGCAGCTCCTTTACCATTTAATTCTGTTGCATATTTTTTTTTTGATAGTCTAAAAACTTTCATTAGGCAAAAATTCCATGCTCTATTCTATTTAACTCTGCCATAACTAATTCTTTCCCATAAGAATCTCTTAAAAGTTCTGAAGGTTTTAAATTATTAAAAATAAAAGCAGGTGTATTTAACCACAAATAAAATTGATCTTTAGAACTAAAAACTTCTTTGCCAAAATTGGTAACTTCTGCAAGCTCGATAATTTTTTCTGTATGAATAGGTTTAAATAAATGATTTTTATCATTGCTATATCTTTGCAAAGATTTTTTAGAAATGTTTAAATAACTTGCCCAATCTTCTTCTGTAAAAGGACTCATCTTTTTTATAAGATTAAATAATTTATAAGGTAAACCTTGTCTTATAACTTTAATTACTAACATCTTGTTATTAAAAAAATCTGAAATAGTAATTTTTTCTTTAGTGATGTTAAAAGGTGAACTAGTTACATAGTTGCTAATGGCCTCATTAACAATATTAGATTCTGATATATTTTCTTTGTAAACCATGACAAATACATTTGACCTCAAATATAAGACATTTGTCTCTATTTAAAATGTTTTTTATCATTTATTTTTATTTACTAAAAAAGGAACTATATTTAAGTAATTCCTTTTAAAATATTATTCAGCTTATCTATTTATAAAACTTCTACAAACAAACCATCATCAGTTTTAGAAACTTTTGCCAAACTGTTTTTAGTTAAGTGTTTAATGGATTTATCCCATTTTTTATTTGATAAACCGCTTCTAGTTTTCAAATCATCTAAGGTTAATTTTTGGGCTTTTTTAAGAATTGCTAAAACTGCTTTTTCATCATCATTTAATTCCACAGCCACTACTTTTTTCTCTGGTCTCATTTGCGGAAAAAACAACACTTCTTGAATGGATTGATTGTTGGTTAAAAACATAATTAATCTGTCCATTCCAATTCCCATTCCAGAAGTTGGTGGCATTCCATATTCTAAAGCTCTTAAAAAATCGTAGTCTATAAATTCTGTAGCTTCATCATCGCCTTTTGCAGCTAATTTTAATTGATGTTCAAAACGCTCACGTTGATCAATTGGATCGTTTAATTCTGAATATGCATTTGCAATTTCTTTACCACAAACCATCAATTCAAAACGCTCTGTAAGCTCAGGATTTGTTCTGTGCTCTTTACAAAGTGGAGACATTTCTTTAGGATAATCTGTAATAAATGTTGGCTGAATGTAATTTCCTTCACATTTTTCACCAAAAATTTCATCAATTAATTTTCCTTTACCCATGGTTTCATTAACCTCAATTCCCATTGATTTTGCAGCTTCTCTAATTTCACTTTCGGTTTTTCCATTGATGTCGAAACCAGTAAAATGTTTGATAGAATCTGCCATAGTTACTCTTGTATAAGGCGCTTTAAAATCGATATGATGTTCACCAAAAGTAGCTTTAGAAGTTCCATTTACAGCAATTGCACAGTGCTCTAAAAGTTGCTCACAAAAATCCATCATCCAATTATAATCTTTGTAAGAAACATAGATTTCCATGGCTGTAAATTCAGGATTATGAGTTCTATCCATTCCTTCATTTCTAAAGTTTTTCGAGAATTCATAAACCCCATCAAAACCACCAACAATTAAACGCTTTAAATACAATTCGTTTGCAATTCTCATATACAAAGGAATATCTAAAGAATTGTGGTGTGTTATAAAAGGTCTTGCAGCTGCGCCTCCAGGAATCGGCTGTAAAACAGGCGTTTCTACTTCAAAATAACCAGCAGTATTAAAGAAATTACGCATGGCATTAAACAACTTTGTACGTTTAATAAATACTTCTTTTACATGTGGATTTACCACCAAATCTGCATAACGTTGTCTGTAACGCATTTCTGGATCGTTAAAAGCATCATGTGCTTTTCCTTCTGCATCAATTTTTGGCAAAGGCAAAGGTTTTAAAGCTTTAGAAAGCAATTTAAAATTCTTAACCATCACTGTTTTTTCACCTACTTTGGTTGTAAATAAAGTGCCTTCAATACCAATAAAATCGCCAATATCAAGTAGTTTTTTATAAATTTCATTATACAAGGTTTTGTCATCACCTGTACAAATTTCATCACGATTAAAATAAACTTGAATTCGTCCTTCACCATCTTGTAATTCAGCAAAAGAAGCTTTTCCTTGAATTCTTCTAGACATTAATCTACCAGCAATTACCACCTTTTTATCTTCTACAAAATTCTGTTTTATTTCTTTCGAATTAGAATCGATTGGAAATAAATCTGCTGGATATGGATTCACACCCATTTCTCTTAATTTTGCGAGCTTCTCTCTTCGTACAACTTCTTGTTCTGATAATTGCATTTGTATTTAAATTTGTAAAGTTTAATAAAGGAAGCAAAGATACAATCTATGCGCAAATACACAATTGGCAATATTGCAAAAAATAGGATATTTATTTTAAAATATTTAAAAACTGCTTATATTTGTGCGTTGCTTTTTGTTGAAGTAACAAAAGTTGTGTTGTTTTGGTACTTTCGTAAAAGTGTCGTGGTTTTGTTAACCAATGGAAAGCTTCCCTTTAAAGGGACGCTTTTTTTGTTTTTTAAAGAATTAAATTCTGTCTACATTAAAAAAAGCCAAGTTTTAAACTCTTCAAATTTAGAATTTTATGGTTTTATAACCAGATAAAAAAGACATTTATAGCTTTACCAATTGAGTGCGTATCTTATACCATAAGCTATAACTACTGGAGGTGCAACACTTAAATTGATACTTATTTTTTTAGATATTTTATAATTAAACTCAAAACCTACCATAGGCGTTATGGGGCCTGAAAAAAGAGTTTCTCTAAAAGGCAAACCTTCTACTTCTGCTAGTTTTCCATCATAACCATAAGCAAGACCAATACCATATATAAATGACCATTTTTCTGATAAATTTTGTTTTCTTTTATAATAAATAGAAGTTGTTATATCATTATGAGAATTCGCATACATAGAAATTTCAAAACCCTTGTAATTAATACCTGTATAAAAAGGAAAAATTACATCAGGATTTATGATGTGATGTCCTATTGGCATAAAAATAATTGCAGATTCAACAGGTTGACCATACAATTTTTTCCAAAAAGATTTTTTTATTGTATCATTAGCAACCTCTTGAGCAGAACTATTGGTAGAAATTAGAAATGCCATAAATAAAACTAAAATAGCTTGATATTTCATATATATATATAAATTGATAAATGAATAACAAAAGTAATTATAAATTTTTTTCTGCTGATACAGATTCTTATTTTATAATCATAAAATGTTTAAATAATTGGTTATCAATTTTGTAGTGGCATATTCGTTGTTGTTTTACAACATTTTTTGCTGTTTTTTATAAAAAGAATCTGCTTGTAGTTTCATCAATTCTCTTGCCATTTTTTGCTTGTAAGTGTATAAATCATCATCTTCTTTAAGATCTCTATATACTTTATTATCTATAGCAATGTCTGCATTTAGCATTTGTTGTCTTTGCTGAACTTGTTGTGTTACCCAAGTTTTTATCGCTGATTCCTTTTCCTCTAATTTAAAATCGTACTCACCTTTTGGCGCTAATAATTTTGCTATGATGGGTGATGTTTCAATGGCCAAAAACAATAAAAATATAAAGAATGATGTAAAAAAGGGTAATTCTCCTAAGGTATTTATCCTTGCCATTAATCCATCAAAATTAGAAATGATAGGTTGTGTTTTTGTTTCTGCTAATTTTTGATTTTCGATCAAAGTAGCAATTGCACTTTCTTTTTGGTTTATTTTCTCTTGATTTTCTTTTTTAAGCTGATTTAAAGCCAATACAGAAGCATCGTGTTTGGCTCGTTTTTCTTCATAAACAGGACCTTTACCTAATTTTTTAGTTCCTTTTGTGCCCTCAGCCTCTGCAATATAGGTTTCATATAAAGTATTGGTTTCAATTTCTTTAGCTAAAACTTCTGCTTTTAAGTTTTCAATTTCTGAATTTATTTTCGAAATCTCAGGCATGAATTGTTGTGCAATTTGTGTTTTGTTATCGAGCGTCATTTGGTTTTTCTGAGCCAATAAAACTTGATTGATTTCTTTCTCAAACAATTTTAGTTCTAAAGGTTTAGAAATAACAACAGCAATAATGATTGCTAAAATTATTCTTGGAGCTGCTTGTAAAAGTTCTTTCAATTTAGAATCCGACTTTTTAATCGTCGAAACTATGAAACGATCTAAATTGAAAATCAATAAGCCCCAAATCAATCCAAAGAAAATAGCTGCATATAAATTATCAAAAACGGTAAATAAAGCGTAAGAACCAGCTATGGTTGCCATAACTGCAGTAAAAAACACAGTGGCTCCAATACCAACGTATTTATTTTGTTCGCCATCAGAACAATTATTAATTAGGTTTTTATCAACACCAGAACAAATAATAAAGAAATTTTTAAGCACAATTAAATAGTTTGTATTTTATTATAACGTTTTAAAATGCTATTTGTTACTTCTTAAAATTTTGAATTTTCGAAGTTTAAACTATTGATTATTTTGTGACCACTGCATCTATTCAAAAACAATCATTTTAGCTACTTTTGTTTAAAATTTAAAAAAAATAGGATGAAAAAAATATACATAATATTGGCATTAGTAATACTTTCTGCTTGTTCAACTGTTAAATTCAATGAAAAGTGGTTAAAAAAAGAAGCGCCTGCTACTTTTAAAGCACGTTTTGAAACTACAAAAGGGAATTTTGACATTGAAGCCAATAGAGAATGGTCTCCAAAAGGTGTTGACAGATTGTATCAATTAATCAAAAATGAATACTATGTAGATGTTCCTATTTACAGAGTTGTTCCAAAATTTGTTGCTCAATTTGGTATACATAATGATACTTTAATCAATAATGCTTGGCAAAAAAGAGGTATTGAAGATGAACCTGTAATTGTTAAAAACGATTCTATGACGATTTCTTTTGCAAGAGGAGGAGTGAATACTCGCTCGAATCAAATTTTTATCAATTTAAAAGAAAATTACAGATTAGATAAATTGGCATATTCAGGAGTTACTGGTTTTCCTGTGGTTGCAAAAGTAATTGTTGGGCAAGAAAATGTCTTGAAATTTTACAATGGTTATGGAGATAAATTGGGCTATAAACAAGATTCAATAGCAAAATTTGGCAATAAATTTTTAAGAGAAAAATACCCAGAAGTAGATTATATTTTGAAGGCTTATTTTATAAAATAATTAGTTCTAAAAATATGAAAAAAAGTGTCTTTTTATTTATTTTACTTGTTTCAAGTTTAACATGCTCCCAAGAAAAATTCGAGAAAGAATACAGAGTAAAACCAGCTCAAGTTCCAGAGAATTCTTTGAACTTTATAAAAGGTCTAAATTTTGAAAAGAAGGTAAAATGGTATGTAGAAGAAAGTAATGATGGAAAAAGTTTCGAGGCAAAAATTTGTTTCCAAAAACACTTATTTAGCATCGAATTTTCAGAAAAGGGAAACTTAATTGATGTTGAAAAGAAAGTGTCTTTTGCTGAATTGGATTTAGAAATTCAAAATAAAATTACTCATAAATTATCTGGGACTTACAAAAAATATAAATTTAAAAAGATTCAAATTCAGTACAAAGGATTAGAAACTGAAGTAAAGAAAGTTTTTTTAGAAAGTACAAGAAATCATATAGCAACTAGAATTTTTTATGAAATTGTATTAAAAGCTAAAAAAGAAAATGACTACGATTTATATGAAGTTTTATTTAATGAAAATGGAGCCATAATTAAAGAATTAAAGTTTAAACAAATAAATTCAATCAATTTAGAATTTTAATGGGTAAACAAATAGTTTCGTTTTTTGCATTTATTTTGTTTTTTATCCAAATCAATTCTCAAACGAATTTAGATGCAGGATTTTTGCCAAAAGTCGTGTTATCAAAAAAAATATCTGAAAAAACAAAATGGATAAATAGTTTAGAGTCTAGAACTGTTTTATACGATGATGCATATCAGTTTTCTCATAGTTTAGTTGATATTTCATCTATAATATCCTTAAAAACAGGGCTAAATCAATCTTTTAACTTTGGCTATATTTTACGTTTAAGAGATACAAGAACAATTCATAGAACTTTTCAGCATTTCAATTTAGTCAATCAATTATCAACTTTAAAATTAGGTCATCGTTTTGCTTTTGAACAATTTTTTGAATCAGAAAAACAAACGACTTTTAGAATGAGATATAGAATAAGTGCAGAAAAAGCTTTGAATGGCGAAAAGGTGGACGTTAAAGAATTTTACTTGAAATTTGGCAATGAGTATTTGTACGATTTCTCTGATTTAGAGATTAGATTTACACCTTATTTAGGTTATCAAGCAACAAAGAAAGATAAAATTGAATTTGGTTTCGATTACAGATTAAGCAATTTTATAGAAAATGCAACTGAAAATAATTTGTGGTTTAGAGTAACTTGGTATATTTCTTTAAATTAAAAAAGCATCTACTATATAAATTGTAGATGCTTTTTTAATTATGTAATTTTGTTGATTTTATCTTAACTTAAATGTAACTTTTCTAGCAAATTGTCTTGCTTCTTCGGTTACAGTTTTATCTTCACCACCTCCAAAATAAGAAAGTCTAGATGGGCTTATCCCAGCTGCAACTAAAACATCATATACTCTTTTTGCTCTATTTTGAGAAAGCGTCTTATTTCTGTCTGCTGTTCCAGTTTCATCTGCATAACCGATTAAATCTGCACTTACAGATGGGTTGTCCATCATAAATTGCTTTAAGTAGTTTACAGAATTTAAAGACCCTTTTTGAATTTCGTCTTTATTCACATCAAAATAAACATTAATATAACCGCTGTTTAATAATTCTCTAATAAAATCAACATTAGAACCCGTAACTACACTAGAATATCTATTAGGGTTTTCATCTCTTTTAACATATCTCTCATCTAATTCTGTTAATACAAGATCTTTATTAGGGCCAGACTCTTTTGATTTTAAAATTTCTATTTCTTTTTCGGCATTGTTTAAACGTTTTTTAATTGCGTCTAGCTCTGTGTTAACTATCTTATCTTCTATTTCATCTTCAACATAAAAATCAGCTGATTGCCTATTTTTTCCTAAAGCAATATTCAAACCTATTGATGTATTCATAAGGCTTATGTTAGACTCTCTCCAATCTACATTCTTTCCTCCATCAAAATTATTTTCTTGATAAAAGTGAATTATACTATTTAAATCTAAAAATAGCGTGAATCGGTCATTTAATTTAAATTGAGGAGTTAAACCAAAATTCATAGCATACATTACATCGCCACTACCATTATTTACTGGAGCAGTAACGTTTAAAGTAGCAGCTCCTGCACCTGCATGAAATAATAATCCAAAACGTTTAGTCCAAGTGTCAAATTTTAAAATACTTCTTAAATTAACAACACCTTCTAAACTAGCTCTATAATAATTAGAGGTAAAAGGTTGAGAAGTTTCATTAGCTGTAAAACTATTATATCCTAAATCTAATCTTAAACCAAATTTCTCGTTAAACATATATCTATAACCAATATGTCCTTGTCCGAAAATATTTTCAGCAAATCCCGGAGTTAATGCAGAACCAACCTGATGAAGTCCACCTCCAATGTCAATAGACCAATGATCGTAATCTTGTGCACTCGCGAAAAAAGACATTAATGTGAATACTGCCCCAAAGTAAATTTTTTTCATTTTTATTTTTATTTGTGATTATTTTATTCTGACTTTAGATGTCAAATTTATTACTAAATATTTATTTTGGGGAACGTTTTTTTTTGAATTGTTTAGTTATATCGTTAAAATGGTAAAAAAACAGGTTAACATGCTTTAAATACAACAATTATAAAGATAATTTTGCAAAATTAAGATAAAAAAATGGAATTGTTTCAATACCCTTTAAATAATTCCAAACTCCAAAATGTTCATTTGGTGAATGAATAGCATCAGAGTTGAGTCCAAAACCCATTAAAATAGTTTTACTTTTTAATTCTTTTTCAAATAAGGCAACAATAGGAATACTACCTCCACTTCTTTGCGGTATTGGAGTTTTACCAAAGGTGGTTTCATATGCTTCACTTGCTGCTTGATATGCAATGTTATCAATAGGAGTAACATAACCTTGACCTCCATGATGTGGTGTAACTTTTACTTTCACAGATTTTGGAGCAATACTTTCAAAATGATTTTTAAACAATTCTGTAATTACTTTCCAATCTTGATTTGGCACCAAGCGCATCGAAATTTTTGCAAACGCTTTGCTTGCAATTACTGTTTTTGCACCTTCACCTGTATAACCTCCCCAAATACCATTTACATCTAAAGTTGGTCTTATGGAATTTCTTTCGTTTGTAGAATATCCTTTTTCACCAAAAACGTCATCAATAGCCAATGCTTTTTTATAGTTTTCTAAGGAAAAAGGTGCTTTAGCCATTTCTGCTCTTTCTTCTTTGGATAAATCTTCTACTTTATCATAAAAACAAGGAATGGTAATTTGATTATTTTCATCGTGCAAAGAAGCAATCATTTTTGTTAAAATATTAATTGGATTGGCAACTGCACCACCATACAAGCCAGAGTGCAAGTCTCTATTAGGTCCAGTTACTTCTACTTCTACATAACTTAAACCACGTAAACCTGTGGTTATAGATGGAATATCGTTAGCAATCATGCCAGTATCTGAAATTAAAATCACATCATTTGCTAATTTTTCTTGATTTTCTGATACAAATTTAGATAGGTTTACAGAACCAACCTCTTCTTCACCTTCTATCATAAATTTTACGTTACATGGCAGATTGTCTGTTGCTATCATGTATTCGAATGCTTTAACATGCATGTACATTTGTCCTTTATCATCGCAAGCACCCCTTGCAAAAATTGCACCTTCAGGATGAATTTCTGTTTTTTTAATTACAGGTTCAAATGGTGGAGAATGCCATAAATCAATTGGATCTGCAGGTTGTACATCATAATGTCCATAAACTAAAATTGTTGGTAGATTTTTATCAATAATTTTTTCTCCATAAATTATAGGATACCCATCTGTTTGGCAAATTTCAACAGAATCGCAACCTGCATTTTTAAGACTTTCCAAAACAAAATCTGCAGTTAGTAAAACATCTTTTTTATAAGCTCTATCAGCGCTAATTGAAGGAATTTTTAGTAATTCTATCAATTCGTCCAAAAAACGTTGCTTGTGTTCTTTTATGTAAGATTTTACAGTTTTCATAAATTTTTATTTGAATTAAAATCAAAAATATAAAAATAATAATGAACTGCTTTGTAGTTTCTATTGATTGTTTATATTTGCAAACCAAAATGCGAGCGTGGTGGAATTGGTAGACACGCTAGACTTAGGATCTAGTGCCGAAAGGTGTGAGAGTTCGAGTCTCTCCGCTCGTACTTAAAGCTTCTCAATTGAGAAGCTTTTTTCATTTCTATAATTATGTTACCTTGGTAAAAAATATTTTTTATGAAAGCTATAGTATGTAACGAATTTGGAACACCTGAAACTTTAAAATATCAAGAAATTGAAACTCCAAACCCCAAAGGAGATGAAGTTTTGATAACTGTAAAAGCATGCAGTGTAAATTTTCCTGATACCTTAATTATTCAAGGAAAATATCAATTTAAGCCTGAATTCCCATTTTCTCCAGGAAGTGATGTCGCTGGAATTATAGAAGAAGTTGGAGAAAATGTACAACATTTTAAAATTGGTGATGAGGTTGTGGGTTTTATACCTTTTGGAGGTTTTGCTGAAAAAGCAATTGTAAAAGCGAAAGACTGTTTTCCGAAACCAAAAGGGATGTCTATGGTAAATGCATCTGCTTTTTTATTGGCTTATGGCACTTCTTATCATGCTTTAAAAGACAGAGCAAATTTACAAAAAGGAGAAACTATTTTAATTTTAGGAGCTTCTGGTGGAGTTGGTTTAACAGCTTTAGAATTGGCAAAATTAATGGGTGCTAAAGTTATTGCAGCAGCTTCAACGAAAGAAAAACTAGATTTATGCAAGCAATTTGGTGCAGATGAAGTTATTAATTATACAGAAGAAAATTTAAAAGATAGAGTCAAAGAATTAACAAACGGGAAAGGTGTAGATGTAATTTATGATCCTGTTGGAGGTCATTTTTCTGAATTGGCATTAAGAGCAATAGCATGGAAAGGAAGACATTTGGTAATTGGTTTTGCAAATGGTGAAATACCCAAAATACCTATCAATTTAACGTTATTAAAAGGAGCAAGTATTGTGGGTGTTTTTTGGGGAGCATTTGCTCAAAAAGAACCGAAAAAAAGTTTAGAGAATATTAAAGAGTTATTAACTTGGTTTGCAAAAAGGGAGTTAAAACCACATATTGATAAAACCTATTCTTTAAAAGATGCTCCAATAGCGCTCGAAAATATGATGCAAAGAAAAACGAAGGGTAAAATTGTAATTGATATGGAACTTTAAACCTTTGGTTTTAAAATAATTTCTTCAAAATCATCAGTTTTATCAGCGCTCAAAAACAAATTTTTTGCTTCTTTTGGGGGTGAGGTTAATTTTCTTTTTGATAAATCTAACCAAGCTCCATAAACTTTTATCACTGCAGATAATTTACCTGCTTCATTAAAAACTTCATGAACTAATTTCCATCGTTCATTATTTTTGGAAAGTCCAGATAATTTTATGTTTACTGTTATATTTTCGCCCAAATGAATTTCTTTTCTAAAAGATGTTTCTTCTGTGAATAAAATAGGACCGATATTATATTTGGTAAATTCATCAATAGAAAAATTTTGTTCAGCAAAATAACGCACTCGAACTTCTGCTGCATATTCGTTGTAAGCTGTGTGACGCATGTGTCTGTTTGGATCAAAGTCAGACCATTTTGTGGCAAATGTTACTTTATATGTCATTTTTCAAAATTAAAAAAACCTGATATTTTTTTATAAAAAAAATATCAGGTTTTAAATATTTATAATTGAACTGCTTTAATTCTTAACAAGTTCAGATTTTTCTTTAAGTTTTAATTCACTTAGTACATTTAAAGCTTCAGAAACATACATGTCTTTGGCTAAGTTTTTGTGCCAAGCCATTCTTTTGTCTGCTAAATCTTTATTACTTTTTACCAAGGATTGTTCGTATTTAGGTGATGAAAAAGTTAAATTCGATTTGTAATCAAAGACAGATTTAAACTTCTCTGCTTCTTTTTCTCTATCATCACTTTCTTTAAAAAATTGATTATAGTTTAAAGAGAAAGAGGTGTCATCTTGATTTTTCTTCAGCCATTTTGCATATTCATTTACCATTTTAAAGTTTGTGTCAGAGGCAATTCTTTCTTTACTCTTGTATATAACATCATTAAAATTTGAATATGTATTTGTTTGCGTGTATTTCGCTTGTGGAACTTTATCCCAAGCTAAAGCACCTGCTAAATCTCGTTCTCCAAACTTCATATAACTATATCTACTAGGCATAGCAATGTCGGAATAAACGCCCTCTATTTGTGTAGAACCTCCATTTACTCTGTAGAACTTTTGAATAGTCATTTTTAAGAAACCTAAGTCTTTTTCGTATTTTGGATAAAACTGATTGATAGGTAAAACGTTTTGAACTGTACCTTTTCCATACGTTTGATTACCACCTAAAATAATTCCTCTTTCATAATCTTGCATTGCAGCCGCAAAAATTTCTGATGCTGATGCAGAGAATTCATTTACTAGCACAACAAGAGAACCATCCCATTGCAACTTAGGGTCTGTATCTTTGTAGATTGTTGGGTCTTCTCCTCTATATTTAACCTGCACAACAGGACCTTCGTTAATAAATAAACCAGATATTTCTATGGCAGTTTTTAGAGAGCCACCACCATTGTTTCTTAAATCTACAATTAAACCATTTACGCCTTCGGTTTTTAATCTTTCAATTTCTTTTTCCATATCTTTTGCAGAATCTCTGTAATTATCATCAGAAAAATCGATGTAAAAACTTGGCAAATCTATAATTGCATATTTTTTTCCATCTTTCTCTACAATACTAGATTTTACAAAAGTTTCATCTAATTGAACAACATCTCTTATAATAGAAATTATTTTAGTAGAGCCATCCATTTTTTTCTTTACTGTAAGCTTTACTTCTGTTCCTTTTTTACCTTTAATAAATTTAATGGCATCATCTAAACGCATTCCTACAATATCCAAAGCTTCTTCATCACCTTGTGCCACTTTTAAGATGATGTCATCTGGTTCAAGTTCTCCTTGTTTCCATGCAGGTCCTCCAGAAACCAATTCGAAAACGTGTGTGTAAATCCCTTTTTTTTGTAAACGAGCTCCAATCCCCTCAAGTTTCCCAGACATTGTTTGGTCAAAACGCTCTTTAATACTAGGATCCATGTAAGTTGTGTGTGGATCAAATGCGCCTACAACTGCATTTAAAAAAGTCGAAAACCAATCATCGTTTTCTAACTCTTCTATTCTAACATACAATTCATCCATATTTTTTAGAACTTCAGCTCTCGCTTCTTTTTCTAAAACTTTAAAAGATTTAACCTTGTAATTTTTATCTTTCTTTAGTTTATCTTTTTGTAAATCTGTTTGTTCTTGTATTCTGCTTAAGGTTTGCAATTTTAATTGCTTTCTCCAATAATCTATAAGTTCATTATCGTTTTTTGCAAATGGTACTTTTTCGTAATCTAAATCTATTGTTTCATTCTTATTAAAGTCGAAAGGTTGTGCTAATAAATCTCCATAAAAAGATTTTGCATTTTTCATTTTAGTTAAAAATCGATTGTATACCAATTTGTAAAAACTTAAATCATCTTTTAATAGTTGATTGTCTATTTGATATTTATACTTAGAAAATTCTTTCATGTCTTCTTGGGTAAAATATCTTTTGCTGGCATCTAAATCATCAATAAAAGTATTATATACTTGCTCTGAGAAATTATCATTCATGTTTTTTACAACAAAATGCATTCTGCTTAAAATATTTTTTAATACATAAATTAAAACTTTATCTTTTTCTGGGTCTGCTTTCTTATCATGCTCTGCTGCTTTTAAAGATGCACTACTAATTAATAATAATATTGCTAAAAAAGTAGTGATAAACTTAAATTTTACTTTCATATATAGTTTTCTGTTGTTTTTATTTTCTAATTACGAATCTACTAAAATAGTGCCAAAAATTTATATTTATTTTTTTTAATAAATTTTTATGAATACTTCTGATATTATTTTTTTCCTTTTTTAATTCTCATTGCATTGAAACATAATCTCCTTTTCGTCAACGATCTTTATTCAGAACTAAAAAAATTCTTAATTTTCTGCCTAAACTTCATTCCAAAAACACTGAAAATGGTGGAAGAGAATATTAAAAATTTAATAATTACGTACATACAATGTTACAAAAAATAAGACTTTTTTATTCTTTACGAAATGTTAAAAAGATTATCGCTTAAAATATTTTACATTTGCTTAAAGAATTCAAAATTTTAAGTTTAGAATTCAAGATTTAATATGCAATCTTGAACCTTAAAAGTAAATAGTATGCAAGAAAGACCTTTAATTTTAGTTACCAATGATGATGGAATTACTGCTCCAGGAATAAGAGCATTAATTAAAATAATGAATAAAATTGGAGAAGTTGTTGTGGTAGCTCCTGATAGTCCTCAAAGTGGAATGGGACATGCAATTACTGTGGATAATGTGCTTACTTGCAACCCAATTACTATTGATGATGGGCCACAATTAGAATACACTTGCTCAGGAACTCCTGCAGATTGTGTAAAAATGGCAATCAGCGAAATTTTGAATAAAAAGCCAGATTTATGTGTTTCTGGTATTAATCATGGTTCTAATTCTTCTATAAATGTTATTTATTCTGGTACAATGAGTGCTGCAATAGAGGCAGGAATAGAGGGTATACCTGCAATTGGTTTTTCTTTATTAGACTTTAAATGGCATGCAGATTTTAAGCCTTGCGAAGATTTTGTAAAAAATATTACTTTAAATACTTTGTTAAATGGTTTGCCAGAAGGTATTGTTTTAAATGTAAACATACCTAATTTAAAGAAGGATGAAATAAAAGGAACTAAAATTTGCAGACAAGCAATGGGTTTTTGGAAAGAGATTTTCGACAAAAGAAAAAGTCCTTTTGGTAAAGAGTATTATTGGCTTTCTGGTGAGTTTGTAAATAAAGATAAAGGGCAAGATACAGATGTTTACGCTTTAGAAAATGGTTATATTTCTATAGTACCTGTTCAGTTCGATTTAACTGCACATCACATGATTCAAAAATTAAACTCTTGGGAACTGTAAAAAAAGACCTATTAATAGGAGTTTTAGCAGCGCTGTTTGCAACTGCAGCAGGTGGTTTTTTATATGTAGAATATTTTTCTAGAGTTGGTTTTAGTGAAACTTTACAATTGATTAAAGACGGAGATTTGTATGGTAAAATTTTATCTATTGCTGCCATTCCAAATTTATTTGTGTTTTTAATATATATTAAAAAGAAACAAGACAACAGAGCAAAAGGTGTTTTATTAACTACCATAATAATTGCATTAACCACTTTGATTTTAAAGTTTATCTGATGAAATACTACATTATTGCTGGTGAAGCTTCTGGAGATTTACATGGTTCTAATTTAATGAAGGCATTGTATAAAAATGATACAAATGCAGAAGTACGTTTTTGGGGTGGAGATTTAATGCAAAATATTGGAGGTACTTTAGTAAGTCATTACAAAGAAAGAGCCTTTATGGGCTTTTTCGAAGTTTTAAAAAACCTGAATAAAGTATTGGGTTTTATTAAGTTTTGTAAAATAGATATTGAAAAATTTAAGCCAGATGTTGTTATTTTTATAGACAATTCTGGCTTTAATTTGCGAGTAGCAAAATGGGCTAAAAAAGCTGGTTTTAGAACCAATTATTATATTTCTCCTCAAGTTTGGGCAAGCAGAGCAAGCAGAGTAAATGGTATTAAAAGAGACATCGATAAAATGTTTGTCATTCTCCCTTTTGAAAAAGATTTTTATAAACAATTCGATTACAATGTAGAGTTTGTTGGCCATCCTTTAATTGATGCAATTGCAGATCGAAAACAAGTTGATGAATTCAAATTTAGAGAAGAAAATTCTTTAGGAACCAAACCAATTATTGCATTATTACCAGGAAGTAGAAAGCAAGAAATCACAAAAATGTTAGCTGTAATGCTTTCTTTAGTGGATGACTTTTCTGATTATAAATTTGTAATTGCTGGTGCACCAAGTCAAGATTTTTCTTTCTATCAACAAATAATTGGCAACAGAGAAGTAAGTTTTATCAATAATAAAACCTACGATTTATTGTCTATTTCTACTGCAGCTTTAGTTGCTTCTGGCACTGCAACTTTAGAAACAGCGTTGTTTAAAATTCCACAAGTGGTTTGTTATAAAGGTGGGTTTATATCTTATCAAATAGCCAAAAGAATTATCACTTTAAAATTTATTTCTTTGGTCAATTTAATTATGGATAAAGAAGTTGTAACCGAGTTAATTCAAGATAAATTAACAAGAACAAATCTAAAAACGGAACTCGCAAAAATTTTAGAAACAAACCATAGAGAAAAAATGTTTTTAAATTATTACGATTTAGAAAAGAAATTGGGAGGAAAAGGAGCTTCAGAAAAAGTAGCTGAAGAAATTATAAAAGGGATAAAATCATAATTTATTATGAATAGGTTTTTTTTGACAGCGCTATTTTTAGTACTCATTTTCAGTTCTTGTTCTTTACAAAAAACAACACTTGCTAATAAAAAAGATAAAAATAATGCCATTGTAAAAGATCGTAGTTTGGTAAAACCAATAACATTAAATGAAGATATTGTTAGAGTTGATGACAAAAAAGATTCGTTTAATTCAAACACTTTAGAAACAGAGCTTATAATAGATAAAATTGTAACAAACGCTCTTTCGTATTTAAATGTTAAATACAAATATGGTGGAATTACAGAAAAAGGGATGGATTGCTCTGGTTTGGTTTCTGTTGCTTTTAGTAAAGAAGATATTCAATTGCCAAGGAGCTCTCGAAATATAGCAGAAATAGGAATGGATGTGTCTTTAGAAAATGTAAAAAAAGGAGATTTACTTTTTTTTATAATTAGAAGGAACTCCAATACTATAAACCATGTAGGTTTAATTGTAGAAGTGAAAGATGATGAAATATTCTTTATACACTCCACAACCTCTAAAGGTGTTATTGTTTCTTCATTATCAGAAGCTTACTGGACAAAAACATTTGTAAAAGCAAAAAGTATTCTTTAAAATATATTAAATTTTTAGTACCTTGTCTTCGCTATGAATAAGGTACTTAAGTATTTACCACTACATTTTGTGTTGTTCCTAATTTTTGGGGTGTTAACTCAGTTTTACTCTAAAATATGGAAATTTGGTTTTTTAAATTTGTTTCTTTTATTAGGAATAATTTTAATTTTGATTGTTGTTTTCAATCAGAAAATTTTTAGAACTTTTTTCGCCTTTTTACTCTTCTTTATTCTTGGAATTTCTTCGGTTTTTATTGATAATTCAGAGAATTACGATTCGTATTATAACCACTATTTAAAGGAGAATTCTTCAGTTATTTTAAAGATTGATAAAATTTTAAAATCGAGTAATTATCATTATAAATACGACGTAAATGTTGTTCAAATTGATAGTGTAAAAACTAGAGGAAAAGTATTATTAAACGTTTTAAAAGACAGTGCTTTCAGATCTTTTAAGGTTGATGAACTTATATTTGCAAAACCAGAATTTTTAGAGGTAAATAAATCTTTGAATCCTTATCAATTTGATTATCGATTTTATTTAGCCAAACAAGGAATTCATCATCAAATATTTTTAACATCTGACAGTTATAAAAGCTCAGGAATACAAGGTTTTTCTTTGGTTGGTTTATCAGCAAATTTTAGAGATAAAGTTCAAGAATCTTTAAGAGAATACAATTTTAAAAATGATGAGTTTGGTGTAATAAATGCCTTATTATTAGGGCAAAGACAAGAGATTTCTAAAGATTTAATAGCTGATTATTCTAAGGCTGGAGCCATTCATATTTTAGCAGTTTCTGGGTTGCATGTAGGTATTATTTTATTGATTTTAACAAACTTATTAAAACCAATGGAAAGACTAAAAAATGGCAGAATTATTAAAACCATTTTAATCGTTTTTTTACTTTGGGGGTTTGCTTTTGTTGCAGGGCTTTCTGCAAGTGTTGTTAGAGCAGTAACAATGTTTACTTTTTTAGCAATTGGCATGTCTTTTAAAAGAAAAAATATAGTGCTATTTTCTTTAATAACTTCGATGTTTTTCTTGCTTATTTTTAAACCAATGTTTTTGTTCGATGTTGGTTTTCAATTAAGTTATTTAGCCGTTTTTGGGATTGTTTTGGTACAACCCAAGTTGTACACATTTTGGAAAACAAAATATAAAATTATAGATTATTTTTGGCAATTAACAACGGTTTCAATCGCGGCTCAAATAGGAATTTTACCTCTAAGTTTATACTATTTTCATCAGTTTCCTGGTTTATTTATACTTTCGAATTTAATTATAATTCCTTGTTTGGGTGTCATTTTATTGGGTGGAATTTTAATAATTTCATTAGCTTTAATAGGTGTTTTACCTCAATTCTTAGCCGATTTTTACGGAGCTGTAATTTCTATGATGAATAACTTTGTAGGATGGATTTCTAGTCAAGAGCAATTTTTATTTACAGAAATTTCACTCTCATTTTTAATGATGCTGGTCTGTTATTTTGCAATTTTTTTAGGAGTTTACTTTTTAATAAAAATATCTTCTAAAAGATTACTTTATGTATTGGCATCAATTTTATTGGTGCAAAGTGTTTTTTTGTATGAAAATCATCGAAAGAAAACAAAAAAAGAATTCATTGTTTTTTATAAAAGTAGAAATACGATTTTAGGAAATAGAATAGGAGAGAAACTAATTGTAACTCATGATTTAGATAGTTTAGAAATTTCTAAAACAAATTTTATGGTTTCTTATAGAATCAATGAAAATATAATTCCAGTCTATAGAAAAGGGTTTTCTAATATCTTTAGTTTTGAAAAAGACAAAATTTTAATTGTAGATAGTTTGGGCGTTTATCAACTTAAAAACTTAAACAAACCAATTGTTTTGTTGCAACAATCACCTAAAATAAATTTAGAAAGATTGATAAAGGAAATAGATCCAAAAGAAATTATTGCAGATGGTTCTAACTATAAAAGTTATGTGAAAAGGTGGCAGGAAACTTCCAAGAAATTAGAAATACCTTTTTATTATACAGCAGAAAAAGGAGCTTATATTCTCAAAAAATAAGACTATAAATTGCTCTTAAAGTTTTTTTCGTATGTTTCCCAACTTTCTGTTTTGTATGCACTCTCGTTAAAAAAGCCAAGTATTTTTTCAAACCTTTCTTTAGATAAATAACCAGGAATATTTTGAAGCAGTTCTTCTTTTTCGGTCATAAAAATTGTGGTTGGGTATGAGAGTTTGCCATTTTGTAAAGTTGCAGATAATTCGTGATACCCAGATTTACCTTCTTTTTTATATTTAAAAGTGTAGCCTTTAAAAATAATATCTTCTTTTCCTTCACCATCTAATTTTATGGCATAAAAATTTGTATTAATATAGTTTGCAATTACTTTATTTGAATAAGTTTCCTTATCCATTTTTTTGCAATAACCACACCAATCTGTATAGATATCAATTAAAATAAGTTTCGGATTTTTTTTGTTGAGTTCAATTGCTTCTTCAAAAGATAGCCAATTTATTTCATATTGAGCTTTTGAAGAAAAGCTAAATGCTATAAAAGCAAAAAATAAAAGTGTTTTTTTCATAAAAATTTAGTCGCAAATGATATGCCAAATTTACAAATTATACTGAATATCAACTTTTTGTAAACAAAAAAACCTCATAAATTTTAGTTTATGAGGTTTTGATTTATTTATTTTTAGTGAACGTTACCTAATAACTTTTTCATTAATGGAGAGAATAATAGAACAATTGCACCTGCACCTAAAGCATACATTGCAATTAAATGAAAACCATCTGTATAAACGGTTAAAGTTTCTAAACCACCCACATTTTTGTCTGTACTTTCAATGGCCAATTGCTCGCCAATAAAACCTACAATTTGAAATGCAAAAGCAGATGATAAGAACCAAACTCCCATCATAAAAGCAACAATGTTTTTTGGTGATAAATCTGTAATTTTTGACAATCCAACTGGAGACATAAACAATTCTCCAATAGAAATAATAAAATACATAGCAAATAAATAATAGAAAGGTACCAAACCATTTTCATCTGCACTTGCTCCACTTATAGATAAAATGTAGAAACATAAACCTGCAAAAAGTAATCCTAAACCAAACTTATATGGTGTTCTTGGATTTAATCCTTTTTTAGATAAATAACCCCACAATAAAGAAATAGGAATTGCCAAAACAATAATAAACATAGAGTTTAAAGCATTGGTTTGAGCAGCACTCATAATACCAGCTAAATCTACATTTCTTGATGCAAAAAGGGTAATTACACTTCCAGATAATTCATGGAAACCCCAAAAAAGTGTCATAAAAAATGTAATTAAAACTGCCATAATTAGTTTTTTACGAGCATCAGAATCTAATTTAACCATAATGTAAACTAAATATGCTAGTACAGCAAAACCAATAAACTTAAAGATTCCACTTACATAATTTTGTTGCCAAGAAGCCAATAAGTATGCAATTCCTGGAGCACATAAAAATGCGATAACTGGGATTAACGTTTTTTGCGGAATTCCTAAAACTTTCTTTTCATAAACCTCTTTGTTTGGTGGCATTCCTTTGTCTCCAAAAACATTCTTTTTTATTCCACTCCAAAAGAAAATTAAACCAGCCATCATTCCTATTCCAGCTAAGCCAAATCCATAATGATAGCCATATTTTAGAGCTAACCAACCACATAAAAGAGGAGCAACAAAACCACCAATATTTATACCCATGTAAAAAATGGTAAATCCAGAATCTTTTCTTACATCACCTTCTTTATAAAGTGCACCAACAAAAGTGGAAATGTTTGGTTTAAAAAAACCGTTACCAACCACAATAAATGCCAAGGCTAAATAAAAAGCAACATCATTTTCTATGGCTAAAACAAAATGACCTAAAGCCATTAGAATTCCTCCCAGGAAAATGGAAGCTCTCATACCTAAAATTTTATCTGATATTTGACCACCAATTACAGTAGATGCATACACTAAAGAACCATAAGAAGCATAAACAACAGCAGTTGCTGTATCCCTTTCAGCGATTGCTTCAAAAATATGTTCTACCATATACAGCGTTAATAACGCTCTCATACCATAGAAACTAAAACGTTCCCATAATTCTGCAAAAAATAAGTAGAACAATCCTTTTGGATGTCCAAACATTTGTGGTTCTACTGCAGCTGTGCTAACTCCTTTGTCTAACATAATTATCCTTTTATTTCAGTTGATTTATTTGATTTGTTAATTAAATGTTCTTCTACAAAATTAGTCATTTTTGTAAATAAGTTAATTTGTGTGTTTTCACCTTTTCTAATGCCATGTGCCCTATCTGGAACTATAAACATATCAAATTGTTTATTGGCTTCTATCAAAGCATTAATCATTCTATAAGTATTTTGTACATGCACATTGTCATCTCCTGTACCATGCACTAATAAGTAGTTTCCTTCTAGTTTTTCTGCATAATTTATGGGCGAATTATCATCATATCCACTTGGGTTTTCTTGTGGAGTTTGCATATAGCGTTCTGTGTAAACAGAATCGTAAAAACGCCAAGAAGTTACAGGTGCAACTGCGATAGCTGTTGAGAAAATATCACTACCTTTTAAGATGCAATTTGTACTCATAAAACCTCCATAAGACCAACCCCAAATACCTATATTATCTTCATCTATATAAGAACGTTCAGCTAATTTTTTGGCTGCAGCAATTTGATCTTCAACTTCATATTTACCTAATTCTTTTTGTGTTACTTTCTTAAAATCACTTCCTTTTAAGCCAGTTCCTCTTCCATCAACACAAACTACAATCATTCCTTTTTGTGCCAATAACTGATGCCAATAATCGTTTCTGGCATTCCATTTATTACCCACTTGCTGAGAACCTGGACCTGAATATTGAAACATTAACATTGGGTATTTTTTGTTTTTATCAAAATCTACAGGCTTAATCATCCACATATTTAAATCATTTCCATTAATGTTTATTGTAGAAAACTCTTTTGCACTTATTTTATAATCTGCTAATTTTTCTTTTAGTTGGCTGTTATCTTTAATTACTTTAAGCATTTCGCCTTCAGCTTTGTATAAAGAATAAATAGGTGGTATTTCAGATGATGAAAACGTATTGATAAAATAATTTAAATTGGTGCTAAAATCTGCATTATTTTGTCCGTCTTTATTGCTTAATAGCTTTTTATTTTCGCCATCTAAACCAATAGAATATACACCTCTATTTGTAGAGCCATTTTCTACAGATTGATAATAAATTGTTTTTTTAGCTGTGTTAAAGCCATAATAATTAGTCACTTCCCAGTTTCCTTTTGTAATTTGGTTGATCAGATTTCCATCAAAATCATAATGATAAATATGATTAAATCCATCCTTTTCACTTGTCCAAATAAAACTATTATCAACTAAAAAAGTAAGATTGTCAGTAATATCTATATAGGCTTTATCAGTTTCATTTAACAATAAAGTTGATGAACTTCTTAAAGCATTTACTTTGTACAATTTTAAATTATTTTGATGACGATTTAAAGTTGTTGCCACTAAAACAGCATCATTATTAGACCACTTAATTCTTGGTATATATTCGTAATCTCCTAAATCAACTTTTTTAGTATTTCTGTTTGATAAAGCATACATGTGTAAGGTAACATCAGCATTTTTCTCACCAGCTTTTGGGTATTTAAAAACCTGCTGATTTGGATACAATTCTTTACCAACAATATCCATAGAAAAAGTAGGTACTTCAGATTCATCAAAACGTAAAAAAGCTAAGTAATTACTATTATTACTCCACTCAAAAGCTCTTACAAAAGCAAACTCTTCTTCGTAAACCCAGTCTGTAATTCCATTGATAATGCTATTTTTCTGACCATCAGTAGTTACTTGAATAAGATCATTTTTAGAAAAATCTTTGACAAAAATATTATTGTCTTTTGCATAAGCAACTTTTTGATTGTCAGGAGAAAAAACAGGTTCTTGAATACCTTCTCCAATTAAAGAAAGTTTTTTAGTAGCAATATCATAAGCATAAAAAGTACCACTAAAAGAACGTCTAAAAATTTGCTGGAATTTAGTGCCAAGTATAATTTTAGTTTCATCATTATTAAAGGAGTAAGAATCGAAACTATTTAAATCTTGTAAATCTGCACTGCTCACAATAGTTTCTATCTTTTCTAAAGTTTTATAGCTATATTTATCAACAGTAGTGTTTCCTTTTTCGTCTGTGTTTAAAAGCGAATAGAAATCACCATTCATAGAATTTAAAGCGTTCATTCTTTCAGCAGAGAATGTTCCATCCCAAATTTCTGTAAGACTAATTTCCTTGGTTCCACTTTTGTAAGTTGATTGTGTTTCACTCTCTTTTTTACAGCTTATTAGAGTGATGATTGCTGCAAGCATTATTAGTTTTTTCATCAGATACTTTGTTTTTGATAAAAGTTTTCCAAGTTTACGGAAAAATCCGCAAAAAATGATTGAAAAATATAGAAATGTTGAATAAAACGAAATGTTTTAGAACTTTAAATTATATTTGTTGTACATAGTTAGAATCTAATAAATGAGTAAAATTATATCTGGTTTTTCCAAGCTTACAAAAGATGAAAAAATTGATTGGATCACAAACAATTACTTTCAAAATTCTTCCGAAACAAAAAACATCTTACATCAATATTTAAATAATGATGAAAAATTACAACAACTACATGATGATTTTATAGAAAATACCATTACTAATTTTTACATGCCTTTTGGTGTGGCTCCGAATTTTGTAATTAATGGTAGAGAGTATGTTATTCCTATGGTTATTGAAGAAAGTTCTGTGGTTGCTGCAGCCTCTTTAGTCGCTAAATTTTGGAGTACTAGAGGAGGTTTTAAAACCAAAGTGATTGGCACTACAAAAATTGGGCAAGTTCACTTTATGTTTGCTGGTAGTAAAAAAGATTTAGAAGAGTATTTCAATAGAAATAAGACAGAATTATTTGCAGCAACTGCTTCCATCACTAAAAATATGGAAAAACGTGGTGGTGGTATTTTAGATATTATTTTAGTTGATAAAACAGATAAATTACCTAATTATTATCAGCTGCATGCAACCTTTGAAACCAAAGATTCAATGGGTGCAAATTTTATAAATTCTTGTTTAGAAGCCATCGCTAAAAAGTTTGAGAAAGAAGATATAGAAATTGTAATGAGCATTCTTTCTAATTATGTTCCTGAGTGTTTGGTAAGAGCAGAAGTGAGCTGTAAGGTTGAAGAATTAGGAGGAGAAAATCCGCAGAAATTTGCAGATAAATTTCTACAAGCAGTAAAAATTGCAGAGGTAGAACCTTACAGAGCAGTAACGCATAATAAAGGAATTATGAACGGAATTGATGCTGTTGTTTTAGCAACTGGTAACGATTTTAGAGCTGTAGAAGCTGGTGTGCATGCGTATGCATCTAAATCTGGACAATATACAAGTTTATCTCATTGTGAAATTAAAGACGGAATTTTTAAATTTTGGATTGAAGTTCCTTTAGCCTTAGGAACAGTAGGAGGTTTAACAGCCTTGCATCCTATGGCTAAAATCTCTTTAGAAATGTTGCAAAAACCATCTGCTAGAGTTTTAATGCAAATTATGGCAGCAGCTGGTTTGGCTCAAAACTTTGCAGCTTTAAGAGCGTTAACAACGAAAGGAATTCAGCATGGACACATGAAAATGCATTTGCAGAATATCCTGAATCAGTTTAATGCAAATGAAACTGAAAAAAAGGAAGTAGAAGCTTATTTCGATACAAGAACAGTATCTCATTCTGCAGTGGTTGAAAAGCTAAATTCGATGAGAAAGTCTAAAATTAATTGGATAGATTTTTTAGATGAAGTTTCAGTTCATAAAAAATTATCGACTTTAAATAATGAAATGAAGCCCGTTTTTGGCATGATGAACTCACAACAAATGATAGAGCATTTAAGTGCTGTAACTAAAATTGCAAATGGCAATTGGAAAGTTGACGTATATGTTTCTGAGGAAAAAACAGCAAGGAGAAAACCTTTTTTAGATACCGAAAACGAATTGCAAACAGGTTTTAAAGCCTCTTTTTTATCTGATGAACCTTCTGAATTAAAATTTAATTCGATAGAAGAAGCGATTGATGATTTAATTGAACAAGTAAATTATTTTATAAAAGTATTTACTGAAGAAGAAAACAGAACTATTGTTCATCCATTTTTTGGTGAATTGAATTTCGAGTATTGGAAAAAGTTTCAAGTAAAACATTTTACACATCATTTTAAACAATTTGGATTGGTATAATGAACTTTTATTCTAATGGAAAATTATTACTAACAGGAGAATATCTTGTTTTAGATGGAGCAAAATCTTTAGCAGTTCCAACAAAATTTGGACAAAATTTAATTGTTGATAGAATAAAAGAACAACAATTAATTTGGGGAAGTTTTACAAACACTGGAGAATGTTGGTTCGAAGCTGTTTTTGATTTGCCAAAACTACGTTTAGTAAATTGTACGTTTAATTCAGAGAAAGAAGGAAGTGCAGAGTTTATTGCAGAAACTTTGTTAGAAATTTTAAAAGAAGCAAAAAGATTAAATCCTGATTTTTTAGGTTCAGAAAATGGCTTTGTAGTAAAAACACAATTAACATTCCCAAGAAATTGGGGCTTAGGAAGTTCATCAACCTTAATAAATTCGATCGCTTTTTGGGCAAAAGTAGATGCTTTTAAATTATTGTGGAATTCTTTTAAAGGCAGTGGTTATGATATTGCTTGTGCGCAAAATGATGCGCCAATTTTTTATCAAATTAAAGATTCTAAACCAATTATTAAACAAGTGGATTTCAATCCTAGTTTTAAAGAAAATTTATTTTTTGTGCACTTAAATAAGAAACAAGATTCAAAAGAAGGAATTGCAAAATTTAGAGAAAGTGGACATAATTTTCAAAATGAAATCAAAAGAATTTCTGCTATTTCTGATGAATTTTTGAAAACAAAATCAATAGAAGATTTTAATAAATTAATTATAGAGCATGAAGAAACTATCAGCTCAATTATCAAATTAAAACCTATTAAAGAAAAGTTTTTTCCAGAATATTATGGAGAAATTAAAAGTTTGGGTGCTTGGGGTGGCGATTTTGTTTTAGCAACAGGTAATAAAGAAACAAAAACCTATTTTAAAAATAAAGGATTTGAAACAGTTCTTACCTATCAAGAAATGATTTTATAGAAACGTCATTCTGAACTTGTTTCAGAATCACATGATAATAATTATAAAATGAGAAACTGAAACAAGTTCAGTTTGACGAAAAAAAACATGAATAAAATAATAATAATTGGAGGTGGAGCAGCAGGATATTTTACAGCTATAAATGCCAAAGAATCAAACCCTGAATTAGAGATAATAATTTTAGAAAAAGGCAATGATGTATTGCAAAAAGTAAAAATTTCTGGAGGTGGAAGATGCAATGTAACACACGCTTGTTTTACACCAAAAGAATTGGTTGAGTTTTATCCTCGAGGTAAAAAAGAATTATTAGGACCTTTTCATCAATTTATGACTGGAGATACTTTTGAGTGGTTTGAAGAAAGAGGGGTGCCTTTAAAAATTGAAGATGATAATCGTGTTTTTCCAGAAGCAAATACAAGTCAGGAAATAATCGATTGTTTCCAAAAAGCTGTTGATAAACTAGGGATTAAAGTGTTGACAAACTTTGGCGTAAATGAGGTTTATCAACAAGAAAAAAAATGGGTTATCAACACAAAAAACGAAAAATTTGAAGCTGATAAATTAGTAATAGCTGCAGGAAGTTCTAAACGAATTTGGGATTTATGCGAAACTTTAAATCACACAATTATAGATCCTGTTCCTTCTTTATTTACCTTTAATATTAACGATAAAAGATTGGTAGATTTATTAGGCATTTCTGTACCAAATGCAACTGTAAAAATTGTGAACTCTAATTTAGAAGCTTCAGGACCTTTACTAATTACACATTGGGGAATGAGTGGGCCAGCTGTTTTAAAATTATCGGCTTTTGGTGCTAGAGTTTTGGCAGATAAAAAATATCAATACAATGTTGAGGTGAATTGGTTGTCTAGATCAACTGAGCAAATTTTAAATGTTTTACTAAATTTAAAAAAGAAAGAACCTCGAAAAACAGTGGTTTTAAAATCGCCATTTACAGAAATTTCTAAACGATTATGGGAACGTTTTGTAATTGCATCCGAAATTATAAATAACGAAAATTGGGCAGATTTAAATAATCATCAATTAGAAAATTTAGCCAATCAACTTACAAAAGGAGTATACAATGCAAATGGAAGAACTACTTTTAAAGACGAATTTGTTACTGCAGGTGGAGTTGATTTAAAAGAAATAGATTTTAAACGTTTTGAAAGTAAACTGCATAAAAACTTATTTTTTGTAGGTGAAGTTTTAAATATTGATGCTGTAACTGGTGGATTTAATTTTCAGAATGCTTGGACTAGTGGTTATATTTGTGCACAGGCTTTAGCTAATTAATTTTTAGTGTCATAAAAATTTTTCAACACAAAAAAAGCTTTTTTCTTCTCACCCTTTTCTGAAATCAATCCTTTTCTGTTCCAACCATCTTGAATTTCTGGTAACACTCTTCTTGGCGATCTAAAGTCAACTAAAATCCATGGAGAAAAACCTTGAAGTTGTTCAATTTTATCAATCATTTTAATGGTTTTATCATATAAATTTGCTTGATACTCTTCACTCCACCTTGTGTCTTTATCTGCATAAAAATCTTTTTTTGCACCAGCCCCAAATTCAGAAATTAAAACAGGTTTATTTTGGGTTATTTTCCAAGTAATAGTTTCAGTTTTATCAGGTAAACCATCATACCAACCAATGTATTGATTAAAACTTAACACGTCTACAACATCTGCAAATTCATCACTAATGGTTCTAATATTTTTATTTCCTTGGTGATCGCTTTGTTCTAAGGCAGCACTAATTAATCTTGTGGGGTCTTCTTTTCGAGTAAAATCGGCTAATTTTTTTAAAAATTCATTTCGTGCTTCGCTAGTTGGTGTTTCATTTGCCATCGACCAAATAATTACAGAAGCTCTATTTTTATCTCTTTGAATAACTTCGGAAAGCTGATTTTTTGCATTGTTATAAGTAGTTTCATTTTCCCATGAAATAGTCCAATAAACAGGATTTTCTTCCCAAACTAAAATGCCCATTTCATCTGCCAATCTGAGCATATTTTCATTGTGAGGATAATGTGCTAAACGCACATAATTACAACCCAATTCTTTTGCCCATGTAAGTAGTTTTTTAGCATCATCAAAAGAATTTCCTCTTCCTCCTGTTATTGGGCTTTCTTCGTGAATAGAAATCCCTTTTAAATATATTTTTTCATCATTTAACAAAATGGAATGTCCAGAAGTTTTTATAGTTCTAAAACCAATCTTGTCTTTAATTTTATATGAATTAAAGTTTAAAATAACTTCATATAATTTAGGGTTTTTAGTTGACCAATATTTTATTTTATTAGAATTGATAGTAAAAGTGGCAACTCCGTTTTTATCAGAAATCACCTTTTTTTCTATTCTGAGTTCTGGAATATTTATGGTTATTTCTTTGGTGGAAATATCACTTCCATTCAAAGCAATTTTACCAATTATTTCATTTTTATTTTCCTTGTTTAGTTGTATAAAATAATCTTCAATAAAGTTATTGGCTACTTCCACTAATTTAACATCTCTTGTAATTCCACCATAATTCCACCAATCTGTATTTAAGGTTGGTACTGCTTCTTTTTTTCGTTTGTTGTCAACTTTTACAACTAAAAAGTTATCTGTTTCTTTTAAAAGTGATGTAATTTCAAAATTAAATGGTGTAAATCCACCTATATGTTTTCCAAGTTTTTTTCCATTAAAATATACGTCAGTTTCGTAATTAGAAGCTCCAAAATAAACGAATACTCTATTGTTCTTTTTATCAGTTTTATAATCGAAAGATTTTTTATACCAAACAGTGCCTTCGTAATAAAATAAATTTTCTTTTCGTGTATTCCAATCGCTTGGAACTTTAATAGAATCACTTTTATCAAAATTATATTCTAGTAAATCTGTTTTGTTTTCTGCTTTAGCATTTTTAAAAAAGGCATTTCTAGAGGGGTTTTTTTGGTCTTCAAAAGGTTCATATCTATAATTGTAAAACCCATTTTCATAAGGGTCTACAATGTATTTCCACATCCCATTTAAAGAAGTAGTTTGTTTATTGTAAACATTTTGTAGTAATTTTTCTTGTGCAAAAGAACAAGTAATTGTGAATAATATTAGGATAAATACTTTAAAATTTAAGTTCATTTAGGATGAATAAAAAATTGGTTTTCCAATTTATGAAATTTAACTTGATGTAATTGTCTATTTTTGAAAAAAAAATTAAATGGCAAGAACAGAATCTAATGAATTTGCAATAGGTACAAAAGCGCCAAATTTTAATTTGGTAAATACCATTGATGATAATTTTTATGCTTTAAATGAATTAAAAGGTAAGAAAGGAACTGTGATTATGTTTATCTGTAATCATTGCCCTTTTGTAATTCATGTAAATTCTGAGTTGGTAAAAATGGCAAATCAGTATCAATTAAAAGGAATCAATTTTATTGCTATAAGTTCTAATGAAATTGAGAATTATCCTCAAGATAGCCCAAAATATATGAAACAAGTTGCAGAGAAGTTAAAGTATCCTTTTCCTTATTTGTTTGATGAAAGTCAACAAGTTGCAAAAGCGTATGATGCAGCTTGTACTCCTGATTTTTATGTTTTTAATGCTGATTTAAAATCGGTTTATCATGGACAATTAGATAATTCTAGACCAGGAAATGAAGAGCCATTAACAGGGAAAGATATTCGAAAAGCGATGGATAATTTATTGCAAAATAAACCTGTTTTGGAAAACCAAAAACCTAGTGTAGGTTGTGGAATTAAATGGAAATAGAATTTGAATTCATTTTTTGCATGTAATGGAAAATAAAAACACTTCTTTTTTTGAAACTAATTTTGTTGCAGAAAATCAGCAAATTCATCTTCCAATTTTAGAAGAAAAAAAAATTGAACTTTATATCAAAAGAGAAGATATCATTCATCCTTATGTTTCTGGAAACAAGTTTCGAAAATTAAAATACAATTTAATTGAGGCTAAAAAAAGTAATATCAGAGTTTTATTAACTTTTGGCGGGGCCTTTTCGAATCATATTTTAGCAACTGCTGTTGCTGGTAATTTGATGGGTTTTAAAACAATTGGAATTATTAGAGGTGATGAACTTGCTTATAATTTAGAAAAAACTTTGGCAAACAATTCAACATTAAATCAAGCCCATAAAAATGGAATGAACTTTGAGTTTGTTTCAAGAACTGTTTATCAGAATAAAACGGATGTCAGTTTTATAAATCAATTAAAAGGAAAATTTGGAGATTTTTATGTAATTCCTGAAGGTGGAACAAATACATTAGCCATTAAAGGTTGTGAAGAAATTTTAACAGAAGAAGATTCAAAATTCGATTATATTTGTTGTGCTGTTGGAACAGGAGGAACAATTTCTGGCTTGATTAATTCATCAAAAAGCAATCAAGAAATTATTGGTTTTCCTGCTTTAAAAGGTGATTTTTTAAAGGATGAAATTCATCAATTTACAGAAAAACTAGACAATTGGAGTTTGCAAAAGGCTTATCATTTTGGAGGTTATGCAAAATATAATGAAGAGTTAATTCGTTTCATCAACAATTTTAAAAAGGAAACGAATGTTTTGTTAGATCCTATTTATACAGGAAAAATGATTTTTGGAATCATGGATTTAATCAAAAAAAATAAGTTTTTTAAAGGCAGTAAAATTTTAGCAATTCATACAGGAGGCATTCAAGGAATAGAAGGTTTTAACCAAAAATTAGAAATAAAAAATCAACAAATAATTAATACTTTATGAAATTGAAAAGTGTACTTTTTTTATGTTCTATATTATTTTTAGCCAGTTGTGGCTCAAAGAAAAATGTGGTAAACAGAAAAAATCCTGGTGTTGTAATTGCTGAGCCAAAACCTGTAGAATTGCCTTCTGTAAATGAAAAAGAACTCACGAAAGAATTAGAAAAGAAAAACCCAAATTTAAACGATTACACCTTAGATTATATTCGAAAATTTGCGCCAATTGCAGTAAAAGAAATGCACGAATACAGAATACCAGCAAGCATTACTTTGGCACAAGGAATTTTAGAATCTGGTAGAGGGAGAAGTGAATTGGCATTAAAATCGAATAATCATTTTGGGATAAAATGCCACACACAATGGACAGGTGAACGTGTGTATCATGATGATGATGAAAAAGGCGAATGCTTTCGAAAATATGTGTATCCAGAAACTTCGTACAATGATCATTCTTTGTTTTTAACGCAAAGAAAACGATACGCTTTTTTGTTCGATTACAATATTAGAGATTATAAAAGTTGGGCTTATGGTTTGCGAAAAGCAGGGTATGCAACAGATAAAAAGTATCCTGTAAAGTTGTTAAAACTGATAAAAGACTACAGGTTACATGAGTTTGATAGAGTTAAGAAAAATAAATACGAGAAAGATATTGCAAACTTAAATGATGGTCAAACTTTCGAAAAACCGATTGAAAATCATAAAGTAAAACAGAATTATCACGAAGTTAAAAAAGGAGAAACCTTATATTCAATTAGCAGAAAATATGGAGTTTCTGTAGAATTTTTAAAAGAAATTAATGAATTAGTAGATAATACCATTTCTATTGGTGAGATGTTATTGATAAAATAAAACCTGTAAAAATTTTTACAGGTTTTAATCAAACCAACGAACTTAAAATCGCCAATTATAGTTTTCGAAGTTTGACTGTTTTTCTAGGTGCTATTTTATTTGAAATTTCACATACAAAGAAGATGTAATTTTTATTTTTTGAAATTCCACAATTTCATTTATAGAACCTCCAGTTTTTGAAAAAGAGCTATAAGAACGAGAACTATTTATAAATTTTGCATTTACAAAATTGGAGTTGTTATTTTCCAATTCTCTTATAATTATTGGTTTTCCTGTTTGTTCGCCAATTGCAGAAAGTAGATAATCTGCTTTTTCTTTTGCAATTTTAATGGCTTTAATTCTATTTTTCTTTCTTAGTTCTATGATGTTAGAATGGGTCGCTTTTGTAATATTTACATCAGAAATATTCATTTTTTTAAAATTTTCAAATAGTTGTTTTAATTTCTCTGCGCCATTTACTTTTAATGTATAATTACCAACAGATAGAATTTCTTCAGACCACCAACCAGTTTTTGCTAAAACTGCATTTACATCAGAAATAACAAGGTTGTTTTCATGAATTCCTATTTTTTTTAAAACCGATTTTAGTTCATTTTCTAAATAATCTAATGTCAATTTTTTTCCTTTTTCAGTTCGTTCTTTTATACAGATGTCTAAATAAATTTCATCTGGAACAATTTCGGTTTCAGCAATTCCAGTGATTTCAATAAATGGTTTTTCAACTGTAGATTGTGCTAAAATTGTTGCTGTAAAGAGCAAGAATAATATGAAACTAAATTTTTTCATTTGATATGATTTTTTGTTAAAACTGGCTCAATATTAACACCAACTTTTTTCTTAAAAAAACCAGAATGAGTGAACTTACCTTTTGAATGAGTGAAAACAACTTTACAATTATTAAAGCTAACTTATTTGATTGTTTTTAAAGCTATTGTTTAGTTTTAGTGTTTTTTTGGTTGATTTTTTGTTGCTATGTTTACAAAGAATTTAAACCTTTTTACTATGAAATATCAGATAACAATACCAAAACCATGTCATGAAGATTGGAGTAAAATGACACAAACCGAAAAAGGAAAATTTTGTAAAAGTTGTAATAAAGAAGTAATCGATTTTACAAATTTATCAACTTCTGAGATTTCTAAAAAAGTATTAAAAGAGCAAAATTTATGTGGTCGATTTAAAGAATCGCAATTGAATACAGAAATTGAAATTATCAAAAAAAATAATTTTTCTAAAATTGCAGCAGGTGTTGCTTTGGTTTCTGCAATTACAGTTACAGAGCCTTTGTTTTCTCAAACTAAAAAAGATTCTATTGAAAACGTAAATCAAATCCAAGGAAAATTTATAAAAGTGAATGATAGTATCGAAAAGTTCATCAATATAAAAGGAGTTATCAAAGACAACTCTGGCACTTTACCTGGAGTTAGTGTCTTTTTAAAAGGAACGAGTATTAGAACAGAAACAGATTTTGATGGAAATTTTTCAATTAAAATACCCAATGAAAAGGGAAAGTCTACTATATTAGTTATCTCGTATTTGGGATATCATTCTCAAGAAATAGATATTTTAAAAATTAAAAAACCTTTAGTTATTGAAATGAAGGAAGATGAAAATGTATTGGAAGAAATAATAATAATTGCTGGTCAGATATCAGTAAATAAAGAAAAGAATTTATTAAAACCTTTAAGAAATTTATTCAAAAAGAAAGAAAACAGAAATTAATAAATGAGTCATAAAATAGTTATATCAATTCTCTTTTTGGTATTTAGTGTATCAACTTTAAATGCTCAGGAAAAAATTATTACTCAAAAAGGAGTAGAGTTTCCTTTGAGAATTATTGTGGTTGATAGCAACAATAATCAAATTACAAAAAATGTTGATATTGAGGTAAATGGGTTTTATTACTCTTTTTCAGATGTAAATGGAAGATATATTGTAAGAGCCAAAGTTGGTGATGATCTTCGAGTTTCACATCCAGATTTTGAAACGGTTTATTACACCTTAACTTCTAGCGAAGACATTAAAATAATTATTGAAGATGGTTTAAAAAATAAAAAAACAATTTCTAAAACACGCGAATCTAAAAGTGAAGACTTGTATTTAAAACATTTAGATTCTGCTAAATTTTATCAAAAGAAAGACATAGAAAAAAGTTTATCTTTTATAGAAAAAGCCTTAAAAGGTAAAGAAAATAAAAATCGAAATGCAGCAACTTACAAGTTATTAGCTGATATTTATTTTCACTGGAAACAGTTTGATTTAGCAGTCTATAATTACAAATTATCGAATCAAATTTTTGAAGATATTAACACTAAAATATCTCTAGCTAAAGCTCAGTTTTTATCAAAAGGTTATACAGAAAGTGAAAGCACTTACAAAAATTTAAAAACTCAAAAGTTAAGTAATTACGAAAAAATTCAAGTTTTTGAAGGTTTGGCAGATGTTTTATTTACCTCTAAAAAATACAATGAGGCAATTACAAATTATCAGCAGGCATTGCAGGTTGCAAAAGATAATTTAGTAACTCCGAAAATCACAGATTTAAACTCTAAAATTGCCAACGTTTTTGCAGCTCAGGGAAAAGTAAATAAAGCAGAGAATTTGTTTAAAAATTCGTTGAATCTGGCAGAGAAAGAAAACCCTAAAAGAGCTCTAGAAGAAGAAGAAAAAGTAGCCGATTTTTACAATGATAATAGACGTTTTGATGAGGAAATTAAATTACGAAAAAAGAGTTTAAAAAAGGCCGAAGAAAATGAATCATCACCTCAAAAGTTAGTTAAAAATGATTCCATTACTTCCCAAAAAATAAATTATAAAATTGGGAATGCCTATATTTTAAAAGAAGACTATAGAGAGGCAATTCCGTTCTTGCAAAAAAGTATAGAAGTTGCCAATTTAAAAAAGGATTTTGTTGTAGAAAAAGATGCTACCAGAAAAATTTCTGAGGTTTTTGCCAATTTAGGCGAAAACGAAAAAGCATTAAAAAACTACAAAGAATATGTTGCTTTGGTTGATTCTTTATACGTTCGAAAAGAACAAGAAATTCAACAAGTAAAACGTTTTTCGAAGAAAATTTCCGACAATCAAAATAGAATTGCAAGTTTAGAAAAAGACAAAGAATTAACTGAGAGTAAAATAAGTTTGGCTTATGTAGACCAAAAATTATCCGAAGAAAGTAATCAAAGACAACGTTTAATTATTTACTCTTTAATTGGTGGTTTTTTATTGATGAGTTTGTTGGCGTATTTTATGTTTAGAAACAACAAACAACAAAAATTAGCCAATAATTTATTAGCGCTAAAATCTATGCGTTCGCAAATGAATCCGCATTTTATTTTTAACGCTTTAAACTCTGTAAATAGCTTTATTGCTGTAAATGATGAAAGGAATGCAAACCGTTATTTAAGTGAATTCTCGGTTTTAATGCGTTCTGTTTTAGAAAATTCTGATGAAGATTTTATCTCTTTAACCAAAGAAATAGAATTGTTAGAATTGTATGTAAAATTAGAACACAATCGTTTCAAGGACAAGTTCGATTATCAAATAAATATTGATGAAAACATCGATTTAGAGCAATTTTCAATTCCACCAATGTTGTTGCAACCTTATATAGAAAATGCTATTTGGCATGGTTTACGTTATAAAAATGAGAAAGGAAATTTAGAAATTTCCATCAATCAAAAAGACAAAGAAACGGTTTCAATTTTAATTATTGATGATGGAATTGGACGTAAAAAATCGCAGGAAATCAAAACGAAGAATCAACTAAAACAGAAATCGAAAGGAATGAGCAATATAAAAAACAGAATTGCCATTTTAAACAGTATGTATAAAGAACGAATTTCTGTAAATGTTTCTGATGCTTTTGATAAGGGAGAAGGAACAAAAGTAGAGTTGTTTTTGAAAAGAAAATAAAAATGAAGAGTGAAGATTGAAGTAGGAAAAAAATTAGGAAAACTTCCAACTTCATACTTCAAGCTCCTAACTTAAAAGTTATGAAATTAAAAGCCATTATTGTCGAAGATGAACAAATAAGTAGAGAAATTCTACGAAATTACATTGGTAAATATTGCCCAAATGTAAAGTTGTTAGGGGAAGCAAGTAACATTGACGAAGCTCATCAATTGATACAAAAACACCAATTAGATTTGGTTTTTTTAGATGTAGAAATGCCTTTTGGAAATGCTTTTGATTTGCTCGAAAAATTAGAAAATAGAACTTTTGAAACCGTTTTTGTAACGGCTTACGATCATTATGCAATTGAGGCTTTAAATAACGATGCAAGTTATTATTTATTAAAACCCATTTCTATAGATGAGTTGATAAAAGCTGTAAACATTGTTACCCAAATTAAGGAAAGAGAAAATGAATTGCAGCATCAAATATTAGTTCCAAAAACAAATTCAGCAAAAGGTAAAATTACCATTCCACAACAAGATGGTTTTGAAGTTTTAGATATTGATGATATTGTTTTTTGCAAGGCAGATGATAATTATACAGAAATTCATTTAGCCAATTCTAAAAAGTTGGTCAGCAAAACTTTAAAATATTTTGAAGATGCTTTAACAGAATATACGTTTGCAAGAATCCATAAATCGTATTTGGTAAACGTTAACGCAATTACAAAATATAAAAAAGGAAAAGGAGGAAGTGTAATCGTTTCTAATGGAAAAGAAATTCTGGTGTCTGCTTCTCAAAAAGCGAATTTGTTGTCTTATTTTAAATAAAAAAAGCCCATCTTTAATTCTTCCTAAAGGGAAGAAACACTCAAACGAAACACAACTATATTTTTCTATTGTGTCTCTCTGGTAATTTTTATCTTTACAATTTACAAATGTTTAAATTTTATAAAATATGCCAATAATCAAACCAGTAAATAATAAACATCCACAAATACCAGAAGATTGTTTTGTGGCAGAAAATGCAACCATTCTTGGAGAAGTTTCTTTAGGAAAAGAATGTTCTATTTGGTATAATGCTGTGATTAGAGGAGATGTGCATTACATCAAAATTGGCAACAAAGTAAACATTCAAGATGGAGCAGTAATTCATGCAACCTATTTAAAATCGCCTACCAATATTGGAAATAATGTTTCAATAGGGCACAATGCAATTGTACATGGTTGTACAATTCACGACAATGTTTTAGTGGGTATGGGTTCTATTATTATGGATGATTGCGTTATAGAATCGAACTCAATAATTGCAGCAGGTGCAGTGGTTACAAAAAATACAAGAGTAGAAAGTGGTAGTATTTATGCAGGAGTACCAGCTAAAAAAGTGAAAGATATTTCTCAAGAATTAATTTCTGGTGAAATAGATAGAATTGCTAATAACTACGTGAAATATTCCAGTTGGTTTAAAGAGTAATTTTTAAAATAAAAAACCCAATTTCTTTTCAGAAACTGGGCACTTATTAAACCAATCAACCAAAACTAGTTTACTATTCTTCTCTATTTTCAGACATTTTTTTCTTTTTCATAGCTCCTTTTTTCATCATCATTTTTTTGCCTTTCATTTTCCTAGACTTTGCCATTTTTTCAAATTTTTCAAACTGCTCTTTGTCTAAAATATTTTTCATATTTTTCTTAAATGCAATTTGATTGTCTAAACGTTTCATTTGCATTTCATAAATTTCATCAGCAGAAGGTTTTTTATCACTTTCTTTTAAAGCCTTCCAATTCTCCATGTTTGCTTTTTTAGTTTCTGCTTGTGCTTTTATTAAAGGAATTATCTGGTTTTGTTGTTTTTCAGATAAATCTAAAGCCAATGTCATTTTTTTAACTGCCAAGGTTGTATGTTGTTCTACAGACATTTTTGGTCTTTTGTTTTCTCTTTTATTTTTTTCTTTTTGCTGGCCATTTACTGTGAAGGTAAATACAAATGCTACCAAAATAATACTTGCTATTTTTCTCATGATGTTATCTTTTTAAATTTTTATAATATACTTCTTTGACATTAAAAAAAGGAAAAGGTTTAATCTTAAATATTGATTAACAGTTTTTTAACAGTGTTTTTTTTGATAAAAAAAATCAGCAGATATTCTTTTTAGAATCTATGCTGATTTAAATTCGAGTTTAAGTAAAAAAATTAAAACTCTTTAATTTTCGTTTTTCTCTTTCTTTCCTTTCTTTCCTTTCTTTCCTTGTTTTCCTTTTTTTTCTGCGTCAATTGCTTTGAATTTTTCAAATTGCTGCTCACTTAATATTTCTGACATTTTTTTATTCATATCAGCTTCTTTGGCATCTCTATCTTCTTTCATTTTTTTGCGAGCTTCTTTACTTGGCTTTTCTCCAGATTCTTGCATTAATTTTCTTTGCTCGTTCATTGCTTTTCTATCCTCGATTTGCGAAACCAATAAAGGTTTAATTTTTGCTTGTTGATCTGCAGATAATTCTAAATCTGTGGTTAATTGAGCAAGTATTTTTTCAACTTGTTTACCATCTTTTTTTTGTGCTTGTGCTGTTAATGTAAAAGCAAAAACAAGGATTGTGATACTAATTACTTTTTTCATTTTTTTATTTCTATTTAGTTATGCAGTTTAGACTTTAGAAAAATCAAAAGGTTTAAATTTGCACTAGTTTTAAACAAGAATTCATTAATTATGAAAAAATTTCTTATACTTTTTTGCTTCTTATCTCTTTCTTTAAATTCACAAGAGGCAGAAAATGTAGATTTAAGTAATCCTTATGCAACTATATACACACATTTATTTTTTTTACAAGATGCTTCTTATCAACCTGAAAAATCTGCCAAAACTATTTTAGGTTTAGATGGAAAAAAAGCTATTGAAAAAGCGATTAAAATAAAAAGAATTCTAGATGGAAAAGGGTTAGTAGTAGATTTTAATAAAATTCCAAACAATCCTAATTATAACGATACTATTGGTTACTCGAATTATTATAAATATGTTTTGTTTCCAGAGAGAATGCCTCAAATTTATGTTGAAAAAGTAGATGACAAATGGTATTATTCAACAGAAACCATTGCCCAAATAGATAATTTATACAAAGATGTTTTTCCTTGGTATGTAGAAAGTTTGCAAAATATAATACCTGAATCTGGTCATAAAAATATAATGGGTATAGAGATTTGGCAATTAGTTGCATTAATAATGGTCTTTTGTTTATCACTCTTAATTTTCTTTATCATTAAAAAAATTACCTTTTGGATTTTACAAAGAGTACAACATCAAATAACTAAAAGTGAAAATAATTTAGAGGTAAAGTTGGTTTTAAAAAAATTGGCACATCCAATAAGTTTATTGGTTTCTTTAACATTTGTTGATACTTTTTTTCCTTCTCTAGAATTTTCTATAGAGATAAATAAATGGTTATTTTTAGCAATAAATATTGCTGAAACTATTTTTTGGATTTATATTTTTCTAAAATTAGTACAAGTAGTAATGCGTATTTATGGCGAGTTTACTGAAACTACTCATGGAAGACTTGATGACCAATTAGTTCCAATTTTAAACAATTTTTTAACAGGAATTGTTTTGGCAGTTGGTTTGTTTAACCTGTTAAGATTGTTTGGTGTAGACACTACAACTTTATTAGCAGGCGCAACAATTGGTGGTTTGGCATTTGCATTGGCATCTCAAGACACTGTAAAAAACTTGATAGGAACGATCATGATTTTTATGGACAAACCTTTTCATATAGATGATTGGATAGAAGCTGGTGAAGTAGTTGGAACTGTAGAAAAAGTTGGTTTTAGATCTACCAGAGTTCGTGCAGCAGATACATCCATTTATCAAATTCCGAACAGTAAATTATCAGAAATTGTAATTAATAATAAAGGTTTGCGCTTGTTCAGACGTTATAATACGAACTTAGGTTTGCGTTACGACACTCCACCAGAATTAATAGAAGCATTTGTAAACGGAATTAGACAAATTATTATAGAACACCCAGAAACACGCTCGGATTCTTATAATGTTGAGTTTACAGGTTTTGGAGATTCTGCACTTTTAGTAATGGTAAATGTATATTTTAAAAGTTTAGAATGGGGTATAGAACAAACTTCGAAACACAGATTGCATATTGCCATTGTAAAATTAGCAAAAGAATTGGGTATAGAGTTTGCTTTCCCATCTACAACTGTTACAATAGAACAGTTTCCAGACAAAGGAAATTTATTGCCAAAATATAACATAGATAAAGAAAGAATTGATGCTTCCATTCAAAAAATAGTATCAGATTTTTCTAAAAATATTTCAAGAGATACACCAACAGATAACAGATGAAACATTACCTAAAACACTTTTTTCGCTTTTTATTTTTATTGATAATCGCCTTTGTAATTTTCTTTTTCTGGGCATCATCATCTACTTTAAATAAAAGTGAATATGCTATTTTACAAGTAGTTGAAGGTAATTTTACAGTTGATAATGATTCTGTTTTTAGCATTATCACTTATAATATAGGTTATTTAAGTGGTATGACTAATAATTTACCTGTATCCAAACCAAAGGGATTATTTGACACAAATTTGGATAAAGTGTTAGAGGAAACTAAAAAAGTGAATCCAGATATTATCGCTTTTCAAGAAATAGATTACAATGCTTCTCGTTCATTTAATATAAATCAAGAAAGCGAAATTGCAAATTTGGGTTTTAAATATAGAGCTAAAACCATTAATTGGGATGAAACTTATGTGCCTTTTCCTTATTGGCCACCCACAATGCATTTTGGAAAAGTAGTTTCTGGGCAGTCAATTATTAGTAAATATCCATTAAAAGACCAACAAAGAATTGTTTTAGAAAGAGTATCAAATGCTCCTTTTTATAGAGATGCTTTTTATTTAGAACGTTTGGCGCAAGTTGTAAAAGTTACTTTAAATAACAAAGAAGTAATATTGATAAATGTTCATTTAGAAGCTTTTGATAAAACAACTAGAGCAAACCAATTTGAAGAAGTTTTGGCAATTTTTAATCGATATAAAGAAAACTATCCAACAATTTTATTGGGCGATTTTAATTCGGAAGCAAGAGATAAAGAGGCTGTAATTCAACAGATGTTTACGATGGAAAATATTGGAAATGCAGCATTTGATTTAGAACATCTTTCGAATACTTACGATAGTAAAAACCCGAAAGTTCGAATAGACTATATTTTTTATACTAAAAATTCGATTGAGTACATTTCTGGAAAAGTCTTAAACGAGTTTGGGGAAGCTTCAGATCATTTGCCTGTTTTTATGGAGTTTCGATTGAAGTAATCAATTAAATATAAAAAACTCGTTTGGTATTTTTTAATAAATGGAGTTTCGTTATCGTTGTTGTACAAGTTTAGTTGCGTTGATTTAGTAATAAAGTTAATAAATAATTACTGACCAAGAAAATCCGCGAGGATTTTCGTAAGTGAGCAGAAAGCAAGCAATTAATTTTGTACGGTGTTGTGCAACGTTTTTTTATTTCGTTCGGAATGTTTTTAATAAATTTTCTAATTCACAAAGTTCCTTTTTTCCATATTTGTCTTTACTTACAGATAAATTTAAAGTGTAAAATAAATTTTCAGTTGGATGTTCAGTCATAATGTACAATGTAAAAGAAGGAATTGAATCATTTTTAAAGTCAACTAAATTCCACAAAGATTCTATTCCATTTATTTTAGTTAAGCCAGATTCGATAACATTATATTTTGACTCAATATCAGCTTGTTGTTCCTTTTTACTCATCCAATTTTCAGCTTTACTCAATTCTGAAACACTAAATGATTTAAAACTATTTCCTTCGAGTACAGCTCCAACTATTCCATTTCCTAATTCGTCATTGTGAAAATTCGGTTCCCAATTTTCATTCGGAAAAGTAACATGAAATCTATCAAGATTATCAGTTACTTTAATTCCTTTTTTAATATCTATTTTCAAGCATTCACAATCAGAGATAAAGTCCGATTTTTCTTGGCAGGAAGAGACTGAATAAACTAAAATTAACAAAAATAATATTCGGATTTTCATTTTTTTAATGTTGCACAACTTTATTGATATAAAATCGTTTCAATGTTTTATATCAGACGATAACGAAGTTAGCGTTTTAAAAAATTAGAAACAAACCAAATTATTTTACTCTTTCAAAAACAAAATCAATTCTAAAATCATCAGAAGAAATAATTGCTTTTAATTGCTTATTTTCTATATAATATTTTATTTTTTTTGGGAATTCGTTTTTAGGGTTTTCACAGACAAAAGAAGTATTTGTTTGTTGTGTAAACTTAAATAGAGTAGGCGTTTCATTTACACCTTCTACTTTTAAATATAAGGTGTCATTTACAGAAATAATACTCATGGTTTCTTGAAAAGTGGTGTTTGCACCTTTTTTGGTATAACCTATTCCTGTAAAATTGGTGTTCCAAGTTTCGTAAGTTTGGCTGCCAGGTTTATCGTTTAAACGAATCCAATTGCCAATTAAAAAAGCTGGTTTTTCTAATTTATTTTTATCATTTTGACAAGAGATTGTCAATAGAAAACAACATATAAAAAGATAATTTTTCATTAAAAATAAATTTACACCCTCAAATATAGTTAAATTGATATAATTGAATTCACAAGAAATATTGTAAATTTACCCCCAAGAAAAGACAGAAGATGTTAGATAAATTAAGAATTGTTAAGCAACGTTATGATGAGGTTTCTGATTTAATTATTCAGCCAGAAATTATAGTAGATCAAAAGCGTTATGCGCAATTAATGAAGGAATATAAAGATTTAGGAAGTGTTGTTAATAAAGGCGAAGAATACCAAGTTTTATTAAACAATATAGAAGAAGCTAAAGAAATTATTGCTGATGGTTCTGATGCAGAAATGACAGAAATGGCAAAGATGCAACTAGAAGAAGCCAACATTAGAATTCCTGAATTAGAAGAAGAAATTAAAATTTTATTGATACCAAAAGATCCAGAAGATTCTAAGAATGCAGTTGTAGAATTGCGTGCAGGAACTGGAGGTGATGAAGCAAGTATTTTTGCTGGAGATTTATTTAGAATGTATTCTAAATATTGCGAAAGTAAAGGTTGGAAAGTTGCTACTGTAGATTATTCTGAGGGCACAAATGGTGGTTTTAAAGAGATTCAGTTCGAAGTGAATGGAACAGATGTTTACGGAACTTTAAAGTTCGAAGCTGGTGTGCATCGTGTGCAAAGAGTACCACAGACAGAAACTCAGGGACGTGTGCATACATCTGCAGCCACGTGTATGGTATTTCCAGAGGCAGAAGAATTTGATGTTGAGATAAATCCAAAAGATGTAAGAATCGATTTTTTCTGTTCTTCAGGTCCTGGAGGTCAGTCTGTAAATACAACCTATTCTGCTGTTCGTTTAACGCATTTACCAACTGGCTTGGTTGCTCAATGTCAAGATCAAAAAAGTCAGCATAAAAATAAGGAGAAAGCTTTTAAAGTTTTAAGATCTCGTTTGTATGATATGGAATTGGCCAAAAAACAAGCAGAAGATGCTTTAAAACGTGGTTCTATGGTTTCTTCTGGAGACAGAAGTGCGAAGATTAGAACTTACAATTACGCACAAGGTAGAGTTACAGACCATAGAATTGGCTTGTCTTTATATGATTTGCCAAATATTATAAATGGTGATATTCAGAAAATTATTGATGAATTAATGCTTGCTGAAAATACCGAAAAATTAAAGCAATTAGGAGATGGAATTTAAATTCATCTAAAAAAAAAGCCTTCTACTTAACAAAATAGAAGGCTTTTTTTTGTTCAATTTTTTTTAATTACCAAATAAATGAAGTTCTGTAAATGTTTTATCTATAGAAATGGCTTGCGTATTTCCATTTTTTAATCCACTTAAATCTACTTCAACATTATCTATTTCTATGGTCGTTATTTTAAAAGGTAAATTATGAAAAACGATATTAAAGTTTTTATAATCTGCTTCAAAAGTTCCTTCTTTGTGTTGTTGTAAAATAAATTCGTTCTTTTTACCAGTTACTTTAAACGTGCGTAAGCTATATCGTCCTTTCTTATAATCATAACCATCATGTGCGTCATCATACAACTGAGATCTTTCTTTGCCTTCTTTGTAATAAACATCTAATGTAACTTCATCAAATTTCTTTTCTCCCACATATTGTTGTACAGGGTATTTAGGAATAACAGCACCTTCTTTTATAAAAATTGGCATGCTATCTAATTCTGCATCAACCCACATTTCTTTTCCACCTTCTACAACTTCTTCAGTCCAGAAATTATACCATTTACCTCTTGGTACATACATTCTTCTACCTTTGGCATTTGGTTCTTGTATTGGGCAAACTAAAATACTTTCGCCATAAATAAACTCATCACTTCTATAATGTGTGTGCACATCTTCTTGATCGAATAAAACCAATGATTTTAAAATAGGAATTCCATGGTTTATATGATTCCAAAAAGCAGTATATAAATAAGGTAATAATTGATATCTTATTTCTACGAACTTTCTAACAATGTCTGTAATTTCTTCTCCAAAAACCCAAGGTTCTTGATCTCCATGATCTCCTGAAGAATGTACTCTACAAAAGGCATGAAAAACACCTAATTGAATCCATCTTGCAAAAAGTTCTCCTTGAGGCTGCTCAGCAAAACCACCTATATCTGATCCTGCAAAAGAGAAACCAGACATTGCCATTCTTTGTGCTTGGTTGTTTGCAATTGCCAAATGTTCCCAAGTTGCAACATTGTCTCCCATCCAAGTTGATGTATATCTTTGTGCTCCAGAATATGCAGATCTTGTAATTACAAAAGGTCTTTTTGGATATGCATATTTCTTTAATCCATGGTAAGTTGCACGCGCCATTTGCGTTCCGTAAATATTATGCGCTTTTCTGTGCGAACAAGGATTACCATCATAATCATGTCTTACATCATTTGGGAAAGATTTGTTAGGAACATCCATTACAGCTGGTTCATTCATATCGTTCCAAACACCTTTTACGCCAATATCTTCTATTAATTCTTGAAATAAACCAGACCACCATTCTCTAACTTCTGGTTTTGTAAAATCTGGAAAATAACATTCTCCAGGCCAAACTTTTCCTTTCATGTATGGGCCATCTGCACGCTTACAGAAATAATCTTTATCTAATGCTTCTTTAAAAACATCATATTCTAAATCTATTTTAATTCCTGGGTCTATTATAACAACGGTTTTAAAACCATCATCTTCTAGTTCTTTTACCATTCTTTTTGGGTCTGGAAAATGATTTTTATCCCAGGTAAAACATCTAAAACCATCCATATAATCGATATCTAAATAAATAGCATCGCAAGGAATTTTTAAATCTCTAAATGTTTTAGTAACCTCTTTTACGTTACTTTCTGGATAATAACTCCATTTGCATTGGTGAAAACCTAAAGCCCATAAAGGAGGTAATGCATGAGGTTTGCCAGTTAAATCTGTATAATTGGCAACAACATCTTCCATTTTTGGCCCGTAAATAAAGTAGTAATTCATTTCGCCACCTTGCGCCCAAAAACTAGTTACATTTCTTCTTTCGTGAGCAAAATCGAAATGTGTTTTAAAGGTATTATCAAAGAAAATACCATAAGATTTATTATCTTGAATAGCTGTATAAAAAGGAATAGCTTTGTAAATAGGATCTGTATTTTTGCCAAAAGCATAAGAATCTGTTGCCCAATTTTCGAAACGTTTCCCTTTCATATTTACTTCGACAGGCTTGTCTCCTAAACCATAAAAACTTTCAGCTTTTTGACAAACTTTACTCATTTTTACAATGTCTCCACCATATTCGTAACTTTCTTCCCAATGAAAACCAATTTCATCTTGATTGATTAACTTTAAATCTAGAGCGTCATATAAACTTACTTGTAAGCTCAATTTTTCTACTTTACAAATTAATTTAGATGTTTTAATAGTATAATGAGTTGTATTTTCTGAAACTTCTAAAAAGTTGTAACCACGAGAGGCATGTATAGTAACTCCGTAAGAAAAGTCTTTTTCAAATTTACCAGTTGTTGTGTATCTAAATCGAATAACACTATCTCTTACTACAGTAACTTGTAAAACAACATTATTTTTAGTTGTAAAATAAAGTGTATCTACGTCTTTTTTATATTGTATTATTTCTGATGGAAACAAGTTTCCTTTTTGTTCTAACTCTGTATTAACAATCATGTTTTTGTTTGTTTTTATATCTTGTAAAAATCGTAAAATTTGATAAAATACTGAATTGTCTTCGTATTTATTTACGATAACGTTATCGATTAAATTTGGGTAAAAGTATTGCTTATTGTATTAAAATTAATATTATAATCTTTCAATTTATCAAAAATGCAAAGAATTTAGAAAACCTTAATAGGAAAGATTTTTTTTATGAAGTGCAAAAAAAAAGCTCTCTTTTATTACAAATACTGCAATTAGAGAGCTTTGGTTTTATTTAAATTTAAAAGCTAACATGCCTAAAGGAGGTAAATTCAATTCTATTGAATGCTCTCTTCTATTCCAAGATTTTTCTTCGCTTTTTAAATTTTTATTTTTAAAATTCCCAGAACCATAATATTTTGTCTCATCACTATTAAAAATTTCTTTTATAGTGCCAGATTTAGGCAAACCTATTCTATAACTTAATCTAGGTATTGGCGTTAAATTTAGAATGATAATAACGTTGTCTTTTTCGTTCTCACCTTTTCTTATATAGGTAAGCACAGAGTTTTGATGATCTCCATGATCGATCCACTCAAAACCTTCATGAGAAAACTGTTTTTGAAATAAAGCTGGTTCTTTTTTGTACAATTTATTCAAATCTTTAACCAGTGTTTGAGCGCCTTTATGCACATCAAACTCTAATAAATGCCAATCTAAACTTCCGTCAAAATTCCATTCGCTGGTTTGCCCAAACTCACTTCCTTGAAACAATAATTTTGCTCCTGGATGTGTGTACATAAAACTATATAGCAAACGCAAATTTGCAAAACGTTGCCATTCATCACCAGGCATTTTACTAACAATTGACTTTTTACCATACACAACTTCATCGTGAGAAAGAGGTAGCATAAAGTTTTCTGAAAAGGCATAATTTAAACCAAATGTTAAATTATTTTGATGATGTTTTCTATAAATAGGTTCTTTAGCAAAATATTGCAAAGAATCGTGCATCCAACCCATCATCCATTTCATACCAAAACCTAAACCACCATCGTATATTGGTCTAGAAACTTTAGGAAAAGAAGTAGATTCTTCTGCTATAGTTTGCACATCTGGAAAAGAAGCGTAAACTTCAGAATTCATTTCTTTAATAAAATCGATGGCTTCTAAATACTCTCTACCTCCAAAAATATTTGGTTCCCATTGACCATCTTTTCTAGAATAATCTAAGAATAACATCGAGGCTACAGCATCTACTCTTAAACCATCTGCATGATATTGGTCTAACCAAAAAATGGCATTGCTTATTAAAAACGCTTTGATTTCGTTTCTACCATAATTAAAAATTAAACTTTTCCAGTCTTGATGATATCCTTTTCTTCTATCTGGATGTTCATATAAATGAGACCCATCAAAGAAACCTAAACCATGATCGTCTGAAGGAAAATGCGAAGGTACCCAGTCTAAAATAACTCCAATTCCTTTTTCGTGAAACTTGTCTACTAAATGTTTAAAATCATCTGGATATCCAAATCTAGAAGTTGGTGCAAAATAACCTGTTAATTGATAGCCCCAACTAGGATCATAAGGATACTCCATAATTGGCATAAATTCTACGTGTGTAAAATTCATTTCTGCAACATAATTTACTAATTCTTCTGCAAGTTCTTGGTAGCTCAAAAATCGATTTTCTTCAATTTGTTTTTTCCAAGAACCTAAATGCACTTCGTAAACAGAATAAGGCGCATCTAAAGCATTGTTCTTCTTTCTGTTTTTCATCCATTTTTGGTCCTTCCAATCGTAATCATCTTCCCAAACAACAGAAGCTGTTTTTGGAGGATGTTCGCATCTTCTTGCAAATGGATCTGCTTTTTCTGTAATGATGTTATTGTTAGAACTTATAATTTTATATTTATAAATGCTTCCTTTACCTACTTTTGGAATAAATCCTTCCCAAATTCCACTGCCATCCCAACGTACATTTAGTTGATGCTCAACTCCTGACCAGTAATTAAAATCTCCAATTACTGAAACCATTTTAGCACTTGGTGCCCAAACTGCGAAATAGGTGCCTTCTTCGCCATTTACAGTTGTTATGTGAGATCCAAACCTTTCGTATAAACGATAATGTTTACCCGCTTTAAATAAGTTGATATCAAATTCTGTAAAAAGACTGTGTGCTTTTGTTTTTGCCATAATTAATTTTATGAGTTCATAATATTTGCAATCCCTTTTAATGGAATAATTGTCCATTTAGGTCTTGAGTTTAGTTCGTAACCTAGTTCGTAGATTGCTTTTTCTAATATGCAATATTTTAGTAAAAATCTTCTTTCGTTTCTATAACCAATATGAAGATTCGCATTTTTTGTTGTTTCTACATAGGTTTCCATAAATATAGAAACCATGTATTTGTATAATAATTCGCCAATATCGAAAAGTTCTTCTTGACTTTTTTTATACTTTTTTTGATGATTGAAAATGGTTGAATAAATAGCATAATGAAATGATCGAAATAAGCCTGCAACATCTTTTAAAGGAGGTTGTTTTACTTTACGATCTCTAATTGTGCTTTCTGGTTCACCTTCGAAATCTAGAATATAAAAATCATCATCTTGAACTAAAATTTGCCCTAAATGATAATCGCCATGAATTCTAATTCTCTCACCTTTAAGTGTGGTCCAATCAAAATTTACAAGGCGTTTTCTGATTTCGTTTTTCTTTTCTAAAAATTCTTGCGCTAATTTTAATGAGTAACCTTCTAATTTATGAAGATTGTTTTCTGTTAGATTTAGTCGGTTTTGAAATTGATAGGTTAATCTATTCTTTAACCACACAGCATAATCGCCATTAAAACGAGTAGGAGTGAAGGATGTGTCTGCAAACTCAGAACCGAGTGCAGCATGCATTTCTGCAGTTCTTTGCGCTAATAATTTTACTTTATTTAATAAATGAAGCCCAATCCAATCGATTACTTGTGGAGAAACATCTTCAATTTTTAAACGCTTGAATATTTCTACATCTTGTAAATTATGAAAAGAAATATTTTTAGAATCTATGGTTTTATAAATTTTATGAATTTCTTTTAAAAAATATTCCCAAGCATCTCCTTTATTAGGTACTAATTTTTGCATTAAACCAATTGTAATATTGGTGTTTTCTGAGTCTATAATATTAATACTTCCTAAATATGGTGGTGTGTTCTTAAATTCTTTACTATCTGATAAGAATCGACTCATTTCATAATCGGGATTTTTATCGGCATAAATTCTTCTAAAGAATTTCAGAATAAATTCATCATTATAAATAATAGAAGTATTGCTTTGCTCAACACCCATAAATCTTGATGATTTATAAGGAGGAAAATTAAATGCTTCTGTTTTGTGGTATTGAACTGGAGTTTTATCTATAGGTAAAGCACTGCTAATTCTTTCGTAAACTACTTTTCTAAAAGATTCTAAATACATTGCATCTATAATAAAACCTTCTTGATCTTTTAATTTTATAGGTAAAATTCTATTTTCTTGAGCAAAATTTTCATCAGAAACAAATGCAATTGGCAAAAAGTAATGATGGTAAAAAGCTTCTACAAAATTTACTTCTAAAATTAAACCAAAATAGACTTCATCATTTTGCTGAATTCTAAAATATTCGCTTAATTCTATGTATTTTAATTGGCTAGATTTTCCTCCATACCAACGTTGTTTCTGGATGTATTCTTCTAAAATTTCTGATAAAAAAACATTTACAAAATTTTTATCCTCTATAATTTGCTCCCAATTATTTTTGGATGAGAAAATTGGATTTTTTGCAATTGCATTGTTTTTTTTAATCATTATTATTTATTAATTTTAAAAATATGAAAAGGTAAAGTAGCATGCAATTCTACATAATTCCATTCATTATACCAGTTAAAACAATTTTTTGTTACTAAATCTTCTACTTCAATTTTTTGCCCATTATGTATACCTAATTGATGTATTGGTATTTGAATAGAACCAGATTGAGAGTTGTATGCATCTAAGCTGATAACCGTTAAAGTTTCATTGGTTTTTTCTTGATTCCATTTGTAGAATGCAATTAAATTATCGTTTCCAGTTTCTAAAAATTGAATATTATTGGTTTGTTGATATGATTCGTTTTCTTTTCTAATTTGATTTATTCTTGATATTAAAAAAGTAACTTTATTTTCTTTAAACCAATCGTAATGACAAAGTTGGAATTTTTCAGACATATAATATTCCTCTTTTCCAGGAATTGGAGTATCTATCATTTGTTCAAAAACAGGCCCATAAATACCAATGTTAGAACTCAATGTTGCAGCTAATGCGTAACGTTGTAAATACTTACTTTCTGGAGCACCTTGTAAATGATATGGATTAATATCTGGCGTATTTGGCCAAAAGTTAGGTCGCATATATTCTCTTTGTTCTGTTTTGGTTAACTCGTTCATATACTGAATGATTTCATGCTTAGAATCTCTCCAAGTAAAATAGGTATAGGACTGTGTGTAACCTTGTTTTGCCAATTGGTGCATTACTTTTGGTCTAGTAAAAGCTTCTGCTAAAAATAAAACATCTGGATGTTTTTTCTTTACTTGTTCTATAATCCAACCCCAAAAATAATATGGTTTTGTGTGTGGATTATCAACCCTAAAAACGTTAATTCCACAATCTATCCAGTAGAATAAGGTTTCTAAACACTCTTTCCAAAGATTTTTAAAGTCTTTACTTTCCCAATAAATAGGTAAAATATCTTGGTATTTTTTAGGTGGATTTTCTGCATATTGCACAGTTCCATCTGGTCTCCATTTAAACCAATCTGGGTGTTCTTTTACCCAAGGATGATCTGGAGCAGCTTGCAAAGCATAATCCATAGCCACTTCTATACCTAATTCTTTAGCTTTATTCACAAGGTTTTTAAAATCTTCTAAAGAACCTAATTCTGGATGAATATCTTTATGACCTCCATGTTTTGAGCCAATTCCCCAAGTAGAACCAACATCGCCTTCTAAAGCATTTGTGGTATTGTTTTTACCTTTTCTGTTTACTTCACCAATTGGATGAATAGGAGGAAAGTATAAAGTATCGAAACCCATTTGAGCAACTCTTGGTAATAATCTATGGCAATCGTTAAAAGTGCCATGTTTACCCTCTTGTTCTGATGCTGATCTTGGAAAAAATTCGTACCAAGTGCTGAATCTTGCTTTTTTTCTATCTACATAAACCTGATATTCATTTGAGGTTTGAGTAAGCAATTTTTCTGGGTGTTTTTTAAAGATAATATGTAATTTTCTTGAAGTAGCTTCTTTAACAGCTTCTCCATAACTTTCGGTATTTCTAAATATTTGAATAAGAAAGTTTAGATAATCTTTTTCGTCTTTAGATACTTTATCTACTATATTTTCTAAAAGTTCTGCACCTTCTAAAAGTTCTGAATTCACATGTTGATAGTCGTCTATTTTGCGCCCAATTCCATGTTGCCAGTTCAAAGCATAATCTACCCAGCCTTCAATTTTGTATGTATAAAAGCCTTGTTTTGTAGTTTGAAAACTTGCAATATACTCATCGTTATTAGTTGGAGACATTCTAACTTCTGACCAGGATTTTTCTGATTTGTGCTTGTATAGTAAGCTTGTTTGTAAAACATCATGTCCATCTGTAAGAACATCTGCTGTTACGTTTACTATTTCGTCTACAACTCTTTTAATACATACTGTTCCTTGATTTATTTGTGGAGCAATATTTTCTATTACAATTCTACTTTGATTAAGCATTGGTTAGTTTAAATTTTTAAAATTTTACTTCTAATTATCCTATGATAGTTCCTTTCGCTATTGTAGCATCTTTCTTAATCACTACAATACCATCTTTTACTAAGTAAGTATCTGTTTCTATATTTGCAATATGTTTGCCACCATTTATTCTTACATCATCTCCAATTCTACAGTTTTTATCTACAATACAGTTATGTATGTAACATCTGTCTCCAATTCCCATCATAATTTCTATATGATTATTTGCAACATCCTCTAAAGATTCATAAGAATCATTACCCATCATATAGGTATTCGAAATTAAAGAATTTTTACCAATTCTAGATCGAATTCCTATAACAGATCTTTCAATTTTTTCTGCTTGAATAATACAACCATCACCAATTACGGTTTTATTTAAAATAGTTCCAGAAAATTTAGAAGTTGGTAAAATTCTTGGTCTTGTATAAACACTGTTTTCATCGTATAAATTAAATTGAGGAATATCATCTGTTAAACCAAGATTTGCTTCAAAGAAAGAATCAATATTTCCAATATCTGTCCAATATCCTTCATATTGATAACTTAGTGTTTTGTGTTTGTTAATTGCCTGAGGTATAATTTCTTTACCAAAATCATTGGTATCAGGGTTGCTCATTAAATCAACTAAAAGTTTTCTATTAAAAATATAGATACCCATAGAAGCTAAATAATGTCTACCTTGGTTATTCATTTCTGTACCAACATCTGAAGTCCAATTTGGTAATAAATTTGCACCAGGTTTTTCTATAAATGATGTAATAATATTTTTATCATTGGTTTTTAATAGACCAAAAGAAGTTGCATCTTTTGCTGTAACAGGATACGTTGCAATAGTTATTTCTGCTTTACTGTCTTCATGTTTTTTAATCATATCATTAAAATCCATGTTATACAATTGATCTCCAGATAGAATTAAAGCATATTCAAAATCGTTTGCTAAAAAGTGATGCATGCTTTGTCTTACAGCATCCGCAGTTCCTTGAAACCATTTATCACTTTGTATGGTTTGTTCTGCTGCTAAAACATCTACAAAAGCGGAACTAAAAAAACTAAAGTGATAGGTGTTTTTGATATGCTTATTTAAAGAAGCAGAATTAAACTGCGTTAAAACATACATTCTTTTAATATCAGAATTAATACAATTTGAGATAGGGATATCTACCAATCTATATTTACCAGCAATTGGCACAGCAGGTTTAGATCGGTCTTTGGTTAATGGGTACAATCTAGAGCCTTGGCCACCACCTAAAATAATTCCTAATACTTTGTCGTTTATCATTGTTTAATTTTTTAAAGATTTGTATAATTCCTCTACTTGTTTTGCTATAGATATCCAGTCGAAATAATCTTCGACTCTTTTTCTCCCCTTTTTTGCCATCGATTTTCTAAGTTCAGGATTGTTAATTAATTCGTTAATTCCATTTGCTAAATCTCTTGCAAATTTATCTGGATTTACAGGTTCGAAAGGAGCAGATTTTTGCTGTTCTACTGGTATTAAAAGACCAGTTTCTCCATGCACAACAACTTCTTTAATTCCGCCAACAGCACTTGCTACTACAGCAGTATCGCAAGCCATTGCTTCTATATTTATAATGCCAAAAGGTTCGTAAATTGATGGGCAACAAAAAACATCTGCATGAGAATAGAGTTGAATAACTTCTTCTTTTGTAACCATTTTATCGATCCAAATAATATTTTTACGTGTTTTTTGAACTTCGTAAACTGCATCTTCCATTTCTTTTCCAATTTCTTTGGTGTCTGGGGCTCCAGCACAAAGTACAATTTGGGTATCAGCATCTATATATTTAATGGCATTTACCAAATGAATAATTCCTTTTTGTCTCGTAATTCTACCCACAAAAAGAACATAAGGTTTTGCTTTATCTATACCATATTCATCTAAAGTAGACGATTCTGATGTTGTTATATATTGTTGAAGATTAATACCATTATAAATAACCTTTACTTTACTTTCATCAACATTAAAATATTTTAAAACATCTTCTTTCGTTTCTTCTGACACTGCAATTAAAGCATCTGCCATTTCAATTGCTGTTTTTTCAATCCAGGAAGATGCGTCATAACCACGACCTAGTTGTTCTCTTTTCCAAGGCCTTAAAGGTTCTAAAGAATGTGTGGTAATAACAAGTGGAATTCCATAGCATAATTTTGCCATAATACCTGCAAAATGTGAATACCAAGTATGGCAGTGCACAATGTCTGCGTCTACTTTATCCACATTCATATGAATGCCTGTACTTAATGTTTGAAATATGGCCTTTAGTTTTTCTTCTGCTGTATTAAAAATAGGATTTTCGTATGGAAACCCTTTTACGCTTAGGCTGCCTTCATTGGAGTTTTGATCTCCAAAACATCTAACATCTACATCCATTAGTTTAGATAATTCTGCAGCTAAATATTCCACATGAACACCAGCTCCACCATAAACATAAGGTGGAAATTCCCTGGTTAAAAAAAGAGTCTTCATAAATTGATTTTGCGGTATTGTTTATTTACTTAAATGAGACCATTAAGGTATAATAATACTATCAAATTTGCAAAATAATTGAAAAGGTTTTTTGATGAATTTATTATTGAGGGTTCAATAAAATTTTTCAGTCAAATTGATTTTTTGATGTAGATTTTTCATCAAAAATTAATATTGATAAAGAATACTGCAATAATTACAGGGTTTTATTTTGATTGCCTCTAGTTTTATTGATTTCGTCTTGAAGTTGTCTTCTAAGTTTTTGCTCTCTCTCTAGAGATTTCTTTCTGTGCGTCTCAAAATCACTTTCTACAGACAATAAATTATCTTGTGCTTTTTTTGTATCAACATTGCTTTTAGAAAACTTATAAATAAATAATAAAAGACATGAAATCAATAAAATAATTATAAACCAAAGAATAAGATTATAGAATGTTTTATTTATATGAGCCCCAAATAGAGAAATTGAATTTTCTTTTTTCTGAGTTTCTTCTAGTTCTAATTCTGTTTTGTCAAGACTTGAAATTAGCTTTGTTAAATTTTCTCTTTCTGCTTTCAGTAAATTTTCTTTTTCAACTATTAATTTATTTGCATTTTTTATAGAATCTAAAACATTATTTTTTAAGGTTAGATACCTGTCTTTTTCAATAACTTTGTATGTTTGATAAGTTGTAGATGTTCTATAAATATTATCAAATTGATTTTCTATAGATTTAGATTTTTCATTCTTATCATTCAATTCTTCTTGGGCAAAAGAATTTAAAAATAACATTAAAAAAAATACAGTTAGAAATTTAGATTTCATTATTATGCTTTTGTATAATGCAAATTTAAGAAAAAAACCCAAACAAATTGTTTGGGTTTTCAATATAAGCAAGTATTATTATTTATTTAATTTTCTCTACAACTGCCTTAAAAGCTTGTGGGTTGTTTACAGCTAAATCAGCTAAAACCTTACGGTTTAACTCAATATTATTAGCTTTTATTTTACCCATAAACTGAGAGTAAGACATTCCACTTAAACGAGCTGCTGCGTTTATACGCACAATCCATAAAGAACGGAAGTTTCTCTTATTGTTTTTGCGGTCTCTGTATGCATAAAGCATACCTTTTTCAACTGCATTTTTTGCTACTGTATAAACGTTTTTTCTACGTCCAAAGTAACCTTTTGCTGCCTTCAAGATTTTTTTTCTTCTTTTTCTTGAGGCTACTGAATTTACTGATCTTGGCATAATTTCAATGTTTTTTGTAGTAGGCGATTCATTTAAGAATACTTTTTATTTTTGGCCTAACTCCATGGTTAATAATTAAATTCCCTTTTTAAACTTAAAACTTATTTTAAGTTTAATTGCTGCTTAATGTTAGACACATCCGACTTGTGTACTAAAGTATCGTGTGTTAACTTTAATTTACGTTTTTTAGACTTCTTTGTTAAAATGTGGCTTTTAAACGCGTGCTTTCTTTTTATTTTCCCAGAACCAGTAACTTTAAATCGTTTTTTGGCGCTAGATTTGGTTTTCATTTTAGGCATCTCTCCTTCGTTTTTAACTTGCTTATTATCGTTTAGTAATAAAGTTTTAAGGTTTATAAAGTGTAAAAGTTAAGTAAGAACAAAACTTTAGAAACTTAAATATATTAAAAACTTTACTAACTTTTTTATTTTAGTTTTTTTGGAGCGATAAACATAATCATACGTTTACCTTCTAATTTTGGCAATTGCTCCACTTTACCAAATTCTTCTAAATCTTGAGCTAGTCTTAATAATAATATTTGACCTTGTTCTTTAAAGATAATTGAACGTCCTTTAAAGAAAACAAAAGCTTTTAATTTTGATCCGTCTTGTAAAAATTTTTCAGCATGTTTTTTCTTAAATTCATAATCATGCTCATCAGTCTGAGGTCCAAAACGAATTTCTTTAATGGTAACTTTTGTTGCTTTCGATTTTAGAACTTTTTCTCTTTTCTTTTGCTCATACAAGAATTTCTTGTAATCAATTATTTTACAAACAGGTGGTTTTGCTTTTGGTGATATTTCAACCAAATCTAATTCCTGTGCTTTGGCTAATTCTTTAGCTTTTTCTAAAGGATATACACCTACTTCCACGTTGTCGCCTACAAGACGAACTTCGTCAACATATTTTATTTTCTCATTAATCCTATGCTGATCTTCTTTGATTACTCTTAATGGTCTTCTTGACCTACTTCTACGTATTGCTATGACTTATAAATTTAAAATTTAACTTATGGCTGTTTATCAACCTTATTTTTTATTGATGAAACTCTAATATAATTAAAATTTCTTTAATGTTTTGCTTTCTTCTGTTTTAATTAAGGATATAAATTCCTCTATTGTAAATGTACCTAAATCTCCTTCTCCATGTTTTCTCACAGAAACTGTACCATTTTCTTCTTCTTTCTCCCCAAAAATAAGCATAAAAGGTATTTTACCTACTTCAGCATCTCGAATCTTTCTACCAGTTTTTTCACTTCTATCATCTACGAGGGCGCGAATTTCGGAATTTTCTAGCGATTCTAAAACTTTTTCTGAATATTTTTGATATTTCTCACTGATTGGTAGTAAGATAACTTGGTCTGGAGTTAGCCATAAAGGGAAATTACCTGCTGTATGTTCTAGCAATACTGCAATAAATCGCTCCATTGAGCCAAATGGCGCTCTATGAATCATTACTGGTCTATGAGCTTGGTTATCTGAGCCTGTATATGTTAAATCGAAACGTTTTGGTAAATTATAGTCTACTTGAATGGTTCCTAATTGCCAACTTCTTCCCAAAGCATCCTTTACCATAAAGTCTAATTTAGGTCCGTAAAAAGCAGCTTCTCCTTCTTCAATTACAAAATTTAATCCTTTATCAGTAGCAGCGTTAATAATTGCTTGTTCAGCAAGTTCCCAAGTTTCAGTATCTCCTATATATTTATCAGGATTGCTTTTATCTCTAATTGATACTTGTGCTGTAAAATCTTCAAAACCTAAAGAACCAAAAACATACAACACTAAGTCTATAACATCTTTAAATTCTTGATCTAATTGTTCTGGTGTACAGAATATATGAGCATCGTCTTGAGTAAAACCTCTAACGCGCGTTAAACCATGCAGCTCTCCACTTTGTTCATATCTATATACTGTGCCAAATTCTGCAAAACGTTTTGGTAAATCTTTATAAGAATAAGGTTTAAAATTATAAACTTCACAATGATGTGGGCAGTTCATGGGCTTTAATAAAAACTCTTCATCCATTTTCGGAGTTTTTATAGATTGGAAACTGTCTGCACCATATTTTTCATAATGTCCAGAAGTAACATATAATTCTTTCTGACCAATATGCGGAGTCATTACCATTTCATAACCTGCTTTTTTTTGAGCAACTTTTAAGAAGTTTTCTAAACGAGCGCGCAAAGCAGCTCCTTTGGGCAACCATAAAGGCAAACCTGCACCCACTTTCTGGGAAAAAGTAAATAATTCAAGTTCTTTTCCTAGTTTTCTATGATCTCTTTTTTTTGCCTCTTCTAGTAATTCCAGGTAATCAGTAAGCATTTTTTGTTTTGGAAATGAAATTCCGTAAACACGAGTAAGCTGATTATTTTTCTCATCACCTCTCCAGTAGGCACCAGCCACATTCATTATTTTAACAGCTTTTATGATGCCTGTGTTCGGAATATGGCCTCCCCTGCATAAATCTGTAAAATTACTGTGGTCGCAGAAAGTGATTTCTCCATCAGTTAAATTTTCAATTAACTCTACCTTGTAAGGGTTATTTTCCTTTTTATATAAAGATAAGGCGTCTGCTTTGGAAACCTCACGCATTTTAAACTCGTGTTTTCCACGAGCAATTTCTAGAAATTTGTCTTCAATCTTTTTAAAATCGTTTTCTGAAATCGTTTCTTTAAGAAAATCAACATCATAGTAAAAACCATTATCAATGGCAGGTCCGATTGTAAGTTTGGCATTTGGATAAAAGCTTAAAATAGCTTCGGCTAAAACATGAGCAGAGGAATGCCAAAATGCTTTTTTACCAGCATCATCATTAAACGTTAACAAAACTAGTGAGCCATCTGTAACTAAAGGGGTGGTGGTTTCTACAGTTGTTCCATTAAAGTTTGCAGAAATAATGTTTCTTGCTAAACCTTCACTAATGCTTTTGGCTATATCTAGAGGCGTGCTATTTAGAGCAAAATCTTTGATACTTCCATCTGGTAAAGTGATTTTAATCATTACGATATAATAAATTTAGGGTACAAAGATATTAGAAAACAATTTTTAATACATGATTATTAGATATAAAAATTAATTTTTTAATTAATTTAAAATCAATTTATTTTAATCTTCAATTTATTTTAATTTTTCCTGATTCATTTATCACATAACTAATTGATTTATAGGGTTGGGTTTAGTGGTGTGTTAAAAAGATTATAATTTAATAAATTTTTATTAGGTTGATAATAAAAAAGGGTTGTATCTTTGCAGTCCGTTTCGGAAAAAAGTTCATTATTTGTTAGTGTTAAAAAGAGTAAAAAAAATAAATTTATTTTTTATTGTTAAATTAAA
>NZ_JBASWY010000042.1:0-2003 GCF_049276715.1 Polaribacter sp.
AGAGAGCTCTACCGACCTGTCCTTTTGATGAGCCAGGATGCGGGGCAGAGCCTGACCTCCTTTTCGCTAACTTTGTTCCAACTCAATCAATAAGGTATAAAAGTTAAAACGCTTAGTTAGTAACACATAAGAAAAAGGGTATCGATAGAGGTATCCTAGGGGGTGAGAAAAATGTGTCAAAAGCGAATCTTACCTTTCCAACGCGAGCGCGCCCGTGCGCTCATAAAAGAAACTGATTGGTTTAGGCAAGCGAGAGCGGAACTCTTAAACGATCTTATCAAGCTAGCGGAACTCTATTCCGTGCCGAAGGGAGAGCATCTTTTCCGATCTGGTGATCTTATGGGCAGTGTGATCCTGCCCTTCTCGGGTAAGGTCGAAATATTAGTTGATACGCCGACAGGTGCCCAAGTGTTGTTTGCGTATGTGACATCCCGCGAGTGGCTGGGCGACCCAGTTGTGAGCAAAACAGCACGGCACTGGTTGACCGCGCACTGTAAAGAGGACTTCACGGGCTTATTTTTTGACGCGAACGCCTTAGATGAGGTGCTTCGCTCTTACCCTGAAGTCTATAGGGATATTTTGATTTGCGAGGTTGAGCGTAAGAAAAACATCTTCGATTTAATGTGCACTCGATTGCCACACAATACCGAGCAGCGCTTGGCTGCGCGAATCTTGCAGATTTTGGCTGCACGCAGCAAAATCAATGCCAATCACGTCATATTACCGGGTGATATTAATCAGGTGGAGTTAGCGCGCAGCGTTATGACCTGTCGACAAACGGTGAATCGAATTTTATCAAAGTGGATTGAAAGGGGCATTATCATTCGTTCTGGGCTCAACTCGATCATTGATATCAATGCGTTAAAGGCGCGTATCGAGGTCGAGTCTTAGTAGGTAATTTTAAAGAGTCTAAGGCGCATCACACCCTATCTGTCTAAATTTTCTCGGATACATTCCCACCTACTCAAAAGTTAGTGCTTCTTAGCATTTTCGAATTGTGACCATTTTTTTACATTATCCGAGGATGTCGCATTTGCGACACCCTCGGTTCGTCTGTTGCTGTTAGGATTTACTCACGATGGCTACGAAACAGGGGAAATGGTTGTTCAGACCATCGTACCGGACAGTCCGGCTTCGGCTGTGCTGCAAGTAGGTGATAAATTTATCTCGGTGCGAGGCGTTGAGGTTGGGTCAGATACGATGGATCGGCTCGATTTTCGCGGTAAAGCGGGTGAGGCTGTCGAAGCCGTCATCGTCCGTGACGGTGAGAGCATGCAGATCTCTGTAGTTCGAGGACCCATCCTATCCGCCATAACAAAGGCAAATATGTTGCAGTGGATGCGGGAGCAAGACGCTGAAGACTGGGCTGACGAGAGCCACACGATTCATGAGGTTGTCGGGTCTGGCGATGTCATCTACGCGTGGACGCAAGCGGTGAATACCGACGAAACCAGTGGCGCCTCTGTGGACGTTCATACCGTCTCGCGGTTTCAGTTCAATACCGATGGGCAAGTTGTTGCTCTGGCTAACATAAATGAGAGTCGATTTGCGCTAGAGCAAATGGGCTACACCATCACACGCTGAAACCAATCCTAAAAAGACGAAGGGAAAACGTTATGAGAGCTTTTTTAATAATAGCAGCATTGATGTTGACAAATGGAGTGGTAGCTGACGATCACGCTGGAATGACACCAGGTGACGGCGCTTTCACCACGATCATGCTTCAGACGAGTGATCTCGATCGATACATCAGCTCGTTGAAATCAAATCTGCAGGTACAGGAGCGCACAGGCGCTATGGTGGCGGGGTTTTGCGTGACAAAAACCGGACACGATTACCCTGGGCAAATGATGGTTTGGAATGGGTTTGCTTCGGTCGCGGATGCACTGGACGCCAGTATGAAGTACGACGCGATGGCGGCCCCTGAACCTGGGTTCGCTGCCCTTCGCTCAATCCAATATTCGGCTACGTGGAAGCCGCTTAAGCCATTTAAGTTGGACCCC
>NZ_JBASWY010000043.1:0-1614 GCF_049276715.1 Polaribacter sp.
ACAGCCATTTCAGAGCCTCTTTTTTCCGCTTAGACAGAGGAAAGTTAATAGAGTATTCGCTTTGGCATGGGGCAGAGGTAAACCCTTATATTTATCAGATCTATGAAAATGAAAGTGACACCGCTTGGCTTATTACCGCGGCAGGTATTTTTACTTTGAATTTAAAAAGTGGTGATATAGTTGAGCGTTATTACTCTGGAGGAAAGGGGAAGTATTATTTACAGTATGATAATATACAACACTTGCTTCCTAATAACGATGGGAGCTTCTGGCTGGCAACGGCAAAAGGAGGTTTGGTAAAGTGGAGTCCCACTAAAGGACAAATCAGTCATTATGGGCGTTTGGAAGGCTTACCGAGTAATAATGTCTATGCCATTTATAAAGATCAAAAAAATAATATATGGCTGTCCACGGAGTATGGAATCGCTCAATTAGACCCAAGCACTAAGAAAATCAGGAGCTACACTAAAAATGATGGTTTATCTGATAATGAGTTTAACCGAATTTCACATTATCAGGATGAGGATGGGATTATTTATTTCGGAGGTCTAAATGGCCTAAACTATTTTCAGCCACTTGATTTTTACCTTGATGAAGATACGTACGAGCCAAATTTAATACTTACTAAGTTAGACATCTTTAAGGCAAAGGAAGATAGCATTTATGATTGGAAGGTAGCGGCACAAAATGAGGCTCTACTAATGAAACCCGGCGATTATATTACCGAAATCACCGTCGCTTTACTATCGTATCAAGAATTAGATAAAGTTCAGTATGCATACATCTTAGAGGGCTTAAATGAAAATTGGACTTACCAGGCTTCTAATGTAATTCAGCTTGGAAAACTTCCTTTTGGTGACTATACCTTAAAAATAAGAGGACAGGAGTCTAGCGGGCGTTGGTCTAGGCGAGAACTGAGTATTCCCATTTTGGTTTTGAAGCCTTTTTATCTGCGGATGTGGTTCATTTTCACTTCGCTATTTTTCCTGGTAGGCTCTGTTTCGCTCTTTATTTATTTACTTCAGCGCGCTCAAATGGCGAGGCAAATAGAGCTCGAAAAACTGGTGGTTGAACGTACGCAAGTTATTGAAAATCAAAAGGAAGAACTTCGCTCTCTCGACCGGATGAAATCTCAGTTTTTTGCCAATATTAGCCACGAGTTACGCACGCCACTGAGTTTAATTAGCAGCCCATTGAATAAACTAATGGCGCAAAAAGATAGTTTCACCGAAAAGGAGCAGCGCTGGTTAAGTTATATGCAACGAAATGCTGGGGTCTTACTGAATTTGGTGAACGAAATTTTAGATCTGTCCAAATTGGAAGCAGGGCGATTAAAGCTGCGTGAAGAAGAGCTGGTCTTGTTCTCTTATTTCGAAAGTATTCTCGCGCCCTTCAAGGTATTGGCCAAGGATAAAAACTTAGAGTTTAGATGGCAGATAAATTTAGATCCAAACTTAAGGGTTGCCCTAGATAAGTCTAAAACAAATAAGGTTCTCAATAACCTATTAGCTAACGCTTTTAAATTTACTAATGAAGGTGGCAGTATTACGGTTAACATTCGCCCAGATGATGAGAACACCCTTTGGGTAAGCATTAAGGTTACGGGAATCGGAA
>NZ_JBASWY010000044.1:0-302658 GCF_049276715.1 Polaribacter sp.
GCGGAGAAAGAGGGATTCGAACCCCCGGACCTGTTACAGTCAACAGTTTTCAAGACTGCCGCATTCGACCGCTCTGCCATTTCTCCAGAAGTCTCATCAGATATCCTCTGAATGCGGATGCAAATATAGAAAGCTTTTTTAATTTGTGAAACAAAAAAATCATTAATTTTTTCGTTTGTTGAATATCGTTTAAAACAATCTTTATATCATTAAAAATCAAACAGTATAGATAGATTACAAGTTTTAAATATCATTAGAAAAAATAAAGATTAGATTTAACTTGTACCGTAGTTTCTTATATTTGCGATATTATACAGCTAATTTCTTCTATTATGTCTTTTAATTCTTTTGGAAACTTATTAAAACTTACCACTTACGGAGAATCTCATGGTACAGCGATTGGTGGTGTCATAGACGGATTTCCGGCTGGCTTATCTTTAGATTTTGGAGCTATTCAAGAGGAATTAAATAGACGTAAACCAGGACAATCGAAAATTGTTACACAAAGAAAAGAGCCAGATTCTGTAGAGTTTTTATCAGGAATTTTTGAAGGAAAAACAACTGGAACTTCTATCGGTTTTATAATTAAAAACACCAATCAAAAATCAAAAGATTACAATCATAACACCAATATATACAGACCCTCTCATGCTGATTTTACGTATGATAAAAAATTTGGAGGAAGAGATTATAGAGGTGGAGGAAGAAGTTCTGCTCGTGAAACTGCGAATTGGGTAGTTGCTGGGGCTTTGGCTAAACAATTAATTTCTGCTATAAAAATAAATGCTTTTACATCTTCTGTGGGAGAAATTTTTATGGAAAAACCATATCAAGAATTAGATTTTTCTAAAACAGAAAACAATATTGTTCGGTGTCCAGATGAAAAATCAGCTGAAAAAATGATTAATAAAATCAAAGAAATTAGAAAAGCTGGTGATACAATTGGAGGCACAATTACTTGTGTTGCACAAAATATTCCTGTTGGTTTAGGTGAACCAATATTTAACAAATTACATGCAGAATTAGGAAAAGCAATGTTATCTATAAATGCAGTTAAAGGATTTGAATTTGGAAGCGGTTTTTGTGGCGCAAAAATGAAAGGTTCTGAACATAATGATATTTTTAATGCAGACGGTTCTACACAGTCTAATTTATCTGGCGGTATTCAAGGTGGCATTTCTAACGGGATGGATATTTATTTTAGAGTTGCATTTAAACCTGTTGCAACTATTATGAGTTCTCAACAAACTATTAATTCTGAAAATGAAATAACCGAAATTACTGGTAAAGGGAGACATGACCCTTGTGTTGTTCCAAGAGCTGTGCCTATTGTAGAAGCCATGACTGCTTTAGTTTTAGCTGATTTTTATTTACTAAATAAAAGTAGAAAAATTTAGTTCTCAACCTAAATTTTATTTATATTTCACGTGTATTTATTGAAATTTGGAAAATAACAGACTTTTTTTTATCGATATTGTTAGGGCATTCGCAATCTTAATGATGCTTCAAGGGCATTTTATTGATACCCTTCTGGAAGTTTCATATCGTGATTTGAATTCTATGCCATTTGCTATATGGTCTTATTTTAGAGGCATTACAGCTCCAACATTCTTTACAATTTCTGGTCTAATCTTCACATATCTTTTATTAAGAGCAAAAGAGAAAGGAAATGAAAAAAAAAGAATGAGAAAAGGAATTATAAGGGGTCTCTTTTTGATTGGTGTAGGGTATTTACTTAGAATAAATATTGGAGCATGGTTTACTGGCACATTAAATCCGTCTTTTTTAGTAATCGATGTTTTACAAATTATAGGTTTAAGTTTAATTCTAATTATTTCTTTATACTTTTTATCCGCAAAAAAAACCTTGATTTTTTCTTTTATTACTTTAATAATAGGAACAGTTATTTTTTTATTCGAGCCTTTGTATCGAACTCTCAGTGTAGAATCGATTCCAACATTTTTAAATAACTACATTTCTAAGAGCAATGGTTCTGTTTTTAATATTATTCCTTGGTTTGGATATGTTTCATTTGGAGCTTTTATAGCCACAATATTTTTTAAAAACTTACATAAAATTTATTTTAAAAAAACCATTATAATTACTTTTATGATTAGTGGTTTGATTTTAATCTTTTATTCTTCAGATATATTGGCATTTTTAACTAAAATAACTAAAATTCAGTTATTCAAGGAATCTGCAAATTATAATTATTTATTTACTAGATTAGGTAATGTCTTTTTATATTTTGCTATTTTCTATATGATAGAAAAATATTTAAAATTTCCATTAGTTTTAAAAATCGGACAAAAAACACTGTCAATTTATGTAATCCATTTCATTATTATTTATGGCAGTTTTACAGGTCTTGGTTTAAAGAATATTATCGGAAAAACATTAGACCCTGTACAAGCAGTTTTTGGAGCAATTCTTTTTTTAGCATTAGTTTGTTTTATCTCTTTTTATTATGTGAAAACAAATGCTTTTGTTTATTCACAACTAACAAAATTATTCGATAAATTAAAAGGTTCTAAGTAACTTTACGCCTTTATACTTCTATGAAAAATATATTTTTTTTTTCGTTTTTATTCTGTTATGCTGCCAGTTTTTCACAAACACTATATTTAGATAAGGTTGCTACAGTGGGCAAAAAAACTCTTATTTATAAGGAAATAAGAGAAGGCAAAAATTTAAAATTAGATTTTTACAATCCTAAAAAAATAGAAGGTAAAAGACCTTTACTTTTGTACGTTCATGGTGGAGGCTTCTCTGGAGGAAAAAGAAATAGTAGACTTAGTGTCTATTTTTCTAATGAAATGGCTTCTCATGGTTATGCTGTTGCTTCGATTTCTTATCGCTTAACTATGCAAAAACTTGGTTTTGGTTGCAGTACAAAATCAGCATCTAAAATAAAAGCTTTTAATGATGCCTCTGAAGATATTAGTTACGCAATTCAGTACTTAATAGAGAATAGTAAAAGCTTAAATATTGATGTTGATAAAATTATTTTAGTAGGATCTAGTGCTGGTGCAGAAGCAATTTTAAATTTAGCATACGTTTATGATAATAAAATTTTACCTAAAGATTTTAAATTTGCGGGCATCATTGGAATGGCTGGTGCTATTACTACTTTGCGTAAAATAAATAAAAAAACAGCAATTCCAACCCAACTTTTTCACGGAATTAGCGATAGTTTGGTGCCTTACAATATTGCTCCTCATCATTATTGTGATAAAAATTCTGAAGGTTATCTAAAGCTTTATGGAGCGAAAGCTATTGCAAATAAACTAAAATCTTTGAATGCCTCTTTTTATTTATACAGTGTTAAAAATGGCAATCATACTTGGTCTACAAGACCTTTGATTTCTTGTAGAAAAGAAATTTTAGATTTTTTGTATTATGATGTTCTTAAAGATGGAAAAAGACAAAAAGAAACTTTTGTTAAATCTTAATATAGAATTGTAATTGTAAGGTTACTATTAAAGCTATAGTTTTAAAAATTTATTATCACAATTCCTATCAAAAATAAAATTATTCAAAAAACCCCAAACTTTCGTTTAGGGTTTTTATATTTCTAGGCCTGACCTGTAGGTCCAAAGTTCATTGGAATTGGAGATTTCTCATAGTCTTTAATATCTCCATGTTGTTGTTCGAATTTACGAACATTGTCTGCTAAAGCTTTTGTTAACCTCTTTGCATGTTGTGGAGTTAATATAATTCTAGATTTTACTTTTGCTTTTGGTACACCAGGCATTATGTTTATAAAATCTACTATAAATTCTGACATTGAATGATTTATAATTGCCAAATTAGAATAAGTTCCCTCAGCAACTTCCTGATCGAGTTCTATATTTAATTGTCCGTCTTTGTTTTGGTTTTCTTCCATAATTTATATTTTTTGATTTACGATTGCTAAAAGGTACGAAAATAAAAAAGTTGAATTGAATAATGTAATTAAGTTACAGTAAACAATTCAACTTTAAATTATATTAACGTTTATACGTTGTTTAGAAACTTCTTTCTATTTCATCTTTAGGACCCACCATAATTTTATCGTAAGCTCTCATACCTGTACCTGCAGGTATTTTCTTACCAACAATTACATTTTCTTTTAAGCCTTCTAAAGTATCTATTTTACCACTCACAGCAGCTTCATTTAATACTTTTGTAGTCTCTTGGAAAGAAGCTGCAGAAATAAATGATTTTGTCTGTAAAGAGGCTCTTGTAATACCTTGTAATACTTGTTCTGCAGTTGCAGGTCTAGCATCTCTAGCTTCCACAAGATTCTTATCATTTCTTCTCAGTAAAGAATTTTCATCTCTTAATTGACGAGCAGAAATAATTTGTCCTTCTTTTAAGTTTTCAGAATCTCCAGCACTTTCAACAACTTTCATTCCGTAAATTTCATCATTTTCTTCAATAAAGTCGTTTTTATGAATTAATTGATTTTCCAGGAATAATGTATCACCAGAATCAATAATTCTAACTTTACGCATCATTTGACGAACAACAACTTCGAAATGTTTGTCGTTAATTTTTACACCTTGTAAACGATATACTTCTTGAATTTCGTTTACTAAGTATTCTTGAACTGCAGATGGTCCTTTGATTCTTAAAATATCAGAAGGAGTTGTTGCTCCATCAGATAATGGCATACCAGCTTTAATAAAGTCATTTTCTTGCACTAAAATTTGGTTAGAAAGCTTTACTAAATACTTACTAATATCTCCTGTTTTAGATTCTACAATAATTTCTCTATTTCCACGCTTAATTTTACCAAAAGAAACAACACCATCAATTTCAGAAACCACAGATGGATTAGAAGGATTACGAGCTTCAAACAACTCTGTTACACGTGGTAAACCTCCTGTAATATCGCCTGCTTTTCCAGATTTTCTTGGTATTTTAACCAATGTTTTACCAGCTTCAACTTTCTCTCCATTATCTACCATTAAGTGTGCACCAACAGGTAAACTGTAAGAGCGTAAAGCGTTACCGTCTTTATCTTCGATAATTAAAGAAGCAATAATTCTTTTATTCTTAGAATCTGTAATTACTTTTTCTTGGAAACCTGTTTGTTCATCAATTTCCACAGAGTAGTTAATACCTTGTTCTAAATTATCGAATTTCACAGTTCCTCCAAATTCAGAAACTATTACACCATTAAATGGATCCCATTGTACAATTACATCGCCTTTTTTAATTGTAGTTCTATCTTTATCAAAAATAATTGAACCATAAGGTAAAATGTTTGTACTCTGCGTGATTTCAGTTTTCTTATCAACAATTTTGATTTCGGCAGTTCTCGAAATTACGATATCTACTTTATTTCCATCATTGTCTTTACCAACAACAGTTCTTAAATCATCGATAGTAACATTACCATCAAATTTTGCGACTAATTTATTTTCTTCAGAAATATTACCTGCAACCCCACCAACGTGGAATGTACGCAATGTTAACTGAGTACCAGGTTCTCCAATTGATTGTGCTGCAATTACACCTACTGCTTCACCAATTTGAACTTTGTTACGAGTAGATAAACTTAAACCATAACATTTAGCACATATACCTTGTGAAGATTCACAGGTTAATGCAGATCTTACTTCTAAACTATCAATACCAGATTTCTCTACAGCCTCTGCTAATTTATAGGTAATTGATTGATTTGCTTTTACAATAAGTTCGTCTGTTATTGGGTGATAAACGTCTTGTAAAGAAATACGACCTTCAATTCTATCTAATAAAGATTCTACAATCTCATCATTTTTCTTTAAAGCAGTTACTTCTAAACCTCTTAATGTACCACAATCTTCTTCGTTGATAATAACATCTTGAGAAACATCTACCAACCTACGAGTTAAGTAACCAGCATCTGCCGTTTTTAAAGCGGTATCTGCTAATCCTTTACGAGCTCCATGCGTAGAAATAAAGTATTCTAGAATTGATAAACCTTCTTTAAAGTTAGAAAGAATTGGATTCTCGATAATTTCTCCACCACCTGCTGTTGATTTTTTAGGTTTTGCCATTAATCCACGCATACCTGTTAACTGACGAATTTGTTCTTTAGAACCCCTTGCACCAGAATCTAGCATCATGTATACTGAGTTGAAACCTTGTTGGTCTTCACGTAGGTTTTTCATAGATAATTCAGTTAATCTGTTGTTGGTAGAACCCCAAACATCGATTACCTGATTGTAACGCTCTTTTTGCGTTAACATACCCATATTATAATTTCCTACAATTAAATCTACTTCTTGGTTAGCTTCATCAATCATAGATTGTTTTTCAACAGGAATAATAATATCTCCTAATGAGAAAGACAAACCACCTTGAAAAGCGAATTTGAATCCCATATTTTTTATTTCATCTAAAAAAGTACCTGTAGTTGGAATATCTGTTGCTTTTAAAATTGCCCCAATAATTCCACGTAAGTTCTTTTTAGTCAAAACTTCGTTAATATAGCCTGCTGCAGGAGGAACTACTTCATTAAATAAAACTCTACCAACAGTAGTTTTAATTATTTTAGTTACTTGTTCTCCATTCTCATCTAAATCTTTTGTTCTTACTTTAATACCAGCGTTTAAGTCTACCATTTCTTCGTTAAAAGCAATAGTTACTTCTTCTGGTGAATAGAAAGTTAATCCTTCTCCTTTTATTTTTACTTCAGGAGTAGAGATTCTTTCTTTCGTCATATAGTAAAGACCTAAAACCATATCCTGAGAAGGTACAGTTACAGGTGCACCATTTGCAGGATTTAAAATATTATGAGAAGCTAACATTAATATTTGCGCTTCTAAAATAGCTTCTGGTCCTAATGGTAGGTGAACCGCCATTTGATCTCCATCGAAATCGGCATTAAATGCAGTACACACTAGTGGGTGTAACTGAATTGCCTTTCCTTCGATTAATTTTGGTTGAAAAGCTTGAATACCAAGTCTGTGTAAAGTAGGAGCTCTGTTTAATAAAACAGGATGTCCTTTAATTACATTTTCTAAAATATCCCAAACTACTGGTTCTTTTCTATCTATTATTTTCTTCGCAGATTTTACTGTTTTTACAATTCCTCTTTCAATTAATTTTCTAATTACGAAAGGTTTGTAAAGTTCTGCAGCCATCTCTTTTGGAATACCACATTCTGACAGTTTTAGTTCTGGTCCAACAACAATTACTGAACGTGCAGAATAATCAACACGTTTTCCTAATAAATTTTGACGGAAACGACCTTGTTTACCTTTTAATGAATCTGATAAAGATTTTAAAGGTCTGTTTGATTCTGTTTTTACTGCTGATGATTTACGTGTGTTATCAAATAATGAATCTACAGATTCTTGTAACATACGTTTTTCATTACGTAAAATAACTTCAGGAGCTTTTATTTCTACTAATCTTTTTAAACGATTATTTCTGATGATTACTCTTCTGTATAAATCATTTAAATCTGATGTTGCAAAACGACCACCATCTAAAGGAACTAAAGGACGTAATTCTGGCGGAATTACCGGAATTGCCTTCATTATCATCCATTCAGGATTATTCTCTCTATTTTTTTGAGAATCTCTGAACGCTTCAACAACATTAAGTCGCTTTAATGCTTCAGTTTTACGTTGCTTAGAAGTTTCTGTATTTGCTTTGTGTCTTAATTCAAAAGATAACGCGTCTAAATCTATTCTTGCTAATAAATCTATCAAACATTCAGCACCCATTTTAGCAATAAACTTATCTGGATCAGCATCATCTTTATATTGATTGTCTTGTGGTAATTCATCAATAATATCTAAATATTCTTCTTCTGTTAAGAAGTCCATTTTTTGTAAAGATGCACCTTCAACACTTTTTGCAATACCTGGTTGAATTACTACGTATCTTTCGTAGTAAATAATCATATCTAACTTTTTAGATGGCAAACCTAAAAGGTATCCCATTTTGTTAGGTAATGATCTAAAATACCAAATGTGAGCAACAGGCACAACCAAATTGATATGCCCTACTCTATCTCTACGTACTTTCTTCTCAGTTACTTCTACACCACATCTATCGCAAACAATACCTTTGTAGCGAATTCTTTTGTACTTTCCACAAGCACACTCATAATCCTTTACAGGACCGAAAATTCGTTCACAAAACAGACCATCTCTTTCTGGTTTATGTGTACGATAATTTATAGTTTCTGGTTTTAAAACTTCACCTTTAGAAATTTCTAGAATTGCTTCTGGTGATGATAAACCAATTGAGATTTTGTTAAACTTTTTTACAGTGTATTTTTCTTGATTTCTTGCCATGTTCTTTTATATAGTTTTTGGTTTTTAGTTGTTAGTTTTTAGTTTTGACTTTCAAATTCTAATTAAAGGTTTGAAACCAATAACCAAGAACTAACAACTACCAACTATTAAAAATTATTCTTCTAATCTAACGTCTAAGCCTAAACCTTTAAGTTCGTGCATTAATACGTTAAATGATTCTGGTAATCCTGGTTCTGGCATAGCTTCACCTTTCACAATACTTTCGTATGTTTTAGCTCTACCCATAACATCATCAGATTTTACAGTTAAGATTTCTCTTAAGATACTTGATGCACCATATGCTTCAAGTGCCCAAACTTCCATCTCTCCAAAACGTTGTCCTCCAAATTGCGCTTTACCTCCTAATGGCTGTTGCGTAATTAAAGAGTATGGTCCAATTGAACGAGCATGCATCTTATCTTCAATCATGTGTCCTAACTTAATCATATAGATGATACCAACAGTTGCTGGTTGATCGAAACGTTTACCTGTTCCACCATCATATAAATAAGTATGTCCAAATCTTGGCACACCAGCTTCATCTGTATAAGCATTAATTTGGTCTAAAGATGCTCCATCAAAAATTGGTGTTGCATATTTTTTATCTAATTTTTGACCTGCCCAACCAAGAACAGTTTCATAAATCTGACCAATGTTCATACGAGATGGAACACCTAATGGATTTAAAACGATATCTACAGGGGTTCCGTCTTCTAAGAAAGGCATATCTTCTGCTCTAACAATTCTAGCAACAATACCCTTATTTCCATGGCGTCCAGCCATTTTATCACCTACTTTTAACTTACGTTTTTTAGCGATGTAAATTTTAGCTAATTTTAAAATTCCTGCTGGTAATTCATCTCCAACTGAAATTGTAAACTTCTCACGTCTTAAGTTACCTTGTAAATCGTTTACTTTAATTTTATAATTGTGAACTAATTCACCAACTAAAGCATTTAAACTAGTATCAATTGTCCAAGAACCTGTTAAGTGAATATAATCGTCTACAGAGTTTAACATTTTTAAAGTATATTTTTTACCTTTTGGTAAAACTTCTTCTCCTAAATCATTAAATACTCCTTGAGATGTTTTGCCACTAATTAAAGTGAATAGTTTCTCAATTAATTCGTCTTTTAAGCTTTCGAATTTAGAAACAAAAGAATGCTCTAAAGTAGCAACTGCTTCTTTATCTCTTAGTCTTTTGGTTTTATCTTTTACGGCTCTTTGGAATAATTTTTTATCGATTACAACACCTCTTAATGATGGAGAAGCTTTTAATGATGCATCTTTTACATCACCTGCTTTATCACCAAAAATGGCACGTAATAATTTTTCTTCTGGAGTTGGATCAGATTCTCCTTTTGGCGTAATTTTACCAATTAAAATATCACCAGGATTCACCTCTGCTCCAATTCTTATCATTCCATTTTCATCTAAATCTTTGGTAGCTTCTTCAGAAACATTAGGAATATCATTAGTTAACTCTTCAGTTCCTAATTTTGTATCTCTTACGTCTAAAGAATATTCATCGATATGAATAGATGTAAATATATCTTCACGAACTACTTTTTCTGATATTACAATTGCATCCTCAAAGTTATACCCTTTCCAAGGCATAAAGGCTACTTTCATATTTCTTCCTAAAGCTAATTCTCCTTTTTGAGTTGCATACCCTTCACAAAGAACTTCACCTTCAGAAACTCTATCACCTCTTTCTACAATTGGTTTAAGGTTAATAGAAGTTCCTTGATTTGTTTTTCTAAACTTAATTAGGTCATAAGTAACTTCATCAGAATCAAAACTTACAAGTCTTTCTTCGTCTGTTTTATCATACTTAATTGTAATTTTATTAGCATCAACATAAGTTACTACACCTTCTCCTTCTGCATTTATTAAGATTCTAGAATCTTTTGCAACTCTACGTTCTAAACCAGTACCAACAATTGGAGATTCTGGTCTTAACAATGGAACTGCTTGACGCATCATGTTAGATCCCATCAATGCACGGTTTGCATCATCATGCTCCAAAAATGGAATTAAAGATGCAGATATAGATGCAATTTGATTTGGAGCAACATCCATATAATTAATCTCATCTGGATTAACTACTGGAAAATCACCTTCTTCTCTTGCAATAACTCTATCTAAAACAATTGTTCCATCTTCTTTTAATTCTAAATTAGATTGGGCAATTTTCATACCTTCTTCCTCTTCAGCACTTAAATAGATTGGTTCATCTGAAGCAACAATCCCATTATCAACTTTTCTATAAGGAGTTTCAATGAAACCTAAATTATTCACCTTTGCAAAAACAGAAAGTGAAGAAATTAAACCAATATTTGGTCCTTCAGGAGTTTCAATTGGGCATAGTCGACCATAATGTGTATAGTGAACGTCACGCACCTCGAAACCTGCTCTTTCTCTTGATAAACCTCCAGGTCCTAAAGCCGATAAACGACGTTTATGAGTAATCTCTGCCAGTGGATTTGTTTGATCCATAAACTGAGATAACTGGTTTGTACCAAAGAATGAGTTTATTACTGATGATAATGTTTTTGCATTAATTAAATCTATAGGAGTAAATACTTCGTTATCACGTACATTCATACGTTCGCGAATTGTTCTAGCCATTCTTGCCAAACCAACACCAAATTGACCTGCTAATTGCTCACCAACAGTTCTTACACGTCTGTTTGATAAGTGATCTATATCATCTACTTCTGCTTTAGAATTGATTAACTCAATTAAATATTTAATAATAGTTATAATATCTATTTTTGTTAATACTTTTTGATCTATAGGCTCATTTAACTGAAGTTTAGTGTTCATTCTAAAACGACCAACTTCTCCTAAATTATAGCGTTGTTCAGAAAAAAATAGTTTATCTATAATTCCTCTTGCAGTTTCCTCATCTGGCGGCTCTGCATTACGCAATTGTCTATATATATGTTCAACAGCTTCTTTTTCAGAATTTGTTGGATCTTTTTGTAATGTATTATGTATAATTGAATAATCTGCCAAATGATTATCTTCTTTATGAAGTAAAACAGTTTTAGCACCAGCATCAATTATTTCATCAATATGTTCTTTATCTAAAATCGTATCACGATCAAAAATAATTTCATTTCTCTCTATTGATACAACTTCTCCAGTATCTTCATCCACGAAATCTTCATGCCAAGTTTTTAAAACTCTGGCAGCTAATTTGCGCCCTAATACTTTTTTTAATCCAGCTTTAGATACTTTGATCTCTTCTGCAAGATCAAAAATCTCCAAAATATCTTTATCCCTTTCAAAGCCAATAGCTCTGAATAATGTTGTTACTGGTAATTTTTTCTTTCTATCAATATAAGCATACATTACTTGATTGATATCTGTTGCAAACTCTATCCAAGAACCCTTAAAAGGAATTACTCTTGCTGAATAAAGTTTTGTACCATTTGCATGGAAAGATTGCCCAAAAAATACACCTGGAGATCTGTGTAATTGCGAAACTACAACACGTTCAGCACCATTTATAACAAAGGTACCAGAATTAGTCATGTAAGGTATTGTACCAAGATAAACATCTTGCACAATAGTTTCAAAATCTTCGTGTTCTGGGTCTGTACAGTATAATTTTAAACGCGCTTTTAAAGGCACACTGTGTGTAAGACCTCTCTCAATACATTCTTGAATTGAATATCTTGGTGGATCTACAAAGTAATCTAAAAATTCTAATACAAACTGATTTCTTGTATCTGTAATTGGAAAGTTATCCATGAAGGTTTTATACAAACCTTCTTCGCCTCTTTCTTCTGCCTTAGTTTGAAGTTGGAAAAAATCTTGGAAAGATTTTACCTGAATATCCAAAAAGTCTGGATACTCCTTAATCATTTGAGAAGTTGCGAAATTGATTCTTTCAGTAGTGTTTTTCGTTGCCAAAAGAGAATATTTTTTTGATTAAAATCTGAATTAAAATAAAGAACGAATATATACACAAAATGGTTTAGGACTAAAAACGAGTTTTTAGTACCTAAACCTAAATTTGTTTTCCCGATTTGAAATAAACAAAAACGGGAGTAAATGTTTACTTAAGCTCTACTTCAGCTCCAGCTTCTTCTAATGCAGCTTTAAGTGCTTCTGCTTCGTCTTTCGAAACACCTTCTTTAACTGGTGCTGGTGCGCTATCTACTACACCTTTAGCCTCTTTTAATCCTAAACCTGTTAATTCTTTAACTAGTTTTACAACTGCTAATTTAGAACCTCCTGCTGCTTTTAAGATTACATCAAATTCTGTTTGCTCAGCTTCTGCTGCATCATCTCCACCTGCTGCTGGACCTGCTACTGCTACTGCTGCTGCTGCTGGCTCAATACCATACTCGTCTTTTAAAATAGTAGCTAATTCATTAACTTCTTTTACTGTTAAGTTAACTAATTGCTCTGCGAAATCTTTTAAATCTGCCATTCTAATTGTTTTTAAATTTTTGTTTTATTATAGTTTATTTGTGCGCTTAATTATTTTTCAGATAATGTCTTTAAAATACCTGAAAGTTTTTGTCCACCAGATTGTAACGCTGAAATAACATTTTTAGCTGGCGACTGTAATAATCCGATGATTTCTCCAATTAACTCCTCCCTAGATTTAATATCTACAAGAGCATCTAATTGTTCATCACCAATGTAAACAGACTCTTCTGCAAAAGCACCTTTCAATAAAGGCTTTTTAGACTTTTTTCTGAATTCTTTGATAAGTTTTGCTGGAGCGTTAGACGCTTCAGAAATCATCATGGATGTATTTCCTTTTAATACTGATGGTAAGCTACCAAAATCCTTATCTGATGCTTCCATTGCTTTTGCAAGCAAAGTATTCTTTACAACTGATAACTGAATACCTGCTTTAAAACAAGCTCTACGTAAGTTTGAAGTACTTAATGCGTTTAAACCAGATATATCTGCTAAATAAATTGTATTAGTATCTGCTAATGTTGCTGTTAAATCTTGTATTACTTGTGATTTTTCTTCTCTTGTCATAATGATAAGTTTTAACTTATTAAACAGATTTTACATCAACAGAAATAGAAGGACTCATAGTGCTTGACATAAAAACACTTTTTACATAAACTCCTTTTGCTGTTGTTGGTTTCAATTTAATAATAGTTTGTAATAATTCGTTTGCGTTTTCTGCAATTTTACTAGCTTCAAAAGATACTTTTCCAATTGCTGCATGCACTATTCCTGTTTTATCAACTTTAAAATCGATTTTACCAGCCTTAACATCCTGAATAGCCTTTGCAACATCCATTGTTACTGTGCCAGTTTTTGGATTAGGCATTAAACCTCTAGGGCCTAAAATTCTTCCTAAAGGACCTAATTTACCCATAACTGCTGGCATTGTAATAATTACATCTACATCTGTCCAACCACCTTTTATTTTCTGAAGGTACTCATCTAATCCCACATAATCAGCACCAGCTTCTGTAGCTTCTGCTTCTTTATCTGGAGTTACTAATGCTAAAACTTTTACATCTTTACCAGTACCATGAGGTAATGTTACTACACCTCTTACCATTTGATTTGCCTTACGCGGATCCACTCCTAAACGCACTGCTAATTCTACTGATGCATCAAACTTTACATTAGTAATGTCTTTGACTAGAGCAGAAGCAGCAGATAAATCATACGATTGAGAACGATCTATTTTTGCGTGTGCTTCTTTTTGCTTTTTTGTTAATTTTGCCATCTTACTACTTTTTTATAAAGCTTATGCTGGTGCATTACCTTTTACTGTTAAACCCATAGAACGAGCAGTACCTGCAATCATACGCATTGCTGAAGAAATTTCAAAGGCATTTAAATCTACCATCTTATCTTCTGCAATAACCTTAATCTGATCCCAAGTAACCGATGCTACTTTCTTTCTGTTTGGCTCTCCTGAACCCTTTTTAATTTTGGCCGCTTCTAGTAACTGAACTGCTGCAGGTGGAGTTTTTACAACAAAATCAAACGATTTGTCTTTAAAAACAGTAATAACAACTGGTAATACTTTACCTTGTTTTTCTTGCGTTCTCGCATTAAACTGCTTACAAAACTCCATAATGTTAACACCAGCAGCTCCTAAAGCGGGTCCAACTGGCGGCGATGGATTCGCAGCGCCTCCCCTAACTTGTAACTTAACTACTTTACTAACTTCTTTTGCCATTTTAAAAATGTTTAATGATCTATTTTAAGTTGGAAGCCAAAAAATAAATCGATATCTATTTGTGTAACTATTATATCTTTTCTACTTGCATGTAACTCAACTCTAATGGTGTTTTTCTTCCGAAAATTTTAACCATTACCTCAAGCTTGCGCTTTTCTTCATTTACACTCTCGATTGTTCCGTCAAATCCATTAAAAGGACCATCTACAACCTTTACTGTTTCTCCCAAATTAAAAGGAATAGCAATATTTTCATCTTGAATAGAAAGTTCATCAACTTTACCTAACATTCGATTCACCTCAGCCTTCCTCATAGGAACAGGCTCACCTCCTTTAACCTCTCCTAAGAAACCAATAACTCCGGTAATTGACTTAATTACGTGAGGAACTTCTCCTGATAGATTTGCTTCAACCATAATATATCCTGGAAAATAAACTCTCTCTCGATTTACTTTTTTTCCGTTCCTAATTTGAACAACTTTTTCAGTTGGAACAATTACCTGACTAACATAATCAGATAATCCCACTCTAGAAATTTCTGTTTCTATATAAGCTTTAACCTTATTTTCTTGCCCTCCAATGGCTCTAACAACATACCATTTCATTACTGAATCAGCCATAATTTATTCTTCTTAAAATAATTTAAAAAAGTTATCTAATCCATTTTGAAAAACATAATCTATACCGGCCACAGCTAAAGCAAAAATGATGGTGAAAACAGCTACTGTAACAGTAGTTTTTTGAGCATCCTCTTTAGAAATCCAAGTCATATGATTATTTAACTCTTCAAAAGAATCTTTGATATATTGTATAAAATTCATTTTTTCTTTTATCTTTTATTGCACGGGCGGAGAGATTCGAACTCCCGACAGCTGGTTTTGGAGACCAGTGCTCTACCGCTGAACTACGCCCGTCTCTTATTCATTGATAAAGGCATTCCGTAAAAAACGGAATACCTTTAATATTTCTTGACTAAAAACTAATTATTTAATTAGTCTAATATCTCTGTTACCTGTCCAGCACCAACTGTTCTACCTCCTTCACGGATTGCAAAACGTAAACCTATACTTAAAGCAATCGGCTGAATCAAATCGACTGTAATAGTTAAGTTATCTCCTGGCATAACCATTTCAACTCCTGAAGGCAAATTAATAGTACCTGTTACATCCGTGGTTCTTACATAGAACTGTGGACGATAATTATTATGAAATGGAGTATGACGACCACCTTCTTCTTTTTTCAAAACATAAACTTCTGCTTTAAATTTAGCGTGTGGCTTAACAGAACCTGGTTTACAGATTACCATACCTCTTTTAATATCTTCTTTAGCAATACCTCTTAATAAAATACCAGCATTATCTCCAGCCTCACCTCTATCTAAGATTTGACGAAACATTTCAATACCAGTAACTGTAGAAGTTAATTTCTCAGCACCCATTCCAATAATATCAACAACATCTCCTGTTTTTGCAATACCAGTTTCTATACGTCCTGTAGCAACCGTACCACGACCTGTAATAGAAAACACATCCTCAACTGGCATTAAAAAAGGTTTATCTATTTCTCTTAAAGGCTCTTCAATCCATGTATCACATGCTGCCATTAATTCAAGAACTGTATCCACCCATTTTTGCTCACCATTCAAAGCACCTAAAGCAGAACCTTGAATCACAGGACCATTATCTCCATCATATTCATAAAAAGATAATAACTCTCTTACTTCCATATCGACTAACTCTAAAAGCTCCTCATCATCAACCATATCCACTTTATTCAAGAAAACAACCATACGTGGAATACCTACTTGGCGCCCTAATAAGATATGCTCTCTAGTCTGTGGCATTGGCCCATCAGTAGCAGCAACAACTAATATAGCTCCATCCATTTGAGCTGCACCAGTTACCATGTTTTTAACATAATCAGCGTGACCTGGACAATCTACATGCGCGTAGTGACGGTTAGCTGTTTGATATTCTACGTGAGAAGTATTAATTGTAATACCTCTTTCTTTTTCTTCTGGAGCGTTATCAATCTGATCAAAAGATCTAGCCTCAGAGAATCCTGCATCAGCTAATACTTTAGTAATAGCCGCAGTTAAAGTTGTTTTACCGTGATCTACGTGTCCGATAGTACCAATGTTTAAGTGTGGTTTCGAACGGTCAAAAGTTCCTTTTGCCATAATTATTGATTTTTAATTCTTAGTTTAATATATTTAGTGTCTAATAATACTTTTTAAATGAGCCAATGATGGGAGTTGAACCCATGACCTCATCCCTACCAAGGATGCGCTCTACCAACTGAGCTACATCGGCTTATTGGATAAATTTTTGAGCGAAAGACCGGGTTCGAACCGGCGACATTCAGCTTGGAAGGCTGACGCTCTACCAACTGAGCTACTTTCGCAAAATGCAAATTGTGGGGAGAGCAGGATTCGAACCTGCGAAGACGTAGTCAACGGAGTTACAGTCCGTCCTCGTTGGCCGCTTGAGTATCTCCCCTATAATTTACTATTTTAATGAACTTCGAAATCGTTTGAACGATTTTTTTTTAATTGAGCCGATGGAGGGACTCGAACCCACGACCTGCTGATTACAAATCAGCTGCTCTAGCCAGCTGAGCTACATCGGCTTTTAATAAAAAAACAACCCGCTATTTCTAACGGATTGCAAATGTATAAAGTTTTTTTTACTTCTAAAACTTTTTATTATTATTTTTTTAAAAAATTTTAAGATATTGAAGAATCTCTTTGTTTTTCTTTAAATCTTTTTAACTGTCTTTTTAAATTATCAACCGCTAAATTAACCCCTTCTTCAAAAGATTTAGTCTCCCTCTTAACTATTAATTCACTACCTGGTATATTAATTTTCATTTCTGTAATCTTATTTTCTTTATCACTTGTATTTTGAACTTTCAAAAAAACCTCTGCATCTACAATTTTGTCATGAAATTTTACTAGTGTACCAACTTTTTTCTCAACAAACTTGATCAACTCTTTATCCGCGCTGAAATTAACTGACTGTGTGAATACTTTCATAAATTATTTTTTTTTGAGCTCCTAGGGTGAGCTTGGTTATATACTTTTTTTATAGCATCAAGACTATTATGAGTATAGACTTGAGTGGAGGCTAAACTAGAATGTCCTAGTAATTCTTTAACCGAATTTAAATCTGCTCCTTCATTTAGCAAGTGTGTTGCAAAAGAATGCCTTAAAATATGAGGGCTCTTTTTTACTTTAGAAGAGACTTTACTAAAGTATGAATTTATAATTCTGTATACAAGCGTTTCATAGATTTTATTTCCTTTTTCTGTTATGAAAAGAAAATCAGAATTTTTTGAAATTTTTTTCCTTAAACTTATATATTCTTTGAGAGTTGGAACTATTGATTCTAGCAAAGGCACAAACCTTTCTTTGTTTCTTTTTCCTAAAACCTTAATTGTTCCATTATATAAACTAATTTCTGTTTCTTTAATATTTATTAATTCTGTTCTTCTAATTCCTGTTGAATAGAATATTTCTACAATTAATTTATTTCTTAAAGCAATAAAATTAGATTCTTCACTAATACTATTAATTACTAAATTAATTTCTTTCGAAGTAAATGGAACTTGCACTTTTTTTGAAACTTTTAAGGCTTTATGCTTTGAAAGTGGATTGATTATTATTTGCTCCGTTTTTTGGAGAAATTTATAAAATGATTTCAGAGAGCTTACTTTTCTATTAATTGTTCTATTAGAAATTTTAGCATCTACCAAAGAAACTATCCAGCTTCTTATTTGATTATAGTGAACATCAACCAGGCTTTCTTGATTAAATTCCGATGATAAAAAATCTCTAAAAGAAATTAAATCGTTCTTGTATGCTGTAATTGTATGTACAGAATACTTTTTCTCAAGTGATAAATAATCTAAAAATGATTCAATCAATTTTCCGAAATTAAATTCCTAGTAAATTTACAAAATTTAATGCAAAAAAAAATCTCGTATTGAAAATTCAAAACGAGATTTAATATCATAATAAGCTATTTCTAACCTACTTCTTCTTGTGTTCTTAATTTTTGAACGTAAGATGCTTTAATTCTTTGAGCTCTATTAGCAACAGATGGCTTTGTAAAGTTTTTTCTGTTACGCAAGTTTTTCATAGTCTTTGTTCTGTCAAACTTTCGTTTGTAACGTTTTAAAGCTCTATCTATATTCTCTCCTTCTTTTACAGGTATAATTAACATAAGTTGGCACCTCCCTTCATAGTATTCTATATTTTTAAATAGTTTTAAACTATTTTGATTTATTTTTTGGACTGCAAATGTAATTATTAATTATGAAATGACAAGATTAATGTTTAATTTTTTATCCTAAAAACTAGAACTAGCTTTACTTATGGGATGTTTTTATTCCTTTTTTGAATACTCCAAAATTAAATCTACAAAAGGTTTTATCTCTGTAGGTGGAATAGTATGATCAAAACCTTTTGTTTGATAGATTTTATTATTTTTTGTTATAAATAAATTACCAAAAGCTTTTTTATCAAAATCACGTTCTTTTGTTGGCCCTATTAGTTTTTCAAAATTTTCTAAGTCAATTTGGCTAAATAAATCTGATAACAACTTCCATTCGTTTTCTTCTAAATTAATTTTTTGATATTCTCCATCTCTAACATTTGTAACTAAAAATTCTTTATTTTCAATTTTTACAGATTTGTAATAACCTCTTGTTTCTGCCACATATTGAACTTTTATTTTTTCTATATTCTTATTTTCAGAACAGCCTTTCATTAAAAATAGGCTCATTATAATAATAAATACTTTCATAGTTTTATGTTTTTAGAAGATTATAATTATTAAATATCACTAAAATACTATTGACACCAAGAACAAATAATAAATTTTATATAAGAATAAAGAAGATATTTTAACCTAAAATATCTTCTTTAAACAAAATTGATTCCTATATTATTGTTTAATTACTTTTCGTGTAATTATTGTATCTTCTGAACTTATTTTTAAGAAATAAATAGCTGGAGACAAATGACTTATATCTAAAGTAATATTTTCTTTATTATAATTTTGAGTAAATACACTTTGTCCTGCTATATTAAATACTGTAACTTTAGAAATTATTTTATCATAATTTATTTTAACAATATTTGAAGTAGGGTTAGGTGATAAAGATATTTTTGAAACAATATCTTCTACTCCCAATGCATTTGCTCTTAAGGTTACTATATAATCTTCAACCTCACCATAAGTTCTTGAACCACAAGGATCAGAACTACTAGCACCACTATCTCCAATTACTCTCATTCTAATTGGAGTATCTAAAGTTACACCAGTAGTTGGAATGCTAAAATTGAATATTGACTCATTATCACCAGCTATTGCTTGATCTGTTACAAACAATTCATTCGCAGAAAAACTACCATCGTTATTGTAATCTATCCATGCAGAATAAACTCCATTATTAGGACCTCCATTTTTTATTTTAATAGATTGTGGATTATTAGATATTACCAAATCTGTAGTAAATGCTTTAGTTAAACAAGAGTTAGTTGTGTAATCGTAATATGCTTTATTATTATTACTTGATATACTTGGATCACTACTATTTTTAATATTTCCTATCTCTACCAATGTCATTCCAAAAGCAAAATTACCTAAATTTGCACTCGTACTTGGAGGGGTACAAGCAGTCGCTTTCACTGTTTCCGAATTATTTGCACTTACTCCTGTACCTCCTAAAGATTTCGTTAAATTTTCTCTTGAAGCTAAAAACATTGCCAAAGCTCTATCTCTTTGTCCTGGAGTAAATAATTTACTAGTATTTGTATAGTTCATCACATTAAATTGAACGTTATTCCAACCAGCAGCATCGCATTCGTTTGGGTCTGAATTACTAGGCAAATTATTAACTTCTAGTAAACTCTTAGTAGAAGGTGTATCACAAACTTTGTCATTATCTACTGCACAACCACCTGCTGTTACTGTTGGGCATGAGGTAGTTGAACCTGTTACAAAAGGGTGATCTAAGCCCATAGAGTGTGCAAATTCATGAGGTAAAGTTGTTGGATCATTAGTGTCTATTACAACAGAAGCCTTCATAAAAGTACCAAAATTACTATCTGGAGTCGCTGGAAAATATGCATAACCTTGTAAACCAGCAGTTTCAGTAATTGGTGTAGAGTCAAAAGTATTAACCACATAAATATTGTAATATACTTGAGGGTCCCAGCGAGATAAAGCCATTAATTGCCCTTCAGTTACTCCATCTGAATTATCAGCATCTAAGCCTTTTTGAGAATATTGGGGATAAGTACTTGTAACATTTATTTGATTAATTCCAGTAGTCGTGGTACAATTGGGACTTCTTTTCGCTAAAACTAATTTTACTGGAAATGCAGTTCCTCCATTTCCTTCAGCTAGCCATTCTCCTCCAAAAGTAGTATCAAAAAATTTATTACAATTTTCTATCCATGTAATAACTTCCTGATCTGTTCTTAAAGGACTTGTTCCATCATTCATTAAATGAACAACTACAGGTATTTCGTGTACTCCATTTGCATTTGTATTCTTTTGTTGTAAATATTCTTGAACGCCTGTCTTTAATAAATTTAACTCTATTGCATCATGCGCTTTTTTGGCAAGTGGGTTTTCAGCAAAAAATTGCTCCTGTTTTTTTGTAAAGCCACACTTTTCTTGAGAGAAGAATAAGGAAACTTGAAATAGAATTAATGTAAGAAGTAATTTTGTTTTCATGATGATTGATTTTAATTTTCAACCCAAGGTAGAATAAAATATTAAAATTAGCATGATTTTAAAGAAATAATTACAATCCTTTATTCATATTAATATTAAAATAATGTTTATTATGATTTCAATTTCAAAAATAAACTACTTCCAGAAAATTGAAGTTACTGGTTTGTATTCTTTATCATCAATTATCATTTTTGCGAATTGAAAACAATTTTCGCAAAAATGATCATCTAAAAATTAAGTGGCTGGTTTGTATTCTTTGTTGTCGATTACCATTTTTGCGATAATCTTAGATTATTTTCGCAAAAAGCTAATAAAATACTATGTTGCTGGTTTGTATTCTTTGTTGTCGATTACCATTTTTGCGATAATCTCTTTTAAGATTTCAGAAGTTCCACCTCCTATTGGACCTAATCTACTATCTCGCAATAAACGAGCCATTGGGTACTCTTCCATATAGCCATAACCGCCTAACATTTGTAGTGCATCATAAATAACTTCGTCTGCCATTTTAGTTGATAGTAATTTAGACATGCTTGCTTCTTTTACAACATAAGAGCCTTGATCTAATCTTTTGGTAATTGAATAATTATATTCTCTACACATATCAACCTGACTTGCCATTTCTGCAATTTTATGTCTTAATGCTTGAAATTTATCTAAAGATTTACCAAAAGCAACTCTTTCTTTCATATAATTTACGGCATAATCTAGAGCAAATTCTGCTCTGGCATGTGCATTAACACCCATTATTAAACGCTCTAAAGCAAAGTGCTGCATAATATAAGCAAAGCCTTTACCTTCTTCTCCCATTAAATTTTCTGCAGGAATTTCTACATTATCAAAAGCAATTTCTCCTGTATCAGAAGCTCTCCATCCTAATTTATCTAATTTGGTTGCAGAGATTCCTTTTGCACTCCTATCTACTACAAATATACTGATTCCTTTATATTTATCTGATGGATCTGTTTTTGCAGCAACTATTAAATAGTCCGAGTAAACACCATTTGTAATAAATGTTTTTGATCCATTTAAAATATATTTATCTCCTTGTTTTAAAGCTGTAGAACGCATTCCTGCAACATCACTTCCTCCAAAAGGCTCTGTAATGCACAAGCAACCAATCATATCTCCTTCTACACTTGGTACTAAGTATTTTTCTTTTTGATATTGATTTCCTTCTTTATTTAAATGTGTCATTGCTAAATACTCATGAGCCCACATTGCAGCAGCAAAACCACCTGAATTTACTTTTTGTAATTCTTCTAAAAAAATTACAGTGTAAAATAAATCTAAATCCATGCCTCCAAATTCTTCTGGCGTAGATAACCCAAAGTAGCCCATTTCTCCGAACTTCTTCCAAATGAAACGATCTATGGTTCCTGTTTTTTCCCATTTTTCGATATGTGGAACAACTTCTTTCTGTAAAAAATCTTTAAAACTTGCGCGAAAAGCCTCATGCTCCTCTGTAAAATACATACTTTTCATTTATATGAAATTGAGTTATTTATTCAGCTAGCAAATATAAGACTATTCTATCATACTTATCTAAGGGAAAATCTTTGATGTTTTTTAATTCGGATATATTTTGAAGCTCTGCAACCTCATCTCTATAATTAAAAATTTTCTTACAAAGCTCGTAATCTATGTAGGGATTTTTAAGCAATTCCTTGAATTCGACTGTATTTATGTTTATTTTTTTGATAATAGGTTTTTGCTGAATTTTAAACACAGCAAGCACTTTATCTGCAACTTCTTTTTCTAAACCCCAAACTTCATAAAGTTGATTAATAAAAGTAAATCCTTGTAATTTAGAACGATACTTAATAATTCTTTCAGAAAATGCAGGTCCTATTCCATTTATTGCTTTGAAATCTTCTGCTGTTGCTTTGTTAATGTCTGTAGTTGATATTTTAATTTCTTTCTTTTTATAGAAAGTTTTATCTGAATATTGAGATGATGAATTTTTAGCTTGATTTTGTTTCACAACCCAATCTGGAAATTTAAAATAAGGAGAAATTTTATTTAGTAAAGAATCTGAAACTTTTGTTACATTCTGAAATTCTTTTTTGGAATTGACAAACTTATTCATTTTTCTAAATGCTAACAATCGATCTATTTCTTCTAAAGACATTCCTAATTGTTCGCCTTTAAAATCTGAAATATAGTTAGGATTGAAAGGATAGATTTTAGGCTTTCTATTTTCAATTTCAACTAATTTTAAACTGTCTATTTGTTTTTGAAAAGCGAATAATTCTGATTGATTATTATCAATCGGTTTATCCTCAGAAAAGACATCAGCATAAATTAAAATTTGAAGAATTATGATAATTATACCCAACAAAAAAATCCCATTTCTTTGGTTTTTGTTATACCAGAAATGGGATTTAAATATTTTCATACTAATTGATATTTTACATGTGTTTCGTTACATCTATTGCCCCATCTTGAATTGCTTCTTTTTTGATAGAAATTGCGCCTATATAACGTTTCATTTCGTTTCTTACTTTTGGAAACAAGAATAATAAACCAATCATATTTGGAAAAACCAATGCTAAAATCATAGCATCAGAGAATTTAATTACTGCATCTAAAGTTGCAGCTGCACCAATTACAACAAATAATAAAAATAAAATTTTATAAGTCATATCAGCCGCTTTTCCTTTACCAAATAAATATTTCCACGATTGTAATCCGTAATAAGACCAAGAAATCATTGTAGAAAATGCAAATAAAACAATTGCAATTGTTAATACATATGAAAAATGAGGAATTACAGAATCGAATGCCATTGATGTTAAATCTACACCATTAATTGTTTCTCCTGTAGCATTTAAAATTACACTACTTCCATGTTGAGCTGTATAATTAAATACAGATTGAGCATCTGTACCATTTATATTAAAGAAAATAATAACTAAAGCTGTCATTGTACAAATAACTACGGTATCTATAAATGGTTCTAAAAGTGCAACAACACCCTCGGATGCTGGATATTTTGTTCTAACAGCAGAATGCGCAATTGCAGCAGAACCTGCACCTGCTTCATTAGAGAATGCTGCTCTTTGAAATCCAACAATTAACACCCCTACTAAACCACCAAGTCCAGCCATTGGCGAAAATGCTCCGTCCATAATTAATTGAAAAGCAAAACCTATATCAGTAAAATTTGCGAAAATAATTATTAGAGAAGCAAGAATGTATAATCCTGCCATAAAAGGAACAATTTTTTCAGTAATTTTAGCAATTCGTTTAATTCCTCCAATAATTACGATACCCACTAAAATTGCTAGAATAACTCCTATAATTACTCCATTAGAACCTCCTTGCAAGTTGAACAAAGAACTAATTTGCACAGCAGCTTGATTAGATTGAAAAGCGTTACCACCTCCAAAAGAAGCACCAACACAAAGTATTGCAAACAACACTCCTAATACTTTACCTACAGTACCAAAACCAATTTCTTTAAATCCTTTTGATAAATAATACATTGGACCACCATATATGGTTCCATCTTCGCCAACATCTCTATATTTTACTCCTAAGGTACATTCAACAAATTTTGTAGACATTCCAAGTAATCCACAAACAATCATCCAAAAAGTTGCTCCAGGGCCACCAAGACCAATTGCAACTGCAACACCAGCAATATTACCTAAGCCTACTGTTCCAGAAACTGCAGTTGCTAATGCTTGAAAATGTGAAACTTCACCATGAGCACTTTCGTCACGAATTGTATCTGCTATGTCTTCTTCTGCTAAGGCCTCATCATTATTATATAATTTATCTACGCCATGTTTTTCTATATCTACATATTTACCTCTTACAGTATTAATAGCTGTCTTAAATTTGGTAATACCAGGAAATTTGAAATAAATAGTAAAAAAAGTTGCGCCTAAAACTAATAGCAAAACTACGAAAGGAATATTATACCCTGCAATAGGCACAGTAGTTAACACTAAGTTTTCCCACCAAACAGCAAATGGCATAAATGCATCATTTACCTGTTCGTCTAATCCTTTGTCTTGAGCAAATGACAACATTGGAATTACCAATAAAAGCAACGAAAGAATTTTTTTCTTCATAATTTAATAGTATTATTTTGTTTTGTTTGAATATTAGAATTTACAGCCTGCAATATCCTAAAAAATTGCTCTTTTAACAACTTTTATCCGCTAAATGTAAATTTTACATTAAGCATTCCTTAAATCTCTGCATATCTTCCTTAAAAGATTTTGGATAAAACCCTAATTCTTTAACTGTTTTAGATAAATCAAAACCTGTTTTGGCAGGTCTTGGTGCAGTTTGGTTTAATTTTGATGTTGATATTGGTTTAATTAAATTTTTATCTAAATGAAAGGTTTCTGCAATTTGTTGCGCAATTTCAAAAACACTCAGTAATTCGTTAGAGGAGATATTAAAAATTCCTTTTGCTTTTTTATCTAAAGAAATTTTACAGACTAGAGCCAAATCTTCTACATAAGTAGGTGTTCTATATTGATCGTTTACAATGGTAATTTCTTCTCCTTTTTCTAGCATTTCTTTTACCCACAAAACAATATTGCTTCTACTCATGTCAAAAACTTTTCCATAAACCAAAATGGTTCTTAAAATAGTGAAATCTATTTTTGAGTTGATTAAAATTTCTTCTGATTTTAGCTTAGATAACCCATAATAACTTAAAGGATTTGGCTTGTCTGTTTCTTTGTAGAATCCTTTTTCACCATCAAAAATAAAATCGGTTGAAATATGTATTAAATGGCTATTTATTTCTTCGCAAATTTCTTTTAACCATTGTACAACAACTATATTTAACACATCGCAAGCTGCTTTATTATTCTCACAATCATCAACTTGCGTCATTGCTGCTGTATTGATTATAAAGTTTGGACGAATTTCCATTAGCTTTTCTTTAAGTATTTTTTCATCAGTAATATCAATAGAAATATATTCAAAATCTTCTCTTCCACTTCTATTCTCTCCTCTAGAAAAACCAAAAATTCTATAGGTTTCTTTTTCTTGTAATAATAAATTTAATAATGACTGACCTAATAAACCATTACTACCAGTGATTATAACTTTTACCATATTTTTTTGCCCCTTTTAGATTCCTACTTGCTCAGCAATAACAGTAATTAAAACAACTCTCTTAACTTTTTAATCTGCTCTGGCCTTCCTAAAACAATAAGGTGTGTACCTTCTAGTAATATTGAATCTGCCTCCGGATTTATTAAATAATCTTTATTAGGATTTTTGTACCCTATAACTGTACACCCAGTTTTTCTTCTTAAATCTAAATCTAAAATCGTTTTATTTAAATATTTTTTAGGTAAATCGTCTACAGCAATTTCTTCAAGATTTGCAGTATTTTCACCTTCAATAGTTAATCTATCTACAAACTCAATTACATCTGGAGTTACTACTAAAGAAGCCATATGCTCACCACCTAATTTGTCTGGCATAATAACATTATCTGCGCCTGCTATTTTTAATTTACTATAAGAACTTTCTTTAGAAGCTCTGCTAATAATTTTGCAATCTTTATTTAATTGTCTTGCGCTTAAAACTACAAATAAATTATCTGCGTCTGAAGGCAATGCTGTAATTAAGTTTGATGCTTTTTTAATACCTGCTCTTAATAAAATTTCATCTGTTGTACTGTCTCCTTCAATATTTAAAACACCTTCTAAATCAAGCTTTTCAATAATTTCTTTATCTTGCTCGATAATCACAAATTCTTTTTGATAGTTTTTTAGTTTCGCAATTGCTTGTTTCCCATTTCTACCAAAACCACAAACAATGGTATGACCTTTTAAATTATTAATTTTTTTCTCCACTTTTTTATGTTTAAAATGATCAAATAACTTTCCACTCACCAAATATTCTGAAAACGAGGAAAGTGCATATCCAAAAACTGTAATACTTGTTAAAATTAAAAAAATTGTAAATATTTTTTCTTCTGGATTAAATGGTTGCAACTCTCCAAAACCAACTGTAGTTACTGTAATTACTGTCATGTACAACGCGTCTATAAACGTATAATTAGACAGCCACATGTAACCCAAAGTTCCCAATCCTAAAATAGAGAATACTAAGATTAAAATTTTATTTATTTTAGAGTGTAAAACGTTCATAAATTATAAATCGAAAACCGAACTTCTTTTCGTGTAAACTAAATCTTTTAACTTTATTAAAAACGCTAAAGTTAAATAGAAGCCAAAAGACAAACCTACTGTAAAAAAAGTAACATAAATAAAATAAATTCGTACATTTTTTGCACGCATGCCCAACCTGTCTGCAAGTCTTGTAAAAACCCCAAAGCCATGTCTTTCAAAAAAGTGTCGAACAGAATGTATTAAATTCATTTCTAATTTTTATCTGCAAGATAGTATAATCTCTTTATTTGTTCTACACTTTTTAAATCAAAAATGATTTCTATTGATTAACTTTGCGCTTTTGCAAAAAACCACCTTTTTTTTGAAAGATCAACAATACATAGAAGTTTACGGAGCTCGAGTTCATAATTTAAAGAATATCGATGTAAAAATTCCTCGAGATAAATTAGTTGTTATCACAGGTTTAAGTGGAAGTGGAAAATCTTCTCTTGCTTTTGATACTATTTACGCAGAAGGTCAAAGACGTTATATAGAAACGTTTTCTGCTTATGCTCGACAGTTTTTAGGAGGTTTAGAAAGACCAGATGTAGACAAGATTGATGGACTTTCACCAGTGATATCCATAGAGCAAAAAACCACCAATAAAAGTCCACGTTCTACAGTGGGCACCATTACAGAAATTTACGATTTTTTACGATTGTTATTTGCACGAGCTGCAGACGCATACTCCTATAATACAGGAGAAAAAATGGTTAGTTATTCTGATGAGCAAATAAAAGAGTTAATTTTAGAAGATTTTTCTGATAAAAAAATAGCAGTTTTGGCACCTGTAATAAAATCTAGAAAAGGACATTATCGCGAACTTTTTGAACAAATAGCCAAACAAGGTTTTGTAAGAGTTCGAGTAGATGGCGAAATTAAAGAAATTGAAAAAGGAATGCGTTTAGACAGATATAAAACGCACGATATTGAAGTGGTTATTGATAGATTATTAATAAACGAAACCTCAGAAAAAAGACTAGAAGAAACCATTAAAACAGCATTATATTCTGGCAATAACATTATGATGGTTATTGATGTAGATGATGAAAAACCGCGCTATTTTAGCCGAGAATTAATGTGTCCAACAACTGGAATTGCATACCCAAACCCAGAACCAAATACCTTTTCTTTTAACTCGCCAAAAGGTGCTTGTAATAATTGCAATGGTTTAGGAATTACTAATGAAATAAACCTAAATAAGGTAATTCCAGACAATACTATTTCTATTAAAAATGGTGGAATTGCTCCTTTAGGAGAACACAAAAGCAGTTGGATTTTTAAACAAATTCAGAATATTGCTGAGCGTTACAAATTCAAATTAACAGATGCTATAAAAGACATTCCAAAAGAAGCCATCGAAATTATTTTAAATGGTGGTAATGAGTCTTTCGAAATTGAATCGAAAACTGTCGGTGTTACAAGAAACTATAAAATAGATTTCGAAGGTATTGTTGCATTTATAGAAAACCAATATAGCAATGCAGAAAGTACTTCTATAAAACGTTGGGCAAATGGTTTTATGGATGAAGTTTCTTGCTCAGTTTGTGAAGGAAAAAGATTAAAAAAAGAGGCGCTCCATTTTAAAATTACAGACAAAAATATTAGCGATTTAGTACAATTAGATGTTACAGAATTGGCTGCTTGGTTTAAAAATATTGAGAAAGATTTATCAGAAAAACAAAACACCATTGCATCAGAAATATTAAAAGAAATTAGAACTCGAATTCAGTTTTTGTTAGATGTTGGCTTAGATTATCTAACGCTCGACAGAACTTCAAAATCACTTTCTGGAGGAGAAGCACAAAGAATTCGTTTGGCAACTCAAATTGGTTCGCAATTAGTTGGTGTTTTATATATTTTGGATGAACCCAGTATTGGTTTGCATCAAAGAGATAATCAAAAATTAATCGATTCTTTAATCAAATTAAGAGATGTTGGAAATTCTGTTTTAGTGGTAGAACATGATAAAGACATGATGGAAAAAGCCGATTATGTTTTAGATATTGGCCCAGGTGCAGGAAAACATGGAGGAGAAATTGTAAGTGCTGGCACGTATAAAGAAATCATCAAAAACAAAACCTTAACTACAGATTATTTAACAGGCAGAAAAAAAATTGAAGTTCCTAAAACTCGTAGAGAAGGAAATGGAAAAACCATCAAACTAAAAGGTGCTTCTGGCAATAATTTAAAAAATGTTTCTGTAGAGTTTCCTTTAGGAAAAATGATTTGTGTTACTGGTGTTTCTGGAAGTGGAAAATCAACTTTAATAAACGAAACCTTATACCCAATTTTAAACGCTCATATTTATAGAGGCGTAAAAAAACCAATGCCTTATAAAAAAATTGAAGGCTTAGAACATGTAGATAAAGTTATTGATATTGATCAATCTCCAATTGGTAGAACTCCACGTTCTAACCCAGCAACATACACCAAAACTTTTGATGAAATTCGAAGCTTATTTGCAAAAACTCCAGAAGCTGCAATTCGTGGTTACAAGCCTGGACGCTTTTCTTTTAATGTTACTGGTGGACGTTGTGAAACTTGTCAAGGTGGAGGAGTTAGAGTAATCGAAATGAACTTTTTACCAGATGTACAAGTAGAATGTGAAACTTGCCAAGGAAAACGATTTAACAGAGAAACATTAGAAATTCGATATAAAGGAAAATCGATTTCTGATGTTTTAAATATGACCATTGAAGATGCTACTAATTTCTTTGAAAACATTCCTAAAATACATAGAAAATTAAAAACCATTAAAGATGTTGGATTGGGTTATATTACGTTAGGTCAGCAATCTACCACACTTTCAGGAGGAGAAGCACAAAGAATAAAATTAGCCTCAGAATTATCTAAGAGAGATACAGGAAATACTTTTTATATTTTAGACGAACCAACTACAGGCTTGCATTTCGAAGACATTCGAGTGTTAATGGAAGTACTAAACAAGCTTGCCAATAAAGGAAATACAGTTTTAATTATAGAACATAATCTAGACGTTGTTAAATTGGCAGATTATATAATTGATGTAGGTATGGAGGGTGGAAAAAAAGGTGGAAAAATTCTAGTAACAGGAACTCCAGAAGAAGTAGCAAAACATAAAACAAGTTACACCGCAAAATTTTTGAAAAAAGAATTACTTTAGTAAGCTATTCTTTTTTAAAAGACAAATAAATTATGACAAACGACGATAGAAAAATAAGAGAAAAACTTGAACAAAAAACTTGGAACGAAATAAAAACCAACGACTCTTGGGCTATTTTTAAAATAATGGCAGAATTTGTAGATGGTTACGAACGTCTTAGCAAAATAGGCCCATGTGTATCTATTTTTGGTTCTGCACGCACAAAACCAGATCATCCTTATTACAAATTAGCAGAAGAGGTTGCTTATAAACTAACACAAAGTGGTTTTGGAGTAATTACAGGAGGTGGACCTGGAATTATGGAAGCAGGAAATAAAGGTGCAAACAGAGGTAAAGGACTGTCTGTAGGTTTAAATATCGAACTTCCTTTTGAACAACATGACAATCCTTGGATAGACCCAGGAAAAAGTTTAGATTTTAACTTCTTTTTTGTTAGAAAAGTGATGTTTGTAAAATACTCCCAAGGTTTTGTTGTAATGCCTGGAGGTTTTGGAACAATGGATGAATTGTTTGAAGCAATTACATTAATTCAAACTAAAAAAATTGGACGTTTTCCAATAGTTTTAGTAGGTAGAAAATTTTGGGGAGGAATCATAGAATGGATAAAAAACACTTTATTAGAAGAGGGCAATATTAGTCCAGAAGATTTAAATCTTTTTAGATTAGTAGATACTGCAGATGAAGCAGTAGAACATTTTAATAAATTTTATGCTAAATATAAATTAAAACCAAACTTTTAAAATTTAATATTTTAAATTAATATAGAAAACAAAAATTATCAACCGTTAAAATTTATAAAAATTTAATTTGAAAGCCTCTTTTAAAATATTCTTTTTTTGTTGCTTTTTCTCATTTAAATTAATTGGTCAGCAGAACTTTATTAAGATAAAAGCTGTTTTAGATACAGAAAAGAATGTTTTAAAAATTCAGCAAGAAATAATTTATATAAACAAATCTGACTCCATTTTAAAGAAAATGTATTTGCACAATTGGGCAAATAGCTTTAAAGACAGAAAAACCCCATTATCTAATAGATTTTTAGAAGATTTTAAAAAAGATTTTTATTTTGCAGAAGAAGAAGATTTAGGGCATTCAAAAATTAGTAATATCACAGTTAATAACGAAGCAGTAATTATTAACGAATTGCCAAAAAAAGCTGATATTTTAGAAATACAATTTAATAATTCTTTACAGCCAAAAGATTCTATTAAAATAAATGCTACATATCAAATAAAAATACCTGATGCTAGATTTACGGGTTATGGAAAAAAAGAAGAGGGTTATTTTTTAAGATATTGGTATTTAGCACCCGCAGTTTTTACAAACGGTTGGGAAACCATGAGCAATCTTAATATTGATGATTTGTATGAAGATAGAACAAATTTTGAAATAGAAATAGACCTCCCAAAAGACTACATTTTAGAAAGTAATATCTATCAATATGAAACAAAAAATGAAGAATCTTCTAACTATTTTTTAGTTGCCCAAAGTAAAACTGATGTAATTTTAGGAATTAGTAAAGAGAAAAAATTTAAAACTTTTAAAACCGCTGGTATTAATATTAATACCGACTTTATCAATAAAAATATAAATGATGAAGCTGCAACAGAGATTTTAAAACGTGAAGTTGAATTTATTCGAAGTTTTTTAGGTAAATATCCTCATCCAGAATTATTTATAGACGCTGTAAACCAGCGTAAAAACCCGGTAATAGGCTTGTCTCAGTTGCCGAAATTTATTCGCCCTTTTTCAGAAACATTTGATTGGGAAATTGAAATGTTTAAATCACTTTCTAGAAAATATATAGAAAACACCCTATTAGTGAATCAAAGAAAAGATTATTGGCTAATAGATGGTTTGCAGAATTATTTGATGATAGAGTACATTGAAAAGTTTTATCCTGATGTAAAATTATTAGGTAAAGTTTCTGAATATTGGATTATTAGAAAATTTAACCTAGCAAAACTAAAATTTAACGATAAATATCCATTTTTATATCAATTTAGTGCACGTAAATTTTTAGATCAATCCTTAACTACTCCTTCAGATTCTTTATCTAACTTTAATAGAATAGTCATCAATAAATATAAAGCTGGACTTGGTTTTAGATATTTAAAAGGTTTTATTGGTGAAAATATCTTTAATGAAGCTGTGAAAGAGTTTTATCAGAATAATAATTTAAAAATTAAAACTGGTAGCGATTTTAGAAAAGTACTGGAAGAAAAAACATCCAAAGACCTAGATTGGTTTTTTGGCGATTTTATACAAACGAATAAAAAAATAGATTATACATTAGAAAAAGTTGTTCAAAATAAGGATAGTTTAGAAGTTACTATAAAGAATAATAGAAATATTACAACACCTGTTTCACTCTATGGTATAAAAGATAAACAGATTAAATTTAAAAAATGGTTTGTAGATATAGATAGTGTAAAAACGGTAACCATAGCAAAAGGCGATTTCAATAGAGTTTCTTTAAATTACGAAAATGTATATCCTGAATACAATACTTTAGATAATTGGAAAACACTGGAAAAGAAAATTTTTAATAAGCCTATTAAGTTTTCTTTAATAAAAGATATTCAAGACCCCTATTACAATCAACTTTTTTACGAACCCAACCTGTCTTATAATTTTTATAATGGAGTAATTTTAGGTGTAAAAATACATAACAAACCAATTATTGAAAGAAATTTAGAGTTTACGCTGGCTCCTTCTTATGGTACAAAAAGTGGAACACTAGCAGGTAGTTTTTCTGTGTTGTACAATCAGTTTTTCGAAGAAACAAGTATTTATAAAATAACCTATGGTTTTGCAGGCATCACTCTAGATTATGCCCCAAGTTTAACTTATTCATCTTTAGTGCCATATATAGATGTCATTTTTAAAAGAAAAACGTTAAGAGATACAGGAACAGAAGGAATTAGAGCAAAATTAGTATCTATAAATAAAGAAGTTGCGCCTACAGACACTCAATCAGAGCAAGACAAATACAGTGTTTTTAGCTTAAATTATAGAAATAGCAAATTAAACATACTTGAAGAGTTTGGCTATAATATAGGAACAGAGTTCTCAAAAAATTTTTCGAAAGCTTATTTTGATATTCGATACCGATCTTTAACCGCTAAAAACAGGCAGTTAGATTTTAGAGTTTATGGAGGTACATTTTTAAATAATGATACCACTGGAAATTATTTTAGTTTTGGATTAGACAGAAGTAACGATTATTTGTTTCAGTTGAATTATTTTGGACGCTCTGAAGATTCTGGAATTTTTAGCCAACAATTTATAATCGATGAAGGTGGTTTTAAATCTGTTCTACCTGTTCGTTTTGCAAATCAATGGATGCTTTCTTTTAATTCGAGTATTGGTATGTGGAGATGGCTAGAATTTTACAACGATGTTGCTCTTTTAAAGAGTAGAAATCAAAGCGTGTATTTTGCTTACGAAAACGGAATTAGATTCAATTTTGTGCATCGAATATTAGAAGTTTATTTTCCAGTATATTCTAATAATGGGTGGGAAATTGGGCAGACTAGATATCCAGAAAAAATTAGATTTACACTAACAGCAAATGTAAATTCAATTTACAACTTTTTTAGAAGAGGACTTTTTTAAATTTAAACAGATTAGAAACTATTGTATAATTCTTAACAAAATAATACTTAAACCTTGTTTTGTTAACATATTCTTAATTTAAATAGATATTTTTAAATATCAACTAAAAAATCTATCTTTGTAATTGTTCAAATTAAAAAAACATGGCTACAAAAACGCTTACTAACAATACTCAAGAAATTTCTTTTAACGAATTTAAAAAAGAAGTTTTACAAGACTATAAAATTGCAAAAATAAGTAGAGAATGTAGTTTGTTGGGCAGAAGAGAAGTTTTAACAGGAAAAGCAAAGTTCGGTATTTTTGGTGATGGAAAAGAAGTGCCACAATTAGCTTGGGCTAAAGCTTTTAAAAAAGGCGATTTTAGATCTGGTTATTACAGAGATCAAACTTTTATGATGGCAATTGGAGAGCTTACTGCACAACAGTTTTTTGCAGGTTTGTATGCACATCCAGATATTAAAGCAGATCCAATGTCTGCAGGAAGACAAATGGGAGGTCATTTTGCAACCCACAGTTTAAATGATAATGGAACTTGGAAAGATTTAACTAAACAATACAATTCTAGTTCAGATATTTCGCCAACAGCTGGTCAAATGCCACGTTTATTGGGTTTAGCTCAAGCATCAAAAATATATAGAAACGAAAAAAGTGTTCAACATAAAACCACTTTTTCTGATAAAGGAAATGAAGTTGCTTGGGGTACTATTGGAAACGCAAGTACAAGTGAAGGTCTGTTTTTTGAAACCATAAATGCAGCAGGAGTTTTACAAGTACCAATGGTAATGAGTGTTTGGGATGATGAATATGGAATTTCTGTACATGCAAAACATCAAACAACAAAAGAAAGTATTTCAGAAATTTTAAAAGGATTTCAAAGAGACCATGAAAATGATGGTTATGAAATATTTGTAGTAAATGGCTGGGATTATGTTCAATTAGTTGATGTTTACAATAAGGCTAGCAAAATAGCAAGAGAAGAACATGTGCCAGTTTTAATACACGTAAAAGAGTTAACACAACCTCAAGGTCATTCTACTTCTGGTTCTCACGAACGTTACAAAGACAAAGATCGTTTACAGTGGGAAAAAGATCACGATTGCATTGCCAAATTTAGAGAATGGATTTTAGACTTCGAATTAGAAACCGAAACTGGTGAGGTTTTACGTTTTGTTGATGGTGAAGAGGATTTAATCATTTTAGAAAAAGAAGCAAAAAAAGAAGTAACCAATGCAAAAAGAAATGCTTGGAACTCCTTTTTAAACGAGGTAAAATCAGAACTTATAGAAGCGTCTCATTTATTAGAAAAAGTTGCATTAAAAAGCTCGAATGCAAATTTTATCACTAAATATAAAAACGATTTATTAGCTATTACAGAACCTACTAGAAAAGATGTTCTGTCTGCACTCAGAAAATGTTTGTGGTATGTGAGAAATGAACAATTTAGTGAAAAATTAGAGCTTCAAAATTTTATAAAATCATCATTTAAAAACGCACACTATAAATATTCTTCTCATTTAGCAAGTGAAACTAGTTTAAGTACTTTAAACGTTTTAGAGAAAAAACCAACGTACGCTCAAGATAAAAATTTAGTTGATGGAAGAATTGTAATGAGAGATAATTTCGATGCCATTCTTACGAAACATAAAGATGTAATTATTTTTGGAGAAGATGCAGGTTTTATTGGGGATGTAAATCAAGGTTTAGAAGGCTTACAAGAAAAGTATGGAGAAACTAGAATTTCTGATACAGGAATTAGAGAAGCAACCATAATTGGGCAAGGTATTGGTTTAGCAATGAGAGGCTTAAGACCTATTGCAGAAATCCAATATTTAGACTATTTGTTGTACGCACTTCAAATTATGAGTGATGATTTAGCCACTTTACGTTACAGAACGTTTGGCAAACAAAAAGCACCTTTAATTATTAGAACTCGTGGTCACAGATTAGAAGGTATTTGGCATGCAGGTTCGCCTATGGGAAGTATTGTAAATAACTTAAGAGGTATTCATGTTTTAGTACCTAGAAATATGACAAAAGCTGCTGGTTTTTACAACACTTTATTAGATGGTGATGATCCTGGTTTGGTTGTAGAATGTTTAAATGGCTACAGATTAAAAGAAGAAAACCCGACCAATTTAGGCGATTTTAAAACACCAATTGGAGTTGTAGAAACTCTTAAAGAAGGTACAGACATCACTGTTGTTTCTTATGGTTCTACTTTACGTTTGGTAGAAGATGCTGCAAAAGATTTAGCACAAGTGGGTATTGATATCGAAATTATTGACGTACAAAGTTTATTACCTTTTGATTTGAATCACGATTGTGTAAAAAGTGTGATGAAAACAAACAAATTACTAGTAATTGATGAAGATGTTCCTGGAGGCGCTTCTGCATACATATTACAAGAAATTTTAGAGAACCAAAATGCATACGAATTTTTAGATAGTAAACCATCTACTTTAACAGCAAAAGCACACAGAACTGCTTATGGTACAGATGGAGATTATTTTTCAAAACCATCTATTGAAGATATTTTTGAAAAAGTTTATGAAATGATGCACGAGTTTAATCCTACTAAATTTAAGAGTTTGTATTAATTCTCTTGATAAAAAATAGAAATCCCAATCAAATTTGATTGGGATTTTTTATTTTAACACAATCCATAAACAAGTTATTTACACTTTTTATTACTTTAGAACCTTAAACTAACAACACTAACCCAACTATGAAAAAACTACTACTCGTTTCATTTCTTTTAGCTTTTACAATTCCAAAAGAAATAGCAGCTCAAAAAAAGAAATCGAAAAAAAATGAAACAGAAGAAACAACAGCAAAACCTGTAAAAAGCAAAACTCTAAAATATTCCGATTTTGTAACATCAAAAACAAAAACAGATGAGGGTTTGTTTAAAGTTTACAATACAGACAATAAATACATCTATGAAATCCCAAAAACGCATTTTGGAAAAGAAATGTTATTAGTTACAAGAATCAAAGATATTCCAGCAAATTTAGGAGGTGGTTATGTAAATGCAGGTTCCAAAATTAACACACAAGTAGTTGTTTGGGAAGAGTTTCAAAATAAAATTTTACTTAAAGTAAAATCTTATGATGCTGTTGCAAACGATTCTTTGCCTATTTTTAAATCCGTAAAAGCAAATAATTTAGAACCAATTTTATATGCTTTTGATATTGCAGTTCAAAACAAAGATTCATCAGCAGTTTTAATTGATGTAACTAAATTTTTCTCATCAGACATCAAAGCTATTTCTGGTTTAACATCAAGATTTAGAAGTGCTTATAAAGTAAAAAGATTAGATAGTGACAGAAGTTTTATCAACAGTATAAAAAGTTATCCAGAAAATATAGAGGTTGTACAAGATTTTACTTTTGATGCAGATGCACCTCCAAGCAACTCAGATACAAATACGATTACAATTCGTGTAAATCAATCGATGATTGTCTTACCAGAAGATAAAATGATGCCAAGAATTTATGACCAAAGAGTTGGTTATTTTTCCATTGGAAATATCGATTATAGTTCTGAAGCTTTAAAAGCAGATGACAAAAGATATATTAGACGTTGGCGATTAGAACCTAAAGACATCAATGCTTATAATCGTGGAGAATTGGTAGAACCCATAAAACCAATTGTGTATTATTTAGATCCAGGAACTCCAGAAAAATTGAGAAAATACATCAAACAAGGTGTAGATGATTGGGCAAAAGTGTTTGAAACTGCAGGTTTTAAAAATGCAATTATGGCAAAATATCCACCAACTGAAGCAGAAGACCCAGAGTTTAGTATGGAAGATGTGCGCTATTCTTCTATTAGATATGTGGCAAGTACCACAAGAAATGCAACTGGCCCAAGTGTTTCTGACCCAAGAACTGGCGAAATTATTGAAAGCGATATTATTTGGTATCACAATCATTTACGTTCGTATAGAAATAGATATTTATTAGAAACTGGAGCTGCAAATCCTTCAGCAAGAACTTTAAACACTCCAGATGAAGAAATAGGCGAAATGATGCGTATGGTAATTTCGCATGAAGTTGGTCATGCATTGGGTTTGCCTCATAATATGGCTGCAAGTTATGCATATCCTGTAGATTCTTTACGCTCTGGAAAATTCACGCAAAAAATGGGAATTGCAGCAACCATTATGGATTATGCACGTTATAATTATGTGGCTCAACCAGGTGATAAAGACATCAGATTTATTAGACAATTAGGGCCTTATGATCATTATGCAATCAATTGGGGTTACAGAAAAATTCCATTGGTAAAAACTCCTGAACAAGAGGTTAAAACTTTGGATAAATGGATTGAAGAAAAAGCTGATAATCCTATTTATAGATTTGGTGGACAACGTTTTGACCCATCAGCTCAAACAGAAGGAATTGGAAATGATCAAGTAAAAGCATCTACTTACGGAATTAAAAACCTTAAAATTGTTGCAGAAAATTTACCAAATTGGACTTCTAGTCAAACCAATAATTACGAAGATTTATCAGAATTATATGGAGAATTATTAGGTGTTTGGAGCAGATATGTAGGTCATGTTGCTGGAAACATTGGAGGTGTTTTCGAGTACAATAAAAAGCCAGTTCAAAATGGAATGGTTTACAAAACAGTTTCTAAAGAGAAACAGAAAGAAGCCATGGTTTGGTTGCAAGAAAATGCTTTTAAAACACAAGATTGGCTTTTAAACCCAAAAATATTAGCAAATATTGATGAAAGTGGCTACACAGAAAATATGCTACGTTTGCAAAACCGACAATTATATTCCATTTTAAATGAATCCAATTTATTAATGATGATTGACGCAGAAATCATTGAAGCAGATACTTACACTGCTGCAGATATGATTAGAGATTTAAGAATGGGCATTTTTATAGAAGCTGATTACACAAGAAATGTTGACTTAATAGGACGTAATTTACAAAAATCTACCATTGAAAGAATGGGTATGCTATTAAATGCTAAAGACACAAAAAATTCTGATATTACCTCAATCATTAGAGGTGAGTTAAAGGTTCTTGATTTTCAGTTAACGCTGGCAAAAAACAGAAATATCAATAGAATTACAAAGTATCATTATGCAGATTGTTTGGCGAGAATCAAAGAAATTCTAGACCCAAAATAATACTTACTTTCTCAACAAACTATTTCCTATTGCACAATGTAAACATCGTTTCTTTGTGCAATAGTTGTTTTTAAGCTCTAACAAGGCCTGGCTTTCCATCGCATTTTTTGATGTAATTTTTAATTCAGAAAAATTAGAAATAATACTATTTTTTTCTGATGCTATTTGTTGAATTAAAGTGATAAATTCTTGCTCATTCACTTCACCTCTGCTTTTTAAATAGACAAATTTTAAAGGAATAATGGTATTGATGAACACTAAATCAATAAACGATTTTGTTAATTTTTTAAAAGATTTTTTAGAGGAACTTTCAAATGTATAATGCGTTTGCCAAAACGCATTTAAAGTGATAGAAAACAAGTTATAAAAATCTTCTTTTTTATTGATATTCATCAATTTCGAGAATAAATTTTCCTGTTTAAAATACAAACTAGCAAACTGTGCAATTCTTATAGTTGGAAAATTTTGAGGTCGCATTCTAAAAAATTGAAAATTGTTTTTAGAAATGGATTTTAGTTGATATTTGTGCTTTAAATAAGTATACTCTTGTTTTAATTGTTGATGATAAGCACCATCCAAATCTTCTTCTAAAAACCCTGCTTGACCAAAAAACAAGGCTGTTAATTGGTTTTCATCAAATCGAACTTTTCGAATTACAGAAAAATCAATCGAAGTTGAGAATTGTAAAAAAGCTTCTCCATTTACTTTTAAACCAAAGTTTTTCGCTAATAATTGGAACAAAACTGCTTCAAAATCATCTTTAGACTTTTTTAAAAGCTCTTTTATAAAAATTGATTTCTGTTCCAAACGTTCAAAATACAAACGTTCCAGCCAATTTTGAATCAAAAAAGTATCTACATTTTTAATTTGATTTTCGCAAAGAATAAAATTTCGCTTTTCAAAAAAGAGCTTGTTATAGTTTTGCAAAATACTTTTATCAACAAAATTCTTTATTTCAAAAGTGGGCAAAGGTTTGTTATTTTTCATAAAAACATCAGCATCTTGTTCCCAAACAACATGCAGAATTACAGCATCATAATTTATATCATCTTCGTGCTTATGCAAATACCAATCAGACGATTTTACATGTATTTCAACATTTCCAGCCCATAATTGATTATCTATTTCTAATTGGGCGTTTAAAAAATCTGGACCTTCATTTTTATTGTGAATGCCAGCTTTTCTAATTCGAATTTCTGCACCATTTGAAGTAAATAAATCAACTTTAGAGAAAAGTTTGTATTGCCATAAATAATACAAAAAATCTTCTGTCATACTTTTTTTGATTTCAATGTACAAAAAATTTATAAGTGTATAAATTATACCAATAACTTTATATATTTCTTGAACATTAAAAATATATTTTTGCAAAAAAATAATATAAAATGAATACCATAGAAAGTTTAAAATGGAGATATGCTGTTAAGAAATTTAATCAGCATAAATCGCTTTCAAAAACACAAATAGACACTTTAAAAGAAGCTTTTAATTTAACAGCAACTTCTTATGGTTTACAACCTTTAAAGCTTATAGTTATAAACAATAAAACCATACAAAAAGAACTAGTTTCACATTCTTGGAATCAGCCACAAGTTTTGGAGGCCTCACATCTTTTGGTTATTTGCGTACCAAAAGAATATGACAAAAATGAAGTCGAAAAATACTTTAATTTGGTACAGAAAATTAGAAATACAGAAAATACCATCATTGCACCTTTTAAAAAGTTTTTAACCGCAGAAATTGATAAAAAATCACAAGAAGAATTGTTTGCTTGGAACAAAAATCAAGCCTATTTAGCTTTGGGTAATTTAATGACAGTTTGTGCTTTAGAACAAATAGACGCTTGCCCAATGGAAGGTTTTATTCCAGAAAAATATGATGAAGTTTTAAAACTAAATGAACAGAATTTAAGTTCAGTCTTAGTTTTACCTGTTGGTTTTAGAGCAGATGAAGATTATATGAAAGACTTAAAAAAGGTTCGTAAGAATTTAGAAGATGTTGTACTTGAAATAAACTAAATTCGTTTTAAAAATTTAAAAGCCTTCTTAACAAAGAAGGCTTTTTTTTGGTCTTTAAAAGCTGTATTTTTGAGGACCCAATTTTAAATAAATCACATGAGTCAGGATATTAGAAATATAGCACCAAAAGTAGTTTGGAATCATTTTGCAGATTTAAATGCAGTTCCAAGACCATCAAAAAAAGAAGAAAGAATTATCCAATTTATGGTTGATTTTGGTAAAAGTATAAACCTTGAAACTTTTGTTGATAAAGTTGGAAATGTCATCATAAAAAAAGCTGCAACATCTGGTATGGAAAACAGAAAAACCATTGTTATGCAAGGTCATTTAGATATGGTGCATCAAAAAAATGCAGATACTGTTTTCGATTTTGAAACCCAAGGAATTAATATGTATGTTGATGGTGATTGGCTAAAAGCAAAAGGCACAACTTTGGGCGCAGATAATGGCTTAGGAGTGGCTGCAATTATGGCTGTTTTGTCTTCAAAAGATATTCAACATCCAGAAATTGAGGCATTATTTACCATTGATGAAGAAACTGGAATGACCGGTGCAATGGGTTTAGAAGGTGGAATTTTAAAAGGAGAAATCCTCTTAAATTTAGATACAGAAGAAGATGATGAAATTGGCATTGGTTGTGCAGGTGGTGTAGATGTAACTGCAACAAAATCTTATAAAGAAGAAAAAACTTCAAATAACGTAACTGCTTTTTCAATTGCAGTAAAAGGTTTAAATGGTGGGCATTCTGGAATGGATATCATCAAAGGTCTTGGAAATGCAAACAAAATTATGAATCGTTTGTTATTCGAAGGTTTTGAAAAATATGGCTTGCGTATTTCTGAAATAAATGGAGGAAGTTTGCGAAATGCAATTCCGAGAGAAAGCTTTGCAACTATAGTCATTGATACTATTTCTAAAGAAGGGTTTTTATCAGAAATGGTTGTACTTATCAACAAAATAAAAACAGAGTTTTTAACAATTGAAAAAAACTTAGCTATTGATATTCAAAAAGTTAATACTCCAAAGAACGTTGTAGAATTAGGAGTTCAAGAAAGTTTTATCAAAGCAATTTACGCTGCTTTAAATGGTGTTTATAGAATGAGTCCAGATGTTGATGGTTTGGTAGAAACCTCTAATAATATTGCAAGAATCATTGTAAAAGATGGAGCTATTAAAATTGGTTGTTTAACTCGTTCGTCTTCTGAAAGTAATAAATGGGATTTAGCAAACTCTCTAAAAGCTTGTTTTGAATTGGCAGGTTTTGATGTCGATTTTTCAGGAACTTATCCTGGTTGGTTACCTAATCTAAACTCAGAAATCTTGGTTATTTTAGAAAATAAATACAAAGAATTGTTTCACGAAAATCCGAAAGTTGCTGCTTGTCATGCTGGTTTAGAATGTGGAATTTTAGGTAAAAATTATCCAAACATGGATATGATTTCTTTTGGTCCAAATATTAGAGGAGCGCATTCTCCAGTTGAACGTGCACAAATATCATCAACTCAAAAATTTTGGAAATTATTATTAGAGGTTTTAAAAAATATACCAGAAAAGAACTAAAATAAACGACCAAAAAACATTTAAAAAAAGATGTATTTTAAAGTGTAATAATTGTTTAAAAACTTTAAGAAATAACTCATAAAAATCTAAATTATAATACTTTAAAACTTTATCTTTTTGTTAACATCTTTCACTGTCAGAAAGCATAATAAATTGTAATTTTACTCTTTGATAACAGAGAGTTTATATGGGCAAAATAATTGCGATTGCGAATCAAAAAGGAGGTGTAGGAAAAACAACCACAAGTGTAAACTTGGCAGCTTCTTTAGGGGTTTTAGAGAAAAAAATTTTATTGATTGATGCTGATCCTCAAGCAAATGCTTCTTCTGGTTTAGGCATTAATGTAGATGCTGTAGAATTAGGTACATACCAAGTATTAGAACATACGATTTCTGCAAGAGAAGCAGTTGTTAAAACGACCTCTCCAAATGTAGATATTATTCCTGCGCATATAGATTTAGTAGCCATAGAAATTGAGTTAGTAGATAAGCAACAAAGGGAGTATATGCTCAAAAAATCTTTGGAGGAAATAAAAAATGATTACGATTATATTTTAATAGATTGTGCTCCATCTTTGGGTTTAATTACTTTAAACTCTTTGGTAGCAGCAGATTCTGTAATGATACCTATTCAATGCGAATATTTTGCCTTAGAAGGTTTAGGGAAGCTATTAAATACCATAAAAAGTATTCAAAAAATTCATAATGCAGATTTAGAAATAGAAGGGTTACTTTTAACCATGTTCGATTCTCGTTTGCGCCTTTCTAATCAGGTAGTAGACGAAGTTAGAAAACATTTTTCTAGCATGGTTTTTAATACAATAATTAGAAGAAATACACGTTTAGGAGAAGCCCCAAGTTATGGCGAAAGTATAATTGCTTATGATGCTACTAGTAAAGGTGCTGTAAATTACTTAAATTTAGCCCAAGAATTATTAAAAAAGAATTCGTAAAATGGCAAAAGCAACCAAGAAACAAGCTTTAGGAAGAGGATTATCTGCTTTATTACAAGAATCACCCAATATTAATTCTGCATCAGATAAAAATGCAGATAAAGTTGTAGGTAGTATTATTGAAATTGAACTAGATTTAATTGATGTAAATCCTTATCAACCAAGAACTTATTTTGATGAAGAAGCTTTAAGAGAGCTAGCTAGTTCTATAAGAGAATTAGGAGTTATTCAACCTATTACTGTAAGAAAATTAGAAGGAAATAAGTTTCAATTAGTTTCTGGTGAAAGACGTTTTAGAGCCTCAAAATTAATTGGTAGCGAAACAATACCAGCTTATATAAGATTAGCAAACGACCAAGAAATGCTAGAAATGGCTTTGGTTGAAAACATACAGCGTAAAAATTTAGACCCAATAGAAGTAGCACTTTCTTACCAACGTTTAATTGATGAAATTCAATTAACCCAAGAAGAATTAAGCACAAGAGTTGGTAAAAAACGTTCTACTGTTACAAATTATCTTCGTTTATTAAAATTAGATCCAATTTTACAAACAGGAATGCGTGATGGTTTTATTTCTATGGGTCATGGACGTGCTATGATTAATGTTGATAATACTGAAGATCAATTAGCTATTTACGAGAAAATTTTAAGAGATAAATTATCTGTAAGGCAAACTGAAGATTTGGTGAAAAATCTAAAATCTGGAGCAATTGCAAAACCAAAAAAGAAGCAAATTCCAGCCTACTTGAAAAATAGTATCAAAGAAATTAGCGACTATTTTGGTCAAAAAATAGAAATATCTGCAACCTCAAATGGAAAAGGAAAAATATCAATTCCTTTTCATTCAGAGGAGGATTTTAATCGTATTAAAAAATTACTTCAATAAGTGTTTTTAAAGAAGGTCATATTTGTTTTTTATATCGCATTTTTTTCTGCGAATTTATTTGCGCAAAAAGATTCCATCCCAGATGCACCATCAATTAAAGATTTAAAAATTGATGGTAAAATAAAAACTACTCAAGCTATTTATAATCCTTTATCGCCTTCGAAAGCAGCATTTTATTCTGCTATTTTTCCTGGAGGAGGACAGATTTATAATAAAAAATATTGGAAAGCTCCTATAGTTTGGGGGGCTTTGGCATTTCCTGCATATTATTATCAAGTTAACAACAGCGAATACAAACGATTTAGAACGGCTTATAAACTAAGAAAAAATGGTTTGGTTGACGAATTTATCATTAATGGTATAGAAACTGTTTCTTTAGAAACTATGGAAGCTGCTCAAGAACAATTGAGAGAAAATAGAGATTTTTCGCTTCTATCTTTTGTTATTTTATACATTTTACAAATTGTAGAAGCCAGTGTAAATGCGCATTTGTTGCAGTTTAATACAGATGATAATTTGAGTTTTAAGCCCACTTTAATTCAAGATCCTATTAGTTTTGATATGCCAACTGTGGGTCTTACGATAAAATATAGTTTTTAAAATGAAAATCGCACTCTTAGGATATGGAAGAATGGGGCAAGAAATTGAAAAAATTGCCATTTCTAGAGGCCATGAAATTGTAATTAGAAAAGATGCTGGTGATGAAATCGACATTACTTTGGCTGATGTTGCCATCGATTTTAGTGTGCCAGATTCTGCTTACACTAATATTTCTAACTGCTTAAACAACTCTGTTCCAGTAATTTCGGGAACTACAGGCTGGTTAGCTAACTATAAAAATGCTGTTAAACTTTGTGAAGAAAAAAAAGGGGCTTTTATTTACGCTTCTAATTTTAGTGTGGGGGTAAATATTTTTTTTGAGCTCAACAAACAATTGGCAAAAATGATGAGTACTCTAAAAGATTACAACATTTCTATGGAGGAAATTCATCATACCAAAAAATTAGATGCCCCAAGTGGAACTGCAATTACGTTGGCTGAAGGTGTTATAGAAAATACATCCAAAGAAACTTGGATTTTAGGTGATAAAAATACAGCTAGTGAAATACCCATTGTTGCTAAAAGAATCCCAGAAGTTCCTGGCACGCATACTGTTTGGTATACATCAGAAGTTGATACGATAGAAATTAAACATACAGCACATAACAGAAAAGGTTTTGCTTTAGGTGCTGTTATTGCTGCAGAATGGATTTTAAACAAAACAGGCGTTTTTACGATGAAAGATGTGTTAAACATCTCATAAAAACTGTAACTTTTTTTCTATTTTGCGCCTTATTAAATATTAGAAAACTTTCCTTTTTAAGGAAAATAAAAAATACATTATGACATTTACACAATGGTTTATCTTCTTTATAGTTGTTCAAGTAATTCACTTTTTAGGTACTTGGAAACTGTATGTAAAAGCAGGTAGAAAAGCTTGGGAGGCAGCAATTCCTATTTACAATGGAGTTGTTTTAATGCAGATAATAAATCGTCCAAAATGGTGGATTATTTTGCTTTTTATACCCATTGTAAACTTGTTAATGTTTCCAGTTATTTGGATAGAAACCATTCGAACTTTTGGTTTTTACAAAAAATTAGATTCATTTTTAGTTATCGCAACTTTGGGCTTGTATATTTTTTATATCAATTATACAACAGATGCTAAATACAATGCAGAAAGAAGCATAAAACCACGTTCTGAATTGGGTGAATGGGTTAGTTCTATAACCTTTGCCATAATTGCAGCAACTTTAGTGCATACTTATTTTATGCAGCCTTTTACCATACCAACATCGTCTTTAGAAAAATCTTTATTGGTGGGTGATTATTTATTTGTGAGCAAATTTCATTATGGAGCAAGAGTTCCATCCACAGTAATTGCTGCACCAATGGTTCATGATACTATTCCATCTATACCTGTACCTTTTACTGGTATTAATTTAAATCCATCGTTTGTATCTTACTTAAAAAAACCACAATTGCCTTACACACGTTTACCAGGTTTGCAAAAAATTAAAAACAACGATATTGTTTGTTTTAATTGGCCTGCAGACACTTTGGCTACAATGTGGGGTGACACTTCTGGGAAATTTACTTACAAACCTGTTGATAAAAAAACAAATTACGTAAAAAGATGTATTGCTATTGCTGGAGATTCTTTAGAATTTAGAAATGGTTATGCTTACATCAATGGTAAGAGAAACGAATTACCTTATAGAGCTAAACTGCAGTTTTATTATACTTACGAATCTAAAAAACCAATTGACAGAAACACCTATCCAAAGTTTTTATTAGCTAAAGAAAGAACAGGCGTTTACAAAATTTTATCAGAATATTGGAACAATAGTAAGGTTCAAGATGCCATTAAAGAAAATGGAAGTTTATCTAAAATTGGAGAAGATTCTCTATACACAGAAGTAGCTGGAGGCATTAATCCAAGTTTTGCTGAAAGGTTAAAAATGATTTCTGTCGATAATAAAATCAATATTAATTTAACTGCAGAGGAAGTTGCAAGATTAAAAGAATATCCACTTACGGTTTCTGTTAAAAAGATTAATCATGGTGCAGATAAAGCTATTTTTCCACATTTAGAAAAACTACAATGGAGTCAAGATAATTTTGGACCAATTTATATTCCTAAAAAAGGAGTTACTGTAAAATTAGATGCTGAATCACTGCCCTTTTACGAGCAAATTATAAAAAATTACGAAAACAACGATTTACAAGTTGTTGGAGAAAACATTTTTATTAACGGAGAAAAAGCTGATTCTTACACTTTTAAACAAGATTATTTCTATTTAATTGGAGACAACAGACACAATTCTTTAGACGCTCGTTATTGGGGTTATGTTCCTTTTGACCATGTTTTAGGAAAACCCGTTTTAATTTGGTTTAGTTGGGATGCAAATGCGCCTAGTTTTGGTACGAAAATAAAATCTATTAGATGGGATAGAATGTTTACAACTGTTGGTGGAGATGGAGAACCAGTTTCATACAGATATTTAGTTTTTGCATTAATAGCTATTTATATAGGCTGGAGTTTTTATAAAGGGAAAAAGAAAGGTAAGAAATAAATGCTCAGTTTGTAGTTTTTCAGTTGGCAATCTAAAGTAGCAGTTTTCATTAAGTAATAAAATAAACGCAAAGATGCAAAGGTTTAACGCAAAGTTAGCAGAGAGTTTTAATCAAAATGAATTTATTTGTTTAGATGAAAATTTATTACAAACTTTTCATAGACTTGCTAAAATTTCCCCTTTGGGGAATTAAAAGGGGCTAATGTCAATATTTATTCCTACATACTTCTCTCCTATTTCACAATATTCAGAAATTATAAAATCTGAAACTATTGTATTTGAAATGGAAGATAATTTCCAAAAACAAAGCTATAGAAATCGTTGTTATATATATAATGCCAATGGTAAATTGCTATTGAACATTCCTGTAAAACATCAGCTTAAAGAAGGCAGAAAAAAAACAAAAGATACTTTAGTAGAAAATGCTTTTCCTTGGCAAGACCAGCATTTTAAATCTTTACAATCTTCTTATAGAGTTTCTCCTTATTTTGAGTTTTTTGAAGATGATATTGCTTACATCTTCGAAAAAAAATACAAATATTTACAAGATGTAAATATTGATACTTTTCTGTTTATTACAGATGCTTTGCAATTAAGTTCTTACTTTACTAAGACAGAAATTTATCAAACTAAAACATCAGAAAAAGACTTCAGATTGCTTGCAGACATTAAACATCATCCAGAAAAAATAGTAGATAACTACATTCAGGTTTTTGATGACAAACATGGTTTTATTCCTAATTTATCAATATTAGATTTATTATTTATGGAAGGTCCGAATGCAATTAGTTATTTATAATTTTTTATGTTGAAGTTTACGATACATTACTCTCTTCATTTTATAGTTCCTCTTATTATAGCATTTCTTTTTTTTAGAGATCGATGGAAAACAGTATATTTAATTTTCTTGTTTTCCATCATTGTAGATTTGGATCATTTGTTAGCAAATCCTATATTTAAAGAGAATAGATGCAGTATTAATTTTCATCCTCTGCATTCATATATTGCAATTGGATTCTACTTTTTAGGATTATTTTTTAAGAAAACAAGAATTTTATGCGTGGCATTATTGTTTCATATGCTCACAGACTCTATAGATTGCTACTTATAAAATCTTTTAGATATATTAGATATTTCTGTAGAAATATTTAATTTAACTACCAAAACTAAATAGGTTACAGTAATTAAAACACTTTTTAAGAACATATTTAAAATTGGATGAATAGGAAATTTAAGGAAATAAATATCACTAAAAGTAAAATCCCAAAAATTAAAAAGTAGGTATAATAGTGCAATTAAACCAATCATCAAAAATGATTTATCTGTAAAAGGTGTCATGGAAAATTTTCTTTTTACGAACAAAATTTTACCTGTATTTGCGCAAAAAATTACAATTAACGTTGCTAAGGCTAAACCATCTGTACCCATATCAAGTTCGTAATAAAACAATTTATTTAAAAAATAAACAGAAAAAGCCATTATTAAACTATAAGGTAATGTAATTTTATAATATTTAGAATTATTTATAATAGCGCCATTATTTCCTAAAAATCCATTGTACATTTTTAATAAAGAAATCATAAAAACAACCAGTGCTCCTCCAGCATATTGAACTGGTAATAAGCGAAATAACTCATTTATATTTGCATTAATCAATACAAAGAAGAAGCCACTAATTATTAATAAATTAATAGAACTTTTTTTATATAAAGATGCTACTTCTGTATGATTTTCTTCGTTTAAAGTCTTCGACGTTAAAGGCTGCAAAATATTTAACATTGCTCTACTTGGAGCCTCTATAAAAGAACCAATAAAAACAGCCACAGAATAATAAGCTGCAGTTTCTAAAGATTCTTTTCCAGGAATCATAAATTTATCTATATCCAAAATTATGGCACCAGCACTTCCTGCCATAATAATATAGATCGAAAAACGCAAAACCTCTTTAAAGTTATCTGGTCTTGCAAATGTAAATTTTGGCATGTACAATTTAAAGGCATACAACATCATTAATAGCATTCTTACAAAATAAGCTGCAGTTAAATAGTAAATAAACTCTTCTTTTGTTATCCAATTAAAATAGACTGCAAACAGTAAAATCATTACTGCAACTCTATTGTATAATTCTTTTAAAATGTTACCAAAAACAGTTTCGAAATGTACTTTTGCCCACGCATGAAAAACTTCAAAATAAGCGCAAGTAAAAGCTACTAAATAAATTACAAAAGTGTATTCTTTAATGATAGGATTTTCTGCTGATAAGTAATTTCCAATTTGTTCGTAAAATAAATTTCCCACAAAACCCATAGGAATCGCAATCAATAAAGGCAAAAATAATACAGATGATAAAAATTTATCTTTGTCTACTTTTGTAAAATAACTAGAGAAAAACTTTACGATGGTATGATGAATACCCAGCGCAATTAAAGGCATTAAAATATTGGAAGTTGCCAACAAATAAGTAACCAACCCATAATATTCATCTTCTAGAAAACGAGTGTATAAAACCAGTGTATTTAAACCACCAACAGCAAAACCTAAATAAATAAATAAGGTGTTTTTAAATGATTGTTTTAATACGATTCCCATTTTTATGAAGCTATACTTTTAATAATAGTAGCCAGTTCTTTTGTTAACTGTTTTCTGTGAAACTTTTCAATATTTCTAGATTCAACTATTAAATTTCCTTGTTTGTATCGATTATATAATTGCTTAATTTCTAATTTGAGTTGTACCTCATCATTAAAATCTACAACCACACCAGCATTTGTGTTTTCTAAAATTTCTGCTAAATCTCCTTTGTTTGGACCAATAGCTAAAATAGGTCTTTTTGCTGTTAAATACTCAAAAAGTTTACCCGTTAAAATTCCATTTGCTTTTTTAATATTTGGAATTAATAACAATAAAACTTGTGCTCTTTGCTGATATTCAATAGCTTCTGTATGAGAAACATATCCTTTAAAAATAGTGTTTTCTAATAAATTATGTAGTTTAGTTTCTATTTTTATTTCATCAGAAATATCACCAATAAAATTAATTTTTAAATCGTTTTTAAACCCACTGTTTTCAGAACACAGGGTATTTAAAACTTTAAAAAGTATTTTCGGATTGCTTTGTTTTGGCAATAAACCAATATAAGAAATACAAAATTTTTCATCCAAAACAGGGGCATCAACTTTTGAAACTTCAGAATCAAAACCATTCGTAATTACCTCTACTCTTTTGGCAATTTTTAAAAATTCACTTTTTAAAGAATTACTCACAGTTACTATACAATCTGCTTGTTTTAAAACCTGGGTTTCTAAATTTTTGTTGCGCTGTTTAACCCTTGTTAGTTGCTTAAAATCTTTATTGTAATACAAATCTGTCCAAGGATCTCTAAAATCTGCTATCCATTTAATGTTGTTTTTTTTCTGCAATCTTTGGGCAATTAAATGCATGCTATGAGGAGGACCTGTAGATATTATGACATCAATTTTGTGCGATTCAATATACTTTTGCAAAAAATTTACAGAAGGTTTTACCCAAAATATTTTCGGATCTGGCACAAAAAAATTACCTCTTAAAAATGATAAAAAACTACTATTTGTAGAGTTTGATATATCTTTTTTCTGATTATTTTTCTTCTTCCAAAATAAAAAATTAGTAGGTTCCCAAATTGGATACTTTAAAATTTTAACTTCTTTAGGAATCTCACCAATTAAAGTAACATCTTCTTTTGGATAATTTGCATTCTCCACAGTATAAACAATAGGTTCTATGCCAAACTCTTGTAAATATTTTACAAACTTTAACCAACGCTGAACACCAGAACCTCCTGCAGGTGGCCAATAATATGTAATAATTAGTGCTTTCAAATTGTTGAATTATTGTATAAACTTAATAATTTTATACTTTCTTGTTCCCAATTTTCTCCTTTATTCATCACAGCATCAAAAGCATTAGCTGTTTTATATTGATATGATGCGTAATTTTCATGAATCAAAATTACTTTTTCTGCAAAATCATTCTCATCATTAGCTTTAAAAATAATTCCAGCATCGTACTTAGAAACGATTCTTTTTAAAGGTTTGCAAGAGCTTACTAAAAGCAAACTTTTACTCATCATTATTTGAAACAATTTATGAGGTATCGTATTGTCTGTATGGTCGTTAGCTAAATGCGGAATGATATTTACATTCGTTTTCTGCATAATTGCAGACACCTCTTTAAAAGGTCTGTAACCCACAAAAATTACGCACTTTTCTACTTTATTTTCTTTTGCAATTGTTTTCAGTTTACTCTCAACATCTAGACTTCCTTTACCAATTAAAAAAAGTTTTGCATTGGGTATTTTTTCAACAATTTTCGACATTGCGTGTATAGCAGTTTGCAAACCTCTGTGAGGGCCTAACCCCCCCACATAAGTTATCGAGAAATCATTTTTATTGATAATATTTTGAGTTACTTCTTCATTAAAATTGTTTACAAAATCTTTTTTTTCGTGGTTGGAAATTACAACCAATTTTTTATCATCAATATTAAAATTAATAATTAATTTCTCTCTCATTTCTTCTACAACACAAATTACTTTGTCATACTTATTGCAATATTTTTCCTCTTTTTTTGACCAACTTTTTGAGTTGAAAAACAACTTATTTTTAATTTTGATGATAGTACTTTGTTTCCATAAAAACCATGTTTTTAGAGCTTCTGGATAGTTTTCATGCAAGTCTAAATAGATTTTTTTTACTTGCTTTTTAAATCTAAAACCTGTGCTTGCTAAAGGTAAATCGTGTACATGTAAAAAATCAATATTGTATTTTTTGAACGCTTTTTTTAATCCGAAATAAAAAAGAAGATTGATATTAAAAACGCTTTCTATGATATCGTAAATCCCTTTTTTACTGTTTGTGTAATTTTTTCCGATTCTAAAAATGGTAACGCCATTTATGATTTCAGACTCTAAATCGTTCTTTTTTCTTGGACAAATAACTACTACTTTTTTACCATATTCAGCCAAAGATTCAGCTTCTTTTCTCACTCTAATATCATTAGGATAAGCTCCATCAACAATCATACAAATGTAACTCATGCTAAAAATTCGATGGTTTTTTGTAAAATTCTGTCTGTTGCATTTCCGTCCCAAAATTCTGGAATCGTTCCTTTTTTAAAAGTTCCCTCAGAAATACTTTGTATTGTCGCAGAAATTTTATCAGTATCAAAAGACATTAACTCGTTTGTGCCTTGTTCTATAGTTGATGGTCTCTCTGTATTTTCCCTTAAAGTGATGCAAGGAATTTGTAAAAAAGTAGTTTCCTCTTGTATGCCTCCACTATCTGTAATTACACAGAACGAATATTTTATTAATTTTTGAAAGGCAAAATAATTTTGAGGATCAATGATGGTTAAATTATTAATTTCATTTAAAGATTGATTCAAATTAAAATTGATAAAACTGTTTTTGGTTCTTGGATGAATAGAAAAAACCACATGATGTTTTTGTGTTGTATTTTTAAACAAATCAATAATTTTTAAAAGCGCTTTTTTAGTATCTACATTTCTTGGTCTATGCATAGTAACTAAAATATATTGATGTTTTTCCTGAGCAATTTCCTCTAAAATTGTTGAAGCTTCAATTTCTTTATTAAAAGCTACCAAAGTATCAATCATGGTATTCCCAACAAATGCTATTTGATGGCCTTTTTTACCTATTTTTTCTAAATTTTTAAGACCACTTTTTTCTGTTACAAAACAAATATCAGAAATTTCATCTGTTAAAATTCGATTGATTTCTTCTGGCATTTGTCTGTCTAAACTACGCAAACCACTTTCTATATGTCCGAGTTTTACCCCTAACTTATTTGCACATATTGCAGCAGCTAATGTGGAATTTACATCACCCACACAAAGCAAAATATCTGGAGAGAACTCAGTAATTACTTTTTCTAATTGCAGTATAATTTCCCCAATTAAACTATTGGCAGATGTACTTGTAATTCCTAAAAAATAATCAACTTCTATATTGAATTGTTTCAAAAAAATAGCAGACATTTTCTCATCATAATGCTGACCTGTATGTACAATTCTAACATCTAAATCAGAATATTTTTGAGCTACTTTTTTAAATTGTGTAATTTTTACAAAGTTGGGTCTTGTGCCCACAACTATTAAAATATTTTTTTTCATGCTTCTTTTTTAGTTGCATAAACTGCATAATATCTTGGCGTGAATTTTCTTAAAATAGGTCTAAAACCTATTCTATCAATGGGGCTTGTCCACTTTTCTTTTTCTTGAATTTCCCATCCAGACTTCTCCAAAAGCCAATCAAATTGCCAATCTTCAAATTCGTGGTAATGTCTGTCCCACATATCACTTTTACTTCTGTAGGCTTTTGCAAACCATAAATTTAAAGGAATTGTAACTACTAATTTTAAGGTCTCAATTTGCCTTAAAACATTAAAAGGCGCTAACAAGTGCTCAAAAATTTCAAATGCAGTAACAGCATCTACTTTGTATTCTTTTACAATTTCTGGCAATAAATCTAAATCTTCACCATTCGTATTAAGCACTGTATAGCCATTTTGCTCCATGATTTCAGAAAAAGGATTTCTAATACCCAAGTCTAAAATCGTTGCAGGAGCTGGAACTACTTTTTGAAGAAATGCTAAAGTATGTGCATATCTTTTATGCGGAATTTTGCTATACATTTAAAGCTGATTTTTTCTTCTTTTTCTCATCATAAAAAAACCAACCTATTGAAACTAGTATTAAAATAAAGTAAGAAGCTAAAGAATACAAACCTCCTTTTTCAATTACTTTTGGCTCGAATTTAAATTCAATTTTATGCTCTCCTGCAGGAACTTTCATCCCTCTTAAAACATAATTTACTCTAAAATGTGGTGTTAATTTACCATTTACATAAGCATTCCAACCATCTTTATAGTAGATTTCAGAAAAAACCGCAAACTGCTCTTTTGCCGCTTTTGATTGATACTTTAATTCATTAACTCTATAATCTAGTAATTGTATGGAAGCAGTTGAGTCTTTTTCGAATTTAAATGCAATGTTCTCTGATACTTTACTTTTATCCAGAACAGCAACAGTTTTAGTGTCTAAAGAATCTAAAGCTTTCATTTCTTCATTTGCAGAATTTACTAATTGCACTTTATCTACGAACCAAACATTGCCATTTGCATCTTCGTTTTTTTGAGCGCTCAATTGATTTTTATCATCAGGAATAATAAAGTATTTGGTGTTTAACATGTTTAAAGCTTCCATGTTATTTTTTGCTATTTGAAAATCGAACAACTCTTGATAACGTCCCATTTTTGCAGCATGATAACCGCCAATTGACTGATGAAAATAAGAAGTTGCTCCATCTTCCATTGGATTTCCAGCAAAGTTTGCAACTCTATAATGTGTTTTATCTTGTAAAATAATTTGATCTGCACTAGATGCTGTAAAAGGTTTTTCTACTTTTCTAGAGGTTACAAAATCGTTTTCATTTAAGTAATTTTTATCAATAGAAATTAAATCGAACAAAACAAAAACTACCAAACCTATAATTGCAAATTGTTTCTTTAACTTATTATTTAAGAAAAACCAAAGAACAGCAGCAGAAACAATTACCAAAGCTAAAGAGCGCAAAGTATCTATTAATAACATCGATTTTCTGTCTGCAATTACTGCATCAATTAAACCTTGTAAATCTTTGTAATTTGCATCTCTTATCCCCTCAAATGAAGATGAAATATGCGCTAATAAAAAACCTACAATAATTAAACCTCCAAAAGTATATACTGCTTTTTTAAGAGATTCCTTTTTTTCTTCGGATGAAATTGTGGAAGAGAAAAACTCTTTTAAAGCCAAAACTCCCAGAATTGGTACACACAATTCAGCAATAATTTGGATTGATGAAACTGCTCTAAATTTATTGTATAGAGGAACATAATCAATAAAAAAGTTAGTTAAAAATTCCAAATTTCTACCCCAACTTAATACAATTGAAAAGATGGTTGCTGCTACTAACCATTGTTTTAATCTTCCTTTTACTAGAAAAATTCCTAAGAAAAAAAGAAAGAAAATTACTGCTCCAATATAAGCTGGTGCTTCTATAATTGGTTGATCTCCCCAATAAGTAAGTACTTGTTTGGAGTAATCGTCTGCAACTTTTTTACCTGCTTGTTTTTCTATTAATTGATAAAAATTTGAGTTTTTGCCCAATTCTTCCACAGTTCCACCACCCATAAAACGTGGTATGAACAAATTAAAAGTTTCTAATTTTGCATAACTATATTGCGTTATATATTCTTTATCTAAACCTTTTGTGGCTTCTTTATTGGTTCCATCAGGATTAATTGTTAATTCAGATTTTCCACGAGTACTAAATTCTGCATACTCTTTCATTGCCATTAATCTTGGGGCATTTGCTCCTATCCCCAAAACAACTGCAGCAATAATAACTGCTGTTTGTTTTATAAAAATTGGCAACATTTTTTCTTTAATCGCATTTATAAGCTGAACAATTCCAAGAATTAATAGACAAAAACCAAGATAATAGGTCATTTGTATATGGTTTGTATAGATTTCTAAAGCCATAGCCAAACCTGTAACAATAAAACCTAACACATATCTTTTTTGAAAAACCCACAAAACACCAGCTAAAACCATAGGCATGTAAGCAATTGCATGTGCTTTAGAATTATGGCCAGGAATAAAAATAATGATTAAATACGTAGAAAAACCAAATGAAAGTGCCCCAAAAATAGCCAATCTCCATTCTACTTTTAAAGCCATCATTAATACAAAAAAACTTAAAAAATAAAGAAAAGTATAATCTGCAGGTCTTGGTAAAAAACGAATAGTTCTATCTAAAACTCTTACAAAATCGTAAGGATAATAAGCACTTATTTGATACGCAGGCATTCCACTAAAAGAAGCACCAGTCCAATAAGGTTCTTTTTTGTTTTCGGTTCTAAAATCTTCAATTTCCTGAACCATTCCTCTAAATTGAGTAATGTCTGATTGTGCAATTTGTTTACCACTTAAAACAGGATGAAAATATGCTACAGAAGCAACTATAAATATTAATACTGCAATTAAATATCGAAAATATTTTCCTTTTTTCATAACTAATCTATTTCTTCAAAATCGACATATTCACCAACAGAATTTTTACTTTGTGTATTATTTTTTGGTGCTTTGTCTATAACAGTCTCTCCTTCTCTAACAGTACTTTTAGATTGCTGATTTCCAAATTGTTCTTCTGCTTTCTTTTGCATAGTATCTGCTACTTTTTTTACCAAAAAAGGAGCTAATAACCTTAGTAAAAATTTAAAACCGTAATAAAATAGCAGAATAAAAAATATAGTTCTTAATAAACCCATTTCAAATAATCTTATAAAATCATTCAAAAGTAACAATTTGGTAACAATTGTAACGTTAACAAACTATAAAACTTTCAATAACAGTAAACATTTAAGATTAAAGTTGATGAAAATTATAACGTATATTTTATAAAATATTAAATTGATATAATTTAATCATTTCAGCAACTAAAATATTTATTTATCAGAATCTTAATTTTGCTACAATGCAGGTTTTAAGGAAAATCTTTCAGCTTTGTTTTAAGGCAAGACATTTAAAGTAAAAAAAGATAGGAAGCTTTCAAAAACAGCATTTTTGTGCTATGTTTGTTTAAATAAAAATACATAAACTCTAATTTTTTCTTTTAAGATGCAAAAGCAAAAAGTAAAATTCTTTTTTTTAATATTTCTTTTCGGCTTTTCGTCTGCATTTTGTCAATATACAGAAGTTATCAATTCGAACAAACCTGGTTTTTCAGAGAGTCCTTATAGTGTTGGAACAGGCGTTTATCAATTTGAAAGCAATTTTTTTTATAGAAACACATCTATAGAACCCACATTTTCTAGACCACAATCGTTTGGAGCAGATTTACTTTTTAGAACTAGCTTTTTGCTAGAAAGACTTGAGTTGAATGCAAATATTAGTTATCAAAGAGATAAAGTTGCTTTTAAAAATGTTTTTACTTCTCATTATTTTGATAGCGGTTTAAGTGAGTTTACAATTGGGGCTAAATATTTAATTTATCAACAAGAATACGAAGACAAAAGCAAAGAAGTAAGAAGTTGGAAAAATAGATTTGCCTTCGATACAAAAAGATTGATACCTTCTGTTGCCATTTACGCTGGCTTAAATACAGATTTTGTAAATGATGCCTATAAAACAGGAAGCATGTCACCAAAATTGGGTGTTTTATTGCAGAATAATTTAAGTTCGGATTTTAATATCATCACGAATTTCTTTTATGATAAAATAGGAACAGATTTCACAGAATATTCTTACATTATAACAGGAACCTATAACTTTAACGATTATTGGTCAGGTTTTTTAGAAAATCAAGGTATTTTTCAAGAATTTCGAACTAATTCGAATATTGGTGTTGGTTTGGCTTACTTGTATAACAAAAATTTACAAATAAATGCATCTTCTAGGTTTTTGTTGGAAGGCAATGCAGAAGGTTTTTATGCTGGTTTAGGAGTTTCTTACAGAATTGACAAACATAGAGATGGGTATAAAGAATTGGATGAAAATGGTAAAGAAATAAAAGACTCACCAATTTCTAGATATAATAAAGAAAATAAAGGCTTTTTTGGCAGACTTTTTAGTGTTTTTAGCAAAAAAGAGAAGAAGAAAAGTTCTAGAAAAAGAACCAAAAGAAGAAGAAATTAAGAAAATGATTACTTTAAAAAAAGTGAGTTCTAAAAAGGAAATGAAGGCATTTGTACTATTTCCTTTTTCTCTTTACAAAAACAATCCCTATTGGGTTCCTCCAATTATTAAGGATGAAATAGCTAATTTTAATCCCAAAATAAATCCTGTTTTTGAGAATGCTGATGCTCAGTTTTTTTTAGCTTATAGAGATAAAAAAATTATTGGGAGAATTGTAGCAATCATCAATTGGTTTGAAGTTGAAAAGCAACAAATTAAAAAAATGCGTTTTGGTTGGTTTGATGTAATTGATGATATCGAAGTTTCAAAAGCACTTTTAAATAAGGTTAAAGAAATTGGTTTAGAAAATAATTTAGAATTTATAGAAGGTCCAATAGGATTTAATAATCTTGACAAAACTGGCGTTTTAATTGATGGTTTTGATCATATAGGCACCATGATTACTTGGTACAATCATCCTTATTATAAAGAACATTTAGAACAATTAGGTTTTGTAAAAGAGAAAGAATATTTAGAAAACAAGTTCAAATTTAAAAATGTAGATGCTGTTTATTTTGATAGAGTAAGCAATATTATCAAAAAGCGTTTTAAACTAAAAGCACTAGATTTTATCAAAACCAAAGATATACTGCCTTATGTTGATGAAATGTTCGAGGTTTTTAGTGCAACGTATTCTAAGCTTTCCACTTTTGTACCAATTTCTGATGCACAAATTGCCTTTTTTAAGAAAAAATATATCTCGTTTATCAATCCAGAATATATAAAATTTGTGGTGAATGAGCAAAATAAACTAATTGCATTCGCTATTGTAATGCCCTCTTTTTCAGAAGCATTGCAAAAATCTAAAGGAAAATTATTTCCATTTGGAATTTTTCATTTATTACATGCAAGAAAACATGCAAAAGATGTTACTTTTTATTTAATTGGTGTGCATCCAGAGTATCAAAATAAAGGAGTAACTGCTGTTATTTTTGATCAATACACAAAAGTTTTTACTAAAAAAGGAATTGTAAATTGCATTAGAACTCCTGAATTAGAAGAAAATGAAGCCATTCGAAAAATATGGGAAAAATTTAAACCAATAACTCATAAAAGACGAAGAACTTATAGAATTAATATTAGTTAATGGTTGATAGTTTTTGGTTTAAAACTAAAAACTTTGAAACTTTGAAACTTTGAAACTTTGAAACTTTGAAACTAATTTAAAAAATGCAACTATTCTACAATTCTGAAATAAATAAAAATATTAAAGAAATTACTTTTGATAAAATTGAAAGCAAGCATATAGTGCGCGTTTTAAGAAAAAAAGAAGGAGATGTATTACAAATAACAAATGGAAAAGGGTTTTTGTTTGATGCAAAAATTACCATTGCCAGCGATAAAAAATGTATTGCCGAAATTATTTCTTTCGAAGAAAAACCAACACCTTGGAACTACTATTTACACATTGCAATTGCGCCAACAAAGTTAAATGATAGAATGGAATGGTTTTTAGAAAAAGCTACAGAAATTGGTATTGATGAAATTACACCTATTATTTGTTCTAATTCTGAAAGGAAAGTTGTAAAATTAGATCGATTTGAAAAAATAATTCAATCTGCTATGAAACAATCTTTAAAGTTTACGTTGCCAAAATTAAACGAGCCTATTAAATTTAACGATTTTATCAATCAAAATTTTGATGCAAAAGTTTGTATTGCTCATTGTGAGGAAACTGAGAAAAACTTGTTAAAAGATACTGTAAAGCCAGCAGAAAAAGTAATTATTTTAATTGGTCCTGAAGGCGATTTTTCATCACAAGAAATTAAAAAAGCGTTAGATAAAAAATTCATACCTATTTCTTTAGGAGAAAGTAGGTTAAGAACAGAAACTGCTGGTTTGGTTGCTGTAAATTTGGTTTCTTTTATCAATCAGTAATCACTATGTTCGTCCAAAAAGCTAAAATCTGTTTGTGAAAGAAATATTTAACCTCTTCCTATTAATAAGTGCCTTACATGGTTTTTTGTTCTGTTTTATTATTCTTTTTTCTAAAAACGGAAGAGAAAAAAGTATGGTATTTATTAACTTATTAGTTCTTACCATATCTTTAAACAACATACAATCTTGGGGTATAGAAAAAGATTTTTTTATAGAAAATTTCTTTTCAGAATATGTACACATTCCTTGGCACTTTTTAATTGCACCATTTTTTTATATGTTCTTAATTTATTACCTAGAAATTAAAGAAAAAAGTATCAATATTTTAAAATTTATAATTCCTTTATTTATAGTTTTAACAGCTCTTAGAATTAGTTTTGTGTTTGTATATAATGACACAAATAATACAGATTTTGAATACCTACTAGAAAAATACAATACCTTAGAAGAGTTTTTTAGCTTGATTTTTTCTTTAACAATCTTTGGATATTCTTATTACATACTATCAAAAAAAGAACTGCTTTTTACCAAAATTTTATCTTTCGATAATTTAAAATGGATTTATATTTCATTTAAAATTGGTACTTCTGCTTACGTTTTTTGGATTAGCGGAATTATAATTGCCATTGCTCTTGATTATAAAGAGTTCATTTACGCTTATTACCCTTTGCGTATTTTAACTACAATCTTAATTTATTGGGTTGGTTATCAAGCTCTTTTACAATTACGATTGTTAAAAGAAAGAAAAGATTTACGTGAAAAACTTAATTTTCCGTCAATTAATAATAAAGAAGTTGAAATTTCTGAAGCAAAAGATGCTGATAAGAAATTATTATTTGATAAAATTGAAACTTTGCTAACAAAGAAAAAACTATTTACACAACCAAAGCTTACAGTAGAATTCTTAGCAAATGAAGTCGATGTAAATTCGAATAAATTATCGAATTGTATTTATCTGTTTTCAGAAAAAAATTTTAACGATTATATAAACGAATATCGAATTGAACTTGCAAAAAAGTTATTGATAGATAAAACTTATAAAAACTATACAATAACTTCTATAGGTTTAGAATCTGGTTTTAATTCTAAATCTTCTTTTTATCACACTTTTAAAAAGCAAACAGGACTTACGCCTTCAGAATATCAAAAATCGGTTATTCAAAATTAGTCCCAAATTTCACAATTTAGTCCAGAATTCTTTTAAAACAAGGAATTCTGGACTTATTATTTTTAATGATTTCTAAATTTGGCCGAAATTAAAATCACTAAATTATGAAAAAATCAATTGTACTATTTTTACTATTTACCTTAACATTAACTAGTTTTTCACAAGAAAAAACAAATGAAACCAACAAAAAAAATGAACTAAAATTAGACGTATTCGACCTCGCTTTTTTCTCTGCTTTAGATGTAGGTTACGAAAACTTATTCAGAGACGAAATGAGTTTTGGGCTTTCTATGTTTATCAATTTTAAGTCTAGTGAAACTTACTATGAAAAATTTGCACTCACGCCCTTTTACAGATTTTACTTTTTTAACAATCAACAAAAAGGCGGTAAAGGAAATTATGTAGAAGTCTTCTCGAAATTTGCTTCAGGTAATAATTTAGATTTAGAATATTTAAATAATTCTAAGTTAGATGATAGTTATTTTGATGTAAATCTTGGTATTGCAGTTGGAAAAAAGTGGATTAGCAATACTGGTTTTGTTTTAGAAATATCTTTTGGTGGTGGAAGAAATTTAGGCTTTAGTGAAGCCTCACCAGAATATGCTTTTAGAGGTGGTGTTTCTTTTGGATATCGTTTTTAATACATTTTATAAATAAATATCATAAAACGCTATTAAAACTTAATAGCGTTTTTTAGGTATTGAAAATCGAAAATTACTATCTTGCTATCAATTATTTTTAAATAGTTCATGAAACAATTTATAGCAATTTTATTTTTTTGGGTTTCAGTTTTTACAAACGCTCAAGATGTTGCCATTTTAAAATATAATGGTGGTGGAGATTGGTATGCAAACCCCACTGCAATTCCGAATTTAGTGGCGTTTACAAATCAAAATATAAAAACGAATATTTCTGAAAATCCGATAAGTGTTGCAGTAAATAGTGAGGATATTTACAACTATCCTATTTTGTTTATGACAGGTCATGGAAACGTATATTTCTCTGATGAAGATATTACCAATCTAAAAAATTATTTAATTTCTGGCGGATTTTTACATATTTCAGACAATTATGGTTTGGACAAATTTATAAGAGCAGAACTTAAAAAAGTATTTCCGAATTTAGAGTTGCAAGAAATTCCAAGTAATCATCCTATTTACAATCAAACCTTTAAATTCCCTGAAGGGATACCTAAAATTCATGAACATGATAAAAAACCAGCACAAGGTTTTGGTTTATTTTATGAAGGCAGATTAATTGTTTTCTATGATTATGAAACCGATTTAAGTGATGGTTGGGAAGACGAAATAATACACAACAATCCAAAAACAGTTCGTGAAATAGCTTTGAAAATGGGTTCTAATATTATTGAGTACGCTTTTACAAATTAAGAATTTGGTACATGGTTGGTGGTTTTTGGTTTTTAGTTTTTAGTTTTTAGTTTTTAGAAATTCCTATACAAAACAAACTTATCAACTTTGAAACTTATCAACTTTGAAACTTTGAAACAATAAAAAAAATGCAAAACCAAATAGACATAGATTCCATAAAAATAAACTTCGATGCAAGTGGTTTATGGGTTTTAAATATTGCAATTGCAGTAATTATGTTTGGAGTTGCTTTGGCAATAACTGTAGATGATTTTAAACGACTTTTTAAAAACCCTAAAATAGTTTTTGTGGGTGTTTTATCGCAATTTATATTGTTACCTGCTTTTACATTTTTAGCTATTTTAATTATAAAACCTCATCCAAGTTTTGCTTTGGGAATGATGATGATTGCAGCTTGTCCTGGAGGAAATGTTTCTAACTTTTTTAGTAAAATGGCTGGAGGAAATGCTGCTCTTTCAGTGAGTTTAACTGCTTTTGCAACCTTAATTTGTATTTTTATGACGCCTTTTAATTTACAATTTTGGGGAAGTATGTACGAACCCACAAACGAAATATTAAAAACGGTTGAACTAAATTGGGTTGACTTATTAAAACTAGTTTCTCTAATTTTAGGGATTCCATTAATTTTAGGAATGTTGATAAAACATTACCATTCAGAAATGGCAGGTAAAATAGAAAAGGTTTTAAAACCTTTATCTATGTTGGTTTTTATAGCACTTATTTTTGTCGCTTTTTCTCAAAATTTAGACGTATTTATAAACCATATTCATAATGTCTTATTCTTAGTTATTTTCCATAATATTTTTGCTTTTATATTGGGCTTTTATACTTCAAAGCTTTTTAAATTAAACGAAAAAGATTGTAAAACGATTTCCATGGAAACTGGAATTCAAAATGGAGGTTTAGGATTACTACTTATTTTTGGTTTTTTTGATGGTTTAGGAGGTATGGCTTTATTAGCTGCTTTTTGGGGAATTTGGGATGTATTTTCTGGTATGGCTTTGGCCACTTTTTGGGGTAGAAAAACAAATAAATTAGCATTAAAAAATGACCATTAAAAAAGTTTGGTACGAAAGCGTAAAACTTTTTTTAAAAATTAGTTTAGAGTTTTACGCCAAAGAAATAAAGGTTTCTGGCAAAGAAAATATTCCAAAAAAGGGAGCTATTTTATTTGCTATTAATCACCCAAATGCTTTGATGGATCCTTTGTTTGTAACTTCACAAAACCCAAGAGAAAATCATTTTTTAGTAAGAGCAGATGTTTTTAAAAAACCGCTAGTAAAAAAGGCTTTGGCTTCTTTAAATTTAATGCCCATTTATAGAATTAGAGATGGTAGACAACAACTTTCTAACAACGAAGAAGTTTTTGAAAAGTGTTTCGAAATTCTAAAAAACCAAGAAACTTTATTCATTTTTCCTCAAGGTGGGCATTCTAGAGATAGAAATATAAAACCTTTAAGTAAAGGATTTACAAGAATTGTTTTTGGTGCCTTAGAAAAATATCCTGATTTAGAAATTGTTGTTATTCCTGTAGGAATTACTTATCAGAATTCTTCATCTTACCCAAGTAAAGTATCTGTAAAATATGGAACAGCAATTGACTCCAATTCTATTTATAAAGAAAATAATCCTGCAAAAGCCATTAATATTTTAAAGGAAGAAGTTAGCAATCAGCTAAAAAAATTAACGGTTCACATCCCTGAAGATGAAAATTACCAATCGATTTTAAAAAATTTAAATGATGCAAATGTAGATTATACTGATGTTGAAAAAGCAAACAAAATAATTGCTGAAAATAATTTTTCTGAACCTGTAAAAAGGCCTGTTAACTTTTTAAAACCAGTATTTTATATCATTTTACTAAATAGTATTTTCCCATACTTACTTTGGAAAAAAATAGGCAAAAACATTCAAGAAATTGAGTTTGTGGATACCATGAAATATGGCGTAAATGTTTTAAGTTTTCCGTTTTTTTATGCTTTACAAGCATTTGTCATCAGTTTTTTTTGGGGAGGAAAATTAGCAGTAATTTACTTTATCTCTTCTATTTTATTGGTTTTTATGTACACTAAATTTTCTGTTACAAATACTGAAGATTGATAGATTTGCATTTAGCTTGCAAACAAGTTTAGCCATGATTGAAGCAACTGTTTAAGCTCTTTTGAGGAACGAAAAAAGCGAGTGCGATACTGAAACAAGTTCAGCACAGGAAGCAGGAAATAGCTTCTAATCTAAAATAGCATCTTGTATAGTTTGTTGAATTTTAGTACGCATGTTACTTCTTATTAATGCTCTATTATTCATGTTTGGGTAGACTCTGTTAGATAAAAAAACATACACAATTTCACTTTTGGGATCTGCCCAAGTATACGTACCTGTAAAACCTGAATGCCCAAAACTTTCGTCTGAAACACAACCGCAAGTTGCTGTTGCCTTCTCTTTTGGGTCTGTTTGTGGTTTATCGAAACCTAAACCTCTTCTATCATCTTTATAATAACGTGTGTTAAATTTATCTATAGTTTCCGCTTTTAAATAACGTCTACCTCCATAAAAACCTTTTTGCAAATACATTTGCATTATTTTGGCTACATCATTTGCATTCGAAAATAAACCTGCATGGCCTCCAACTCCACCTAACATTGCTGCACCCATATCATGCACATTTCCTTGCAATAATTGATTTCTATAGTAATCGTCTTTTTCTGTTGGCACAATTGCAGATTTATTAAATTTTTCAAGTGGTAAATACGTCATTCTATTTGCGCCCAAAGAACTATAAAATTCGCTATCTACTAGTTTGTTTAGAGGCTTTTTATATTTTTCTTCTAACACTTCTTTAAATAAATAATAGCCTAAATCGCTGTATTTGTAACCTTCTCTATCTCTTTGGTCTGCTTCTTTTATGTATTTGTAAATACTGTCTTTATAGGTCTCTTTGATGTATAAATTTTCGGCGACTTTTATATTGTATTTCTGTGATTTTTTTCGATTGTAAAACTCGTCTGAATTTAAACCAGTTGAACTATCTTGAGTCGCTTTATAAAAAGGAATCCAAGCTTTTAATCTGCCATAATGAGATAGTATTTCTTTTACAGAAACAGATGCTTTATTGGAATTTGCAAAGCTAGGTAAGATGTCTTTTACACTTGCAGATAAAGATATTTTACCTTCCTCTTCTGCTTTCATTATTAAAGGTAAAGAGGCTAATATTTTTGTTAAAGAAGCTACGTCGTAAATATCTGAATTTTTAACTTTTAAAGAGTTTTCATCTGAATGATGACCATAACTTTTCTGAAATATTACTTTACCTTTTCTAGCAACCAACACTTGAAATCCGGGCGCCATTTTTTCTTTTAAAATAGTATCTGCAAAAATGTCTATTTCTGCTAATTTAGTAGAAGACATTTTTACATCTTCTGGTATGCTATATTGCAATCTACTTAAACTAAAAGTGGTTATTCCTGTGCCTACTTTAAATTCATTTTTTATAGAAACTGGCAATTTACCATTTGCTTTAATTGCCCCAAAAATAATTTGAGCAGAAATTTCTTGAGATAATTTACTGTTCTGATAAGAAACAATTATAGACTCGATATTTGTAAAGGTTTTTAATTGTAATAAACTGTAAGGACTTGTAAAAACGTCTAAAATCACATTTTTTTCTCTTGCAATTTCTTGCAACCAAACCAATTCTTTATCAGTGAATTTGTAACTTTTCCAAGGATGATCATTAGACTTATGAAAGCCTATAATTACTTTGTTATAAGGTTTTAACTTTCGCATTAAACCATCTAAATTCGTGTCTGAAATAACATCTACTTTTGTGTAATTTTGAAGCATTTCTAAAAAATAATCACCATAGTCATCTCCTAATTTTACATACGCAATTTTTTGAAATTCCAAATTTGATAAAGGGATATTTTGCTTTTCATCTTTAACCAAAGTTATTGCATTTTTCAGCAATTCTCTATGCAACAATTCGTCTGCTATCGTATTTAAATCTTGCTGTAAATTTTGAATTTTAACAGGCTCATACTTGTTTAAACCCATCCAATATTTTGCCTTTAATATTTTACGTACAGAAAAATCTAAACGATCTTCAGTTAAAGTTTTTAAAAGGATCGCCTGTTTTATTAAGCGAATACTTGCAGGCACATCTTGTGGAATTAATAACAAATCATTCCCAGCTTTTATAGCTTCTAAATCTATTTCTGCAGAAGTTGCATAATTGGTTGCACCTCTCATGTTTAAACCATCTGTAATTATTAAACCATTAAAACCTAATTCTTGTTGCAACAAATTAGTTACCACATTTTTAGATAATGATGTTGGCAAATTTGTGTTCGATTCTAAACTTGGTATGTTTAAGTGCGCTGTCATTACACTTCCAATTCCTGCATCAAAAACCTTTCTGTAAGGGTATAGTTCTATAGAATCTAATCTTGCTTTATCAAAATCTAACAGAGGTAATGTATGATGAGAATCTGATGCAGTATCTCCATGACCTGGAAAATGTTTTGCATTTGCCATGACTCCGTATTTCTGTATACCTTGTGTAAAAGCGATGGCTTTTTTAGTTACGTTTTCTTTGCTTTCGCCAAAAGATCGATTTCCAATAATTGGATTTAATGGATTGATATTGATATCTACAACAGGCGCAAAATTAACATGGATTCCCAAACGCTTGCAATGTTTTCCTAAATGCTCACCAAATTTTCTTACTAAAGAATCGTTCTGAATGGCGCCCAAAGTCATGTTCCAAGGAAATTTATAGGTATTTTGCAAACGCATGTCTAAACCCCATTCACCATCAAAACCAATCATTAAAGGTACTTTAGAAAGCGCTTGATATGTATTGTTTAAAGATGCTTGCTTTTCTGGTGTTCCTTGCATAAAAATTAAATTACCAACTTTGTATTTGGTAATCATTTCTGTAATAAAATCTTCGTGTTTTTTATCGAGATTAGAATAGGCTTGCACCATAAACAACTGACCTATTTTCTCATCAATAGTCATGTTACTTAAAATAGAATCCACCCAAATTTCTTGAGCTTCATAATCTTTAGTTCTTAACGGATCTATGGTTTGCGATTGCATTTTATAAATAAAAGCAATTATAAAAATTAGCAATATTTTTGTTTTCATTTTATTCTTCGTTGTAAATCTCTTGCTCCATGATGCACCATCAAAATATGTATTTTATCAGATGATGTATGCTTATAAATAATTCTATAATTACCTTCTATTATCTCTCTAATTTCAGGTTGATTTATCTCTTGAACAAGTTTACCAATTTGAGGTTTAGTATATAAAATTTTGGTACTATCTTTAATTCTTTCAACTTGTAGACGAGCATATCTTTTGGAGTCAATTGCAATATATTCGTAAATTTCTTTTAAGTCTGTTCTAGCATCCTTTAACCAAACTATTTGAACCATTCCTTCATTTCATTTTCTAGTTCTTCTTCTGAAATAAAATCATTGTTTTCTGAGGCTTTTATTCTCTGTTCTAACTTATCAATAAATACTAGTTTATCAATTAAATCATCAATATGAATTTCATTAGGAAATTTAGAAATGTGTTCTTGAAGTTTTTCTTTCGTAATCATAAAAGATATTTTTATTAAAGGTAATAAACAATTTCTATACCAAGAAACGTTTGTGCCAACTTTGTTTTGCTGGTATTTCCCAGTTATTTTCAAAATCTTCTTTTGTAGTGACCAAATTATTAAAAACAACAGTTTCATTAGTAATTTTATGCTCTTTTGCAAATTTTTGAAAATCGGCTAATTTCACTAAATTAATGTTTTCATGATCCTTAAAAGCGATGTTCATTTTATCCATGAAATCTATTTGTAATTCATTTTCTAAGCTTTGTACAAAACGCACTGAACTATCTATAGAACAACCAGAAACATTGTTAAAACTCTCATCTACTGCTAAAACTAAAAACTGATTGTATTTAATTGTAAAAGAGCCTTTTAAACTATCTCCATGACGTGTCCATTTTTTTATAAATTGCTCGGCTTCTGTAGAAATGTAAACTACTTCTTTTTCAGTGAATTCTCTGTTAGATTGATAAATCCAAACTCGAGAATTGTTGGGTAAATTTTTATATTCTGTAAACATATTCTACGATGTTTATTCGTTTTATTTGGGTTTAATTAATTGGATAAAGTTAATGAAATTGCAGGCGCATATTTTTCCATTTGCTTAATTTTATTTAAGGGCGATAATTGCCAATTTCCTTTTACAAATAAATACATATTATCATTTCTATCTTTCTTATTGTAACTGGTATAGCCAATTATTGGGGCATAATAAAATTCGTTTTCTGTGTCTATTTCGTTTTTGCCATATTCGTTAAAAGGAATAAAGAGTTTTTCAAAAGCGATAAAAAGTCCATTTTTTGGCATTTCTAAATTGTAATTTTTAATATCTACTGTTACTTTTTCTTGTCCATTTTCTATTTCTACAGGTAAATTCACGTTTAAAATATCATCTTTTGGTAAACCTGTTTTTTCATCTTTATTAAAAATACGAATTCTAAATTTTGCCTTTTTTCTATGATTCGATCTTTTTGCAAAATGAATGTCAATGGTTTCTAAATAACTGCAACATTTTACTCTTTTATCGTTTGGGAAATATTTTGCCAACATTCTCATACCAGAAGTATGCACACCTTCTACTCTATTTTTTACTTCACCTAAAACAACTGATTGATCTATTTGTTTGGTTAAAACAATTTCCTTTAAAAGGATATTTAACGATTGTACATACACTATTTTTTGATAAATATCTTTCGCAAAAACAATCGTGTCTTTGTAATTTAAACAAGAGATATGCACTTTAGCCTCTAGATATTTCTTATCTAAATTCATAGAAAATGTTCCATCTTCATTTGTGGAAACACCTTTGTTCGAATTTAAAAAACTAAGATTTGCATACACTACAGGTTCTCTAGTTTCTTCATCTAACAATTTCCCTTTGAACGCAATATTTTGAGAAAAAACAGATGTTGAAATCAATAAAAATAAAAGTAGTTTTTTCATATTTAGATTAAAAAAATTAGTATTCTATATTAACAAAATTTAAAATATCTCTTTTCATCTTAACCATTGGAGTTTGATAAATTGTAGCTATACCATTTTCTGTAACCTCATATTTAATGCTAACTTCATGATTTGATTTTACTTCTATTGAGAAACTAGCTTCAACATTTTCTCCTTTCCATACCAAATAATTATATTCTTGACCATTATATTGGTATGTTTCGTTTTTGTTGCCAAGGTTAATAATTTCAGAAGCATACATAAAAGTACTGTTAGATTCATCCTTATATATGAAATCTAAAATTTCAATTTTATCTAGATTATTTTTATTGCCTATGTTTTTTATATTGATATTTACATTCGTAAGTTTATTTACTTTGATTGTTAATTCATCTTTTTTTAATAACTCTTTAATTGTAGTTTTATTTATATGACCAGTTTCATAAGAACTAAGTGGACTATAACTTACATAAAACTCAAACTTATTAGTTAATTCCTCATAAGGAATTAATATATCAAAAGAATTATTAATCACTTCTATCTCTCCATTAAAACCTTTTTTACATAGTGTTAGATTATATTCACCCTTATATTCAACGCATGTATTATAAGAAATATAAATAAAATTTATTAGTTCATTCGTCTCCTCATCAACTACTTTTGCTTTTAAAGAAAAATATTTTATATTAGAATTAATATCTTCTTCTGATTCACAAGAACATAAAACGAATATTAAAATTAATAGAAAAACCCTCATAATTTTACCTCAAATTAAATTTCTTCTGCAAAGCCGCTAATTTATCAGCATCAGACATGGTTTCTTTTGGCTCAGACATTCTATCTTTTATTTCTCTCAACACTTTTTTTGTGTACAAAGGAAAATCTGCATTTTGTATCCAATTATGATATCCTGGGTTTTCAATTAATACTTCTTCTACAGTTCTCCCTTTGTATTTTCCGAAAGAAAAAATTTCTTGTTTGTCATCATTCATTAAAATAAAACCAGCAAAATCGGCTCTTTCTCCATGAGTGGAATACTCACTTAAAGCATCAACCGTATTTCCAATATCTTCATATTTATCTAATTGTGCTAATAAAATCTCGAAAGTTGCATTGGTATCTGCTTCTGCTCCATGAGCGCCTTCCAATTCTTTTCCACAATAAAATTGATAACCAGCACCCAAAGTTCGTTGTTCTTTTTTATGAAAAATAACTTGCACATCAATGGCTTTTCTGTTTTTCATATCAAAATCGATTCCTGCACGCATTAATTCTTCTGCCAATAAAGGAATATCGAATCTGTTCGAATTAAAACCAGCCAAATCACAATCCATAATCATTTTACTAACTTTTGGAGCTAACTCTTTAAAAGTAGGCTCTGTAACTACTTTTTCGTTTGTAATTCCATGAATATCTGAAGCTTCAACAGGAATTTCTATCTCAGGATTTACCAACCAAGTTTTACTCTCTTTATTCCCATTAGGAAACACTTTTAAAATTGATATTTCTACAATTCTGTCTGTTGCAATGTTTACACCAGTGGTTTCTAAATCGAAAAATACAATGGGTTTTGTTAGTTTTAAATTCATTTCTTGTTTTGTATTTCCTGCAAATGCAGGAATCTATTAATTAAACTTCTTGATTACTTTTTAAAGATTCCTGCTTTCGTAGGAATGACAGTCTACTCTATTCTTTGTTTAATTCCGCTTTAAAATCGTCTATTTGCAGCAAAATTTCTGGTTCTAAAGCCGGTTCTTTAAAATTACATTTTTCCAATTCTTCTAACAAAATTTTGGCTAAAATGATTCTTGCTGAATCTTTATCGTCTGCAGGAATTATAAACCAAGGCGCATTTTCTTTCGATGTTCTGTTTAGTAAATCTTCATAACAAAATTGATATTTATTCCACAATCTGCGTTCTTTCAAATCTGCTTTAGAAAATTTCCAATTTTTCTCTTGAATATTTAAACGCCTTAATAATCTATTTTTTTGTTCGTCTTTAGATAAATTCAAGAAAAACTTTAAAACAACAGTTCCATTTTTAGTTAAATGATTTTCAAAATCATTGATTCTCTCCATTCTATTTTGATAAAATGCATCATCTAAATCTTCTAAACTCGTAACTGCAGGAATATTCTCACCAAAAATATATTCAGGATGCACTCTTGTAACCAAAACATTTTCATAATGTGTTCTATTAAAAACACCTATTTTACCTTTTGGTGGCAAAGCAATATAATGTCTCCACATAAAATCGTGTTTCAACTCTAATTCTGTAGGCACTTTAAAACTATGCACTTGCACACCCCTGGCGTTTACATCCTTAAAAACCTCCCTAATAAGGCTGTCTTTGCCAGAAGTATCCATGCCTTGCAAACAAATTAGCACACCATATTTACCCTCTGCATACATGGTGTCTTGCAATTCACTTATTTTTTTTCTACATTTTTTCAGTTTTTTCTTTGCATCATCAATTACTTCTTTTGTAGAAAAATCGGTTAGTTTTATTTGAGAAGAAACTTTGTATTTATGTAAATTCATTTGCTATCTAATTAAGGCTTAAAGATAGAAAAAATAGTGGTTTTAGCATCAGTTTTACCCTATCATTTATAAACTAAGAGATAAACTTATTTGTTAAATCTTGGTCAAAAAAAAGCAATTTTATAAAATGAAAAATAGAATTATTTAGGAATTTACTATTGGGATAATTTTTAAAATTATCTTTCTACTGATAAAATTGTTGATAAATTCAAAATTAAACTCGAAATAATAAGGGAATGATTTAGCTTGTCTGTTAACTTAAAATCTGATAACTTAGCTGAATAACCCTTTCTAAAAAATGCCAAAAAAAGGAAAAGCAAAAAACACTGTTAATAAAGTGAAACATACCAAATTAATGAATAGAAAAATTAATAAGGTAAAGTTAGAAAAACAGCAAAATAAGGAACGTTTAAAGGCAATTATTAAAAAAGCAAACGAACAAAATAATTAACCACTGTGAGTTTAAAATATTATTTAGGCTGTATAATTTCTTTTCCGCTTTTGCCTATTATGTATTTTCAAGGCAAAAAAATTAGACAAAATGTTCCCAAACTACCTGAAGCCAGGGAGCCTACAGGTTATTTAAAAACAACATCTGAAAAAACCTTAAAAATTTTAGCTATAGGAGAAAGTACCATTGCTGGTGTTGGTGTAGATTTTCATGAAAATGGTTTCATTGGTTCTTTGGCTAAAGAAATATCTGTAGAAAAAAATATCTCCATTTTATGGCGAGTTTATGCCAAAAGCGGTTATACTGCAAAATTAGTTCGCAAAAAAATAATTCCGGAAATTGAAGATTCTAACGCAGATATTATTGTAATTGGTTTGGGTGGAAATGATGCTTTTAAACTAAACTCTCCAGATTTATGGATGCTTCAAATTAATCAATTAATAAAATCTTTAAAAAGAAAATTCCCAAAAACGCCTATTTATTTTACAAATATGCCACCCATAAAGGAGTTCCCTGCGTTTACAAAAACCATCAAATTCGTAATCGGAAATTTGGTAGAGATTTTAGGTGAGCGCCTAAAAAGAAAAACAGAAAATAAAGAAAATGTATATTTTAACGATGAAACTATAACCTTAGAAAATTGGCAAGAACGTTATAATTTGGGAGATGATATTTCCATTTTTTTTAGTGATGGAGTACATCCTTCTAAATTAACGTATCAAATTTGGGGAAAAGACATGGCTAAATTTATCATAAATTCGAATAGTTTTAAACAATGGATGCAAAAGAAATAATAGCTTTTTTTGACTTGACCTCACATCCTGAAGGTGGTTATTTTAGAGAAACCTATAGAAGTGAAGGCGAAATTTTATCAGAAAATTTAGGTGATGAGTTTAAAGGAAATAGAAATTATTGTACCAGTATTTATTTTCTATTAACATCCCATAAATCCTCTGCTTTTCATAAAATAAAACAAGATGAAATTTGGCATTTTTATACAGGCACCACTTTAAAATTACATTTAATTTCACCAGAAGGAAAATACTCTTTTGTACTTATTGGAAATGATTTTAAAAACAATGAAATTCCACAGTTTACAGTTCCAGCAAATTATTATTTTGGGGCAGAAGTTGTAAAAGAAAATTCATTTTCTTTTGTAGGTTGTACAGTTTCTCCAGGTTTCGATTTTAGAGATTTTGTATTACCAAGTTGCAAAGAATTAACTTCAGAATTCCCTAATCATTCTGCCATTATTCAAAAACTTACACATCATTAATTACAGTTTCTTTTTATTTAAATGCTCTTCGATATCTGCAATATGATGTTTTAAAGCTTCTGCAGATATTTGTATTTCTCTAATCAATAAAATTAAGGAAAGCAACAATAAAATCAAACCAAAACCAAAAGCCCAAACTGCAATTAATTGATAACCCACGTAAATTAAAAACATCGTTAACACACAGAATAACAGACTTGTAATTCCGAAAATTTGCATCCATCTTGTTAAATTTAAACGAAGTTTTAAGTTTTGAATTTGTCTTAACAAAGAATCGTCTTTCTTCTCTAAATATTTATCGTGCAAATTTCTAATTACAGAAGCGTAGGCTAAAAATCGATTTGTATAGGCAAGCATTATTAATGAAATTGCAGAAAATAATAATGCTGGTGTTGTTAAAGTGAGTTGTTCCATATAAAATCAAAATTAAAGAATATTTTCAAATTAATAATTACTTTATATTTTTCTTTATTTTTGATGCATGAAAACATTGATTTATATTCTACTTTTTAGTTTTTATCAGATTTTTACTGCTCAACAAATGCCAAAAGAATTTGTTTATTTAGAGGATATAGAAAGTTCTATTCAAAAAGATTTAAGATATTTAAGTGATAAAAATTTTATAGGAAAACCAATTGATGGTTATCAAAATAATTGTGTTATTGTTAGTAAAGAAACTGCTATTGCTTTAAAGAAAGTACAAACTATACTTTTAGAAAAAGGTTATTCTTTAAAAGTATTTGATACTTACAGACCTCAACAGGCTGTAGATCATTTTGTTAGATGGGCAAAAGTATTGAATGACACCTTAATGAAATCTGAATATTACCCAAATGTACCAAAATCGGAATTATTTAATCAAGGTTATATTGCTTCAAAATCTGGACATACAAGAGGTAGCACAGTCGATTTAACAATTGTTGATGTACAAACTCAAAAAGAATTAGATATGGGAAGTCCTTATGATTTTTTTGGAGTTGAATCCCATCCTTTTTATTCAAAAATATCAAAAAATCAAAAAGAAAATAGAATGTTGCTTCGAAAAGTAATGCTAGAAAACGGCTTTAAACCTTACGAAAACGAATGGTGGCATTTTACTTTAAGAAACGAACCTTTTCCTAATACCTATTTCAATTTTGTAGTTGAATAAGTAGTTTTAACAAAACTGAAACGATATCTTTAAAAATCGGCATTATCTTTGCAGTTAAGTTATTATAAATTTTATTTAGAATGAACTCTTTTTTTAAACCTTCCACCTTTATCATCTTTCTTTTATTGACCTTAAATTTATCTGCACAAATGGATACGAATAAAGGAAGTAAAGAAAAAGGAAAAATAAAAGCTGTTATAGAAACAAATTCTAAAGAAGCTGTAAGACCAAAATCCATAGAATTAAATGGTTCTGGTGGTTTTGAAAAAGCGTTTGATGCAGAAAAAGAAAAGTTAAAAAAGCAGCAAGAAGAGGATAAATTAAATAATAAAGATATACTTACCCAAGCAAAATTAAATGAGCAACGTTTTTTAAAGACTTTCCAAAAAATTAATGGGCAATATATTATTCCGAAAATAGACCAAGATTTGGGAAGTATTAGAACCAATTCTACAAGTGTAAATATTATTTGCAGAGATTATCAATATCCAGATGGAGATCGAGTTACTATTTATGTAAATGATATTCCAGTTATTTACAATATTACACTTACTACAAGTTACCAAAAATTTAATATTCCATTAGAAGTAGGTGTCAACAAAATTGTGATTGAAGCTTTAAATCAAGGCACCTCTGGGCCAAACACAGCCGCCTTTAAAGTGTTTAATGACGCAGGAATCCTCATATCTTCTAACGAATGGAATTTAGCTACAGGTGCTAAAGCTACGTTACTGGTAGCAAAAGACAAATAAAAAGCTAACGAAATCGTTTGCGAAAAATTTAAAAACTCAAGTTTTTTTATTCCTTATAAAACCATTATTTTTGTAGTTAAGTTCTTACGTTAAGAATTTAATTCACAAACAAACAACAATTTCTAAGAATGAAAAAAATCACCAAACAAACCTATTTAGATTGGTACAAAGACATGCTTTTCTGGCGTAAGTTCGAAGACAAATTAGCATCTGTCTACATTCAGCAAAAAGTTAGAGGTTTCTTGCATCTTTACAATGGGCAAGAAGCAATTTTAGCTGGTGCATTGCATGCAATGGACTTAACCAAAGATAAAATGATTACTGCTTACAGAAATCACGTTCAACCAATTGGTATGGGTGAAGATCCTAAAAAAGTAATGGCAGAATTGTATGGTAAAGTTACTGGTACCTCAAAAGGAATGGGTGGTTCTATGCATATTTTTTCTAAAGAATTCCGTTTTTATGGAGGTCATGGAATTGTTGGTGGTCAAATTCCATTAGGTGCAGGACTTGCTTTTGCAGATAAATATTTTGGAAGTGGTGGAGTCACTTTAACGTGTTTTGGCGATGGTGCTGCAAGACAAGGTTCTTTGCATGAGGCCTTTAACTTAGCAATGCTATGGAAATTACCTGTAATTTTTATTTGTGAAAACAATGGTTATGCAATGGGTACTTCTGTAGAAAGAACTGCAAATCATACAGATATTTGGAAACTTGGTTTAGGTTATGAAATGCCTTGTGGTCCTGTAGATGCCATGAACCCTATTAAAGTTGCAGAAGCTGTAGACGAAGCTTTGGAAAGAGCAAGACGTGGAGATGGACCTACATTTTTAGAAATGAAAACATACAGATATAGAGGTCACTCAATGTCTGATGCACAACATTATAGAACGAAAGATGAAGTTGAAGAATACAAGAAAATTGACCCCATAACCCAAGTAAAAGATATTATTTTAGAAAAAGGGTATGCTACAGAAGAAGAAATTTCTGTAATAGATAAAGAAGTGAAAAGAATGGTGAAAGAATGCGAAAAATTCGCAGAAGATTCTCCTTATCCAGAAACTCAGCAATTATATGATATGGTATACGAACAAGAAGATTATCCTTTTATAAGTTAAAATATGGCTACAGTTGTAAATATGCCGCGTTTAAGTGATACCATGGAAGAAGGTGTTGTGGCAAAATGGTTAAAAAAAGTTGGAGATAAAATAGAAGAAGGAGATATTTTAGCAGAAATCGAAACTGATAAAGCTACAATGGAGTTCGAATCTTTTCACGAAGGAACTCTCTTACATATTGGTATTCAAGAAGGTGAAACTTCTCCTGTTGATAAGTTATTGGCTATTATTGGTAAAGAAGGTGAAGATATTTCTGGTCTTTTAAAGGGTGATGTTCATCAGAAGAAAGAAGATTCTAAAGATGATAACAAAGAAAAAAATTCTTCAGATGATAAAAGCATTGCAGATACCTCAAGTTCTAACGAAGTTGAAATACCAAAAGGGGTAAATGTAGTTACTATGCCACGTTTAAGTGATACCATGACAGATGGTACTGTAGCTTCTTGGTTAAAAAAAGTAGGTGATAAAGTTGAAGAAGGAGATATTTTAGCAGAAATTGAAACAGACAAAGCTACTATGGAATTTGAATGTTTCTACGAAGGAACCATATTACATATTGGTGTTCAAGAAGGAGAAACTGCACCTGTAGATAGTTTACTAACTATAATTGGCCCTAAAGGAACAGATATTTCTGCAATTATTAAAAATGGAGGAGCAGTCTCAATTTTAGAAAAATCTTCATCAACTGAAAAAGTTGAGGAAAAAGCTGAATCTAAAAAAGAAGAGAAACCATCTAATGAATCTGAAAAACCTCAATCTTCTAGTAACAATGCTGGAGGTAGAATTTTTGCATCTCCATTAGCAAAAAAAATTGCTGCTGATAAAGATATTAATTTATCGGATGTACAAGGTTCTGGAGAAAATGGAAGGATTATTAAAAAAGATATAGAAAATTACACACCTTCTGCAGCAGTTAAAATAGAAACTCCTGCTCCTGCTTCTTCAATTACAGCTGCTAGTGTTTCTATTTCTGGAGAAGAAAAATCTGAAGAAGTTAAAAATTCGCAAATGCGTAAAGCAATTGCAAAATCTTTAGGAAATTCTAAGTTCACATCACCAGATTTCAGTTTAAATATTGAAGTGGATATGGATAATGCTATGGCTTCTAGAACAACTATAAACTCAATACCAGATACCAAAGTATCTTTTAATGATATGGTTGTAAAAGCTTGTGCAATGGCATTAAAAAAACATCCACAAGTAAATACATCTTGGACAGATGCCCACACAATTTATCACAGACATATTCATGTTGGTGTTGCTGTTGCTGTAGAAGATGGTTTGTTAGTACCAGTTATAAAACACACAGATCAATTGAGTTTAACTCAAATTGGAGCAAGTGTTAGAGATTTAGCTGGTAAAGCAAGAAACAAGAAAATTTCTCCAGCAGAAATGCAAGGAAGTACATTTACAGTTTCTAATTTAGGAATGTTTGGTATCGATAATTTTACATCAATTATCAATCAGCCAAATTCTGCTATTTTATCTGTAGGTGCAATTGTTGAAAAACCTGTGATTAAAAACGGACAGATAGTTGTTGGAAATACAATGAAATTAACATTAACCTGCGATCACAGAACTGTTGATGGCGCAGTTGGTGCTCAGTTTTTACAAACTTTAAAAACATTTATAGAAAATCCTGTTACAATGTTAGCATAGATTTTTAAAAAATTATTTCAATAAAAGGCTCGCCAATTGCGAGCTTTTTTTATACATTTATTTCTGATGAAAAACTTGGATAAAAAACTTCAAAATCCTGTTTGGTATTCTCTAAAAGAAACTCATAAAAAGTTTTTAATAGAGTTTGAAGGTGTACAATTTTATAATCCTGACATTTGCAATTTTGGCGCATTTTTTAATGAGTGCGATACAGAGAACGCACTAAATGAATATGCGAAAATTGCTAACAACTTTTTTATAGTATCTGAAAATCAAAAAGCAATCATAGACAACAATACTATTATTTTAGTGAAAAAAATTAATGGTTGTCAAATGGTTTTGACAAATTTAATAGAGGTAGATATTACAGAAAAAATTGTTAGATTATCAGAAAAAAACATTGATGAAGTTTATGATTTAATATGGTTAGTGATGCCTGGTTATTATCAAAAAAAAGGAGTTTTAATGGGTAATTTCTTTGGTATTTTTAAAGATAATAAACTAGTTGCTATTACAGGACAGAGAATGCAAACTGATGATTTTATAGAAATTAGTTCTGTAGTAACACATCCTAATTACACAAAAAGAGGGTATGCAAAACAACTAATATATTATACAACTAAAGAAATTTTAAAAGAAAAAAAGTTGCCAATTTTACATACGAATAAAGGAAATTTTGCAATACTTCTTTATGAAAAATTAGGGTATAAAATAACAAGAGATATGAATTGGTGGCATTATAGAAAAAAATAATTTTTTTTATCAATATTCCAAACCGATAATTTTTCGAACATCATCTAAAGTACGCATCAACTTTTTAGAAAATTCAAAAGTCATAATATTACTTTCTTTTTTATCATCTCTTAATAATTGATTAAAATGTGCTGTTTCAAAATTATAACCAATAGTTTTGTAATTAAAATCGATAATTTCTTCCTTATTATCTTTGATAATAGTTACTGTAGAGGGTTCATGAAAACGACTATTTATAATAATTTTAGCATCACTAAAAGTAAAAATTGCTTCGGTTTTGGTTTCTTCTAACAATGTACTTTTTAAATATGCTTTTGCATTTTTATAATCAAAAATCATTGAACAACTTGAATCTGCTCCATTTTTAAAAAAAGTAGCATTTGCGTTGATTTTAGTTGGAGTTCCTAAAGCAGACAATGCAGCAAAAATGGGATAAATACCAATATCTAACAAAGAACCTCCACCAACCTCTTTTTTAAAAACTCGGCTATCTGTGTTATAAGGTGTATAAAAACCAAAATCGGCTTCTAGTTTATTTAATTTTCCAAATTTTTCATTCTTAACAATCTCCAAAACATACTTATAATGAGGCAGAAAATAGGTCCATAAAGCTTCCATTAAAAGTGTATTATTTGCTTTAGCAATAGCAATCATTTCTTCAACTTCTTGTAAATTCATGGCAAAAGGTTTTTCGCATAAAACAGCTTTTTTATTTTGCAAACAAAGTATAGCATGTTCTTTATGAAAACTATGTGGAGTTGCAATATAAATGGCATCAACCTCTATGTCTTTTGCTAAAGCTTCATAAGAATTGTAGGCATTTTTTGCATTGAATTTCTGAGCAAATTCATCAGCATTTTCTTGACTTCTAGAAGCTACTGCAAAAAACTCAGTGTTTTCTATAGTTGCTAAATCTGTGGCAAATTTATTGGCTATTTTTCCACAACCAATAATTCCCCATTTTATGGTTTTATTTTTCATAGTTATTGAGTTCCTAATGTTTCTAAGTCATCTACTTTAGGTTTAGAAGGAATAAAATTTTGAAGTATAATTGCAATTCCCATTACTAAAACACAACCTAATAAATTTAACCATAAATAAGGCAACCAATCTAAAAAGTAAACACAAATAATAATTATTTGTGTAATTAAAGCAGCAATAAATACAGCATTTCCTCTTACATATTTAATAAAAAATGCCAATAAGAAAATACCTAAAACATTCCCATAAAAAATAGAACCAATAATATTTACCAACTGAATTAAATTATCGAATAAATTGGCAATACAAGCTACTGAAATGGCGATTATTCCCCAAAGCAACGTAAACCATTTAGACGCTTTTACAAAATGCTCATCGCTTTTTTCTTCTTTAACATTTCGTTTATACAAATCCATAGCAGTTGTGCTGGCTAAAGCATTTAATTCTGATGCGGTTGAGGACATTGCTGCAGATAAAATTACAGCTAGTAGAAGGCCAATTAATCCTCTTGGTAAATTGTTTAAAATGAAATGAATAAAGACGTAATCTTTATCATTCGATTCAATTTTTTTATAATCTTTTCGTTCATTTAATTTATCTATAATCTTTTTAGCAGATTCTTTTACAGCCAAATCAGCTTTGTTTAATTCCTGAACAGTCTGTTTTTCATTGACTTGAAAACCATCAGCAAAAATAACTTTTTTAGTATTTTCTATTTCGATGTGTTTGGCTTCTAAATCTTTGTAATCTTGTGCATAGATCGATTTTTGAACTTCTTCATTGGCACTTGGATTAAAGTTTAAAGGAGCAGGATTAAATTGATAAAAAACAAAAACCATTACACCAATTAACAGAATAAAAAATTGCATTGGCACCTTTAACAATCCATTAAATATTAAACCTAACTGACTTTCTCTTACAGATTTTCCAGACAAATAACGTTGAACTTGACTTTGATCTGTCCCAAAGTAAGAAAGCATCAAAAAAGTTCCTCCTAAAATTCCTGTCCAAACTGTGTATCTGTTACTTAAATCAAACGAAAAATCGAGCACTTTCATTTTATCACTTGCGCCTGCAATTTCCAACGCTTTTGTAAAAGTAATATCTTGTGGAAGCTGACTCATAATCATATAAAATGCAATCAGCATTCCTATAAAAATGATAATCATTTGTTGCTTTTGAGTAACATTTACAGCTTTTGTACCTCCAGAAACTGTGTAAATAATCACCAAAAATCCGATGATAATATTTAGCATTAACAAATCCCAACCCAAAACTGCAGATAAAATAATTGCAGGCGCAAAAATGGTAATTCCAGCAGCTAAACCTCTTTGAATTAAAAATAAAATAGCAGCTAAACTTCTTGTTTTTAAATCGAATCTACCTTCTAAAAACTCATAAGCTGTGTAGACTTTTAGCTTATGATAAATTGGGATAAAAACCACACAAATAATAACCATTGCAATTGGCAGCCCAAAGTAAAATTGCACAAAACCCATTCCACTGTGAAACGCTTGTCCTGGTGTAGATAAAAACGTAATTGCACTTGCTTGAGTAGCCATAACAGACAAACCAATGGTCCACCATTTCGAATCACTTCCACCTTTAATATAATCTGTTACATTACTGTTTTTTCTGGTAACATATGTACCATAAGCCACAATAAAAATGAGTGTAATTGATAGAATTATCCAATCTAAACTATGTAATTTACTTTCTATTTCCATCAATTAAACAGTAAAATAATTGGTAATTAAATAAAATACAAGAATGTAAATTACGTTGGCAATTAAAACCAATGAATATTCTTTTTTCCAAACGTATTTTTCGTCGTTCATTTCTTATTTTTTTTTGAAGCTATTTCCAGCTTTCCACTATATCTTTTTGCGAAAAGCAAAAAGGATGTCGTTTCAATCTGGGCTAAACTAATTTGCCAACTTTTTGTCATTCCTACAAAATTGAAAGTTTATTAAACACCAAATTTTAGATTACTGCCTAAGCAGGAATGACAAACTTTCAAAATTTTTAACTTTCTAACTTTCTAACTTTCTAACTTTCTAACTTTTAAACTAATTTTTGCCAACAGATAACATATTTGCAAATAATTTATAAGCTCCAGAAACACCTGCAGGCATTTCTCTAAAGAAGCTTAAACCTGTATACATATAATTTCCTTTACCATATTTCGCAATTAGTAAACTTCCATTTTTGGGTGTTTCTCCTTTATCATTCATAGATAAAATAGGAGTATATTCTGCACTCCATTCCTCAGGAAAATACAAACCTCTTTCTTGCACCCAACCTTTAAAATCGTTTTGAGTTATTTTGTTTGGATAGTTTAAAATTGGGTTGTTTTCATTTAAAATTCGAACCTCTGAAAACTCATCTGTAACTCTATCTCTGCCTAACTTTAAATTAAAAGGAGCTCCAATATCAACACCTCTATTTGTATTGTATTGCACAATCATATTTCCTCCCTTTGCTACATATTCTAATAGAAATTTTTGCTTAAATTTTAACTCATCAACTACATTATAAGCTCTAATTCCAAGAACAATTGCATCGTATTTTAATAAATTTTTCGCATTAATTTCTTCAGGATTTATCTCTTCTACAGAATACCCAATTTGCTGTAAACTTTCTGGAATAGCATCGCCTGCTCCCTGAATATAGCCAATATTTGTGCCTGAAGTTTTAATATTTAAACGAACTATTTTAGCTTCAGAATTTAATAAAACCGATTGTTTTGAAATATGATTGTAATTGATTTCAACCAACTCTTTTTGGTAAGCTTTACCATTTGAAGTTGCAACAACTTCCAGTTTTCCTTCAGATTGATTTTTTGGAGGAGTTACTAAAAACTCAACCACTTTTTTATCATTTTTTTGCTGAATTACAAAGTCAATTTCTTTAGGCGAAACTGTCCACAATTCTGGAACTTTCAAACTTACTTTTCCTGAAACTTTGTTTGCTCCTGCTCTGACTTCTACAGCAACCTTTTTTGCATTATCATTAGAAAAAATAAGGACTTTGTCTTTTAGTTTTGTGGTAACCAAAGGTAGAATTTCAAAGGGCTCATAAATTTCTCCCTTATCACTTTCTGCATATTTTCTAATCACATCTTTGATAAATGAAATAGGCGTATTTTCAATCAAAAAATTGAACTTTACTTTTATATTTCTTGGAGTTTCTGGCAAGCCAATTAATTGCTGTTTTTCCACTTTATACATCCCCAAAGTTCCTTCTGAATTTAACCAATAAGGACTCGTATAATTTTCATCCGAAGAAATAAAAACAGACTGTTTTATATTCGCTTCTTTGTTGTTTGCCAAAGGAATCTCTTTAATTTCTTTTTTTCCTGAATGAGAAGTTTCATAAGAAATAAGCTGAACATCAACATCGCTTCTATTTATGAGTTCAAAATCAACATTTATGTTACTATTTGGAGTTGCTGATGAACTTTCTGCAGATGCTTCTAAATACAAACCTAAACAAGCTTCTATAATTTCTTTGAGTTCTTTTTCTTTAATTTCTCGCCAATGATTGTCTTCTAAATTTTGAATCATTTTGTAAGCTTCCATCAATTTTAAAATGTGCTTTGACGGATTTACAAAATCGAAATTATCTTCAATATCATATAAAATTTCACCAATTTCTCCTCCACCTTTTAAACGATTCCAAGTAGTATTAATTCCAGAAAAAATATCGTTTTTATCTTTTAACTCATCCCCTTTCAAAAACTCAACATATTCATTTTGTTCTCCTCTAGAAGTTAACCTTCCAAAACCTTGACACAAATGCTGACTGCTTGCCATAGATGCTAATTCGTTGTTAGACAAACCTTTTAAAGGATAATAAACACCTACATCAAGAGTTGTTAACTTACCTTTTGTGTCTTTTTCAAAATCTTCTTGATTTCTATAAAACCATGAAGATGTGTTAAAAAACAAACGTTTTGGTTGCCAAACATTGGTGAATTTTAATTGTTCTGGAAACTTAGTTTTATCGTTTACCAAATCAAAAGCTTCTATACTTAACATTGCAGAAGTCGTATGATGACCATGTGTAGAACCTGGAGTTCTATGGTTAAATCTATTGATAATTACATCTGGCTTAAAGGTTCTAATTGCCCAAACTACATCACTTAAAACTTCCTTTTTATTCCAAATTTCTAAAGTTTCATCTGGATGTTTCGAATATCCAAAATCGTTGGCTCTTGTAAAAAACTGTTCTCCACCATCAATACTTCTAGCTGCTAATAATTCCTGAGTTCTAATAACGCCCAACAATTCTCTAATTTCTGGACCAATTAAATTCTGTCCTCCATCTCCTCTAGTTAAAGATAAATAACCAGTTCTGGCTTTTACATTATTTGCTAAATAGGCAATTAAACGTGTGTTTTCATCATCTGGATGCGCAGCAATGTACAAAGCTGTTCCTAAAAAATTTAGTTTTTGAATTTTCTCGTAAATCTGATTTGTGGTTAATTTTTCTGGTTTTTGAGCAAAAACAGCTATAGAAATCAGTAAAAATACTGAAATTGAAAGTAAAGTTTTCTTCATTTTAAATAGTTGATAACAAGCAAATGTAGGTTTTTAATGAGTAAAAAATAAGCTCTTAACATAATTATAACGTTTTACAATGCATAGAGGAAAATGCTCATAACCTGTTAATAAAATAATTTTTAAAGTCGCTTATTAAGGTTATATTTGTATTTCTAAAATTAAGAAAAAAATCAATGAAATTTATTGTATCAAGTTCACAACTTCTAAAACAATTACAGGTTTTAGGTGGCGTAATTAATAGCAACAACACTTTGCCAATTTTAGATAATTTCTTATTTGAATTGTCTGAAAACAAATTAAAAGTTTCAGCATCAGATTTGGAAACTACCATGAGTTCTGTGGTAGATGTAGAAACAGATAGCAGAGGTTCTATAGCAGTTTCTGCTCGTTTATTATTAGATACTTTAAAGACTTTTCCTGATCAACCTTTAACGTTTAAAACTGAAGGTGATAGTAAAATTGAAATTATTTCTGACCAAGGAAAATATGACATGGCTTATTTTGGTGGTGACGAATTCCCAAAAGCGGTTTCTTTGCCTTCGCCAAGTAAAACTGTTATTCCTGCTCATATTTTAGGAACTGCAATTTCGAAAACTATTTTTGCTGCTGGAAATGATGATTTACGTCCAGTAATGAGTGGCGTTTTCTTTCAGTTTAGCTCTCAAAGTTTAACGTTTGTTGCTACTGATGCTCATAAATTGGTAAAATATTCTAGAACAGATGTTACTGCAGATCAAACTGCAGAATTTATTATGCCAAAGAAACCTTTAAATTTATTAAAAGGTATTTTGGGTGGTTCTGAAACTGATGTTACTATTGAATATAATGATGCCAACGCAAAATTCACTTTTGATAATGTGGTTTTAGTTTGTAGATTAATTGATGGAAAATATCCTAATTACGAGGCTGTAATTCCGAAAGAAAATCCAAACAAATTAACTGTTGACAGAGCTTCTTTCTTAAACTCTGTAAGACGTGTTTCTATTTTCTCTAGCAAAACTACACACCAAATTCGTTTAAAAATGGCAGGAACAGAATTAAATATTTCTGCTGAAGATTTAGATTTTTCTAACAAAGCAGATGAACGTTTAAGTTGCGATTACCAAGGAGATGATATGCAAATTGGTTTCAACTCTCGTTTTTTAAGTGAAATGTTAAATAACTTGAATTCGAACGAGGTTTTAATTGAAATGTCTTTACCAAACAGAGCTGGAATTTTAACACCTATTGATGGGACTGACGAAGGCGAACAAGTTACAATGTTGGTAATGCCAGTGATGTTAAATAACTAGATTAGATTATTAGAATCTTAGATTTATAGATATTTAGAAAACCACAACTTAATTGTTGTGGTTTTTTCTTTATTTTTAAAAAGTGGATAAATTAAGTTTGATAAAGAAAGTATTTGGTTATTCATTGATGTTTCTTGGTTTATTATGCTTTATAATAATTGGAGGAGGTTCAATGAGATTCAGGGGTAAAACTAGAAGCATACATGGCTCTATGAATGAAGACTTAATATTAATAGGAGTTTATTTATTAATCCCCATTTTAGGTTTTATATTAATGAAGATTGGTTATAACATCGTAACTAAAAATGATAAAAAAAAATAGCTAAATTAGTATAACTTATCTTTATCAAATGAATTTCCTAGCACACCTCTACTTATCTCAAAATAACACCAACATTATGATTGGTAATTTTATTGCAGATCATGTTCGAGGAAATAATTTTACTCATTTTAATGCTGAAATTCAGCAAGGAATTTTTCTCCACAGAGAAATTGATACTTTTACAGATGCACACAAAATCGTAAGAAAAAGTAAACGACGTTTACACAAACGTTACAGACATTATGATGGCGTAATTATCGATATTTTTTATGATTATTTTTTAGCAAAAAACTGGATCAAATACTCAGCCATTCCTTTAGATATTTATACAAAATCTATCTATGATTTGTTTGATAGAAAATCATCAGAATTACCTTTAAAATCTCAACAATTTATTAAATATATGATCGAATATAACATCTTATTCAATTATCAATTTAAAGATGGAATTGCCAAAGTTTTAAATGGAATGAACAACAGAACAAAAGGCAAATCGCAAATGGATTTGGCCATTGAAGATTTAACAGAATTACAATCAGAATTTGAAGAAGATTTTATACTTTTCTTTCCAAATTTAATTGAATTTTCAAATCAGAAATTAAAAGAAATTCAGTCAGTAATATGAAAAAAAAATACACACTTTTAGTCATCCTTTTTTTATCAATATTTTATTCTTGTAAAAAAGAAAAAACCTTAGGCTTAATTGCAGAAAAAGCAATGGTTGTTTCTGCTAGAGTCGAAGCCTCCAAAATTGGTTCAGAGATCCTAAAAAAAGGCGGAAATGCTTATGATGCAATGATTGCAACTCATTTAGCATTGGCAGTTGTGTATCCTGTTGCTGGGAATATTGGAGGTGGAGGTTTTATGGTTTATAGAAATAATGATGGTACAAAAGGCGCTCTAGATTTTAGAGAAAAAGCACCTATTTCTGCTCATAAAGATATGTATTTAGATTCGCTAGGAAATGTGATCGAAAATAAAAGTGTTTTAGGGGCACATGCAGTTGGTATTCCAGGTTCTGTAGCTGGTATTTTTGAAGTTTATAAAAAATTCGGGAGTTTGCCTTTTAAAGATTTAATTCAACCTTCTATTGATTTGGCAAGAAACGGTTTCAGTATCACAAAATTAGATGCAGAAGATTTAAACAGCGACAAAGCCGAATTTAAAGCTGCTAATAATTACCAAACTATTTTTGAAAAAGATTGGGTAGAAGGCGATGTTTTTAAACAAGAAGAATTAGCAAAAACCTTGGAAAGAATTCGAGATTTTGGAAAAGACGGATTTTACAAAGGCGAAACTGCTAATTTATTAGTGAATTACGTTACAGAATTAGGTGGAATTATAACACACGAAGATTTAGAAAAATACCAAGCTATTTGGAGAAAACCAATTGAGTTTTCTTACAAAGATTACAACATTACTTCTATGACTTTACCTGCAAGTGGAGGCGTTTGTTTGGCACAAATTTTAAAATCTATAGCATCTTATGACTTGTCTGAAATTGAGCATAATTCCACAAAATACATTCAATTAATAACAGAAGCTGAAAGACGAAGTTATGCAGACAGAGCTCATTATTTAGGTGATATTGATTTTGTAAAAGTCCCTTTAGATAGTTTAACAAGCACAGATTACATCAACAAAAGAATGGGCAATTTTTCTTGGGATAAAGCCACACCTTCATCAGAAGTTTCTCAAGGTAAAATCTTAGGCTATGAAAGTGATGAAACCACTCATTATTCAATTGTAGATCAATTTGGAAATGCAGTTTCTGTAACCACTACTTTAAACACTGGGTATGGTTCAAAAGTTTTGGTAAAAGGTGCTGGTTTTTTCTTAAATAACGAAATGGACGATTTTTCTAGCAAACCTGGAGTGCCTAATGTGTATGGTTTGGTTGGCTCAAAAGCAAACGCAATTGAAGCAGAAAAAAGGATGTTGAGTTCAATGACACCAACTATAGTAGAAAAAGATGGAAAACTTAAAATGGTTTTAGGAACTCCTGGAGGTTCCACAATTATCACTTCTGTTTTGCAAAATATTTTAAATGTGGTAGATTATAATATGGGCATGCAAGAATCTGTAAATCAGCCACGTTTTCACCATCAATGGTTACCAGACCAAATAACAATGGAACCCAATGGATTTGATGAAAAAACAAAAGCAAAACTAGAATCTTTAGGCTATCAAATACTAGAAAGAAACTCTTTAATTATTGGAAGAGTTGATGCAATTTTAGTTTTACCAAATGGAAAATTAGAAGCTGGAGCAGATAAAAGAGGTGATGATGCAGCTGTTGGGTTTTAAATTAAAATTGGAAATGAAGTTAATCATAATATCTATTTTATTATTTTTAATAGGCTGTAAAAGCCAGGAAATAAAAAAATTTTCTATTAAAACAATAAATGAAATAAATACAAAATTTTCTAATAATCAATATCAATTTCCAATATTGGAGGGTAAAAACGAAATATCAGTTAAAATAAACTCTCAAATTATTAATGATTTATTAGATTTAGATATTAACAAACCTCATCAAAGTATTTTTGAAAATAAATGGAGTACTGAGGAAAATCGAATGCCATCACTTTCTTTCTTAGAATATAAAATTAATATTTTAAATTCTAAATTATATTCAGTCACATTTGATACAGAAGGTTGTGGAGCTTATTGTGAAGAATATTCAATTTCTTATAATTTTGATTTGTTAAATGGAAATAAGATTGTTTTAGATTCTATATTAACTGAAAATGGGAAAAAATTATTTTTAGAAAAATTAAATATTCAAAAAAAGAATATTCTAAAAACAACTATTGGAAAATTAAAAAAAGAGCAGATTTCAAGTACTTTAGAAAATGATATAGAGGATAGGATAGAACTTTTGGAGAATTGTTTGAAAAATACTTTTATGTCTTCTTTTGAATATCTAGATTTTAAATTTAAAAAAGAACATATAATTTTATTTTCTGATAGATGCTCTAATCATGCAATGAGAGCTTTGGATGAAATTGGTGAATTTGAATATACTTTTAAAGTTGATGAAATAAATAATCTTTTAAATGAATATGGTAAGCAAATTTTAGTTTATTAAATTTTTAAATTATAATAATAAAATCAAACAATGACACAACCATTCCACTTGGCAATTCCAGTACAAAATTTAGAAAAATGCAAAACCTTTTATAGAGATATTTTAAACTGCGAAGAAGGCAGAAGTTCTGATCATTGGGTAGATTTTAATTTCTTTGGTCATCAATTAGTTATTCATCAAAAAGATGATTTTAAAGCAAACAGAATTTCAAATCCTGTGGATGGGCATGATGTTCCTGTTCCACATTTTGGAGTTGTTTTAACTTGGGAAGATTGGCATACTCTATCAGAAAGATTAAAAGCTGCAAATACTAAATTTGTGATTGAACCTGGAATTCGTTTTCAAGGAAAAGTAGGTGAACAAGCCACCATGTTTTTTAACGACCCAGAAAATAATGCTCTAGAATTCAAAGCATTTAAAGATATGAGTCAGTTATTTGCAAAGTAATTCATCAATAAATTTTTAAAAATCAATAATGTAAAATTGATTTTTTATCTTTAAAATTCGAAACTCAAACTTTATCATCATGAAAAAAATACTCATTTTATTAACAGTTTTCATTTCATATACAAGTCTTTCACAAAACACTCGTTTATTAAGGCAACCAACTCTTTCTAAATCAGATATTGTATTTGTTTATGGCGCAGATTTATGGAAAGTACCTCTAAATGGTGGTGATGCAATTCGTTTAACAAGCGATACTGGAAATGAATCTGATCCGCATTTTTCAAAAGAAGGCCAATGGGTTGCTTTTACAGCAGAATATGATGGAAATACAGATGTATTTTTAGTTTCTATAAATGGTGGTGAGCCTAAAAGATTAACTTATCATCCAGCTAGAGATTATGTGCAAGGCTGGACACCTGATGGAAAAATTTTATTTCGTTCAGACAGAGAATCCAGACCAACAGAAACCAATAAATTTTATACAATTTCCACAAAAGGTGGCATGCCAGAAGCTTTTGAAATTCCAAGAGCTGCTTACGGACAAATTTCTGATGACAATAAATACATTGCGTATACACCCATTACTAGTTGGGATGCAGAGTGGAGAAATTATAGAGGTGGACAAGCAATGCCCATTTGGATTGTGGATTTAAAAACCAAAGAATTGATGAAAACACCGCAATTAGATGGCGAAAGACATGTAAATCCTGTTTGGTTTAAAGGTGATGTTTTTTACATTTCTGAAAGAGATTACACTGCCAATATTTGGTCGTACAACATCCAAACAAAAGAAGAAAAACAAATTACGTTTCATAAAAAATTTGATGTTAAAAATATAGATGCCAATGAAAATGGAATCGTTTATGAACAAGGGGGTTATTTACACATGTTAAACCCAGAAACCAAAGTTTCCAATCAAATGAACATTACTGTTCAAGGAGATTTAAACTATTCTAGAGTAAGATGGATGAACGTTTCAGGTAGAGATTTAACAAACCCAAATGTTTCTCCAAATGGGCAAAGAGCTATTTTTGAATATCGAGGAGAAATTTTTACAATTCCTAAAGAAAATGGTACTTGGCGAAATTTAACCAACTCTTCTGGAGTGGCAGATCGTTCTCCAATTTGGTCTCCAAAAGGAAATAAAGTAGCTTGGTTTTCTGACAAAAATGGTGAGTATGAATTGGTAATTGCAAATCAAGATGGCGAAAACCAAGAGTTTATAAAATTACCAAATCCTACTTTTTATTTTCAACCAGATTGGTCTTCAGACGAAAAACATATAGCATATACTGATACCAATTTTGTGATTTGGCTCATCAATACAGAAACCAAAAAAATTACAAAAGTTGATGCTGATAGCTATGCGCATCCAAACAGAACAATGAATCCGAAATTTTCTCCTGATGGAGATTGGATTGCCTATGCTAAGCAAAATGCTTCCAATTTTAAATCAATTTTTGCATACCAATTAAGTACCCAAAAAATTGTGCAAATTACAGACCCAATTGCAGATGCAATTTCGCCTGTTTGGGATGTTTCTGGTAAATATATTTACACTTTAGCAAGCACAGATTATGGTTTACAAACAGGTTGGTTAGACATGAGTTCTTACGACCCAAGTGTAACAAGAGCTTTATATGCTGTGGTTTTAAGTGCCAATGATAAAGCACCGATTTTACCAAAAACAGACGAAGAAGAATTAAAAAAAGAGGAAGAAAATAAAGACGATAAAAAATCGGAAAAAGAAAAAACAGACAACAAAACAGTTATAGATGAAAACGGTTTGTTTAATAGAGCTGTTCCTTTAAAGCTACCTTTAAGAAATTATGTGGCTTTACTGGAAGGTCCAAAAGCCAAAATATTTATTGCAGAATCGATTCCAAATACTCCTGGTTTAACCGTTCATAGTTATGATATCGAAAAAGAAAAAGCATCAGAATTTGCAACAGGTGTTTCTTCTATGAACGCTTCTTTCGATAGAAATTCAATCTTACTTTCTAAAAGAGGCAATTGGAGTTTGTCTAGTACAAAAGGCGAAAAAGAAGGAAAAGAATCGTTAAAAACAGACCTAAAAATTCAAGTAGATCCGAAAGCTGAAGCCCATCAAATTTTTAAAGAAGGTTGGCGTTTTATGCGCGATTTTTTATATGTAGACAATGTTCATGGAGCTCCTTGGGATGATATTTATGAATGGTATTCACCTTGGATTGATGATGTAAAACACAGATCTGACCTTAATTATGTGGTAGATATTATGAGTGGTGAAGTTGCAATTGGACATTCGTATGTTTCTGGTGGAGATTATCCTGATGTAAGCAGAGTTCCTGTTGGTTTGTTAGGGGCAGATTTAGAAAAAAAAGACGGTTTTTATCAATTTAAAAAAATATACAAAGGAGAACGTTGGAATCCGAATATTGATGCTCCTCTTGGTTTGCCAGGAATCAATGTAAATGAAGGCGATTATTTAATTTCAATCAATGGTGTTTTGTTAAAAGAAAACATGAATCCTTATCAATTATTAGAACAAACTGCAGGTAGAGAAATTTACATAAAAGTGAATGGCAAACCATTAGAAAAAGATGCAAGAACCATTTTAATAACACCAACTTCAAGTGAAAGAGATTTACGTTCTGTTGATTGGGTAGAAGGTAACAGACGAAAAGTCGATCAACTTTCTGGAGGAGAATTAGCCTATGTGTATGTTCCGAATACAAGCAATCCTGGTTTTACTTCTTTTAATAGATATTATTTTTCTCAACAAGATAAAAAAGGAGTTGTCATTGATGAGAGAAATAATGGTGGTGGTTCTGCTGCAGATTATATGATTGATATCATGTCTAGAGAAGTAGTGGGTTATTTTAATTCTAAATCTGAAAGCAGAAGACCTTGGACAACACCAATGGCTGGAATTTGGGGACCAAAAGTGATGATTATAAACGAAAGAGCAGGTTCAGGTGGAGATTTACTACCTTATATGTTTAAGGAGAAAAAATTAGGGCCTTTAGTAGGTACAAAAACTTGGGGAGGTTTGGTTGGAACTTGGGATACTCCACGTTTTATTGATGGTGGAAGAATGGTTGCTCCAAGAGGTGGTTTTTACGATGTTGATGGCAATTGGGCTGTTGAAGGTGAAGGAGTTGCTCCAGATATTGAAGTGCACCAAACTCCAAAAGAAGTGTTGGAAGGAAAAGACCCACAGTTAGAAAGAGCAATTGAAGAAGCTTTGCGTTTATTAAAAACAAATGAGTTTTTCCCTAAACCCGAACCAAAAGCACCTATTCGTTCTAAAAGACCAAAAGGGTATAAAAAAGATAACTAATAAAATAAATATTTACAGAACTTTAGATGAAAGTTCTGTAAATATTTTTTTCATTCTGTTAATCAACTCATAAATTTCTTCCTCATTGTAAGTGGCAAAACCAACTCTTATGGAATTATGACCAATGTTCGCATTGTCATAACGTTGCCATTCACCTATTTCCAATTGATGATTTTTAGCAATTTCTGAAACCGTTTTCCAAGAATATTCTTTGTATAATGCTACCCAAACAGCCATTCCTCCTTTCGGAATTTCGAAAGATAAAATATTTGTAAAGTTTTCAATTAAAAGTTTGCAAAACAAATCTCTTCTTGTTTTATACACTTTCATTACTTTTTTAATATGCCTGTCTAAATCACCATTTTTTATAAACTCTTCGAAAGTTAATTCTAACAAGGCATCTCCTTGCCTATCTATAAATCTTCTTTGATTTGCAGCTTCATTTACAAATTCTTTTGCGGCAATTAAGTAGCCAATTCTAAAAACTGGAGCAACAGTTTTACAAACAGAACCAATATAAATTACATTTCCATTCGTATCATGGCTTGCAAGAGGTAAAATTGGAGAATGATTGTAATTAAAATCATAATCGTAATCATCCTCAATAATGGCAAAATTGTATTTCTGAGCTAAATTTAATAAATGAATTCTTCTTTCTGCTGATAAAGTTACAGTTGTTGGATGATGATGATGAGAAGTTACATAAACCCCTTTTATTGATTTTTTCTTACAAATTTCCTCAATTTCATCTGTAACCAATCCATTTTCATCCACAGAAACTCGTAATAAATTTACTTTTTGCTGCAAAAAAGAAGTGTCTGCAGATGCATAATTTGTTTCGCCAACTATTAAATTATCATCCTCTTTTAATAATAACTTAGCAGCTAAATGAATGCCCATTTGACTGCCTCTTGTAATTAGTATATTTTCTTTATCAATGTTTAATCCACGAGTTTTATTTAAGTAATTAGCCAACGTTATTCGCAACTTTTCATTTCCAAAAAGTGATCCATAAGACATGTCTTTGTAGATATTTTTTCTGCTACAAATACGTCTATAAATTCTTGCTAAATCTTCTGTAGGGGTTAATCTTGCATCAGAAATGCCATCATTCAAATACATAAAACCCTCTTGAGGTATAAAATATTTTCGATTTAAACTAGCATCTTTATAAAATTGAAATCCTGATTTTTTTAGATTTAAAATAACATTGTTTTCTAGAAAATCTTGTTGCTGTAATTCTGGCAAATTTCCATGTACAAAAGTTCCTTTTTTAGGAACACTCTCAACCCAACCTTGTAAATGCAGTTCTTCATAACAAGCTACTATGGTTTTTCTATGTACTTCTAACAGTTCAGACAATGTTCTACTACCAGGTAATTTGGTTTTGGGCAACAACTTTCTTTCTTTTATCAAGTTGATAAATTGATTTGCCAATTGCAAATATAAAGCTTGTTCTTTTTTTCTATTTAGTTGAATGCTTGTTTTATAAGGAAACATAAACTGGACTATTATTTATTTTTATTCTGGACGATTCTAGAAGTCCATAAATATACTACTTTTAACTCATAAACAACTCATATGATTCGACTTGAACCTTTTGAAAACTCAGATTTTTCTAGATTAATAAATTGGGTTCAAACCGAAGAAGAAATGATAATTTTTAGCGCAGACCTTTTTACATTTCCTATTACAAATAATCAGTTAAGCCATTATTTAAATGCATCAAACAGAATTATTTATAAAGTTTTAAATGTAGAAACAGGAGAAATTATTGGACATGCAGAATTAAATAATATTAATTTTAAAAGTAAAAATTCAAGAATTTGTAGAGTACTCATTGGTGATAAAAAATATAGAAATCATGGTTTTGGAACTCACATAATTAATGAACTTATAAAAATTGCATTTAACAAACTAAAATTACATCGGTTAGATTTGGGTGTATATGACTTTAATCTGCAAGCCATAAAATGCTATAAAAATTGTGGTTTCGAAATTGAAGGATTATTAAAAGAAAACGTAAAATTTGAAGATGCCTATTGGTCGACTTACAACATGAGTATTTTAAATAAAAACCATTTATAATGTTACAAATTAAGCCCAATTGCGAACATTGCAATAAAGATTTACCAAATAAATCTAATGAAGCAATGATTTGCTCTTTCGAATGTACTTATTGTAAAAGTTGCGCAATCGAAATTTTTGAAAACGTTTGTCCAAGTTGTTTTGGTAATTTTGTTCCACGTCCAATTCGTCCATCAAAAATGATTGAGAAATATCCAGCATCAACAAAAAAAGTTTACAAACCTAAAGATTTAGAATTAGCTAAAATAAAATCAGAAAAATATAAAAACTGTAACCCTCAAAATCGATAAAATGAAAGAATACAAACAATCAAAATTAAACAGAATAAAAAGAGGTGCAAACAGAGCAACTTACGATGTAGAAAAAATAAATTCCATTTTAGATGCAAGTTTTATTGGCTATGTGGGTTATGTTTTTGAAGGTAAAGCAATTACAATTCCTATGGCTTATGGCAGAATGGATAACAAAATTATTTTGCATGGCTCTAATGCCAACAGAATGTTAATATCACTTTTAAAAGCTGGTGAAATGAGCATAACAGTAATGCATTTAGATGCTTTGGTTTTGGCAAGATCTGGCTTTCATCATTCAGTAAATTATAGATCTGCAACATTATTTGGGTCTGTAAGAAAATTAGAAGAAAAAAAGGAAAAAGATGACGCGCTTTTTTGTTTTATGGAACACATGATGAAAGGAAGGTGGAATGGAATCAGAGAAATGAACCAAGCTGAATTCGATAGAACTTTAACCATTGAAATGACTATAGAAACTGCCTCAGCAAAAATTAGAGATGTGGGTGTTGCAGATGAACCAGATGATTATGACTTAAATGTTTGGGCGGGTTTAGTGCCTATAAAACAAGTGGCAGAATACCCAATTCCTGATAAAGGAAAACCGGAACAGATGGAAATTCCAAAACACGTTTTAGATTATTATCATCAAAATAAATAAAGGAATCGTTAAAAAGTGATAAATTAGCTATTTAAATTATCATTTTTTTATGAAGACGTTTTTAAAGATTTTGGGAGTTATCATCCTTTTAATTATAGGTTTTGTTACTGTTTATTATTTCATAAATAATGAAGATGTACCAAAGGGCAAAAAAGGAATAGAAGCAGATGGTTTAGCAATTAAAATGTTTAATGCAATAAACCACGAATCTTTTGAAAACACAGAGGTTATAGAGTGGAGTTTTAGAAATGTACATTTTTATAAGTGGTATAAACAAAAAAATATTGTTGAAGTTTCTTGGGATGAAAACAAGGTAATTTTAAACACGAAAGACACCTCAAAATCAGAAGTTTTTATCAACAATAAAAAAACTGAAAACAAAGAAATAGTTCAAAAAGCATTCAATTTTTTTAACAACGACTCTTTTTGGCTAGTGGCTCCATATAAAATTTTTGATGCTGGAACAGAAAGAAGCATTGTAAATTACCAAGGCAAAGATGCTTTAATGGTTACTTATACTTCTGGTGGCTCAACTCCTGGAGATTCTTATCTTTGGATTTTAGACGAAAACTACTTCCCTACTTCTTATAAAATGTGGACATCCATTATTCCTATTGGTGGAGTTTCTGCAACTTGGTCTGGATGGAAAAACACTGAAGCTGGTTTAAAATTACCTACAAAGCATACCCTCTCATTATTTGGAATGGAAATTCCTATGGGAAATATAAAAGCCTATAATGAAGAGGCTAATATTCTTGCTAACAATATTTTAAAAGCCATAAACCATGAAGCTTACCAAAAAACAAAGGTTTTAGAATGGAGTTTTGCAGGCAGAAGATCTTTTAAATGGAACAAAGAAAAACATATTGTAGATGTTTCTTGGGATTCAATTCGTGTAAATTTATATCCGCAAGAAATAGAAAAAAGCATGGTGTTTTTTAACGAAAATCAATCTGAAAAAGCAGATTCTATTATTGTAAAAAAAGCATGGGATATTTTTAATAACGACTCTTTTTGGTTGGTTGCACCTCATAAATTATTTGATGATGGTGTTCTAAGAAATATAGAAATTGTAGATGAAAAGCAAGCTTTAAGAGTTACTTACACAACTGGAGGCACAACTCCTGGAGATAGTTATGTTTGGCTTTTAGATGAAAATTATGTTCCTAAAAGTTACAAAATGTATCTAAAAAATGGCAGAATGAATGGAACTCCTGCAACTTGGGAAGATTGGATTACAACAGAAAGTGGTGCTTTATTGCCAACAAACCACACATTTGAAAATGGAGGTAAATTAAGTATGGGAGAAGTAAAAGGATACAATTAATCTATGAACAACGATTTACTTATTTAAATTTTAGTGGATAATAAAATATGACATCAAAAACAATAGCAAACGGAATTTTAAGAGCAATCGCAATTATTCTAGGAGTATTTCTACTTGGCTACTTTTTAATAAAAATTCAGTCTGTAATTATTTATATTATTATTGCTGCAATATTATCTTTAATTGCAAGACCAATTATTTACTTTTTAAGAAAAAAATTCAGGTTTCCAAATACGATGGCAGTGGTAACTACTATGTTCTTAATGCTTAGCTTATTAACTGGAATTATTTTACTCTTTATACCTTTAATAACAGAACAAGGTAAAAGTTTATCTCTTTTAGACGTAGAAGAATTACAAAATAACATGCAAGACATTTTTAATCAAATAACGGATTACTTTTCTGCAAAAGGATTTGATATTTTAAAGGAAATGAAAAAAATAAAATTCTTAAAGCAATTTGAAGCTATTCCAAATTTATTAAATGATATTTTATCTACACTAGGCTCTATAAGTGTTGGGTTATTTTCTATTTTATTTATTACTTTTTTCTTCATGAAAGATCGCCAATTATTAAAGAATGGATTATTAACATTAATACCAGATAAATCTGAAAATCGGTTTTCAAAGTCTTTAGAGGTTATTAATCATCTTTTATCTCGATATTTTCTGGGTCTTGTATTTCAAATCACCATACTCTTTGTTATTTACACAATTATCTTACTAATTTTCGGCATTAAAAATGCTGTTGTAATTGCCTTTCTCTGTGCTTTGTTAAATTTAATACCTTATATAGGCCCATTAATTGGGGCTATTTTAATGAGCGTTTTATCTATGACTAGTAATATTGAGTTAGACTTTCAATCGCAAATATTACCAACAACAATATATATTATGATAGGTTATTTTATAGCTCAATTAATAGATAATTTTGTGAGCCAGCCGATAATTTTTTCCAAAACTACAAAATCACATCCTTTAGAAATTTTTCTAGTTATAATTATTGGTGGTCTTTTGTTTGGAATTGTTGGTATGATCACTGCTGTGCCAACGTACACTGCTTTAAAAGTTATTTTAAAAGAATTTTTATCGGAAAACAAGATTGTAAAATCATTAACCAAAGACATTTAATTTCTTTTGAATAAAGCAGTTTTACAACCAGAAGTTCAACAATTTATCAACGATAACTTAAAATCTGATATTACAAAACTGATTTTAAAAGGCAGTCCTTTTGATGCTATTTCTGTGCAAGAATTGGCAAATCAAATCATAGCAAAGCAAAAATCTGAGCAAAAACTTCCTACTTGGTTTTGTACTGAAAATATTTATTATCCTGCTAAAATTAGCATTGAGCAAACATCTTCTGAAATTGCTGCAGCATACAAATCGAAAATCGTTTCAGGAAACTCAATTATTGATATTACCGGAGGTTTTGGCATAGATGCGTTTTACTTTTCAAAACAATTTACCAATGTACTTCATTGCGAAATAAATAGTGAGTTATCAACAATTGTAAGGCACAATTATCAACAATTAGGTGCAGAAAACATTGATACTTTTTCTGGTAATGGATTTGATTTTTTAAAAAATACTGAGAATAGTTTCGATTGCATTTATATAGATCCATCTAGAAGAAATGATGCAAAAGGAAAAGTATTTTTATTAAAAGATTGCCAACCAAACATCACCCCAAAAATTGATTTTTTCTTTTCTAAAGCGTCTAAAATTCTTATTAAAGTTTCTCCCATTTTAGACATTACAAACACTATAAACGACTTAAAAAATGTAAAGGAAATTCATATTGTTGCTATAGATAATGAGGTGAAAGAACTCCTATTTTTATTAGAAAAAGAGTATAAAAAAAGTATCGAAATAAAAACAATAAACTTTAAAAAGCATTTATCAGAAACCTTTGACTTTCCTTATTTAGAAGAGGTAATATCTGAGTATTCAGAGCCTCTCTCCTATTTGTACGAACCAAATTCGGCCATTTTAAAATCTGGTGGTTTTTATCAAATATCAAAAAAATTAAATCTCTATAAACTTCATCAACATTCTCATTTATACACATCAGAAAAAATGATAGATTTTCCAGGTAGAATTTTTAAAATTTTAAATGTTATTTCTTACGATAAAAAAAACCTGAAAAATTTATTCTTGGATAAAAAAGCAAACATTACCACAAGAAATTTCCCTAAAACTGTAGCACAAATTAGAAAAGAAACAAACCTGAAAGAAGGTGGTTTTAACTACTTATTTTTTACAACTAATCTTAAAAATATTTTGAAAGTAATTGTATGCGAAAAAATATAAATTGTTAATAAAATTCTTTAGTTTAATTTTTTCTTTACTAAAATATTTAGTTATATTTGCTCAAGCTTTATGTGTTTTATTTTTAGGGGTATAAGACGCTAAAGAGTAAAGTCTCGATTCTATATCGAGACTTTTTTTATTCTACAAGTTTTTTGATTAAGTTTGTAAAGAAAGTTTTACAAAATATTTCATGCAATCTACAAGCTATCAAGGGTTAAAAATTACTGATAATCAACAATTATTAATTGATGATTCTTTAGTTTTAGAAGCTCCTTTGCAAATAAATATTAATAGCGAAGCCTATACTATTGTAATGAGAACTCCTGGAAACGATTTCGAATTAATTAGAGGTTTGCTATTTGCAGAAGATATTTATAAAAAAGAGAAACCACTTATTCTAAAAATTATTAAAAGTGATGCTCAGGTTAATCTAATCATAAATGCAGAAATTCTAGAGACAGACTTAGGAAAAGGGTATCTTAACAAAAGAACATTGCTTTCAGTTTCTTCTTGTGGAATTTGTGGTAAAAAAGAAATAAAAGATATACATGTTGATGGTGAAAAACTATCAAAAGAAATAAACTTTAATGCAGAAGAAATTCATGAAATGTTCATGGAAATGAAAAAATTTCAGGATACTTTTAAATTAACTGGTGGAAGTCATGCAGCTGCTATTTTTGATAAGAAAAAACAATTGCTAAGTATTAAAGAAGACATAGGAAGACACAATGCTGTAGACAAAACAATCGGAAATTTACTTATAGAAAATAACTTAGAAAAAGCGAACTTTTTAATTGTAAGTGGCAGAGTTTCATACGAAATTGTAACCAAAGCTTTTATAGCTAAAATTCCGATAATTGTTGCTGTTTCTGCCTGTTCTTCTTTAGCCGTAGATTTTGCTAAAGAGTTTGGAATTTGCTTAATAGGTTTTACTAGAGAAAGAAAAATGACAATTTATTCTAATCCTAATTATATGAATACTTTAATAAATGTCTAAAAAAACGAATGCTCAGCCACCAGAAAATTTAACAGAAATAGAATTAAAAGAGATTCCTAAATCTTCTGTTGGTTTTAAAGCAATTTTATCTTCTTTCAATCATATTAAAAACGAAATAGGCATCGTAAAAGGTATTGGTTTATTAAAAAAACTAAATCAAAAAGATGGTTTCGACTGTCCAGGTTGTGCTTGGCCAGATCCAGATGAAAAACGTGCTTTTTTAGCAGAATACTGTGAAAATGGTGCAAAAGCAGTTGCAGAAGAAGCTACTAAAAATAGAGTTTCTCCATTATTTTTTTCAACTTATTCAGTAAGTAATCTTTCAAAACTATCAGATTACGAAATTGGCAAAAAAGGTAGAATTACGCATCCTGTATATTTGCCTGAAGGTGCAAATTATTACAAACAAATTTCTTGGGAAGAAGCTTTTAAAATGATTGGAGAAGAGTTAAACTCTTTAAACTCTCCTGATGAAGCCATTTTTTATACTTCTGGTAGAACCAGTAATGAAGCCGCTTTTTTGTATCAACTTTTTGTAAGACAATTTGGAACAAACAATTTGCCAGATTGCTCTAACATGTGTCACGAATCTAGTGGAGCTGCTCTTTCAGAAACTTTAGGTATTGGCAAAGGCTCTGTTACTTTAGACGATTTTAACCATACAGATTTAATAATTGTTATTGGGCAAAATCCAGGCACAAATCATCCTAGAATGTTAAATGCTTTGAGTGATGCAAAGAAAAAAGGAAGTAAAATAATTACGATAAATCCACTGCCAGAAGTAGGTTTAATGAACTATAAAGACCCACAAAACCCATTAAAATGGATTGGTTCTGGGCAAAAGTTAACCGATTTGTTTTTACAAGTTAAAATTAATGGGGATGTTGCTTTGTTAAAAATCATTTTAAAATTGATGGTGAAACACGAAGAAGATTTTCCTTACACTGTTTTCGATTACGATTTTATTACAAAAAAAACTTACGGAATTGAAGATTTATTAAACGATTTAGAAACTTATTCTATCGATTATTTATTACCTCAAACTGGCTTATCATTAGAACAAATTAATGAAGCTGCAAACTTAATTATTAACAACAAAAAGATAATTATTTGTTGGGCTATGGGTTTAACACAACATAAAAACTCAGTCGATAATATTAGAGAAATCGTAAATATTTTACTCCTAAAAGGTAGTATTGGAAAAAAAGGTGCTGGCACTTGTCCAGTTCGTGGTCATTCTAATGTTCAAGGAGATAGAACTATGGGAATTTGGGAAAAACCACAACACGAATTTTTAGATAGTTTAGAAAAAGAATTTCGTTTTAAAGCACCAAGAAAACATGGTTTAGATGTAGTAGATTCAATTAAGGCTATGCACAATAAAAAGGCGAAAGTGTTTATTGGTATGGGTGGAAATTTTGTTTCAGCAACTCCAGATACAGAATACACAGCAGATGCTTTACGCAACTGTAATTTAACCGTTCATGTATCAACAAAACTAAACAGAAGCCATTTAATTCATGGAAAAAAAGCACTTATTTTACCTTGTTTAGGACGTTCTGAAAAAGATTATCAAAATGGTGGAGAACAGTTTGTTTCTGTAGAAAATTCTATGGGAGTTGTACATTCTTCGAAAGGGCATTTAAAACCTTTGTCTGAAGATTTGTTAAGCGAACCTGCAATTGTAGCTGGTTTAGCAAATGCAACTTTAAAAAACTCCACCACTAATTGGACAAAATTAGTTTCTAATTACGATTTTATTCGTGATAAAATTGAAGCTACAATTCCTGGTTTTGAAAATTATAACCAAAAAGTAAGGCAAAAAGGTGGTTTTTATTTACCCAATAATGTAAGAGATAATAATTATGATGATACTTCTAATGGAAAAGCAAATTTTAGCGTTAATTTACCTTCAGATATTGTTTTAGAAAACAATCAATTTATAATGATGACGATTAGAACTCACGATCAATACAACACGACTATTTACGGTTTAAATGATAGATATAGAGGAGTTTTAAATGAAAGAAGAGTTATTTTTATGAATCCTGAGGATATGAAAAATCTAAAAATTGATAAATTAGATTTGGTAGATTTAACTAGCCATTTTAACAATGAAACTAGAGAAGCAAAAGGATTTTTAGCAATTCCTTACAGTATTCCAAAACAATGCACAGCAACTTATTTCCCAGAAGCAAACGTGTTAGTTCCTATAAAAAGCACTGCAAATATTAGCAATACTCCAACTTCTAAAACTGTAATTATTACAATTCAAAAAAGATAACTTCAATATGAAAAAGTTTTTATTATTACTCGTAATCGTACTTTGTATTCAAAGTTTAGTCGCTCAAGTTGATAAAATTCCAAAGAAAAAAACTCAAGAAGCTTTCGGAAAATTAGATTTCTTGTCTATTGATATGCCAGAAACTGATATTCCCAATGAAAAAAATATGGGTTTTACAGGTATTCATTATAACTTAATGTTAAACGATTGGGCTTATGCTGGTTTAGGAATTTATGGAGCAGTTTCAGGTAATAGAGGTGGCTTTTTTACTTTGGGAGTAAATGCAGGAATAAAAAAATATTTAGGCGAAAGTTTTTATATAGATTCTGGTTTCCATTTTGGTGGTGGTGGTGGTGCAGGAGCTCCAGATGGTGGTGGAGCTTTTATTTTGCCTCACTTTAATTTAGGTTATAATTTTAAACATTTCTCTGTAAATTCTGGCTGGAGTTATGTAAACTTTTTTGATGGTGGAGAGATAAAAAGTCATCAATTTAATGTTGCTTTAGAGATTCCTTTGGATTATGATTACGCTGATTTTGAGGCATCAGAAAATGAATTTGAAATAATTGATTTAAAGAAATCAGATTGGAATGTAAATTCCAAAAGAACATCCTTAATGCTTCATTTGAATACGTTAAAAATAAATGGAAATACCCAAGGTATTAATAACGGAAAAACAATAAAATTAGCTGGTTTTGAAATAGCTAATTATTTTGCGAAAAACTGGTTTGCTTTCGTAAAAGTAGATGGTGCTTTTGATGGCATAAAAGCAGGTTATATGGATGTTTTTTTAGGAGGTGGTTATCATTTATCACTCAACAAAAACAGCACAAATATTTTAGCGAAATTTGGAGCTGGTGCAGGTGGTGGAGGTGGTGTTGATACACAAGGTGGTTTTTTAATTTATCCAGACTTATCAATTGAACAAAGAATTTTTAATGATATTTTTATCTCTGTAAATAAAGGTTTTGTGATGTCTCCTAATTCACATTTTTACACGTCTTCTTTTGGAGTTGGTCTAAAATATTACGTGGAAAGAAATGGAGTAATTAATGATCATTCTTACTCTGAAGGAAAGTTTAAAGGTTTAGACGTGATTGTAAAACAAGATGTCTATTTTAATGCAAAAAGAGATGGACAGCCCACAGAAGATTTACACCAAATATCACTTCAAGTTAATTTAAATCTTAATAAAAACATATACTTAGCTGGTCAAACATCGTTTGCAAATTTTGGAAATGCAGGTGCTTATGCAGAAGGAATTGTTGGTTTGGGTGCTAATACAAATCCTTTTTTAAATGATAAAATGACCATTTTTGCACAAGCTTTAGCAGGTGCAGCTGGTGGTGGAGATATTAGTACTGGTGAAGGTTTAATTCTAAAACCAAGTGCTGGCTTTAATTACAAACTAAATAATAGCTTAGATTTTAGAGCTGCAGGAGGTTATGTAAAAGCTAAAGGAGGTAGTTTAAGTAGCACTTTTATCAACTTCGGAATTAATTATCATATATCATTTTTAAAATTAAATTGATTAAAACACTATTTTTAAAAATTAAATTTTTGTTCAAATGAAACTCACAAAAACCCTAACCATCTTTTTTGTAATAATCTTAAATTTTAAATCCATTCAATCGCAAGAAATTCATATTGTACCTCGTCCACAAGAAATTATTTTTTCTGGAAATACTTTTAAAATTGATAAAGAAACGCAAATTGTATTTTTAGAAAACACTAAAAAAATTGCTAATGACTTTCAAGAATATTTAAAAAGCGATTTTAATTTAACAACATCGACAACCAATTTTCAGGAATTAAAAAAGAATTATATTCAATTTAAACAAGATGAAAGTTTATCTGATGAAGGTTATGAACTAACCGTTTCTGAAAATGAAATTCTAATCTGTGCGCAAAATAATACAGGTTGGTTTTATGGTTTACAAACCTTAAAACAATTAATTTCTTATAACTCACAATATTCTAAATACGAGAATACCATCGAACTAAAAACTTTAAAAATTAAAGATTCTCCTAGGTTTAAATGGAGAGCTTTTATGCTTGATGAAGCTAGATATTTTAAAGGTATGGAACAAGTAAAATTGCTTTTAGATGAAATGGCATTTTTAAAAATGAATATATTTCACTGGCATTTGGTAGATGACCAAGGTTGGAGAATAGAAATAAAAAAATATCCCAAATTAACAGAAATAGGTTCTAAAAGAAAGAGCACTCAAATTGGTCCCTTAGAATGGGAAAGTCCAATTCAATCTGCAGAACCGCATGAAGGTTTTTACACACAAGAACAGATTAAAGAAATTATTTTGTATGCAAAAGAAAGGCATATTACTGTTGTTCCAGAAATAGAAATGCCTGGACATTCTACAGCTGCAATTGCTTCTTATTCTTGGTTAGGAACTTCTAAAAAAGAACTTGAAGTGCCCATTAAATTCGGCGTTGATAAAGATGTTTACGATGTTACTGAGCCAAGAGTAATTCAGTTTTTAAAAGATGTTTTAGACGAAGTTATGGAATTATTCCCGTCAAAAGTTATTCATATTGGTGGTGATGAAGTAAAATATAACCATTGGAAATCTTCCAGTTCTGTTCAAAAATATATGGCAGAAAATAACTTAAAAACTCCTGCAGATTTACAAGTATATTTTACCAATAATATTTCGAATTACTTGCAAAGTAAAGGAAAAAGAATGATGGGTTGGAATGAAATTATGGGACATAATTTACATTTTTATCAAAATAAAAATGATACAGAAACTACTCAGAAACTAGCAAAAGAAAGCATAGTGCATTTTTGGAAAGGAGATGTAGAATTAGCAAAAACAGCCGCAAGTAATGGATATGAAATTGTAAATTCTCTGCATAATTACACTTATTTAGATTATCAATATAAAAACCTACCACTTTCAAAAGCCTATTCTTTTGATCCAATTCCAGAAAAATTAGAGGCAAAATATCATAACAAAATAATTGGATTGGGTTGCCAAATGTGGGGTGAATGGATTCCAACAAATGGCAATATGCATTATCAAACTTTTCCAAGAATTGCTGCTTATGCAGAAATTGGATGGACACAAAAAGAGAATAAAAAATTTAATACTTTTAAATTAGCTCTAAAAAAATTACAAGAAAGATGGACTGAGAAAGAAATATATTTTGCTCCTGATGAATTTGTAGAAAAATAATAAACAGTTTGAAAAAATTTACCTCCATTGCTCCAGGAAGAACATGCTTGTTTGGAGATCATCAAGATTATTTAGGCTTACCAATTATTGCATGTGCAATTAACAGACATATTACCTTAAATGCCGTTCAGAATAACACTCGTTTTTTTCAGATTGATTTACCAGACATCCATAAAAAAAGAAACATTAAAATTGATGAAGAAATTTTGGAACTAGAAAAGGAAGATTATTTTCAATCGGCTTTAAATGTTTTAAAAAGATACAATTGCATACCAACTTCTGGTTATGATGTTTTAATAACAGGCACAATTCCCATAAATGCTGGCACCTCAAGTTCATCTGCAGTGATTGTAGCATGGGTTCAGTTTTTAATAAAAGCTTTTGGAACAGCAGATTTACTAACCTCAGAAAAAATAGCTCAAATTGCTTATGAAGCTGAAGTTTTAGAATTTAATGCTCCAGGTGGAAAAATGGATCAATACAGTATTGGTTTAGGAAACATCATCTATTTAGAAACTGGAGAAAAATTTTCTTATCAAGTTTTAAAAGCACCTTTAACTGGTTTAATTATGGCAGAATCTGGAGTTCCAAAAGAAACTTTAGGTTTGCTAAAAAGATTAAAAACCAATTCTTGGGATGCCATTAATGAAGTAAAAAGTAATTTTCCAAATTTTAAATTAGAGGATTCAAAACTAGAAGATTTACAAAAATATTTAGCTGTTCTAAATGATAATTTAAAACCATATTTCGAGGCTGCTGTTGGTAATTTCGAAGTAACTAAAAAAGCTCTTATAGAGTTTAAAAAAGAAGAATTAAATATGATAAAAATTGGTGAGTTAATGAATCAGCATCATCATTATTTAAAAAATCTTTTAAAAATAACGGTTCCTAAAATTGATGCTATGATTAATACTGCTTTAAAAGCAGGAGCTTTAGGAGCAAAAATTGTTGGTTCTGGTGGTGGTGGAAGTATCGCTGTTTTATCTCCTAAAAATAAAGAAAAAGAAATTATGGAAGCCATTTTAAAAGCTAGTGCTAAAGATGTTTACCATGTTTCTGTTGATGAAGGAGCAAGAATTTTTGAAACAAACGAATCTCTATAAATTAAAAAATGCACGATAATCTAATTATTTTGGCTGGTGGAATTTCTTCGAGGATGAAAAAACCTTCGACTTCTAACTTAGTAAATGATGATGAAAATAATCAGGCAAACGAACGAAGTAAAAGCCTGATTAGTGTTGGAAATGAAGGAAGACCTTTAATGGATTATCTGTTATACAATGCAAAAAAAGCGGGTTATAAAAACATTTATATTGTGATAAATGAAAAAGGAAATTTGTTTAAAGAGTTTTATGGAAAAGAAAAGAAAAATAACCATTTTAATGGATTAAATATATCATTTCCAATTCAATACATACCAAAAAACAGAATAAAACCTCTTGGAACAGCAGATGCTGTTTTTCAAGCAGTTGAGCAGTTTTCAGAATTAAATAAGCAACAATACACAGTTTGTAATAGCGATAATTTATATTCAGAAAAATCTCTAAAATTGATGAGAGAAACTGAAAATTTAAATGCCTTTATTTCTTATGATAGGGATGCTTTAGAATTCTCTCTGGAAAAAATTTATTCTTTTGCTATTTTAAATTTAGACTCCGAGAAAAATTTAAAATCAATTATTGAAAAACCAAGTTTTGAAGAAGCTGAGGAGTATAAAGATAAAGATGGAAAAATAAGAGTGAGCATGAATATTTTTAAATTTGATGGAAAAATAATATATCCATATTTAAAAAATTGTCCTGTACATAGGGTTAGAAATGAAAAGGAAATTCCTACAGTTGTTTTGAATTGTGTTGCAGATTTTCCAAAGGCTTTTAAAGGAATTCCATTGTCAGAACACGTACCAGATTTAACTGCTAAAGACGATATTTTTATCATTAAAGAATACCTTAAAAAGCACTATCCTGCAAAATTAATTTGGTAATTATTAAATAATTATATTGCATATTTACATTTAGAAAATAAAACCAAACTCGATGATAACCTTAAGTACTTTAGATTATATTTTAGTCATTAGTTTTTTCGCAATCACCTTATTTATTGGAATTTATGTTTCTAAAAAATCAGGAAAAGACTCTACAGAATATTTTTTATCAGGTAGAACAATGCCTTGGTGGTTATTGGGTGTTTCTATGGTTGCCACAACTTTTTCTACAGATACTCCGAATTTTGTTACAGATATTGTTAGAAAAGATGGTGTATCAGCAAATTGGATGTGGTGGGCTTTTTTAATAACAGGATTATTAACCGTTTTTGTGTATGCAAAATTATGGCGCAAATCGAATGTAAAAACCGATATTGAATTTTACGAATTACGTTATGGAGGAAAACCTGCAAAGTTTCTAAGAGGATTTAGAGCCTTATATTTAGGATTACTTTTTAATGTTTTTGCAATGGCTGGTGTAACTTTGGCTGCCATAAAAATAGGAAGTATTATGTTAGGGCTTCAACCTTGGGAAACCATAGTTTATGCAGGTACAATTACAGTTGTTTTTAGTGCTTTAGGTGGTTTTAAAGGAGTCGTTTACACTGATTTTTTATTGTTTTTTACGGCAATGGCTGGAGCAATTGGAGCTGCCTATTATTTGGTAAATCTACCAGAAATTGGAGGAATTCAAGCTCTAATTACGCACGAAAATGTTGTAGATAAATTATCGATTCTACCCGATTTTTCCAATACTGAAGCTGTTATGACTTTATTGATAATCCCTTTGTCTGTTCAGTGGTGGAGTTCTTGGTATCCTGGAGCAGAACCTGGAGGAGGTGGTTATATAGCACAAAGAATGTTAGCGGCTAAAGATGAAAACCATGCAATAGGTGCTACTTTTTTCTTTAACATAATGCACTATGCTTTACGTCCTTGGCCTTGGATTTTGGTTGCTTTAGCATCTCTAATTATCTATCCAGATATTGCAAGTATCCAAGAGGCCTTTCCTAATATTTCAGAAGATAAATTAGGTCATGATTTAGCGTATTCTGCCATGTTAACTAAATTACCAAGTGGCTTATTAGGTTTAGTTTTAGCCTCGTTAGTAGCTGCATATATGTCTACAATTTCTACACATCTAAATTGGGGATCATCTTATATTGTAAATGATTTTTACAAACAACATATTGATAAGAATGCTGATGAAAAGAAGCAAGTTTTAGTCGGAAAAATATCAACAATTATTTTAATGATTTTTAGTGCATTGTTTGCTTTGTATCTTCAGAATGCAAAACAACTTTTTGATATTATAATTATGTTTGGAGCAGGTACAGGTTTAATTTTTATTTTAAGATGGTTTTGGTGGAGAATTAATGCCTGGAGTGAAATATCTGCAATGATTGTTTCTGGAATAATTTCATTAATTTTCTCTACTGATTACATAAGTACTACTTTTTTTGGTATTGAAGGATATTTTCCTAGTTGGGCAAAATTTCCAATCATAGTTTTAATAACAACAATTATTTGGCTGGTAGTAACATTTTTAACAAAACCAGAAAATCAAATTGTTTTAGAAAATTTTTATCTGAGAACAAATCCTGGTGGTCCTGGATGGAAAAAAGTACTCAATGATTCTTTTTCTAAAGATTTAAAACAAAAAAGTAATGATAATTGGAGCGTTCCCTCTGGTATTTTGGCAATGCTTTTAGGTTGTGTACTTATTTATAGTTGCCTTTTTGCTACTGGTTACTTTATTTATGGCAACTATTTTAATGCAATTTTTATCTCTTTAATAGCTGTATTTGCTGCTTTTTTACTCATAAAAACTTGGAAAAAAATAAAATCAGATATTTTGTAAATTAAAAATAAATAGAATTTCTTTTTGAAGTTTAAAAAAATATACTACTTTAGCAAAACTTTTAACCCCTTAAACCCCCAAAATTATGGATAAAGATACCATAAGACAGCTATTTGTTCTATTAATTACATCAGTTATTTTGTATTTCTCTGGAAATCACTTAATGAGTATTGGAAATTTAAATTCTATTTTCGACGGATTAGTAGTCATGATTTTCTTTTTTGCATTTTTTCCTTTTTTAAGCCTTTCATTAGTTTTTATTGGAAGATTATTTAGAGTTGTTTTAAGTCCAAGATAGTCTTAGGATTTCAAACGAACAGTTTAGTACAACTAAAAAATGCAGTTTATTAAGGTACTTGTTATTCTTAATAAAGTAAAAAAAACAGGCAACCTTAAGGTTGCCTGTTTTTTTTACTTTATTAAGAACTTTTTTCTATAAAATTAATCTTGTCCTATCATTTTTTTATAAACTGGTCTTAAAGCATCTGCTTTCTCTGTCATTAAAAGATTGTCATATATATTTAATAGAGATTTTACAGTATCTTCAGACCTTTTTATTTCATCTGCTTTTTCTAAATATGGCAATGCTTTCTTGTATAATTCTTTTTGTTTTTTCTCTAACTCATCATATTTTTTAAAGTTAGATAAACTTTTATTCATTTCGTCAACAATTTGTTGTTCCTCAGATAAAATTGCTATTGCTAAATTCATGTAAGCATCTCCATAATCAGACTTTAACTCAATTGCTTTTTTATAATATTTTATTGCATCATCAATTTTATTTTCGTTTTGATTTACAACACCTAGATTAAAATATAATATTGGATTATTTGGGTCTAGTGCGATTGCTTCTTCCATCAACTTACCAAACTTATCCATTTTTTCAAGCTTAATATATAATTGAGCTTCATTCAATATTAAATTTAAATCTTTAGGATTTGATTTTCTAGCTTCTTGGATCGCAACAATAGCCTCGTCTGTTCTATCTAAAGCAATTAATACAAAACCAATGTTTTTCACAATATCAGCTTGTTTAGATTCAGAGTTTTGCTCTGTTGGATTTGAATATTGCCCAAACTTAACAACAGCATCTCTATTTTCTTTAGTGCCTAAATTTTCTTCTTCTCCAGTTTCTTTATTAACTGCGAAATACTCAGTGGTAATACCTGTATAGCCTAAATCTTGTAAATTTTTATAGTATTCCAAAGACTTGTCATATTCTTTAGCTAATGATGCACTCACTGCTGCATTATATAAAAAAGAGGTATCATTAGGGCTTAACTGGTACGTTAAATAAAAATTCTCAGCAGCATTTTTATAATCCTTGTCATTATTATAGAAATCTATGGCTCTTTTAGAAACTGTTTGAATTAATTGATTTAAAACTGGTTCTGCCTCTGAAGTATACTTAGCTTTTCCAGAAGCTTTTTCAACTTCAAATAATTTATTATAGGCCTCTGCTGCTTTTTTTACATCAGATTTACTGTAAACTGACCCCTTTAAAAAGTAATACCAAGCTTCATATTTTTCTTCAACATTTGCTTCTGCTGCTTCCAAAGTTGCAAGTGTTTGTTTAGCAAGCTTATAGTCTTCCTTTTTAATTGCTTTTTCTATGGTTTTTAATTCGTCTTTTTGTGCAAAAACTCCAATTGTCATTAAACCTAAAGAAATCGCTAGTATTTGTTTTTTCATTTTGTTTATGTATTAATTAATTTTTATTCCTGATTTTCGTTTGTATCATTTTCAATTTCCGTGCCATTTTCGTTTTCATCATCTTCTTCTTCATCTTCATTCACAACTTTAGCAACTGCTGCAATACTATCATCTGCTTTAATATTTATTAAACGTACACCCTGTGTTGCACGTCCCATAACTCTTAAATCTTCTACAGCCATTCTAATAATGATTCCAGATTTGTTAATAATCATCAAATCATTAGAATCATCCACATTCTTAATAGCTACTAAATTACCAGTTTTTTCAGAAATATTTAAAGTTTTAACTCCTTTACCTCCTCTGTTTGTAATTCTATATTCGTCTACACTAGAACGTTTTCCATATCCTTTTTCTGAAACTACAAGGATATCAGTTTCTGTATCATTAACAGCAACCATACCAATTACTTCATCTTGATCATGTTGTAAAGTAATTCCTCTTACACCTGAGGCAGTTCTTCCCATTGGTCTCGTTTTTGCTTCTTCGAAACGAATAGCTTTACCAGATTTTAGGGCTAGCATAACTTGGCTGTCTCCTGTTGTTAATTTTGCTTCTAATAACTCATCACCATCTTTAATAGTAATTGCATTAATACCATTTGTTCTTGGTCTAGAGTATTGCTCTAAAGAAGTCTTTTTAACTTGACCTTTTTTGGTAGCCATAATTACATAATGACTATTTACATAGTCTTCATCTTTTAAATCTTCTGTTACCAAAAATGCTTTTACGCTATCATCTTGTTCAATATTGATAAGGTTTTGCATTGCTCTACCTTTGGTGTTTTTACCACCTTCTGGTATTTCATAAACACGCATCCAGAATACTTTTCCTTTTTGTGTAAAAAACATCATATATTGATGATTAGTACCTACAAATAAGTGTTCTAAAAAATCTTCATTTCTAGTTGTTGCTCCTTTTTGACCTCTTCCTCCTCTATTCTGAACTTTATATTCTTCAAGATTTGTTCTTTTTAAATATCCAGCATTAGAAATTGTTACAACAACACTTGTATCAGGAATCATGTCTTCGATTCGCATATCTCCTCCTGCATATTCTATTACAGATCTGCGTTCATCACCATATTTATCTTTTATGTGAAGTAATTCATCTTTTATAATTTGATAACGTCTTGGCTCATTTATCAAAATGTCTTTTAAATCTGAAATCGTTAGCATAATTTCGTCATATTCAGAACGCAACTTGTCTTGTTCTAAACCTGTTAACTGTCGCAAGCGCATTTCTACAATTGCTTTGGCTTGAATTTCTGTTAATTCGAAACGCTCCATTAACTTTTCTCTAGCTTCATCTGCATTAGAAGATGCTCTAATAATTGCAATTACCTCATCAATATTGTCTGATGCAATAATTAATCCTTCTAAAATATGTGCTCTTGCTTCTGCTTTCTTTAATTCATATTCAGTTCTACGAACGATTACTTCATGTCTGTGTTCTACAAAATAATGAATTAACTGTTTTAAATTTAATTGCTCTGGTCTACCTTTTACTAAAGCAATATTATTTACACTAAAAGAAGATTGTAATTGGGTGTATTTAAATAATTTATTTAAAACGATATTTGGAATTGCATCACGTTTTAAAACGTAAACCACACGCATTCCATTTCTATCAGATTCGTCTCTAATATTAGCAATGCCTTCAATCTTCTTATCATTTACCAATTCAGCAGTTTTTTTAATCATTTCTGCTTTGTTAACTTGGTAAGGTATTTCTGTTACAATAATGCACTCACGCCCTTTAACCTCTTCTATATTAGCTTTAGCACGCATTACAATTCGCCCACGACCTGTATGAAAAGCATCTCTTACACCATCATAACCATAAATAATTCCACCTGTTGGAAAATCTGGCGCTTTTACATGCTGCATTAACTCATCAATCTCAATATCGTTATTATCTATGTAAGCAACTGTTCCGTTAATTACTTCCGTTAAATTATGAGGCGCCATATTTGTTGCCATTCCAACTGCAATTCCAGAAGCACCATTTACTAATAAATTTGGAATTCTGGTTGGTAAAACTGTAGGCTCTTGTAAAGTATCATCGAAGTTCAAACGATGATCTACTGTTTCTTTTTCGATATCAGCTAACATTTCTTCTGATATTTTTTGCATTCTTACCTCAGTATAACGCATTGCAGCAGGAGAATCTCCATCTACAGAACCAAAGTTTCCTTGTCCATCTACCATCATGTAACGAACACTCCAACTTTGAGCCATCCTTACCATAGAATCATACACAGATGTATCTCCATGAGGATGATATTTACCTAATACTTCCCCAACAATTCTTGCTGATTTTTTATAAGCTCCTGTAGCTTTAATCCCTAACTCGTGCATACCATACAAAACCCTTCTATGAACTGGCTTTAAACCATCTCTCACATCTGGTAATGCTCTAGACACAATAACTGACATTGAATAGTCTATATAAGCAGATTTCATCTGCTCTTCAATGTTAATTGGAATTAATTTTTCACCCTCTGCCATATATATTTCTGATTACAATTAATTGATTTTTTTAAAACAAGGCAAGATACTACTTCTTCTAATATTTACAAAGGTTTTGAGCCAATGAAAGCTTTATAGTTATCAACATTTTTTAATAATTTTTAACTATATTTTATTTGCTTGATTTCTAAGAGTTTTCTATCTTGTGGATATGAAGTCAAAGTGTCAGTTTTTAATATTGGCATCTTTTTTGTAATTATTTTGCAAAAAAAAGGACTAAATTTACATCAATAAGAAAAGAATATGGACGATAATTTTTCACCAAAAGTAAGAGATGTAATTACCTTCAGCAAAGAAGAGGCATTACGTTTAGGTCACGAATTTATAGGAACTGAACACTTACTATTAGGTTTAATAAGAAAAGGAGAAGGAAAGGCAATAGAAATATTAACTGCATTTGATGTAGACTTAAATCTTTTGCGAAAAAAACTAGAACAATTAAACCCTCCAAATCCTGCCTTGCAAGAAGGTACAGAAAAGAGGAGCTTGCATTTAACAAGACAAGCCGAAAAAGCACTGAAAACAACTTTTTTAGAAGCAAAACTTTACCAAAGCGATTCTATAGATACTGCCCATTTATTGTTGTGTATTCTTAGAAATGAAAATGACCCAACAACGAAGTTAATTCAAAAATATAGAGTTAATTATGATGAAGCAAAAGCCCTATATAAAGAGTTGCATGTTGATGACAAGATTGTAGATGTAGATTTGCCTTTGAACCCAATTGCAGAAACTCCTTCAGATGATGAATATGCTTCTGAGAAATCGAATCCTTTTGAGCAAAAAAAACCTACCACAGCTAAAAAATCTAAAACTCCTGTATTAGATAATTTTGGTAGAGATTTAACATTCCTGGCAGAAAATGGGAAATTAGACCCAGTAGTTGGTAGACAAAAAGAAATTGAAAGAGTTTCACAAATTTTAAGTAGAAGAAAGAAAAACAATCCAATGTTAATTGGAGAGCCAGGAGTTGGTAAATCTGCAATAGCAGAGGGTTTAGCTTTAAGAATTGTAGAAAGAAAAGTATCTCGTATTTTATTTGATAAGCGAATTGTTTCTTTAGATTTGGCAAGCCTAGTTGCTGGCACAAAATATAGAGGTCAGTTTGAAGAAAGAATGAAAGCTTTAATGAACGAGCTTGAAAAAAATGATGATATTATTCTTTTTATTGATGAAATTCATACCATAGTTGGTGCAGGTGGTGCAACTGGTTCTTTAGATGCATCTAACATGTTAAAACCAGCTTTGGCAAGAGGAGAAATACAATGTATTGGAGCAACCACTTTAGACGAATTTAGAACAAATATAGAAAAAGACGGCGCTTTAGAACGTCGTTTTCAAAAAGTGATTGTAGATCCTACATCTGTAGAAGAAACAATTCAAATATTACAAAATATTAAAGGCAAATACGAAGAGCACCATCATGTAAATTATACAGAAGAAGCCCTTGAAGCATGTGTAAAACTTACACATAGATACATGACAGACAGGTACTTACCTGATAAAGCAATTGACGCTTTAGATGAAGCAGGTTCTAGAATTCATATTACAAATATTGTAGTTCCTAAACAGGTTTTAGAATTAGAGGCACAATTAGAGATAATAAGAGACAAAAAAACAAAAGCGGTTAATGGTCAGAAATATGAGGAAGCTGCAAAGTTAAGGGATGATGAAAAAAATATTGAACTGGCTTTAAATTCAGCTCAAAAACAATGGGAAGAAGATTCTAAATTAAACAGAGAAATTGTTACAGAAGACAATGTTGCAGAAGTAGTTTCTATGATGACAGGAATTCCTGTAAATAGAGTTGCTGAAGCAGAAAGCCATAGATTGCACGAATTACCTCAATTAATAAAAGGAAAGGTAATTGGACAAAATGAGGCTGTAACTAAAGTTGTAAAAGCAATTCAAAGAAATAGAGTGGGTTTAAAAGACCCTAATAAACCAATTGGTTCTTTTATTTTCTTAGGGCAAACTGGAGTTGGTAAAACACAATTAGCTAAAGTTTTAGCGCGTGAATTATTCGATTCAGACGATTCTTTAATTAGAATTGACATGAGCGAATACATGGAAAAATTTGCTATTTCACGTTTAATTGGAGCACCTCCAGGTTACGTTGGTTATGAAGAAGGTGGTCAATTAACCGAAAAAGTTCGCAGAAAACCTTATTCTGTAGTTCTTTTAGACGAAATAGAAAAAGCGCATCCAGATGTATTTAATATGTTGTTACAAATTTTAGATGATGGTTTTATAACGGATAGTTTAGGTAGAAAAATTGATTTTAGAAATACCATAATTATCATGACATCTAACATTGGTGCGCGTCAATTAAAAGATTTTGGTGGTGGAGTTGGTTTTGGAACATCATCTAAAACAGAACAAGCAGACGCAAATGCAAAAGCTGTAATTGAAGGAGCTTTAAAGAAATCTTTTGCACCAGAATTTTTAAATAGAATAGACGATGTAATTGTCTTTAACGCTTTAGAAAGAGAAGATATTCATTCTATTATAGATATTGAATTAGAGAAACTGTTAAGAAGAATTTCTGATTTAGGCTATACTTTAGAGCTGAGTGAAAAGGCAAAAGATTATATTGCTGATAAAGGGTTTGACAAAAAATATGGTGCAAGACCTTTAAATAGAGCCATTCAAAAATACATAGAAGACGCTTTGGCAGAAGAAATTGTAAATTCTAAACTCACTGAAGGTGATACTATTTCTATGGATTTAGATGAAACTAAAAACGAACTTACAATCAATATTAAAAAAGGTTTTAAAAAACCAGAGACAAACTCAGAAACTAAGGCTTAAGTAAAAAGTTCTTTAGGATAGCAAAATACCTCAAAAATGTTGGACCATTTTTGAGGTATTTTTTTGTTTATTTCATTTGGCAGAATTTCTATGTATCTATAGATACCTAAAAAAAATTAATTTCCATTATCACATATTTACCACAAAGACTATCAGTTTTACTTATTTTAAAATAAGAATTATAGATAAAAATTATTTAAAATTTTATTGTAATTTTGAGTCCAATAAAAATCGCAATCAATGAGCAATAATGGAAATTATAACATAAATGGAGACACAGCCAAGTGTCCATTTATGAGTGGAAGTCAAAAAAAATCAGCTGGTGGAGGAACTAGTAATAGAGATTGGTGGCCCAATGAATTAAAATTAAATATTTTACGTCAAAACGCACCAAAATCTAATCCTATGGGAGAAGATTTTGATTATGCAGCCGCTTTTAATAGCATAAATTATGATGAACTTAAACAAGATGTTATTCATTTAATGACAGATTCTCAAGATTGGTGGCCAGCAGATTATGGGCATTATGGAGGCTTTATGATACGAATGGCTTGGCACAGTGCAGGAACTTATAGAGTTGGTGATGGACGAGGAGGAGCTGGTTCAGGAACGCATCGTTTTGCACCTTTAAATAGCTGGCCTGATAATGGAAATTTAGACAAGGCTCGTTTATTATTATGGCCCATTAAAAAGAAATATGGCAATAAAATTTCTTGGGCAGATTTAATGATTTTAGCGGGTAACTGCGCTTTAGAATCTATGGGCTTTCCTACTTTTGGTTTTGCAGGAGGAAGAGAAGACGTTTGGGAACCAGAACAAGATATTTATTGGGGAAGTGAAACAGGATGGTTAGATAATGATGAAAGATATGATACTTCTGATGGAGATTTAGAAGGACATCTTGGAGCTGTACATATGGGATTAATTTATGTGAACCCTGAAGGACCAAATGGAGAACCAGATCCTTTAAAATCTGCACATGATATTAAAATAACGTTTGGTAGAATGGCCATGAATGATGAAGAAACTGTAGCTTTAGTTGCAGGTGGCCATACTTTTGGTAAGGCGCATGGTGCTGCAGACCCAGAAAAATATGTGGGTGCTGAACCACATGGAGCATCTATCGAAGAAATGAGTACTGGTTGGAAAAACACTTTTAAATCTGGTGTTTTAGATGATACCATTACAAGTGGAATTGAAGGGGCTTGGACACCAAACCCAATACAATGGGATGCTGATTATTTTGATGTACTTTTAAATTACGACTGGGAATTAACGAAAAGTCCTGCAGGTGCTCATCAATGGACACCAAGTAATGCTGATGCCAAACAAGCACCAGCTGCTGGAGGAAATGGCACTCAAGCCTTGATGATGACTACTGCAGATATGGCTTTAAAAATGGATCCTACTTATAGAGAAATCTCAGAACGTTTTCATAAAGATCATAAGGCATTTGAAGATGCTTTTGCTCGTGCTTGGTATAAATTAACACACAGAGATATGGGACCTATAGATAGATATTTAGGTCCAGAAGTACCAAAAGAAGAATTAATTTGGCAAGACCCAATTCCTAAAGTAAATTACACTTTAAGCGATGCTGATATTGATGCTTTAAAGAAAATGATTTTAGCTTCTGATTTATCTACTTCAGAATTAGTTAAAACCGCTTGGGCTTCGGCTTCTACTTATAGAGGTTCAGATAAACGCGGTGGTGCAAACGGAGGAAGAATAAGATTAGAGCCACAAAGAAGTTGGGCAGTAAATAATCCGAATGAACTAAACAAAGTCTTAACTGTTTTAGAAGGAATTCAAAAAGAATTTAACGGAACAGTTTCTATGGCAGATTTAATTGTTTTAGGTGGAACAGTAGCTGTAGAGGATGCCGCAAAAAAAGCAGGCTACTCAATTTCAGCTAACTTTACTCAAGGAAGAGGAGATGCTTCTCAAGAACAAACAGATTTAGAATCTTTTGGCTATTTAGAGCCAATAGCAGACGGTTTTAGAAACTATATGAATCCTAAATTAGATGTTGCTGCTGAAGATTTATTAGTAGATAGAGCTAATTTACTAACACTTTCTATTCCAGAAATGACTGCTTTAGTTGGTGGATTAAGAGTTTTAGGAGCAAATTTTGATGGTTCTAAAAACGGAGTTTTCACGGATAAGGTAGGTATTTTAACCAACGATTTCTTCGTTAATGTTTTAGATTTCTCTTTAACTTGGAAAGCTGCAAACGCAGATGAAAAAGAATTTATTGGTAGAGATAGAGCTACAGGTGCTATGAAATTTCACGGAACTCGTGCAGATTTAATTTTTGGTTCTAATACAGAATTAAGAGCTGTTGCTGAAGTTTATGGTGCAAATGATGGTGAAGAGCGTTTTGTAAATGATTTTGTAAAAGCTTGGACTAAAGTGATGAACTTAGATCGTTTTGATTTATAAGAACTTACCCACTTACAAATTTAAAAAATCGGATTAATTTCCGATTTTTTTTGGTTTTGCACCAAAATAATTTAGAAAAATTAAAAATAATTTTATATTTGCTCCGTGAAAAATATTAAAGGAACAATAAGTACTTTTTTAGTGATTGTCATTTTTATGACACATCTTGTTGCTCTTCTGCATAATTTTAATCATATAGACAAACATCATTTTGATGAAAAATCAGAAAAATCTTCTTTAGTTTTTAAAACTGATGATAAATCAAATTCAAATGAATTATGTGATATTTGTAATATTTATTTGGATATGGATTTAAAGGAATCCAAAATTGTTAATTATGTAATAATAACACCCCAGTTTATTACAAATAAAATTTCACAACAAGAAGAACATTTTATTCCTCTTATACTCTATCAAAAACAATCTAGAGCACCACCTTATCAAATTTCTTAATACAAAAAAAACGATCCAGTTTTAATTTCTAGACTATAATTACGCTTTTTTTCAAAAAGCTTATTATTGAGTTCAGTTGTTACATTTGGTTTGTTTCTTTGTATGTAGTATTTATTCTAAAATGCTAAAAAATACTGTTCTTCATTTTAAAGAACACAATCCACAATTTTATAAAACAACATCTTTATGTTAGAAGCTAAAATGCTTTCTATGCACTATAATGAAAAAATAGCGCTGAATGAATTAAGTTTTTCTGTAGCTCCAGGTGAAATTTTTTGCTTATTAGGGCAAAATGGAGCAGGTAAAACTACGACTATTAATATTTTTTTAGGTTTATTAAAACCAAGTTCTGGCAAGGCATTAATAAATAATATTTCTGTAACAGAAAATAATGCTACTAAAAACTCCATTGCTTACATACCAGAAATTGTGCAGTTATATGGCAATCTATCTGGTTTAGAAAATTTAGATTTTTTTAGTCGATTAGCAGGTTTTAAATACGGTCAACAAGAACTTGAAAAGTATTTAGCTAAAGCTAATTTGCAAACAAATGCATTTAAAGAAAAGCTGAGCACCTACTCTAAAGGAATGCGTCAAAAAGTAGGTATTGCAATTGCTTTGGCTAAAAATGCTTCTTATATTTTAATGGATGAACCAACATCTGGTTTAGATCCTAAAGCATCAGTAGAATTTGCAAAAGTATGTAAAGAATTATCCGCAGATGGTGTTGGTATTCTTATGGCTACTCATGATATTTTTAATGCTGTAAATATAGGGTCAAAAATTGGGATAATGAGAGAAGGCAGTTTAGTTCACGTAACTGAAACCTCAAAAATATCTGCTCAAGAACTTCAAGATTTATACATAAAAACAATTTAATTAAACTCAAACAATAATAAATAACAAATAATGAAATTTAAAAACATCATATTTGCAATACTATTTTTAGCAGTACAAATCACTTTTGCTCAATCCAAAATTGCAGGAAAAGTTTTAGATAAAAATAATAATCCAATTTTAGGAGCAAACATCACAATAAAAAAGAACAATTCAATACAACAAGGAACATCAACAGATATTGATGGAAACTTTAGTATACAATTAAAAGAAAAAGGAGCTTATAATTTAAAAATAACATTTATTGGTTTTAATACCTATACAAAATCTGTTGATATTAAAACAAATGAAGATTTCAATTTAGGTAGTATAACACTTTCAGAATCTTCAGAATCTTTACAATCTATAGAAATTGTTGGTAGAACTCGAAAAGATTACAATAGTGATTATTCTTTTTCCGCTACCAAAATAGCTATTAAAAATAAAGAATTACCACAAGCAGTGAGTACTGTAACTAAAGAACTTATTGATGATCGTTTAGCATTTCAATTAGTAGATGCAGTAAAAACAGTAAGTAATGTTACAGCTACTGGATTATATAACCATTATAATATTCGTGGAATTACTCAAGCTGATGATGGACAGGTAGTAAATGGTATGCGTACGCGTCAGTATTATTTTTTACAACCAATCACCTCTCATTTAGAGCGTGTAGAAGTTATCAAAGGACCTTCTTCTATTACTTTTTCTAGTGCAGATCCTGGAGGAACAGTAAATATGGTAACAAAAAAACCTTTAGCTAAAAAAAGAAGTTCTATCAGTTTTACTACTGGAAGTTTTGGAACTTTAAGAACAACTGCAGATTTTACAGGCCCTCTGAATGAGGAAAAAACTTTATTATATCGTTTTAATGCTGCTTATCAAGATGCTGATTCTTTTAGAGATGTTGTAAATAACAATGCTATTTTATTTGCGCCTTCTTTAAGTTATATACCTAATGAATCTACTTCACTTAACGTTGAAATGATTTATAATAATTCTGAAGGTAATCTAGATAGAGGACAACCTATTTTTGGCTCTATTAATGGTGAATATGATCTCAATAGCACTCCAATAACAATGAATGTTGGTGCATCAAGCGATCATTACAAAACCAAAGAACTTACGTTTATGGCTAGCTTCAGCAAAAAGTTTAGCGACAACTTTGGTTTTAATGCCCAGTATATGAAACAAACTTGGGATGAAGATTTGGCAGAACATAGAGTTGGAGGATCAATGGTTGATATTGATGGTAATGTAATTACTACTCTTGCAAGATTGAGATATGATGAAAGACAACAATTTTGGGAAACAAATAATTTTAGCGCCTATTTTAACTACGATATCATTAACGAAAATTTCACTAATAAACTCTTAATAGGTTACGATGCAACACGTTGGGAAAGAAAAAAAGGTGCTGGTTGGTTTAGAGCTAGAAGATATTTAACCGTAAGTGGAGGGCAAGCAAATTATGACCCTACGAATCCAGGTAATTATGTTCAAACAACCATAGGTGGTGTTACAGTGCCAATGCCAGCAGGAGCTTATTTTGATTTAGAAAACCCATTTAATGGAGCTAGAGATACCAGTAACTATGCACTTTCTAATCTATCACAATATTTACCTGCAAATTTAACTACGTCTGATGGTATTTATCTTCAAAATCAATTTAAAATTGGTAAATTTTCTGCATTATTAAATTTAAGGTATGAGTGGTTTACAGATATATTTAATTATGAAGGTGATGAACAAAAGTTTAAAACAAGTGCATTTGTTCCAAGACTAGGTTTAACTTATGAAATTACAGACGAAATAAGTGCTTATGCGACCTATTTAGAAGGTTTTCAACCACATACAAATACGGTATCATTATCTCCAACTGCAGAAGGTTTCTTTTGGGCTGCATCTCCAGGAAGATTTGATCCATTAGAAAGTACTTTAAAAGAGATTGGTGCTAAAGGTGAATTTATGAATGGTAAAATATTTGCAAATTTTGCTTTGTTTGATATCACTCAGAAAAATATTTTATTAGGAGATACTTATGATTTAGACAACTTAACAACCAGAGGTGAACAAAGAAGTAGAGGTTTTGAAATGGATGTATCTGGGTATATTTCATCAAACTTTCAGTTAACAGCTTCTTATGGATTTACAGATGCAGAAATAGTAGAAGATGCAATAACAGAGTTTATTGGACAAAGAATTGGTGGTGCACCAAAACATAATGCCAATTTTTGGGGTCGTTATGATTTTATAACCAAAGCCTTAAAAGGAATTGGAATAGGTTTAGGTACACAGTTTATAGGTGACAGATACACTTGGTACAACCCAACATATGCAACTGATAGAGTATTATTACCTTCTTATACCGTATTTGATGCTGCAATTTATTACAAACCTAGCAATACTGGTATGCAATTAACACTTAAAGTAAATAATTTATTTGATGAAACGTATTGGTTAGGAGGTTTAAATCCATCAAGATTAGGCCCTGGAGCACCAAGAAATTTCTTATTAAATGCTACTTATAATTTTTAAAGTTTATGAAAAAAACAGTTGTTTTTTTAATAGCAAAACAATTTTCTAAAAAGACCTTTAGCAATAAAGGTCTTTTAATACTGTTGTTTATTTTTTTAGGAGTTTTAGCATACGTAACAACAAATAGTTGGGTTGCTTTTGAGAAACATCATCATACTGTAGAACATCATCAAGAAGAATCTAGAAAAAGTTGGGATGATAATCCAGACAAGCATCCTCACAGAATGGCGCATTTTGGGTCTTTTACGTTTCGCTTACAACATCCATTAAGTATTTTTGATTCTGGAATTGAAAGTTACACAGGAAATGCTATTTTTTTAGAAGCTCACAAACAGCATACTGCCAATTTTTCTGAAGCAAGTCTATCAACAGGTTTAGTTCGTTTTGGAGATTTAAATGTTACAATGTTGTTGCAATTAATTTTACCTCTAATTATATTTTTCTTGGGATATGCTTCTATAACATCAGAAAAAGAAAATGGAACTTTAAAAATAATGCATATTCAAGGAGCAAAAATTAAAGAGGTTCTTTTAGGCAAATCTTTGGGCTTATTTCTTATTTCGGCAATTTTCTTTTTACCCGCTTTTTTGTCTTTATGGAGTATTTCTTTTTTAGAAAACGAAGCTACAAATGGCGCAACTATTATTAGATCTTTACTAATTACGTTTAGTTATATTGTGTTTTATATGGTTTTATGTTGCATAACTGTAATTATTTCTGGCAAAAGTCAAAATTCTAATAAAGCATTATTGAGTCTATTAAGTATTTGGTTGTTGTTTTTTATTATTGTTCCAAAAATGGCACAAGTTGTTGGAAATTCAATGTATCCCAATCTTTCTAAAATAGCATTTAAAGCTGCTATTGAAGAAGAAATTTCTAAAACTGGAGATAGTCATAATCCTGATGATCCATATTTTAATAGTTTGCGAGATTCCATTTTAAAAGTCTATAATGTTACTGATGTAAAAGATTTACCCATAAATTATAGTGGTTTTGTAATGAGTAAAGGCGAAGAACAATCTGCAAAAATATACAACAAACAACATACTATTTTAATTGACACCTATCAAAAACAAAATAGTATTACCAATGGGTTGGTTTTTTTAAATCCTTATTTGGCTATTAAAAATGTATCGATGGGTTTTTCTGGGACAGATTTTGATACGTATGTTAATTTCTTATCACAAACTGAAAATTACAGATACAAACAATCGCAATATATGAATGAATTGCAAATGAAATTTATAAGCAATAAAGCCACAAGTAGCGAAGGTAAAGTTAATGTAATTGACAAATCGTATTGGAAATCTGCACCAAAATTTAGTTACAACTATATTTCTATAGGTAAAACAATTCAAAATCAGCTTACAGCAATTGTAACGCTTGTAGTCTGGTTGCTGTGCACATTATTATTTATGGTTAAATTTTCTAACCGATTTAAAATTTTTTAGTTATGTATTTTATATTAATCAAACAATTTTTTAGATCTAAAACGGTTTTATTGGCTTTTGGAATTTTAATAATTCTAGGCATTTTAAGTATTGGAACAGGGAAACAATATTTGAACCAAAAACAAGCAGCAATTGCAAAAACAAAAGTACAGCAAGAAAAACATATAGAAACCCAAACAAGTTTACATAATGATGATTTAGGACTTTTATTATATTACTTAAAATTCTCATTTATAAATCCAGTAAACACTTTAGCAGGCTTTTCAATTGGGCAAAGTGATTTGAACTCTCACATACAAAATGTAACTATTTTAAATCTTGAAGGTCAAAAATACGATACAGACTTGGTAAACCCAATGCGTTTGCACGTTGGGAATTTAGACATTAGTTTTTTGATTATTTTTCTTTTTCCTTTGCTCATAATCGCTTTAAATTTTAATATTTTATCAGAAGAAATAGAAAAAGGAACTTGGAAATTAGTTACCATTCAAGGTAAATCTTCTTTTAAATATTTATTGAAAAAAATATCTATCAGAGTAGTTTTTATATCGATTGTTTTAGGACTCATATTTTTAGTCTCAAAACTTATGTTAGGAATTCCATTAAATATTGGTTTTTTACAAATCGTAATTATTAGTTATTTGTACATTTTATTTTGGTTTGCTATTTGCTTTTTTGTAATTCTGTTGAGAAAATCATCAAACACAAATGCTATTGCATTATTAAGTAGTTGGTTAATTTTAGTAGTTTTTTTGCCAGTTTTTGTAAATAATTATATTAGCAATACTTATCCTGTTGAAGAAGCTTTTACAATGACAATTAAGCAAAGAGATGAATATCATAAAAAATGGGATACAGATAAAAAAGAGACTTTAGATAAGTTCTATGCACATTATCCACAATTTTCTAATTACGAATTACAAGAAGAAGGTTTTTCTTGGCTTTGGTATTATGCAATGCAGCAAATGGGTGATGATGAATCGAAACAAGAAAAAGATGCTATGTATGCTAAAATTGAAAAGAGAGAATTGTTGAGTAAAAAGATTGCTCAATTTTTTCCGCCTTTACAAATGCAATTGGCAATGAATGAAATTGCAAATACAAGTTTAACAGATCAAGTAAATTTTTTAAATGCAACTACCCAATTTCACGAAGATTTACGTTTGCAATTTTATCCTAAAATATTTGATGAAAAACCAGCAAATTCTATCAATTGGAATAATTATAAACCACAATATTTTGAATCAAATACTAATTTTAATCTGATTGATAATATTCTTTATATGTCTTTAATTACTTTATTTTTAATAATTTTTGGCATTATTAAAAATGTGAAATATTTCCGATAGTGTAACGTCCCAAAATAAGTATTTGTATGTAGCTGATTTTTCAACTACTTACTCGCAAATAATTTCACATCATTTCCAGAAACTTGTTTTTCGCCTAAAATAATTAATCGCTCCACAACATTTCTTAGTTCACGAATATTTCCTGTCCAATCATATTTTTTTAGTAATTCAATGGCTTCATCAGAAAATGCTTTTCTAGGTGTTCCTTGAGCTTCAGATATCTTTTTTGTAAAAAAATCTACTAACAAGGGAATATCATCTCTTCTATCGTTTAAGGCAGGAACTTTTATTAAAATAACTGCTAATCTGTGGTACAAATCCTCTCTAAAACGTCCTTCAGCAATTTCTAGTTTTAAATCTTTATTTGTAGCTGCAACAATTCTAACATTTACTTTTATGTCTTTATCAGAACCTACTCTTTGAATTTTATTTTCTTGCAAAGCACGTAATACTTTTGCTTGTGCAGATAGGCTCATATCACCTATTTCATCTAAAAAAATAGTGCCTCCATTTGCTGCTTCAAACTTCCCTGCTCTGTCTTTATTTGCTCCAGTAAAAGATCCTTTAACGTGACCAAATAACTCACTTTCTATCAGCTCTGACGGAATTGCAGCACAATTTACCTCTATCATTGGCGCTTTTACACGATCTGATTTTTCATGCAACCAATGTGCAACTAATTCTTTCCCTGTTCCATTTGGCCCTGTAATTAATACTCTTGCATCTGTTGCTGCAACTTTTTCTATAATATCTTTTATGTGAGAAATAGCCTGACTATCTCCTATCATTTCGTAGTTTTTGCTTACTTTTTTCTTTAAACGTGTATTTTCTACAATTAGCACTTTTCTGTCTAAAGCATTTCTAACTGTATTTAGCAATCGGTTTAAATCTGGTGGTTTCGAAATGTAGTCGAAAGCTCCTAAGCGCATTGTATTTACTGCTGTGTCTAAATCTCCATGACCAGAAATCATTACAATTGGCACTTCTGGTTTAATTTTTTTTGCTTTTTCTAATACCTCAACACCATCCATTTTTGGCATTTTAATATCACACAAAACCAAATCATAGTCGTTGTTTTTTATCATTTCTATTCCAAGCAACCCATCTTCTGCTTCTTCTACATTATATGCTTCGTTTTCTTCTGATATTATTTTTTTTAATACTCTTCTAATGGCAGCTTCATCTTCTATGATTAGTATTTTACTCATGGTTTTTATTCTTGTTTTATAAGGTGAACATCTCTTTGTGGAAAAGGAATTCTAATATTATTCTCTCTAAAAGCTTGATCTATTGCAAATCGAATATCACTTTGAATAAAGCGTACATCAAAACTATCATTAATAGTAAAAGCAAGTCTAAAATTTAAAGAACTGTCTGCAAAATCTGTGAACAAAACTTTAGGTGCAGGTGTGTCTAAAATTAATTTTTGCGATTTAGCCACTTCTAATAAAATTTTTTCTACCAGTTTTACATCACTTCCATATGCAACACCAACATTAACAAATTCTCTAGTTTGCGTTCCATTTTCGGTCCAATTAAATAAGGTATTTGTTAAGTAAAAATGGTTGGGTATCACCATTACTTTATTATCTATAGTTACTGCTCTTGTGGTTCTTAACCTAATATCTACAACTCTACCTACTTTTCCATCAATTTCTATAATATCGCCCACATGTACAGACTGATCTACCAAAATAAAAATTCCAGAAATAATATCTTGAAAAAGGGTTTGTAATGCCAAACCTACACCAATTAATAAGGCTGCAGATGCTGCAAAAACAGCAGTAACATTTACACCAGAGGTGTGCATTGCTATTAAAAAAATAACCAAAAACACAAACCATCGTATATAACTAAAAACGCCTACAAATTTCGCTTTGTCATTTTCAGGCATATTTCTGGTAACAAATCTTCTTATAATCTTAAGAAAAAATGATGTTACAAGTAAAGCTAAAATTATAAATATTACGCCTTTAATTGTAATACTTATTTCTTTGCTAAAAGTTAGAGAATAATCTAAAACAGATTTCACTTCTTCTAAGATAGTTTTTTTAACCATATTAATTTTATCCTGCATTTATCCTTTGTATTTTAACCATTTATACAAATCTTTATAAGTTGGTTTTTTGCCATACATTAAAATACCTACTCTATAAATTTTAGCAGCCAACCAAACCATAAAAATAAAGGTAACTAGCAACAATGTCATAGAAATTAACAATTCATACCAAGAAACTCCAAATGGCACACGCATTAACATTACAATAGGACTTGTGAAAGGGATATAAGAAAACAGTACAGCTATAGATCCATGAGGATCACTAATTACTGTTGCAAAACCAACATAAACGCCCAAAATTAAAGGAAACATAATTGGCAACATAAATTGTTGGGTATCTGTTTCATTATCTACTGCTGCACCCACTGCAGCAAACAAAGAGCTATATAACATGTAACCGCCTAAAAAGTAAAAAATAAATAATAAAAACATTTTTAAAATTGGTAATCTTAAGATTTCCTGAACTATCAACTGCATCTTATCTCCACCTGCAGCTTGTTTTGCTGCTTCTAATTGTTCTGCTGGCAACCTAGAAGTTTGCATTTCTACCATATCTATCCCAAAAATAGACGAGGCTACTGTAGTAATTATAAAAATGATAATTCCCCAAATTAAAAATTGTAATAACCCAGCAGAAGCATTCCCTATAATTTTACCCAACATTAACTGAAAAGGTTTTACAGATGATACAATAATTTCTATAATTCTACTCGTTTTTTCTTCGATGACACTTCGCATTACAGAAGTACCATAAACCATTACAAAAACCATTAACATATAACCAGCAATGGCGCCAACCCCAATTTTTAAACCGTTTATTAATTTTGATGATTCTTCGCCTGAAAAATTATACATTTTAATATCCGATTGAATTCTAGAGGCATTTATCTTAGCAATATCAATTCCGAAATTATTTAATTTTTCGTTTCTAATTTTAGATTCTATTTTGCTTTCTAAAGAATTCATAATAGACATTCCTGGAGAATCTTTAGAATAGAATTCAATAGATGTTGCTAAAATTTCTAAGCTATCTTGTTTAGGTATTATTAAAGCTCCATAATAATCTCCTTCTTCTACTTTCTTTTTGGTTTCTTCAATACCTAAAGCAGTAAAATCTTGATAGTGAATGGTTTTTGTATCCGAAAAATCATCTCTTGAAAACAGCCCTGATTCATCTACATAAACAATTTCCTTAACTTTTTCGTCGTTTTTTTTCATCAAAAAATAAACCAAAGCACCCATTCCTACAATAATTAACGGACTCAGAAACGTCATTACTATAAACGATTTATTACGAACCTTTGCAATAAATTCTCTCTGTATAATTAGTTTTAGCTTGCTCATTTTCTTACTTATTTTTGCTTACTGCCTGAATAAAAATATCGTTTGCACTTGGTATTAATTCCACAAAATGCTGCACTTCTCCTCTACTAGTTAAAAAAGATAGCAATTCGTTTGCAGAATTATTTTCCCCTAATTTCACATTCATTGTCAACTCATTTCCCAACAATTTAAAATCTGCAGGCAAAACTTGAAAACTTTGTTTTAAAGTGGCTTCCACTTCTTTAGGATTGGTAGTATGCAATCCTACCTGAAAGGTATTGGTTCTAAACTGGCGTTTAATATCATTTAATTTTCCGTCTAAAATTTTATTAGATTTATCTATCAACGCAATTTCATCACACAATTCTTCTACAGATTCCATTCTGTGTGTAGAAAAAATAATGGTAGCACCTTCATCTCTTAATTGTAAAATTTCTTTGGCTATTAATTGAGCATTTATAGGATCGAAACCAGAGAAAGGCTCATCAAAAATTAATAATTTAGGATTGTGCATTACAGTAACTATAAACTGTACTTTTTGCGCCATTCCTTTAGAAAGTTCCTCTATTTTTTTTCCCCACCAAGCAGAAATATCAAATTTATCGAACCAATATTTTAAACGTTTTTTTGCTTCAGCTTTACTTAAACCTTTTAATTGGGCAAGGTACAAAGCTTGCTCACCAACTTTCATAGATTTATACAAACCACGTTCTTCTGGCATATAACCAATATCAGCAGTGTGTTTTGGTGCTAGTGGCTCTCCATCTAAAAAAACAGAACCAGAATCTGCCATGGTTATTTGGTTAATGATTCTAATTAAGGATGTTTTTCCTGCACCATTTGGCCCTAATAAACCATAGACGCTACCTTTAGGGATGTGGATAGACACATCATTCAATGCTCTAAAATCTCCATAATTTTTAACAACATTGTTTATTTCTAGTAGATTCTTCATTTTAATTTTAAAGATTTCGATAATTACAAACTTACATATTTTCTCTGTATTAGTATAGGAAGTCATTGCTTTGTTACAGACAACTTTTTATTACTTTTAAAACTTAAAAATAATTAGTAATTTTATAAAAATTTTGCTTTGAAACTCACGTATCTTTCTTTATTTATATTTACAGTTTTTACTCTTCAATTATCTTCTCAAGAGTATGACCCAATTATTAAAGAAGGTTCTTTTTGGGATATTGAAACTGAATTTTGGGCAACTGGCTCTAAAGAATATCAAAGAATTCAGGTTGATGGAGAAATTGAAATAAATAATACAATTTATACTAAATTAAAGAAAGCAATAATTCAAGTTTCAGATGATGCTGGGGAACCTCAATTTATTATTGATAATTCAAAATTTATTCAAATAACTGATCTTTATTTAAGAGAAAATATTGATGAGAAAAAATTATACATTTTTGATAACGATAAAAACAAAGAATTTGTTCTTTGTGATTTCAATTTGAATATTGGAGATTCTATTGAAAATTATTACGGATATCAAGCAGAAGATATTTCAGTAGAAATCACAGATATTACTATAAATAATGATAACAAAAAAGTTTTTCATACTGATCAAGGAGTAAAGTATACAGAAGGAATTGGTAAAAGCGATAACAATTTAACTTCTTACATTAATACTGTAGATGGTTTTTTTGAAACTGTTGTTTGTAATGGCAATGCACAAAACCAAAACGATTGTGCAACAGTATTAAGCACAGAAGAAAACGAATTATTATCAATAAAAATATTTCCAAACCCAGTTAATGATATTTTATCAATAAAAAATGTAGAAAATATTACTATTAAAATATATTCAGTTAATGGCTCACTTTTAAAAAACATCAAATCTAAAACCAATTTAGATGTCGATATTTCTTCATTTAAGAGTGGCGTTTATATTCTCGAAATTTCAAGTTTAAAAGGGAAAAAACTACAAAAAATCCTTAAATTATAATTCCAACCATCTTTCTCTTTTGATTTAGTAAATAAAAGTTTTGTTAAAATTTACTATGCATGCATAACTTTTTTGCAATTTACTATGCGTGCATAGTAAATTTTTATATATTTGTTCCAATGGATAAAAATAAATCAATAGATCATCAATTACGCGCAACTTGGCAAGCTGTAGCAAAGATGTACAATGAGCAGGCTACCAATTATAATAGCACAATGGCTATGGCATTCGTATTATTAACCATTGATAAAGAAACAGGAACTCCAAGTACAGCTTTAGGGCCTTTAATGGGTATGGAACCTACAAGTCTTTCTAGAATTTTAAAATCTATGGAAGAAAAAGGTGCCATTTCTAGAGAAAAAAATCCAGATGATGGTAGAAGTGTTATTATAAAATTGACAGATTATGGCATGGAAATGCGTAAGTTTTCTAAAAGCCATGTGTATCAATTTAATAATGTGGTAAGAGAATATGTTACAGAAGATGAATTAGAATCTTTCTTTAAAGTGATGATTACAATCAATAAATTAATTGCAGAAAAGAAAATTTTTGAAACTGCAAACCAAGATAAATAAAACAAACTATAAACAAATGACAAGAAGAATTAAAAAAGTAGCAATTATAGGTTCTGGAATTATGGGATCTGGCATTGCATGTCACTTTGCAAATATTGGTGTAGAAGTTCTTTTATTGGACATCGTTCCAAGAGAATTAACAGATAAAGAAAAAGCAATGGGACTTACATTAGAAGATAAAGTAGTTCGCAATCGTTTGGTAAATGATGCTTTAATGACGTCTCTAAAATCGAAACCTTCTCCTATTTATGCTACAAAATTTGCAGATAGAATTACAACAGGAAATATCGATGATGATTTGCACTTAATTAAAAATGTAGATTGGGTAATGGAAGTTGTTGTTGAACGTTTAGATATTAAAAAATCTGTGTTCGAAAAAATTGAAAAATTCAGAACACCTGGCACTCTAATTACTTCCAATACCTCAGGAATTCCTATTAAATTTATGAATGAAGGGAGAAGCGAAGATTTTCAACAGCATTTTGCGGTTACTCACTTTTTTAATCCACCACGTTATTTAAAACTTTTTGAAGTGGTTCCAGGACCAAAATGTAAGCAAGAGGTTACAGATTTCTTAATGATATATGGCGATAAGTTTTTAGGTAAAACATCAGTTTTAGCAAAAGATACTCCAGCATTTATTGGTAATAGAATCGGAATTTTTGGCATCATGAGTTTGTTTCATGTGGTAAAAGAAATGGGCTTAACCATAGAAGAAGTAGATAAATTAACAGGTCCAGTTATTGGTCGCCCAAAATCGGCAACCTTTAGAACTATTGATGTTGTTGGTTTAGACACACTGGTTCACACAGCAAATGGCGTAAAAGATAATTGTCCAAATGATGAAGCAAGAGAACAATTTGTAATTCCAGATTTTGTAAATCATATGATGGAAAACAAAATGTTAGGTAGCAAAACTGGCCAAGGGTTTTATAAAATGACAAAAGACGCTAAAGGAAACAGAAATATCCTTTCTTTAGATTTAAATACTTTAGAATACAGAGAAAAAAAATCAGCAAAATTTGCCACTTTAGAATTAACAAAAACAATTGATAATGTTGCTGATAGATTTAAAGTTTTAGTTGCAGGTAAAGACAAAGCAGGTGAATTTTATAGAAAATCATTTGCAGCAATGTTTGCTTATGTACAGAATAGAATTCCAGAAATTTCTGATGAATTGTATAGAATTGATGATGGGCTAAGAGCAGGATTTGGTTGGGAACATGGACCATTCCAAATTTGGGATGCTGTTGGTGTTGCTAAAGGTGTGGAAATGATGAAAGCAGAAGGTCATGAAATTGCTTCTTGGGTAACAGAAATGTTAGCAAAAGGACAAACTTCTTTCTATACTGTAAAAGAAGGCGCAACTCATTATTATGATATTCCTTCAAAAGCACAAGTTAAAAAACCAGGTCAAGATTCATTTATCATTTTAGATAATATCAGAAAATCGAACCAAGTTTGGAAAAACTCTGGTGCAGTAATCGAAGATTTAGGAGATGGAATTTTAAATATAGAATTCCAATCTAAAATGAACACCATTGGTGGTGATGTTTTAGCAGCTATTAATAAAGGAATTGATTTAGCAGAGAAAGATTTTCAAGGTTTGGTTGTTGGTAATCAAGCAGCAAACTTTTCTGTAGGTGCCAATATTGGAATGATTTTCATGATGGCTGCAGAGCAAGAATATGATGAGTTAAATATGGCAATTAAATATTTCCAAGACACAATGATGCGTATGCGTTACTCATCAATACCAACTATTTCTGCTCCTCATGGAATGGCTTTAGGTGGTGGATGTGAAATATCATTGCATGCAGATAAAGTAGTTGCAGCAGCAGAAACTTACATGGGACTTGTAGAATTTGGAGTTGGTGTAATACCTGGTGGTGGAGGTTCGAAAGAAATGGCTTTAAGAGCATCCGATTTATTCCATAAAGGTGATGTACAGCTAAACGTTTTACAAGAACATTTTTTAACTATTGGTATGGCTAAAGTAGCAACATCAGCTTACGAAGCTTTCGATTTAGGTTTATTACAAAAAGGAAAAGACGTAGTTGTTGTAAATAAAGACAGACAAATTGCAGAAGCAAAAAAACATGCTTTATTAATGGCAGAAGCTGGTTACACGCAACCTGTTCACAGAAAAGATGTTTTGGTTTTAGGTAAACAAGCTTTAGGAATGTTCTTAGTAGGCACAGATTCTATGCAAGACAGCAAATACATTTCTGCTCATGATCAGAAAATAGCAAATAAATTAGCATATGTAATGGCTGGAGGTGATTTATCAGAACCAACTAAAGTATCAGAACAATACTTATTAGACATAGAGCGTGAAGCTTTTTTAAGTTTATGCACAGAGCGTAAAACTTTAGAGCGTATTCAACACATGTTAAAAACGGGTAAACCATTACGCAATTAAAAATTGCGAGTTATTAGTTGTGAGTTCTAAGTTATTAGTCAGACTCACTAACAACTAAAAACTAAGCACTAAAAACTAAATATTATGAAAACAGCATATATAGTAAAAGCATACAGAACAGCAGTTGGAAAAGCACCAAAAGGATTGTTCAGATTTAAAAGAGCAGATGAATTAGCAGCAGAAACCATTCAGTATATGATGAAGGAACTGCCTGATTTTGATAAAAAAAGAATTGATGATGTAATTGTAGGTAATGCAATGCCAGAAGGTTCTCAAGGTTTAAATATGGCTCGTTTAATCTCTTTAATGGGATTAGATATTGTAGATGTTCCAGGTGTAACTGTAAATCGTTTCTGTTCATCAGGATTAGAAACTATTGGAATGGCAGTTGCAAAAATTCAATCTGGAATGGCAGAATGTATTATTGCAGGTGGTGCAGAAAGCATGAGTTCTGTTCCTATGACAGGTTTTAAACCCGAGTTAAATTATGATACAGTTGCTGCTGGTCATGAAGAATATTATTGGGGAATGGGAAATACAGCAGAAGCTGTTGCAAATGAATTTAAAATATCTAGAGAAGATCAAGATGAATTTGCTTTAAACTCTCATTTAAAAGCATTAAAAGCGCAGGCAGAAGGCCGTTTTCAATCTCAAATTGTTCCAATTAATGTTGAGCAAACTTATGTAGATGCAAATGGAAAAAAGGCAACAAAAAAATACACAGTTTCCAAAGATGAAGGACCAAGAGCAGGCTCTAATTTAGCTGGTTTAGCTGGTTTACGCCCTGTTTTTGCTGCAAATGGAAGTGTTACTGCTGGTAACTCATCTCAAATGAGTGATGGGGCTGCTTTTGTAATGGTAATGAGTGAAGACATGGTTAAAGAATTAAATCTTGAGCCAATTGCAAGAATGGTTAGCTATGCAGCAGCAGGTGTACCTCCAAGAATTATGGGAATTGGTCCTGTGGCTGCAATTCCAAAAGCTTTAAAACAAGCTGGTTTGCAACAAAATGATGTGAGTTTAATTGAATTAAATGAGGCTTTTGCTTCACAATCTTTAGCTGTAATTCGTGAGTTAGGCTTAAATCCAGACATCATCAACGTTAATGGTGGCGCAATTGCCTTAGGACATCCTTTAGGTTGTACAGGCGCAAAATTATCTGTTCAATTATTTGATGAAATGCGCAAAAGAGAAATGAAAAATAAATACGGAATGGTAACCATGTGTGTGGGCACAGGACAAGGTGCTGCAGGTATTTTCGAATTTTTAAATTAAGAAATAAAAGTTTTATAAGATGGAAACAATAGAAAAAAAAGAAATTCTTAGAGGAGGACAATTCCTTGTTAAAGAATCTAAATGTGAAGACATATTTACTCCAGAAGATTTTTCTGAAGAACAATTAATGATGAAAGAGGCTGTAAAGGAATTTACAGATAGAGAAATAGTTGCGAACAGAAATCGTTTTGAAGCAAAGGATTACGCTTTAACAGAAGAAGTAATGAAAAAAGCGGGAGAATTAGGCTTTTTAGGGGTTGCTGTTCCTGAAGAATATGGAGGAATGGGAATGGGCTTTGTATCAACAATGATTACTTGTGAATATATTTCTAGTGGAAATGGTTCTTTAAGCACTGCATTTGGCGCACACACAGGTATTGGAACCATGCCAATTACATTGTATGGAACAGAAGAGCAAAAACAAAAATATGTTCCAAAATTAGCTTCTGGAGAATGGATGGGTGCATATTGCTTAACAGAACCAGGTGCTGGATCCGATGCAAATTCTGGAAAAACAACTGCAGAACTTTCTGCTGATGGAAAATCATACAAAATTAACGGACAAAAAATGTGGATCTCAAATGCAGGTTTCTGTAATTTGATGATTGTTTTTGCACGTATAGAAAATGATAAAAATATTACTGGATTTATAGTGGAATATGATGCTGCAAATTCTAATGGAATTACTTTAGGCGAAGAAGAACACAAATTAGGTATTCGTGCTTCATCAACAAGACAAGTGTTTTTTAATGATACAATTGTACCCGCTGAAAATATGTTATCAGTAAGAGGTGGTGGATTTAAAATTGCGGTAAATGCATTAAATGTTGGTCGTATTAAATTAGCTGCAGCTTGTTTAGACTCTCAAAGAAGAGTGTTAACTACTGCTTTACAGTATGCTACAGAGCGAAAACAATTTAAAACTCCTATTGCAGATTTTGGTGCTATTAAAGCAAAATTAGCAGAAATGGCAACCAATACGTATGCAGGTGAATCTGCAAGTTATAGAGCTGCTAAAGATATTGAAGATAGAATTGAAATGAGAATTGCTGCTGGAAATTCGCATCAAGATGCAGAATTAAAAGGAGTTGAAGAATACGCAATCGAGTGTTCTATTTTAAAGGTAACCGTTTCTGAAGATGTGCAAGCTTGTGCGGATGAAGGAATTCAAATTTTTGGAGGAATGGGCTTTTCTGAAGAAACTCCTATGGAAGCAGCTTGGAGAGATGCAAGAATTGCTCGTATTTACGAAGGAACCAACGAAATTAACAGAATGCTTTCTGTGGGTATGTTAATTAAAAAAGCAATGAAAGGTCAAGTAGACCTTTTAGGCCCAGCAACTGCTGTTGGAAACGAATTAATGGGAATTCCTTCTTTTGATACTCCAGATTATTCTGAATTATTTGCCGAAGAAAAAGAAATGATTGCTAAAATTAAAAAAGTATTCTTAATGGTTGCAGGATCTGCAATTCAGAAATTCGGAACAGAACTTGAGCAAAATCAGCAATTATTATTGGCTTCTGCAAATATTTTAAATGAAATATACATGGCAGAATCTACACTTTTAAGAACTGAAAAAAATGCAAAACGTTTTGGTGAAGAGGCACAAGAAGGACAAATTGCCATGGCTAGATTGTACTTATACAATGCTGTAGAAATTATCGAAAAAAATGCGAAAGAAGGTATTATTTCTTTTGCTGAAGGCGATGAACAACGCATGCTATTAATGGGTTTAAAGCGTTTCACGAAATACGCTAACTATCCTAATGTTATCGGTTTAAGAAACCTTATTGCAGAAAAATTGAAAGCAGAAAATAAATACTGCTTCTAAAATTTATAGAAACTTTGAACATTTCTTTAAAAGACCATCATTTTTTGATGGTCTTTTTTAATTGATTAATTTCGTAACCTTAAAAAGAAAATATGAAATACTATAGTTTACTGCTTGCATCCTTTCTATTGATTTTTTGTTCCGATAACAAATCTTCAAAAGAAAATAAAAAGGTTGCAAAAGAGATTTTTAAAACCTCGAAAGAATTTAATGATTATTGGTATGATGGAACTGCAGAAATTACATCTTATAAATTAACCCAAGCTAGATATGGAGAATTACACGAAGGCACAGCAGTAACTATTTTTGTTACCGAAGATTTTTTACCAGAAAAACAAGTAAAAGCCGATTATAAAAATGAAAAAAATATTCCCATTTTAAAATTAAATAAAACCAAGAAATTTTTTACAGGTATTTATCCCTATTCAATAATGACGAGTACTTTTTCTCCTATCAATATTGATAAAAAATCATTAAAAATATCTTTCTCTAGCCAAGAATGGTGTGGAAATACTTTTGTTCAGTTGAATAATAAAGAAAAATTTGAAGTCGATTTTCATTCTTATTTTGAAAATAATTCTGATGAAAAAATTTCTTTAGAAAAAGATTATTTAGAGGATGAACTTTGGAATATCATTAGAATATCACAAGAAAAATTGCCTGTTGGTGAGTTTATGATTATTCCATCATTTGAATATTTAAGTTTAAATCATCAAACTATGAAATCATATAAAGCAATAACTTCATTTACCGAAAATGGAAACTTTGTAATTTATAACATTGATTATCCTTCTTTACGAAGAACTTTAAACATTGTAATTTCTAAAAATTTTCCACACAATATTGAATCTTGGGAAGAAACAATTAATAGCAGAGGAAAAAAACTTAGCACAAAAGCAGAAAAAATGAAAACATTAAAATTAAAATATTGGAATAAAAACAGCCCTGAAGATAAGAAATTAAGAGAGTTTTTAAATATTTAATTTTATTCTCATAAGTTTAATCCTTTATATATTTTTTTTATATTTGTCGCTTACCCTCAGCTTGTCAAACCAAATTAGAATGAAAAATTTTTGCTTTTCAATGGTCCTCTGCATTTTTATATTTGCAAGTTGTAATCCGCCAAAACCAATTGAAATTGATAGTGCTAAATTGCTTAAAAATGTTCAAATTCTTTCTCATGATTCTTTAGAGGGAAGAGCTTTTTCTAGAATAGGAAATCAAAAAACACAAAAATTCATTATAGACCAATTTAATGAAATAGGCTTGCAAACTGTTGTGGGTAGCAGTTATACTCAAGAATTTCCCTACACTTTTACTGGTAAAAAGAGACAAGAAGTGTTTCCTATGGATAATGCTAAAAAAGATTTCTCTAATGTTACAGATACAATTGCGATTGGCGCAAATATTTTAGGAATGTTAAAAGGAAGCACCAATAAAACAATTGTTATTTCTGCCCATTTTGATCATTTAGGCATTAGAAATGAAAGAATTTATAATGGTGCAGATGACAACGCTTCTGGAACTGCAGCCTTATTTGCCATAGCTACCTACTTTAAAAAGTTGCCAACTAAACACAATTTAATTTTTGCAGCAGTAGATGCTGAAGAAATTGGTTCTTTAGGTGCTGAATACTTTTTAAATAACTACAGTAAAAAAGAAGACATTGTTTTAAATGTAAATTTAGACATGATAGCGCATAGCGATTATGATCCTGAACTTTTTGCTTGCGGTCTATATCACTTCCCTGATTTGAGAAAACCTTTAGAAAAAACAAAATCAGACAAACTTGCTTTATTATTTGGACATGATGACCCAGAAAACAGAGAGCAATCTGATTGGACATTTTCATCTGATCATAGAGTGTTCTACAGAGAAAACATTCCATTTATTTACTTTGGTGTAGAAGACCATAAAGATTATCACAGAGATTCGGATACTTATGATACAATAAATACAGATTTTTATATTGAAGCTGTAAAAGTTATTATAAGAGCGATAGAAAATTTAGATGAGTTTTTAGATTAGTAAAAGAAACTTATGTAAAATAAAATGACTTTATCCTTTTTTTATTGATACTTTTGCACGCAATTTGAAAATTTAGAAATGAAGCGCATAAAAGAATACAAAAAGCTTTTTAATGTTGAAAACCAAATCGACTTAAAAGAATTAAAAACTACCTATAGAAACTTAGTAAAGCAATGGCATCCAGATAAATTTTTAGAGGATGACAAAAAATTAGAAGCAGAAGAAATTAGCACTAAAATTATTGATGGTTACCATTTTTTGGTGAGTATTGCTCCAGAAACAAAAGCAGCAAATTTAGAAGATTACAAAACTACAATTACCGAGTTTAAAGTTGCAGACTGGCATCATAAAAGTATGCTTTTAGAAGTTACTTTTACGGATGGAAATACTTATGAATATTTTGGAGTTAGTAAGATACTTTTCGGAAAATTCGTGAATGCAAAATCTATGAATAATTTTGGAAAAAGAAATATTTTTAACTCTTTCTTATATAGAAAATCTAAAAAAGCAGCTGTAATGGCTTAAAATTTTTCTGTTTTACAGAAAATAAATCAATCATAAAAAAAGAGATTACTTATAAAAGTAATCTCTTTTTTTATTTTAAAATTAAATTAAAAAATTATTTTAAAGCACCTAAATAACGCTCTGCATCTAATGCTGCCATACAACCAGTACCAGCAGCAGTTACAGCCTGTCTATATTCTTTATCTTGAATATCACCAGCAGCAAAAACGCCAGGTAAATTAGTTTTCGTTGTTTTTCCTTTCGTAATTAAATACCCTGTTTCATCCATATCTAAAACACCTTTAAATAAATCTGAATTCGGAGTGTGACCAATTGCAATAAAAACTCCAGTTACTGGCATCTCAAAAGTTTCTTTTGTTTGATTATTGATAGCTCTTACACCAGTTACAACATTATCGCCTAAAACTTCTTCAATTTCAGTATTGTACAAGACCTCAATATTTTTAGTTTTGTTTACTCTATGTTGCATTGCTTTTGAAGCTCTCATAAAATCCTTACGAACTAAAATCGTTACTTTTTTACAAATATTTGCCAAATATGTTGCCTCCTCTGCAGCAGTATCTCCTGCTCCAACAACCACAACATCTTGACCTTTGTAGAAAAAACCATCACAAGTTGCACAAGCAGAAACTCCACCTCCAATTAAACGTTGTTCACTTTCTATACCTAAATACTTAGCAGTTGCTCCTGTACAAATAATAATAGTTTCTGCTTCTATTTGTTTAGATTCATCTACGACTACTTTATGTATTCCTCCAATTTCTTTAGATAATTCTACATTTGTTATCAATCCAAAACGCACTTCTGTCCCAAATCTTTCTGCTTGATGTTTTAAATCCATCATCATAGCAGTGCCATCAGTTCCATCTTTATAACCTGGAAAATTATCAACTTCTGTTGTTGTTGTTAATTGCCCCCCCATTTGCATTCCAGTATACATAATTGGTTTCATATCGGCTCTTGCAGCATAAATAGCGGCAGTATAACCTGCAGGCCCTGAACCAATGATTAAACATTTAATTTTTTCTATATTTTCAGAAATCATAAATACTCATTTTTTAGGCTGTAAATGTATCATTTTTTACATCTAAGAAAAACCAATGTTTATAAGTTTTAATAATGAAAATATAAAATTTAATAATTAAAGAAGAAAAATAATATTGTAGGTTTAAAAATTGTTCTTTTCATAAAAGAATGTATCTTTGCAATCCTTAAATGAGTAATCATTTTCGGGGTGTAGCGTAGCCCGGTTATCGCGCCTCGTTTGGGACGAGGAGGTCGCAGGTTCGAATCCTGCCACCCCGACAAATTTAATAACCAATTAATATCAAAACCTTGGTAATCGTAAGATTATCGAGGTTTTATGGTTTTTAGGCAATCATAAGATTTGATATTATTTAGTTAAATAAGTGACCTATTCGGTTACCATTTAAGAGCAAATAAAAAGGTAACCGAATTATTGATTTGACTTTCGTGAGTAAACAAATGTTTAATTAAAGACGAAAGACATGAAAACTTCTACAACGTTTAGTATTCTGTTCTGGCTTAAACTTTCAAAAGCCAAAAATGGAAAAGCACCACTTTATGCACGTATTACAGTAAATGGTAAAAGAGCAGAAATTAGCCTCAAAAGAAAAATCAAAATGGAATATTGGAGCTCGGCCAAGAACAAGGTTAAAGGAACCAATCAAGAAGCTCGAATTATAAATGAGTTTTTAGACCAGGTATCTTCAGAGCTTCATAACTCAAAGAACGAATTAAAATCTGAAGGCAAAATAATTTCGGCTCAAACGATCAAAGCTAGATATTTAAAAGAAGATGAACAAAACTATTCTTTAAATGATATTATAAAATATCACAATGAGGATATGGTAGGCAAACTAAAATGGGGTACTCAAAAAAACTACTTCACAACACAAGGTTATATTGCGGATTTTATTTTTATAAAATATAAAGTCACCGATATGTATTTAAAGCAGTTGGACTATAATTTCATATTAAAGTTTGAGAAGTATTTAAGAAGCTATACACCAACAGACCATCAAAAACCAATGGGTAATAACACAGTAATGAAGCATATTGAACGCTTTAGAAAAATGATTACTCTAGCTTATAAATTAGAATGGCTAGACAGAGACCCTTTTATTAATTTCCAATCTAAATTTGAAAAAGCAGAAAGAGGATTTTTAACTGAATCAGAATTATTCAAAATTGAAGAAAAAGATTATTCAATCGAAAGGCTACAATTGGTAAAGGACTTATTCATATTCGCTTGCTATACGGGTTTGAGTTATATTGATGTAATTAATTTAACTGCTAGTGATATTAATTATGGAATCGATGGTGAACTATGGTTAATCATGAAAAGGGAGAAAACCAATAATGCCCTACGAATTCCAATTTTACCTAAAGCTTTAACATTAATTGACAAATATAAAAAGAATCCAAAATCATTAGCTAATGGTACAATCTTTCCAAGAATGTCAAATCAAAAACTAAACTCATATCTCAAAGAAATTGCCGATTTATGTAAAATCCAAAAAAACTTAACGTTCCATTTGGCTCGTCATACTTTTGCAACTACTGTAACATTAAGTAATGGAGTTCCTATTGAAACGGTTTCAAAATTATTGGGACATTCAAGGATTTCAACAACACAAATCTATGCCAAAGTAATTGAAAGGAAAGTTAGTGATGATATGACATCATTAAAAGAAAAATTAAAGTTTAAGATTAGTAGTAAAGATTGTATAGTTAATAATTTTGAAGCTAAAGGTGCACTTTAATTTTGCCTAATAATTAACAAATTCATTACAAAGAGATTAGCTTATTTATTACTAATGATATTAATCTTTATATAATCATTTGAAAAATATTATTAGTATAATTAAATCAGTGGCTAAACATTTTAATTATGGTCTGTTAGAATTTATTAGGAAAACATTGTACAATAAAAAATAAAAACTTCGTAACATTAAACACATACTATCCAACATTTAAAACAACACCATTCAACTTATTCATCATAAAAAAAATAAAAGGCTAGATTTAAGTTGTGTTTTTTTACAGTGATTAATAAAAAAGTGAAGTTTAGCAAGCAATGATAGCACATCTAAAATCAAAGAGAATAATCAATATATTAATTTTTATGTCAATTTCATATATATTAAATGGTCAAATTAATGAAAAGGCAATTGATAGTATTTTTAATCAATGGAGTTCACCTGATTCTCCTGGAGGCAGTATTGGAGTTATAAAAAACAATGAGCTAATATTTGCTAAAGGATATGGATTGGCAAATTTGGAATATAATATTCAAAATTCAATAAATTCTGTTTTTAGGATTGGCTCAACATCGAAGCAATTTACAGCAGCTTGTATAATTGTATTAATTCAACAAGGCAAACTGACTTTGGAAGACACTTTGCATTCATTTTTCCCTGAATTCCCTTATTATGCCAAAGAAATAAAAATCAAACACCTCCTAAACCATACAAGTGGTATTAGAGATTACCTTATGATTGCCTACTTAAAAGGGCTTACAGATGCAGATTATTATCAAGATAAAGATGTCATGAATTGGCTTGTCAACCAAAATGAACTCAACTTTTCTCCTGGAGAAGAGTATTTGTATAGTAATTCTGGGTATTGGTTACTTGGTCAAATAATAAATAGAATATCTGGTATGGATATGAATCGTTTTGCTGAAAAAGAAATTTTTGAACCTTTGCAAATGAATAGCACTCATTTTCATAATGATTATACTCGAATTGTAAAGAATAGAGTATCAGGCTATGTTCCATATAACGATACTTATAAAATAAGCATGTCGAATTTAGAAATGATTGGAGATGGAGGAATTTTTACAACAATTGAAGATATCAAGAAATGGGATGATGCATTTTATACAACCAAAGTGTTCGATAAAGAATTTTGGGAGTTTATGACTAAACAAGGTGTATTAAACAATGGCGAAACAATTGAATATGCTTCTGGTTTGGTAATAGACAAATATAAAGGGTATAAAACAATTAGCCATAGTGGAGCCTTTGTTGGTTATCGTGCTGATTTAATTCGTTTTCCTGATCATCGCTTTTCAGTTGTCATATTTGCTAATAGAGGAGATGCAAATCCTACTGAAATGGCATACAAAATTGCAGATTTATTTCTTGCACATGAATTTCATGATAAAGTTAAACCACTTAAACAAGAAGTAAAAACTAAAAACAATTTAACTGTTAGTCTTAATATTAATCAGTTAGTTGGTACATATGAATTAGAACCTGGGGCAAACTTGATAATAAGTATTGAGAATGATGCGCTTCTGGTAAATCAAAGTTGGAATTTGGTTACATATCCAATAGTTAATTCACATGGAAATACTTATCAAATAGAAAATAATACTGACATAGATTTTACTTTTTCAGAGGTAAAAAATGAATTATGTCAAACTTTAACGATTAATCAAAAGGGAAAAACAACAATTGGTAAAAGAAAGAAAAATATAGATAGTTTAAATTTAGACGTAAAAGAATATTTCGGAGAGTATTATAGTGAAGAGTTAGATATTACGTATTATTTGACAAACGATAAAAATATAATAAAATTAACTATAGGAAATAGTTTTCCAATTGAGTTATTACTTATTGATAAAGACCAATATTCTTGGTACGGAACTTTATTAAAATTTAATAGAACTAATGGACATATAACAGGTTTTAATATAGATGCAGGAAGAATTAAGAATATAAAGTTTATAAAGAAATAGTTTAATCTAATTACAGATATAGAAGTAACAAATGAGTAATAGAAGCAGGTATTATTATCATCATGTAGGAATCCCAACAAATATTAAGAGAGAAGATGAAGAGTACAATAAAGAATGGAAATTTTATGCAAACGGGTATTTTGAAAGTAAATTTGGTGCTGAATGGTTGCGAATAGAGGAAGATTCTCTTCTTCACCCATTAATTAAATCATTCCCTCATGTTGCTTTTGTAGTAGATGACTTTAACAAGGCAATTAAAGGTAAAAATATAATTTATGGACCAAACAATCCAGCTAAAGGAGTAACTGTTTGTTTTATTGAAGAAAAAGGACTTCCAATAGAGTTATTGAAGTTTGATAAGTCTGAAAATGAAATTTGGCCAAATGATAACAAACTAACAAATCCTATTTTTTTACAAGAAAAAAAAGAAGTTTTATTTAATTATAAATATCACCATTTGGGAATTTATTCTGAATTGGGATCTCAAAACGTACAGCATATTGAGAATTTACTTATTAATAATGTAAATATTGAGAAAGGGGATTTTGGTATACGATTTTTTAATTTTAAAAAACTTGAAAGGTACACGCTTCCAAAAATCATCAAAGATATTCCACATATTGCATTTATGGTTAGGAATTTAGAAGAAGTAATAAAAGATAAAAATATTGTAATAGAGCCAATTGAATTAAACAGTAATAAGCTAGTAGCATTTGTTGAAGAAAATGGAGTTCCAATAATGTTAATAGAAGAAAGGTCTGCTATAGGTTTCAATTGATAAGTAGTTCCATTTTATAAAATTAATAGAAAGTTTAACCTATTATTTTGTTTTACTTATAACAATAAGTCAAAACAGTTAAAAAATATAATTTATGATACAACAATTAATTGAGACTTGGCAAATTCATAACAGAATTAATCTATACCTTTTAGATTCTATTGAAGAAGATAGTACACTATTAAATACAGCAAGTTCAAAAGGCAGAAATATTGGTGAGCAATTTGCACATATTCATAATGTAAGATTGATGTGGTTTAGAGAATCTGCACCAGAATTATTGGATAGTTTAGTTAAAATCGAAAAAGATGAAGCACTTACAGTTGAGTCATTAAAATACAATTTAGTTGCCTCAGGTAAAGCCGTTGAAAGTCTTTTAGAAAAGGGGTTCAAAGAAAATAGAATTAAAGGATTTAAACCACATCCAATCGCATATTTAGGATATTTAGTATCACATGAATCGCATCATAGAGGTCAAATTATTCTTTCTCTTAAACAATCAAATAAACCAGTTAGCAGAAAAACAGGCTTTGGAATGTGGGAATGGGGTACAAGGTAATTATAACAAAGGCATATTTTTTAATTAAATACATGGTTAAATTTTAATCAAGTTGTCTTGATAATAAAACAATCATACATTATTAATTACCAAGAAATGAAAATAAAACATCAAATATTAATTGTAATTTATTTATTGAATAATCTTCTTTTATTCAGTCAGAATGATACAATAAATATATCAAATAACGATCGAATTGTTAATCAATTAAAGGAGGGTATTAATAAATACTTAGTTTATGTTGAAACAAAAGATAGTACATTAGTAGATATTGGAATATATGAACGTAAAGTAGAATTTGAAAAAATAAATGGCGAAGAAGTAGTTAGGATAACTCAAAATATAAAAAATCAAAACCCCGAAAAATCTATTTTTTCTTATTCGATTAGTAAACGTAAAAATTTTGAGCCTATAAGTCATTTTACAAAAAACGGAAAAGGAGTAATTATAGATTCAATTAATTTCATTCATGAAAATATTTATCGAAGCAAAAATCAAACAAAAGACTCAAAAAAAATCTTTCTCAAAAAATACAAAGGAAAGGGTGTAAATTTTGAATTAGACTTAGAAGTTCTTCAAATTTTACCTTATCAACTTGGTAAATCCTTTATTATTAATTTTTATTTCTCAAAAGGAGAAAAACTACCAATTTATAGAGAATATAAAGTTATAGGTGAAAATCAATTACTAACGGTAAACAAAATAAAGATAGATTGTTGGATTTTGAAAGTTAACTATACAAAATTTAATAGTGCTATTTTTTGGGTAGATAAAAAATCGAATCAAGTCTTAAAAATGGTTGAAGTATTTCATGATGTAAAGAGATACAAAATTAAAATGCCCTAATTAATTTTTAAATCATAATTCCATAATAATTAAAAAAGTGAAGTTAAAAATAACTTTTTATAAGAAACTATTAATAGTAATCTGTGTTTTTCAAATAATTGGCTGTTCAAAAAAGGACAAGACTATTCAAAAAGACGTAAATAATTATTATTCAATATATAAAGAGCGTAAAGATTTAGATGCCTTTCTAAACTATTATAACGAAAACATTGTTTTGGAAGACATCGTCAATGGTGATAAAATTATTGGCAAAGAAAAATTGACTGCTTTTTTTAATTGGAATGTTGAAGGATTAAAAATGCTTTCAAAGCAATCATTAGTAATTACAGAGCAAATAATTGAAAATAAAAAAGTGGTTACGAAAGGATACTTTACTCCTTTTGAATGGAGTGGTGTGAAATTTGAAGCGATGCACTTTACAACGATACTCATTTTTAATGATAAAAATAAAATCATTAAACACATAGATTGGATTAATTACCCATCTACCTTAATTAATTATCATAACAGAAACGACTCCAATAAGTGGCTAATAGATAGTCACTAAATATAACAACCAATCAATTAAAACAATAACCATTTACTAAAAATTAACATTATAAAAAATATTAAATTATTATATATAAAATAATTAAATAAAACTAATAAAAAGTTATAAAACACTAATTCACAATAAAGTATATATATTATTTTGGATATTACTCAAATCAATATTAAAGTAAAGGACGGCTATAATTTAGTTGCTACTTTACGCGAGCCATTAAAATACAAGAAAAGGGTTTTTGTTCAAATACATTGCGGAACTGGAATCCCTCAAAAATTATATGCCAATTTTGCAAAGTATTTAACTGAAAACGGTTTTACCACTTTGACTTTTGATTATCGAGGAATTGGAAAATCAAAGCCAGCATCCTTAAAAAATTTTGACGCTAAAATTCGAGATTGGGGACAAAAAGATATGGTTGGTGTTTTTGATTGGGTAATCGATAATTTTCCAGATTACAAAAAAGTTATTGTTGCTCATAGTTTGGGTGGTCAAATGGTTGGATTGATGAGAAATAATAATAAAATTAATCAACTTTACCTAATAGCATCTTCCACCGGTTATTGGCGAGATATGAATAGCCCATATAAATGGATTCTTCCTCCTATTTGGTTTTTGTTTATTCCTTTATCAATTAAAATTTATGGTTTTGCAAATGCTAAAAAAATTAAACAAGGAGAAAACTTACCAAAAGGTGTAGCTCTTGAATGGAGGAACTGGTGCATAAATCCAACATACTTTGAAAATGAGTTTGACAAAACTTTAAGCCCATTATATTTTAATAAGCTTAAAGCACCTATTAAATCAATTCAGATTTTAGATGACCCAATTGCCAATGAAGTAACTATTGGTAAACTATTAGACTACTATTCTAATGCTAAAATCACAAAAGAGAAAATAAATCCTCGTGATTTAGGAGCAAGAAAAATAGGGCATGTTGGTTATTTTTCAAGAAAATTCAAGAATACATTATGGAGTAACTTAGTAAAAGATATAAATAATAATTAATATGAAAAAATACGAATGGCGTAAAAAAGAGCAAAAAATCTATTTACCAAAAACTAATCCTGTGATAGTTGACATCCCTGAATATAAGTATCTCACTATAAATGGAGAAGGAAATCCAAATAATGATTTCTTTAGTGAACATATAGCTGTATTATATTCAATTTCATACACCCTTAAAATGGGCTTAAAAAAGAATCATAACCAGCCAAATGATTATACCGATTATACAGTATATCCTTTGGAGGGTAATTGGGATTTAAAATCAAACTCTAAAAAAAACGCAAATAATACAATCAACAAAAATGATTTAACTTATAAATTAATGATTAGACAACCAGATTTTATAGATGCCACTTTATTCGAGGAATCATTAGAAATTGTGAAAAGAAAAAAGCCTCATGAATTATTAACTAAGGTGAATTTTGAAAAAATCACAGAAGGTAAATGTATACAAATGTTACATGTTGGTAGTTTTGACGATGAACCAAAAACCTTTAAAGTCATGGAAGAGTTTGCTAAAAAGGAAAACTTACTAAGAGTATCAAAAGCACATAAAGAAATTTACATTTCTGACTTTAGAAAAGTAACTGAAGAAAAACTAAAAACTGTTTTAAGATTTAAAGTAATATAATAATTTACATATGAATAATTATCAATACATATACATCATCCTATCTGTCATTATATGGATTCTAGGATATTTTCACACTGGAAAATATGTACGCCCAAAATGGAAAATTCCTGGTAAGTTTATTTTCTATCTAGGTATATCAACATTACTGGTACTATGGATTAATCATTATAGCCTTATTTTTATTTTTGGTCATCAACTTTTAGGGTTATATTTTCATACAAAGGTTTGTAAAAAGCACAATATCAATTGGTTTAGTTGTGAGCCAAAAGAAAAGTATTTAAAATTACAAGAAAAATGGGCTAAAGGAGATTTTTCTAAACTTGAAGAATAGATATGAATAATACAATAATCAATAAACTAATAGCAGTCATAGCAATAATAAGTGGAGTATTATTATTCATTGGATGGACATTAAATATAAATAGAGATTCATTGGTTGGTGCAATGCTTTTAATTCCTGCATATATATTATCAATGTTTGCATTTCTAGGAATTTACTCAAAGCAAAAAGAACAACTATTGAGCCTAATAGGATTCTCTTTAATAATAATTGCCACAACATTATTTATTCCTTGGGTAGTGTTAGATATTGCTAGGTTAGCAGAAATAATACCTGCATTTGAATGGAAAAAACCAGAAGAGGTATATCCTACTCGAATAATAGGAATCATTGGTGGTGTTAGTTATGTACTAGGCTTTATAATATTTGGTATTGCAATTATTAAAGGCAAAGTCTTTAAATGGTGGATTGGTGCTTTATTAATTTTAGCATCTGTCGTGCCTTTATTCCATTCAATATTGGGAATAGGAAAATTACTAGTAAGAATTGAAGCATTAACATTAATTGCTTTTGGATGGAACATATTAAGCTCAGCAAGAATAAATAAAAAACAAAAAAATGAACAAATTTAAAATTATAATATTTTTATTAGTCGGCATAAACGTATATGGACAAGGTACTGTAGAAGCCGAATTCGACACTATATTTAAGTATCAATTTGAACCCTTAAAAGTCAAACACAACAAACGTATCTTAATTGATGCTTCACATAATACCATTTACTCTTTATCGTATGGAAAAGAAACGGCAAGAGAAATGTTAAGAATTATGGATGTAGATGGGTATGAAATACAGTTTACAGAGCAAGTATTGGATTCTGTTACTTTAAGTTCAGATAATACAGATTTGCTTATTATACATGGTATGCCTAACGATAAGATTATTTTAGGTGAAGGGAGTAATAAAGAAATTTTATACAAATCGCCCTTAAAAGATAATGAGACTATCAACATTGGTAAGTTTGTTTATAATGGAGGCAGTTTACTATTATTTTTAAGCCATTTTCCTGGAGGAAGCGGTGCGCAACCAATACTAGAATCTTTTAATGTGAAGTTTAGAGATGGTTATGCATATCATCCAAACCATTCTGGTCACAAAGGCAGCTTGTGTAGTCAATTTAATATGACAAAAGAGAACAATTTATTAAATACTAATCATCCAATTATAAAATCTGCTAAATCAACTAAATTAATACCAAAAAACGTTAAGTTTCTTTGCGGTGCAGCAATTTTTAGAAACCCAGAAGACAATATCTTACCTTTTCCAAATAATTCTATAAACTATACACCAACTTCAGATGGAAAATCAAATGACGTTGAAGAATCTTCAGATAGTTATTCCGGAATGATTGGATTTAATTTTGGTAAAGGCAGAGTTGTAATTTGTACTGACCAAGGCATTTTTAGAAGCTTAGATTTATTAATTGATGATGAAAAAATTCCAGTAACAATTCATGACCCTAATTGTGAAAATGCAGCTCTATTTGTAAATACGATACGTTGGCTAACAAAAATGCAATAATTTTTTAACTCTAAAATTATTAAGACAATAAAACATGTTTAATAATTTATAAAAGCTATACTCTTAAAAAATCATATAGTATAGTCAGAGACATCTAATATTTAGAATATAATAAAATTCATAAAATAATTTATAACTCAAAACTAAGACTTTAAAACATATGGCAATTTGGTCTGTTATTAATAGAATAGAAGAAACTGTTAAATTCTTAGAATGAATTGAATAGCGCCTAATAAATGTCACATATACAAACAAAAACAATTAATAATCTAAAAATAAACATCAATGAAAAAAGCAATTATCATCATTACCTTATTAATTTCTGCAGCTGATTCTTATGCTCAATTAAAAACTATTGAAACCACAGCAATAGAAAAAACTATTAATAATTATATAGAAAACTTCTTTGAAAACAACTTTGATTTAATGAATGAATCATTACACCCCAGGCTTGCGAAAAGAGGATTAAATCTTGACAGTACTTTAAGCGATGATTTTCCCCCTGAAAAATTAAAAGAACTTATGATGACGAAACAAAAGTTTGAAGTAAAACATCAAAATAATGTTGTTGAAGATATTATCATTTATGGGGATATGGCCAGTGCAAGCCTAAGAACAGGCTATCCAAATCTAAGATGGACTGAGTATATTCATCTTGTAAAACAGGATGGGGATTGGAAAATAATTAATGTGTTTTGGGAATATGAAAAAGTAGAAAACAAGAAACATTAATGTCTAAATATTACACCATATAAAATTAGTTGCTTGAGTCTGTTAAATGCTTGTCGAAATAGCCTCCGCATACTCCTTAGGTTATTCCTTTTGCAATATTAGTGCTTATGCAACTAATCTTATACAAACACGATATAAATACAACATGCATGTATCATAATTATTGATAAAAATACCACTAACAATATACATAACCTTTATTGCAAAAATGCTGCTTTGTAAGTAAATACTATACGTTGGCTTACAAAAACGCAATAATTTATTCAACCCCAAAACCACCATAATATGATTAAACCAATAATAAAAGTATGCTTAATAATTTTCTTTCTAAAAACCTCTTTTTGCTCTTCTCAAACTCAGGACACCTATTTCATTGGTCATAGCCTTATAGGTCATGCTATCCCAACAATGCTAGATCAGATGGCAAATGCATCTGGTGTAAACTATACGGGTAGTAGACAAATAATAAATGGGGCTCCGTTGCAATTTAATTGGAATAACCCCACTTTAGGCGAAGTAGGAAATTATGAAATTGATTTGGCAACGGGAAATTATAATACTTTAGTAATAACTGAAGCGATTCCATTAAAAAATCATTTAGAATGGTCTGATACATTTAATGTTTCTAATAATTTCTACAACTATTTTTATAATTATATTACTAACGGTCAAGTTTATATTTATGAAACATGGCATTGTATAAATAGTGGTACACCTGCAGGATGTGCTTACGACGGCGAAGATCATATTAATTGGAGACAACGCTTAGATGAGGACTTAGATGATTGGGAAAGTATTGTTATAAATCTAAATAATCTACATCCAAATACCGAAGTTTTAGTTGTTCCTGGTGGGCAAGCAGTTGCCGCACTTTATGATGCTGTTTTAAATAATGAAATTACTGGTGTTAATAATATATCCTATTTTTTTGCAGATGATATTCATTTAAACGACATAGGAAGCTACTATATGGCATGTGTTATGTATGCAACTCTATTTAGACAATCTCCAATAGGTCTAATATTTAATACTGAAGACCCATGGGGAACAGCATATAACTCTCCGGGAGAAGTTTTAGGAACTAAATTACAAGAGCTCGCATTTGAAACAGTATGTAATTATTCCAGAAGCGGTTTTGATTGTTCAACATTAAGTGTTCCAAATACAAACGAAAATTCTAATTTTTTAGTCACACAAAATAATAATGAAGTTAACATAGAAATGTTTTCAGACGATATTGCGAAGATAAATTTATATGATTTGCAAGGCAGAACTATAATTTCAAAAAATGTAAATAACCAAAAGCAATGCAGTTTTAAAATAAATAATTTTAGCAAGACTATGTACATCCTAAATGTTCAAACGTCAAAAGGTATAAGAATGCAAAAAAAAATAATACTTTAAAATTTTATACAGAATAATTAAATGGCTTTAAAATGAAAACTTATCATATTTTAAACGGGGAAGCGTTAAAAAATCAATTACCTAATAGTATTAAAGGAGAGATTATTGTTGCAAGAGAGTGCTTAGTTGATGGCGACGTAGATGGCAGTAATTTAGTAGATCTATATAAAACCAGAGCATCATTTATTGCCAATAACTATCCAGGTTATAAAGAAGGTGACTACTATGAAAAAACAGTTTCAGAATTTGAAAGAATAATGAAAATCCCTAATGAATCTGAAATAAACCTTTGGTTTGAAGATGATTTATTTTGTCAGGTAAATTTTTGGTTCATTGCTCATTTACTAAATATAAAAGGATATAATGGTTCTATTTTCTTAATTCGTCCATACTCCAATATACAATTTGGCTTTGGTGGGATGGATGAAAAGGACTTTTCTAAAGCATATAAAGAAAAGGTCAATATTAACCTTTTCGAGTTGCATGTCATATCAAAATTATGGACTTGTTATCAGAAAAAAAATCATAAGAGTATGTTCTCTTTTGGTAAAGGGCTAGAAAATAAATACCCATTTATTTTAAATGCAATTAAAGTAAATCATGAAAGGCAACCAATTAATAATACTTTAGGAAGACCTATGGAATCAATTATTAAGATAATGAACAACCTAAAAAGTGATGATTTTGATACTGTTTTTAAATATTTTAATAAAGAAGAAAGTATTTATGGTTTTGGAGATTTACAAGTAAAAAGGCTATTTAACAAAGTTAAAAAGAATTATATTTACCGTTTAACATTTTAACTGTTTGACAAAGAGCATGATGAAGTTTAAATTTATAAAAAAGCTAGATTGGAAATATATAATTAGAGAGGTGTTATTAATTTTTATAGGTATCAATCTTGCAATATGGTTTAACAACTGGAATTCTCAAAAAAAATCAAATGAAGATAAGAGTATTGTAATCGAAAAAATAGAGTTCGAAATATCTAATAACCTTAATGAATTAAAGAAAACATTAGAATCCAATCATAATATAACTGAGGCATTTTCAGAATACTCAGAGTTATTTGAAACTAATACCTCACGTATAAAAACATCTCCAAATAAGTTAAAGGAGTTACAACAAAAATTCCCAAATTTCTATAGAGTAAAAGACTCAACAAAACTAGCAGAAAATTTATATATATATACGGGTGGTACATTTGTTGAGCTTGAGATTCCTCAATTAACAAAAATTGCTTGGGAAACAGCAAAAACCATAAACATTATAAATGAGTTTAAATACAACTGTTTATATGAATTAGAAAGTTTGTATGGACTACAAGAAAGAGTTCAGAAAGAAATAAACAAATCTTCTGATGCTTTACAAAAAGGAGATATTAAAGAACTTTTGCAGATTTTACGTTTTGAAACTCAGTTGAATAATCAATTAGAAAAGAGTTACTATGAAATGCTAAAGAATGTTAAAAATTGTTATTAATGAATAATAAATATTATCTAATTGAAATTTAAGTATTTACAATGAAGACAACCTATAAAAAGTATTTTTTTACTATTGCTGCATTACTTATAAATATGCTTTCTTTTTCCCAAACTTATATTGGTGATAAAACTGAAATAAATAAAATACTAGACAATGCTGAAAAATTCTCAAAAGAGTACATTCTAGGAAACCATGAAGCAATAGCAAATTTATACACCGAAAACGCAAAACTATTGCCCGCGGGTACAGAAATTATTTACGGTAAAAATAAAATTTCTGTTTTCTGGACAAGACCTGAAAGCGTTAAAATATTTTCTCATAAAATAACTCCTGTAGAGATAAAAATTATTGGAGCATATGCTTTTGATTATGGATATTATGAAGGGGTATCTTTAAATAATACCACGGGTGAAAAAGAGCGTTGGAAAGGCAAGTACACCATAATTTGGAAAAAGCAAAAAGATACGTGGCTAATGGATTTAGACATATGGAATGATGTTGAGATTATTGAGTAATTGCAGATATTTCAACTACAATAAAATGTTATTACGTGAGTTTAAAAAAATCCATATCGCCAAAGTCAATATTTTTATTTGCCAAGAGGAATAAATTATATTTAGAATTTATTCTCATTTTAATATCCAGTTATTACTTCTTTGCAATTGGTAAAGGTGGTGCTTTCTTATTTCATTGGAAAACAGAATATACTACGAATATAATATACACACTTTTTATGGTTGTGTCTAGTTGGTATTTGTTTAAGAAATTAAATAGAGTTTTAAAAAAGAAAGAGCATAGTTCTTTAACAGTGCTTCAAGTTATAACATCTATTGGGGTTTTGATTGTATACTCACAATTATTTAACTGGATTTATATCGAAATTATATTGCGTGTTAATCTAACGAGTACTGTTTTTTTTGCACTCATCTTACCACCCGCTCTAATAACTTTTTCAGTTTGGCATATTATTTATTTTGTGTATTGTGAATTTAGCAATAGCCTCATTCAAGTTGATAAAAAGTTAAATGAAAAAGAGGCAATCAATCAATCAAAAATCAAACAACAACTAATATCGTCTATTGGTAAAAAAAAGAAATTAATACCAATAGATCAAATTGCATTTATTTGTACACAAGACGCATGTGTATATGCTTGCTCATTTAATGATCAAAGTTTTTTATTAGATGATTACTTAAATAATATTGAAAAACAACTTGATGAGGCACTATTTTTTAGGTTAAATAGACAAATAATCATTGCTAAAAAAGCAATTACGCATTTTCAATCAGAATCAAATCAAAAAATTAAAGTTTTTTTTTGTAAAGTAAATGGTTTTGAAGACAGTGCAATTGTAAGTAGATATAAATCTCCACAGTTCAAGGCTTGGATGAAAACTTAAAATATAGTTATTCACCCATTTAATTAATACTATTCAACTTTTTGATTTAATATATAAAAACGTATTTATGTTTATAATTGTTTTTTTGGTGTGAAAATATCAAAATAGATAATTGTGAAAAAAGTATTAATGATACTATTGTTAATGGTATCAATAGGAGTTAAATCTCAAGTTCATAATAATAACAAAGTTGAGTTTGTAGAAGCTGGTATTTTTATACATTCAATTAGTTTACCATTTAAGGCAAGTAATGGGTTTCTTAAGCTTAATAGGTGGCCAGGATTTAAAATAGGAACCAGTATTCCAATAAATCATAATAATTTAGGTTTATCATATAGGCCTTCTTTGTCTTTTTACCATCAAAAAAAGCTACATTATGGCTTTCATTTTAACAACCAATTTGCTTTAAGTTATCCAAAAGATAAAACAATAAGCACTGAATTACTTGGGGGTATTGGTTATCTACACACCTTTGAAGATGCTCCATTGTATAAAATCGAACAAGGTATTGCAAGTAAAAAAAAAGACTGGGGTCGCTCTCAATTTACAATATCTCTAGGTATTGGCTTTGGAGTCAATATTTTGAAAAATTCGGGCTTAAAGGCTTTTGTACAACAAGAAATTATTTTACAACTACCATTTGCATCAAAAGCAGGTGTAAGCACAATTATGCATAACAGAATACATTTAAGTGTTAGAAAATATTTTTAATCATATAGACATGAAATTTTTAAACAAATATATCATCATAATTTGCCTATCAGGTTTGTCTTGCTCAACAGAAGTAAGTCAAGAATTAGTTTCTGCAGGCTGCAGTGTAAATAGCATTGTTAATACACATAATAATAGTGATTTTTTTCAAGAATTATTAAATGAAACTACTTATAATGGGCTAACAGGAGTAAGTCTAATGCTAGAAGACGCAAATGGTCAGTTTTTTGGCACTTCTGGTTTTGCAGATTTAGAAAATAATGATGCCATTAGTAATTGTCAAAAATTTAGAGTGGCAAGTCTTACTAAAGTATTTACAGCTGCAGCAATTATGATGTTAGTAGAACAAAATACACTTTCCTTAGAAACACCTATTAATCAAATTCTATCTGAAGAAACTCTTAAAGATATTAAAAGGTCTGATGAGGCTACAGTAAAAACACTTTTAAATCATACGAGCGGTTTGGCAAATTATGACGACAATCCTAATTTCCCTGCAATGATTTTAAACGAACCAGGCAAGAGGATTAGTATAGAAGAAAAACTCGACTTAATTCGTGGTCAAAATGCAGCACCTGCTTGGGTGGTTGAAGACTTTGGCTTTATGTACTCCAATACAAACTATTTATTATTACAATTAATCCTAGAGAAAATTTCAGATATTAAATATGAAGACTTCGTAAGAGTAAATATTTTTAATCATTTGAATTTAATGGATACGGAAATAAGTACAGAGAATCCATACCCAATAAACCTAGCAAGAGGTTATATAGATTTTTATGACAAAGGTACAATTAGAGACGTAACAGAATGGGATGCAAAAAGATTTGATGGTGAAGGTGCTATAATATCAACATCCAAAGATATTTTTACTTTCTACAAAGCACTGTTAACGGGTCAGTTGTTAAACCAAGAAACAGTTGAATTAATGAGAGAAAACCGTTTAGGGCTATTAAAAGAAATATATAATAATCAAGAGTTTGTAGGTCATGATGGAGAAGCTATTGGGTATTCTGCCGAAATGTGGTATTTAGAAGAAAAAGAACTGATTATAGTGCTATTATCCAATCAGGGACGTGTTAGTAATGAACAACCATCCATTCAGAAATATGAAAACCTTTTAAGAGATATTGTCAATGTATTAGAATAGAAAGGTTATAAACTGAATTTTTATGATATGAAAATAGTCCTAATATCTATTGGCACTCGTGGTGATATGGAACCTTTCTTAGCAATAGGAGAACTATTAAAGAAGAAAGGACATGAAATACTTTGTGTCTTCCCAGAACAGTTTAGAGAATTAACGCAAGAATCAAAGCTTGAATTTAAGGGTCTTACGTCTAAATTTATTAAACTATTAGAAAGTGATGATGCAAAAGTTACCATGGATGGAAAAGGAATCTCATATAAGAAACTCAAGGCATATATCAGTTTATATAAAAAATCAAATACTGTAAATAAGCTATTAGTAAAGCAACAGCATGATATTTTAGAAAAAGAAAAACCAGATAAAGTAATTTACAGTATAAAAGCAACGTATCCTGTAATTTGGGGCATAAAAAACCCTAATAAATCATATTTAATAAGTCCCATTCCCTGTTTAATTCATGCAGTTAAAAACCATGCGGCAATCGGGTTTAAAGGAAACTACGGCACACTAATTAATAACTTTACTTATTTCATTACAAACATTGCTATAGTCAGCAATATAGTAAGCTCAACAAAAAAGTATATGAATATATACAACATATCTAAAAAGAAAATTAAGAAAGAATTAATAGAAAAAAGAATCATATACACTGTATCTCCTTCAATTTTTAAAAAACCTCAGTATTGGAAAACGGACAGCCATGTATTAGGCTACCACTCTAGAAAAATAAATAATGATTGGAAAGCAGATAATGATTTAATACAGTTTATGAATATGCATAATAAAATACTATTCATAACATTTGGTAGTATGACAAATCCTAACCCAAGGGAAACTATGAATATAATTTTAGAAATTCTTGAAGAACAAAATATAAAAGCGATAATTAATACCGCTTCTGGAGGGTTGATCAAGCCTCTAAAATACAATACTAATTCAATATATTTCACAGAAAACATACCATATGCATGGATATTTCCCAAAGTATATGCCGTTATGCATCATGGTGGTTCTGGTACTACACACATGGGGCTAAAATATAGTTGTGCAACATTAATTATACCTCATATTTTAGACCAATTTTTATGGAATGATTTAATTTCTAGTTTAAATGTAGGGCCAAAAGGAATTCCAATTAACAAATTAAAAAAAGAAATATTATCCTCAAAAATAGTAGCAATGATGCACAACAAAAGTTATAAAGGAAATGCAATACAGTTGGGTAAACAAATGAGAAAAGAAAATTATAAAAAAGTACTTTATCAAACTTTAGTAGAAAAAAAATTAACGTAAAGAATCCAGTATGAATATAAAAGTAACTCTACTTATCATTTTAGTATCAATTAATTCAATAAAATCTCAAAACAATATGGCAATTAAAGATAAGTATTGGCAAGTAGGCATTGGATTGGGTGAAATTCCTATGAAGAATAGTTTTAAGCCAAGTTTTACTATTGGTTATCATTTCAATGCCAATCTTTATGCAGGTATTATATATCAATTTAAGGATAAAATTAGCAGAAATAATAGTTCATTTAATGTTGCTTCATCAGAATTAGAAGGTCTAGTTAGGTCTTCAGAAAATGTTGGTAATAGGTTTATGTTTCAGTTAAGAATAACACCACTTAAATACTTACCCTATATTTCTACTGGTTTCGTATTTAACGGTCAAGATAAAGAGTTAATGCATTTTGGCACAATGAATCGCATTATTAATAATGAAAACTATAGTGGAGATATAAGTATTGAGCAAGAGAGGCTTAAAGGTTGGGGCTTTGCATTAGGCTTAGGATATCAATATGATTTTAAAAATAGATTCTCTTTAAATTTTGAATGGACTCCTGCTTGGTTTCAAGGATATCCAAAAGTCAAATACAAATTTAGTGGGACTTCAAACTTATCCAATGAGGCTAAAGAAAACATCAAGCAAAAAATGGACGAAGGTTTTTCTTCAACAATTACAAACTATTATAAGGTGTTCCATTTTGGATTAGCATATCGTTTTCCGTAAAAAAAAAAGCAATGAAAAAGAAATATTATAATGAAGATTCATTTAGAAATCATCAAAGAATTTGAAATTAATATAAAAAACCTTGAAGCTGATGTAGAAGGGATTTTGAGAGTTGCAGAAGATGGTATTAAAATTTCTAAAAAAGCATTATTAAAATTAAGGAAAGAAGTAGTTAGTAAAAAAATAACAACCAATGAACAAGAAATAACCATTTTTAAAACTATAAAACCCAAAATATATAGTAAACTCATTTATTATGTAAAACTATTTAATATAGAAAGTAAACGCCCAAGAGGCAGCTCTAAATCTCAAAAGAAATACCTAGACTATGAAATTAAGAAATTACAAGATTATTTTAATGATAACCTTGAGTTTTACCAGTATTATAGAAGAAGTGAAACATCTTTAGATAATCAATATTTTATTAGAGGAAAAGAAGATATTAGATTGCATTCAGATAATTTTCATTTTTTTATAGACGAAAAATTCTCAACAAGTCATGATTCTACTGTAGCAACAATAATCGCTTATGATATGTTAATTGTGTACCTGCAAAAAGAAATTGAATTAATTGAAAATAAAAACGGAATGGAAACAAATATCAATGCTTTTCAAAAGCAATCAAAATTATTTTGGACTGCTAATAAAACTGATTTAATAGAACTCATTTATGCGCTTCATAGCGCTGGCGTTATTAATAGCGGCACTGCAGATATTAAAGAAGTAGCATCAGTTTGCGAACAAATGTTTAATGTAAGTTTAGGCGATTATTATAGATCGTTTTTAGAAATCCGTTCAAGAAAAATTAATCAAACTAAATTTATAGACAAATTAAAAGAATCCCTTACAAATAAGATGTTAGAATCAGATGAGTAAACACCCAACTTGGGCATTTGTAAACGGTAAGTTATTATCATACAATTTACACTTTTTTAGTATTCTATTTTTTATTTAAAAAACCAAAAAGTATTAATGTAACTCATTAAAAATGAACACAAAAAAACACCCAACTTGGTAATAGCTTGTGAATAAACCCAAATAATTCACTTCATATTTGCCAAACGAAAGTCAAATCACATTAATAGCTACTGCTGCGAATGTAAGTTCAAGGCGGTAGCTTTTTAATCTAAAATCGTTTATTATGGCGGCAACAATTATTACAACAGAAGATCTTCGAGAATTCAAAGAAGAATTATTAGAGGGCATCAAAGCAATCATCAATCATCAATCAGGTTTTGTACCAAAAAAATGGCTCAAATCGCCAGAGGTTCGAGACCTTTTAAGTATCTCACCAGGAACATTACAAAATCTTCGAATCAATGGCACACTACCCTACACAAAAGTAGGTGGTGTTATCTACTATGATTACGAAGAAATTCAAAAAGTAATGGTCGAAAACCGTATTCATAATAAGTTTTAGTGTCATTTCGTGCATAGCGAAGCAATCTCATGTATGAAAGAAATAAACTATATAAAGCATCTTAATAGTGTATTCCAACAATTCTCTAAGGACAACAGATTAAATCCAACACACATAAGCCTATATATGGCACTATTTCAGATATGGAACAGTGCACGATTTGCTGATGAATTTTATGTGATAAGAAATGAGGTGATGAAGTATTCTAAAATTGGTTCAAAATCTACCTATCACAGATGTGTAAAGGAATTAAATCATTGGAATTACATCATGTATTTTCCATCACACAATCCATATCATGGTAGTAAGATTAAGATGCTCAAATTTGAGACCAGATATGGACAAGCACAAGTACACAACCGTTCCAAAAACGAGACAAGCAGTGGACAAGCATTGGTACCTATATATAAACATATACAAACTATAGTAAACAAAAACATTTATAAACAGGAAAATTTTAAAAAATCAAATTTTAATGATTCTGAAAACCATTCAAATCATAACAGCAGTGTCCCAAATCAGGACAACCTAAAGACAACTAAAAACAAAAATTACAACGAGCCTCTTTAAGCGTCGGATTCATAACCCAGAGTTCTATTGTCACTTCGAGCGCAGTAGAGAAGTCTCAAATTTTAAATAAAATGAATACTCAACCACACATCATAATCGAAAAAGGCGTCCAATACCACCTTGGTGAGCTCAAAGACAATCATATTCTTTACGATTTCCAGAAAATATTGATTTATCTTGGTGCTAAAGGAAAATTGCTATTCGGTAAAAACTTCAAAATTTATGAAGAAGATGAGGTGGTATTGTACAAGCTGTGTATCTATTTCATTCGTGATTTTGAAGCTTGTAAAAAATTAGATATAGATCCAAACAAAGGAATTCTATTATCGGGTCCTGTGGGTTGTGGTAAAACTAGTTTAATGAAATTATTGCGTCACATTGTGCCTCATCAAAAATCGTATGAAGTAATTCCAGCAAGAAACATCACATTTGCATTTAACAACCTCGGTTACAAAACCATAGAAGAATATGGCAATAGTAGTTTCTACTGTTTTGATGATTTAGGTGTAGAAACAACCGGAAGACATTTCGGTAAAGATTGCAACGTTATGGGCGAAATCCTCTTATCACGTTATGATTTATTTCTGCAACGAAAAATTAGAACCCATGCCACAACAAATTTAAACGCACATGAATTAGAAGATCTCTATGGCAACCGTGTCCGTTCCAGAATGCGACAGCTCTTTAATTTAATAGCTTTTGACGAAAAGAGTAAGGATAAAAGAGTATAATCTGCACAATATTTGATCGAGCGAAAAAAAACATCCAGTGGATGTTTTTAGTGATGGGGTCAGTTGGCGTGTTGGCTATAACATTTCATTTACGAACAACTGCACAATTTGTAGTAAATCGTAAATTAAACTTTGGCAAAAAACTCAAAATTTGCCAAAACTTAATCGCTCCTTGAACAAACCAATTTTTAGAAACGAAAGTAAGTTTTACCCACGTATTTAAAACAGGGGCAATTATTGCCCTTGAATATTAAACAAGAGTAATTTTTTACTATATTTACACTCGTATTAATATCGAAGGTGTTTTACGCCCTCGTTCAAAATTCAAGATAATGGAAGATAAAACAACCTATAATCCAGAAATACCATATAACAATCTACCTATTCTACCACCAAAAAAAGAGATAGAAAGCACAACCATACTCAAAAAAACAATCACGGCAAGTAGGGCCTTATCAGAATTAAAAGGGGCAATTACCAATCTGCCCAATCCCATATTATTTATTGATACCATCAATTTACAGGAAGCCAGAGCCAGTTCTGCAATAGAAAACATCATAACCACCCAAGACGAGCTATTTAAAGCCTCAATTGCAGATAAAAAAAACGACAATCCAGCCACTAAAGAAGTGATACACTACAAGGATGCCTTATGGTTTGGTGTTGATGAAATAAAGAAAAGACCAATACTTACAACCAACCTCTTTATAGCCATTATGCGAATTATTAAAGAGAATGATTCTGGTATAAGAAATGCTCCAGGAACACAGTTAAAAAACCCAGCTACAAATAAAGTGATTTATACACCACCTGAAGGCGAAAACGTAATTAGGGAAAAACTAAAAAATCTGGAAGATTTTATCCACGCTGAAGACAATATGGATCCATTAATAAAAATGGCAATCATTCATTATCAGTTTGAAGCCATACATCCATTCTTTGACGGAAATGGACGTACAGGAAGAATCATTCTTTTATTGTACCTAAAATTCACAGAGTTATTGGATTTGCCAGCATTGTATTTAAGTAGTTACATCATTGAGCATAAAAATGACTACTACACCAATCTTCGCAAAGTCACAGAAGAAGGTAATTGGGAGGATTGGATACTATATATGCTCGATATGGTAGAACAAACAGCCTTAAAAGGAAGGCAACAAATCGCAGAAATCGAAAAGCTGATGAATACAATGGGAATCGAAATTCAAGAAAAACTCCCAAGGGTTTATTCAAAAGATTTAATGGAAGAACTATTTAGATTGCCATACACCAAACGAAACCAATTGGAAAAAGCAGGATTGGGCAATTTAAAAACGGTTGGAAATTACCTCAAGGATTTAGAAAACGAAGGCTTTTTAAAAAGCGAACAAGTGGGTAAAGAAAAACTATACTTAAATTTTAGACTTTTAGAGGTTTTGAAAGGATAGAAAATGGATGTTTTATTTAGTAAAAGAAGGGTAATAAGTGGGTAGAAAACCTAGCAGATGATAGAGTTAAAATTAATAAAACTATTCATAAAAACAGTAAGGTTTCTAAAAGAGAACTTGAAGAAAAAGTGGGCTTAAGTGCTACTGCTATTGATAATAATCTAGATGCTCTAAAAAAAATTAGGTCTTATAGAAAGAGTTGGTAGAGCTAAAGGAGGTCATTGGAAAATTAATTACATACGTCCTTAAAGTGGGTAGAAAGGTGGGTGGTAAACACTACCCCAAGCAAACCTAAATACACAAGAGTTAGGAAGAAAGATAAGATAATAGAGTGCGTTCCAGAATGCGCCAACTGTTTAATTTAATAACGTTTGATAAAGAAGCTATTGATAAGAGGGTATAACAATTTCTGCATGTCTTATGTTATTTCATAAAAATTTTGTATGGAAGTACCAGGTTATTCCATGCAAATAATATATTTTTGAGTATTTTAAAGATTTTTTATGAATTTTATAGATTTATTTTCTGGAGCAGGTGGTTTATCTGAAGGTTTTATTAAGGCTGGTTTTAATCCTATAGCACACGTAGAAATTGATTCTAATGCTTGTCAAACTTTAGAGACAAGATTAATATTCCATAAACTTCAAAGAGAGAATCAATTAAATTTTTATTATGATTATTTATTAGAGAAAATTTCGAGAGAAGACTTTCTGTTGAAATATAGTAGTAAAGAAATTTCTAATTCAGTAATTAATACAGCAATCGGAGGTGAAAATAATAAAGATATTTTTGATACCATAAACAAGTTAGCTGATAATCGTAATATTGATTTAATAGTTGGTGGCCCACCATGTCAGGCTTACTCATTAATTGGTAGAGCTAGAGACAAAAATAAAATGAAAGATGATTCAAGAAATTATCTTTACAAAGAATATGCAAAGTTTTTAAAAGAATATAGACCTAAAGTATTTGTATTCGAAAATGTCCTAGGTTTAATTACTGCAAATGAGGGTAAGTTCTTTAAAAATATGAAATCATATTTTAAAAGAATAGGTTATGAGTTGGATTATTCAATAGAAACATCATCAGACTATGGTGTGCTTCAAAAAAGAAAAAGAATAATTCTTATAGGTTGGAGAAAAGACGTTGATTTTGAATTCCCTACTTTTGATAAGGTTACGAATGATTGGACAGTTGCTGATTTACTAACTGACCTTAAAAAGCTTAAACCAGGAGAGCAAAATAATATTACAAAGTATAAATCAGATATTACGGATTATTTATCAAAATTTGATTTACGAAATGGTGTTGATTTTGTTACACAACATATTGCAAGACCACATAATAATAGAGATTTAGAAATATATAAGATTGCTATTAAAAAATTTAAAAAGGGAGAAAGGCTAAAGTATCCTGATTTACCTGAAAATTTAAAGACCCATAAAAATCAAAAATCCTTTGTCGACAGATATAAAGTAGTCGATTCTGAAGGCTTATCTCACACTATGGTCGCTCATATTGCAAAAGATGGCCATCATTATATTTATCCTGATAAAAAGCAAATTCGCTCATTATCAGTAAGAGAGGCAGCTAGAATTCAATCATTTCCTGATGATTTCTTTTTTGAAGGAGGAAGAACGGCTGCATTTAAACAAATAGGTAATGCAGTACCACCACTTATGGCTAAAGAGATTGCTAATAAAATACATGAACAATTAATTAATGAGTGAAATAATTAATCATAACGATGGAGATAGAATAATAGAGAAGCCTTTCAAGGCTAGGGCTCGTCTATTGCCTCAATTAGGGGATATGCTTATCAAGAGTGAAGATGTTGCTTTTCTTGAGTTAATTAAGAACTCATATGATGCTGATGCAGATGAGGTTAAAGTTTTGATGGAGAAAATCACTAATCCAAAGGAAGGCATAATTATAATTGAAGATAATGGTGTTGGTATGGATTTAGATTTGATTCTAAATGTATGGTTAGAATTGGCAAGTGATTTTAAAACAAAACAAGTTAAAGATTCTCTTCCAACACCAAAAGGTAGGATGCCTATAGGTGAAAAAGGGATTGGTAGACTGGGTGTTCATAAATTGGGAAATAAAATTGAGCTAATTACTAAAAAGCTTAATAGTAAAGAGGTTCACGTAAATATAGACTGGCGCGAGTTTGAAAAGGGAGGTTATTTAGAGGACGTTCCTGTCAAAGTTATTGAGAAACACACACCCGAACATTTTTTGAACGGAAACAAAGGGACTTATATTGCAATAACTGATTTTCAAGAAAAAACTAAATGGACTCGTGGGAAATTCAGAGATATTTTAAGAACTGTAACATCATTTACTAGCCCATTTGAAGAAACCAATGAAAGCTTTAAACCAACTATCGAAATTTTAGATAATCCAGAGTGGAAAGATGATATAATCACTTGGGAAGATGTAAAAGATTATTCTATAATTCAATTTGAAATTGAAATATCAGGAGAGGAGATTACAAAATTTTATTACAAGTATGAACCATATTCGGTTTTTGAAAAAGCCAAAGAGAGAACTATAAGGTATGGAGAGTTTAAAGATGAAAATGGTGATTTGAAATTTTTTGAAGATAAATTAGTTTCTGCAAATAAAACCGTTTTAGAAGATACAAAAAAAGCTGAACCTATTGATGTGTCTGGTTTAGGTACTATTAAGTTTAAAGGTTATATATTTAATTTAGAAGCTTTTGTTATAAAAGATACTGTTAGTGATAAAAAAGGACTAAAATCTTATCTGTCAGAAAGTAGTGGTGTCAAAGTATATCGTGGTACAGAGCCAAATGAAAATAATGAAGCTAGTTTTGTTAGAGTTTATAATTATGGTGAGCCTGGTAATGATTGGTTAGGGTTAAATTTAAAGAGAGTGAATTTTTCTTCCAGTATTAGTAACAACTTGATTGTTGGAGGTGTTTTTTTAGATAGGGAAAGCACAAAAGAATTACAAGAAAAAACAGATAGACAAGGGTTTATAGAAGATGAGAATTATAAAAATTTTAGAGATGCAATCAATCATAGTGTAAGTGTCATAGATATATTTAGAAGGGCAGATGTTAAAGCTTTAAGAGATTTGTATGGTCCTAAAGGAGGCGAAGAACCAGTAATATCATCAATTAATAAACTTCGTACTTTAGTAAATGAAAAGATAAAAAGTGATAAACCTTTAAATATTGCCTTAAACAAATATATTAATGACATTGAGTCAAGTTATAATACTATTCAAAGTCAGTTAATAAAAACAGCAAGTGCAGGTTTGAGTTTAGGTATAGTATTGCATGAAATAGAAAAAGTCATTGGTGAACTTCTACATATAATAAAAAATGAAGATTCAAATAATGTAGCAGAACTGATTAAAAGGCTAAACAAACTAGTAAAAGGTTATGCGGAGATTTTTAAAAAATCAAACAGAAATAACATAGATGTAAAAGATGTAATTGAAGATGCATTATTTTCAGTTGAATTTAGATTGAGAGCACATGAAGTTGAAGTTATAAAGGAATATGAAAAATCAAATACTAATATTAATTTAGCTAAAGGTCTTATAGAAGGAGTATTAATAAATTTAATTGATAATTCAATTTATTGGTTAGAAATTGCTAAAAAAGAGCATAAAACTATAACTCAAAAGAGAATATTTATAAATATAGAGGAAACAGAAAAAAATATTCATTTGATAATTGCTGATAACGGTACGGGTTTCTTATTAAGTAAAGAGCAGATAATTCAACCATTTGTTACAGGTAAAAAGTCAGGAATGGGTCTAGGTTTGCACATAGCTAATGAAATAATGTTATCTCATAAAGGTAAATTAGATTTTCCAGATTTCGGAGATTATGCCATACCTGAAGAATTCAGAAAAGGAGCAATTATAAGCCTGATTTTTCCAAAATAATTTTACTAAATGATTCAACAATACTTTAAAACTGGCAAAACAATTGTCATCGATGATCAATATGAAGAAGCAAAACCTCTTTTGGATGCTCTAACCAGATTACACATACCTTTTATTTATTCTCAAGGTAAACCTAATTCTGATTTCCCATTGCCAGATAGAAAGAATCCATTTCATTATAATTTGGTCTTTATGGATTTAAATTTAGATTTTAAATTTACTGGTGGTTTAAGCACAGAAGGAAATCAAAAAACCTTTAAAGGCCTGCATTCACAAATATTAAATAATCTATTAAAAAATAATAACAGAAGTTTTATCTTGATTATTTGGAGTAATGAAGAAGAAGAATACAAAGATCATTATTTAAATATATTCGAGGATGAAGAGAAATACAGCACAGAAAAAAGACCTTATAAAATAATTTCATTATCAAAACCAGATTTTTTTCAAGAACAAGAAGATGGTACGTTTAAGTTTTTAGAGGAAAAAGAAACAGAACTTAAAGAAAAAATTGATGAAGAGCTTTCAAAATTAGAAGCATTTAATCTTTTATGTGAATGGGATAAAGTAGTATCTCAATCTGCTGGCGATACTATTGATGATATCATGGGGTTAGTAAATCACATCAGTGATGAAAACCAAAGGGAGGTACATCTAGCAAAGATTTTAACCGCAATGTCAATAGCTTATTCTGGTGTTGAAGGTTATTTGTCCTATCCTGATGACCAAATAAGAACTGATTCTGTTTTATTAACATTAACACAATTATTGAATGATGATATTGATAGGAATGTATTAAATAAAAGACAACAAGAATTTACAGCTTGGAGAGCTAGTAATATATCAGATATAAAACAGATTAGGAGTGACATAAACCCTTCTCTTTTAAATAATAAGCTTTTAATATTTCAACCTAACAAAGTTGATTTAACAGGTTCTGTTTATAAACAAGCATCTGACATATCTGGTTTTGAACAAATATTTTTTGATTCTTATGATGTTTCAAAAGCTAGTAAAGAATATATAAAAGGCTATAAAAAGGAAAATGATTTAAAAACTATTCCATATGATGACCAGAGAAAATTAGAGAATGATTATTGTATAAATGAAGTGTTTTCAAAGGCTATAATTATTGAATTAAATCTCTCACCTTTATGTGACATTGTTCAAGATAAAATTGTATACCATAGACTTGTTTCTGGTTTTATTATGCCTGCGGAGTTTTATAATGTGACTAAAAACGATTTAGCTTACTTTGTAAAAAGTCCTGTTTTTAATTTTGAAGACAAAGATGTTTTTATAGGCCTCGATTTAAGATACTTTACATCATGCACTAAATCTCAAATCGAGACAAAATATTATTTATTTACCTTAAGAACAAACTTGGTTAATGATATTCAAACTAAATTGGCCTCTCATGTTTCGAGATTAGGTGTGTTAAACCTATAAATGAAGATGTATAAGTAAACCTTTATTTATGACACCTTCAGAATCATTAAAAATTATATTGGAAGAAGAATCAAAAAAACTCAAAGAACTTTTTGATTACCAAAGCTATTTAGCAATTCATAATTTAGTTAGGAGAATGGATGTTGTCATTCCTCTCTCCTCTAGAGCCTCTAGTAGCCCTCAAGATGATTATGCAGAATTTAGAGCTTTTTTCGATTATGGCTGGTTACCACTACTTAAATTCTATTATTCAAAAATCAATTTAAGCGATAAGCTTCCTTTTACATTAATGACTAAAGAAATATTATCAATTTGTGATACAAGTATTTCGTATAGTGGAAAAATAGAATTTTGCAAGCAATTGTTGAATTTTGAAAAAGCAGATTTAATTAAAATCAATCAAGTAAGTGACAAAGAATTTTCATTTACATACTTGCATAAAGATTCAGGTATTGAACAATTTGACAATATAAGTTTGAATTTTTATAAAGATCGTATTGTTGAAAAAATAATTGACGCGAAGAAAAAAGAGAAATCGTTTGATGAAAATTACATTAAAGAAGAAGTTAAAAGAATAGTCAGTAGTCCTGATGGTAATATGATTGTTTATCATACTACAGAAGAAATTGATAATTTTTATAATCAACAAGGTCATTTCCATATGTTACGAACACAGGGATATGATGAATTTGATACTAAAGATATTTTCGGTGGTATAGAATATTGGAGATATGTTGATTTTATTGAAATTCTTATGGGAACTGCTTTAATGAGGATAGATGCTTGTATAGAATTACAAAAAAAAGTAGAATCAATTGATTTGCACAATGTACTTTCCTATACATATTATAAAGATAAAATAGTTGCTAATTTTTCTAATTATTTAGGTTTAGATAAAGGTGTTGTTAAACAAATAATGTCCTGTCTAACTCTTACAAAAGATAATTATGAATATTATCTTGATTATCCTTCGGCGCCACCACCGATTTTTTTTCAAGTGGCAGATAATTTATTAATTACTTCAATTGCTGGATCTTTAACAAATCCAATAGTTTTATTGAATAAAGAGCTAAAAAGAAAGTATAAAAAAGATTATGATAAAGCTGTAAACAATAGAGAAGATAGATTTCGCAATGAATTGTTTATGCTCTTTCAAAACAACCGGATTGTAAAAATCCCTAGAGGAATAAATATTTCATTTAATAGTATACATACAGATATCGATGCTGTAGTTTATGATGCAAAAACAAAAACATTAGGATTATTTCAATTAAAATGGCAAGATAGGTATCATCACTCAATGAAAGAGAGATACAGTCGTATTAGTAATTTATTTGATAAGGCTAATGAATGGATAGGTAAAATTAAATATTGGATAGAAAATAATTCTGCTAAATCAATTATTAGTTCATTACAAATTAACAACCAACATAAAGCTTCAACTGAAATAGATGAAATTTTTATATTTGTTATTTCTCGAAATCAGATGAATTTCACAGGTGTAGAATTAGATAGTACAGTAGCTTGGAGTTCCTGGTATCAATTAATAGAATCACAAGCGAATATTGGTTCTAACATAGACAATCCAATTAAAGAAATGTTTGTTAAAATTAAAGCACTAGAACCTCAAAATAGAATGCAAAGAGGAGAGATACCAAAGCAAACCACATTAGTAGTTGGTATAGGAGATTACAAAATTTACAATAGTTAATTCCCCACAAACCAAAACCCAGTTTTCTCGTTCCTCAAAATCCTCTGCCTTTTGGTTTGTTCCGCTTCCCCTGCTCATGTAGTGTTTAAATTGCCAATGCTTATGCAGCACATTACAGCTTGCTTACTCGTACCTCGTTCACAACTGTAAAGAGCTACACTTTGCCAAAAGCTAATAATTTAAACACTACCCAAAGCTATGTTTACATAACGGGTAGTTATAGCCCTCTTCCTAAACTACAGGGTCTATAACGCCATTATGTAAAATAGCGGCTCATCCAACGCTCATATCCCTATTAATATTAAAATTTAGTTGTTCAAATTACATTTCGTCCATGTTGCATTGTTTTATAAGTGCTTGTTTGAAATGGTAAACCAACATTAATAAATGCATTAAAATTCAGTTTTTAAAGAAAATTACAAAGCACCTATAAAATCAAAAAAATCCAATAAGAGTATAACTTTTTATTTGCAAAAAAATGAAGATAGTTGGTTTCACTAAAAGTAAATGCAAATTTATAGTCAATAAAACCATTTCGTTAAATTCAATAATCTTGCAATAGTTCATGATTTTCAAAACATTCACTTTTAACAAAACCAATCAAAAAAATAAGCACAAGCAAATAAAAAGTCATACACTTATTTTCGCTGCTGCCAGCGCACTACGTACGTTTATTATTTTTCCATTCAATCGCCATTGGGCTAACATTTTTAAAGATTGATAAACTCTACGCTCAAACCTGCCTCTGTTTCTCAATCTTTAAAAACGATAGTATCCACTGATATTTTTTCCTTACCTCATTCATCTGCACAAAAATTCTACTAAACCTGTGCTGAACTTGATTCAGTATTCATTTAATTTCTTTATCAAAATTCTTTGTTTGTCTCATTTCGTTAAGTAAAAAATAATTTGCATGCATAAAAAAGGACACTTAAAATATAAATGTCCTCTTCTGATATTGATTTTTTAATATTACTTTTTACGCTGTTTCTTTATAGATTTTACAAAAACTTTCATCATCATAGAGGCAATAAAACTGACGATGGCGCCTAAAGTAGCCAATACAATAGTGGTGATAATGTCTTCTGAACCAATATGAGTAATGGTAGTTAAAAAAGTGCCGCCTAAAACACCAGCACTCAAATTTTGATGAGGTATTTGAAAATTCATTTAATTACTTTTTTGAGCTTTTTCTAACCCTATTTTTCTTTCTCATCAGAAACAACCGCTTGACTAATAGCAGTGGCAACAGTTCCTGCAACAGTCATATAGGTGGCAATAGTTACAATAGTTGCAGGTATTGCAATAGGAGCTGCAATAATTGCACCTCCTGCAGTAGCCAATGCAATACCGATATTTCTTAAGATTCTAAAAAACTTAGGAGTTGGTTTTTGGTAACGTTCTATAATTTTCATAATTCTGTGATTTAATGGTTAATGTTATTTTTTCTTTTCGGTCTTGAGCTTGATACACTAATGACAGTAATTTTTGCATCGCATCCTTTGAGTAAATCCCTTTACCAATGCCACTCAAGTAAGTTACAGGAGCAATACAGCCGGCTAAATCCCTAATAGCATCATTGGCAGGATGAAATAAAATAAAGCTTCTACCTTCTACATTTTTCAATATCAAATGATGTTGAAATCGTTTTGAAAATCGTGGTACAATTTCATAGGAACCCTCTGGGATGCAGGAAACAATTCGTTTATTATTGATCCAGGGCAATTCAATCGTATGACAAAGAAACCTGTCTTGAGCAATGTCGAAAGGAGTATCAGAAGAAAACAGAGTACCATTGGTACCCTGTTTAAAATAAGCTCTTTGCAGCACTAATTCCATAATTATGGAGTATCAATAGTCGCCACAGATAATGCGTTATAAGCACCGTTTTTAAGTGCATACATTTCGCCATTTACTTCTTGATAAAACTCAACGCCAATAACTTGCACCACTTGTAAGGTTGAATTTGCAGTAATCGTTGCAGACAATGCAATCGCAGCTGTATCAGCAGCAGTGTAGGGTAAAATTGCTGTAGCATCACTTTCAAAAGTGGAAGTTTCATTTTCAAAATCTAGTTCTGCAGCACCCATCACAATTTTAAAATGTGTGGTTCCTGCTGGAGCACTAATTCTAACTACTGGAGAAAAAGCAACCAAATCTAAAGTAGCTTCACCAGTAACTCTGTCAAAAGCTTTCGTAAACGGAGCGAATAAAGTTGCTCCCAACTTTCCATTCAAATTGAATTCAAAACCTTCTAAAAGTCCTAAATCTCCATCTTGCAAAGTTCTTAAACCTCTTTCGTTAACAACATCTGTTTTGGTAACAGCGACCAAAGTTTTGGTTAGCCTAGAAACGACTCTTTTATCCTTTGCATTTTGTAAAAGCAAACGAATTGCATTTCGTAATACTTTGCCACCTTTACCAGCTCTTCCAAATTCAGAACCATTTTCACGCGTTCTTTGAAATGCAGGATCATTCTGGATTCTGTTTTTGTCAACACCTCCTTTTTCACGAGCAAGATGTCCGTCAGTCGTTTTGTAAAAAGAAATACCTCCGATAGTTCCTTTTAGTTTAATAATACCTGTTTGTTTTGCCATAATTTTTACTTTTTTTATGATTAATATTTCAAATCACGTAACTTTATAAGCAATAAAGAAAAAGCGAATACCACATATTACCATTCCTTCCGATTACGCCAAAAACAGCAAATAAATGAAGTTTAGTATTAGTATGGTTAAAGCATAGATAAAGTATTATGAATACAAAAAGAGCTTGTATATATCCAAAAGACATTCAGCGCATCACAGGGCGTAGTGAGAGGTATGGGCGTAAGCTATTGAATGATATCAAAGAATACTTAGACAAAAAACCTCATCAATTTGTTACTATTCATGAATTTTCAGAGTATTCTGGAATAGAAATTGACATCATTAATCTGTATATTAATTAGTTATAAAATCACTTTTATAAATCATAAAATTTGCGTAAATTTATGTTGCTTTGTATGTAGAAGGTTTTTATATTTGCACCACTTTTGTACAAAGCAATTTAAAACGAAAGTTCTTATCATAAAAGTTACCTATTCGGTTACCTCAAAAAGGAAACAACTTGTAACTAATTGATAATTAAAGATATTAGCGTGGTAGTTATAATCCTGCCACCCCGACTAAAACCAGTAATTGTCTTACTGGTTTTTTTGTGCATAATGGTTTTTTCATTTTCTTCTAGACTACGAATTCATAAATTATTCCAATCTAAATCTTAGAGTTTTTATTTGAGTACTTAAAATACTCTTTGGTAAAATAAAATTCAATTAATATAAATAATTTTTATGTATTTCATAATAAATATAAATAAAAATATATAAACCAAATAATACACCTTTGCCTCATCAAAAATCAAAAAATATACTTAAATCAAACTTGAATTTATCTATGGAATCAATCAATAAAAGAAAAGTATACATAACGCTCTTAAATCTTTAATAATGAATCTTGAAAAAAATATAAATCCGATTCAAAAGAACCAAAATGAAAATAATAAATCTGTTATTTCTGTTCTTGTAAATTGTTTTTTATGGTTGCTATTTATTGGAAACATATCCTATTTGGTTCTTAATTTCTTTAGTATACCTGAATGGATGCTTGGAAATATCTTAAAAATTAATGGTTTTACCATTTTAATCTGGACAACAGTTACTTTTTTTAGTGCCATTGTAAGTAGTTATGCCAAAAGTTATTTAACAGGTTTTAAATATCAATCTAAATTTATGATATTATGTTTAAGTTTTACATTGTCGGTAATGCTTTTAGTAATGTCTAACAACATATTTTTGTTACTTTTTAGTTGGTTAATTATGGGTGTTTTTATGGCTCATTTGATTGGTATTGATGCAACTTGGGGAGAAGCAAGAGAAGCAAAAAAGTTTACTCAAAAATACTTTTTAATAGGTACATTCTTTTTAGCTATTGGTTTACTATTACTGGCTTTTTCTAGTGATAAATTCACAGTATCTGGATTATCTGCAGCTGTGAGCACTTTACCAAATCAGATCACTTTAATCGCTGCATTTTGTATTATTGCTGCTGCAATTGTACAATCTGCCATTTATCCTTTTCATCGTTGGTTATTATCAGCAATGACCTCTCCTACTCCAGCATCTGCGCTTATGCATGCAGGTTTTGTAAACGGAGCTGGAATTCTGTTAGCTCTATTTTCTACGCTATTATTCGCGTCAAATACCTTAACTATTTTATTCGCTATTGGAGGTTTTACTGCAATAATTGCACAGTTTACAAAATTATTACAAGTTAATGTGAAACAAAAACTTGCCTGTTCTACAATTGCGCAAATGGGTTTTATGATAATGCAATGTGGTTTAGGCTTTTTTAATGCAGCTGTTGCGCATTTAATTTTACACGGATTCTACAAAGCGTATTTATTTTTATCATCTGGAGAAGAAATTTTACAAACAAAACCTGAAAAAGATAAGCCTATAAAAATTAAACCATTTCAAGCCTTAGTGGTTTTAGCTTTTGGAGGTTTAGGTGCTTACCTATTTGCAATCTGGACAGGAAAAGGAACTCAATTAGACAGTAGTATTTTTCTAACGCTTGTGGTTGCGATTACTGTAGGGCAAGCAACCTATAACATTGTAAAAGAGAAAAGTTTATCTGTAGTTCAAAAAATTGTAGTTCCAGCAGTAATTTTTGTGGCAGGAATAGGGGTTTATGCATTGATGTATAATGGAGTGACAATTTTAATGTTAGATATGCCAATGATAGATCAACCAATGCCATTATCTTGGGTTCAAATTATCTTCGGATTCACTTTCCTTATTGGATTTTTCATCATGAAATTAAGAGTTTACAAAAAAATTCCTTGGCTTTATGTAAAACTATTAAACATTTCACAACCTAACAAAAAATCAGTATTAATGTATAAAACAAAATCGATATGAATCAACAAATTATAAACAGTGTTAATGAGGCCTCTAAAGTAATAGGTAAAACATGGCCTTTATACACTTTTGTAGCTTCAAATCCATTATCTGGTTATGAAAAATCTTCTTTTAAAGACGCTATCAAAACTGCTAAAAATAATTTTGGTGCAAATGCATTTCCTTCAACTAATTTATATTTGCAAGCTTGGGAGAAAGGAGACATTAATAAAAATATACTAGTTGCTCTTTTAAAAGAAAACGGATTAACAGAACCTCCAAAATTTTATTTAGACTTTTTAGCTTCAAAAAAGGAAACTGTTGAGATAAATAAAAATCATGCTGTTGATGTTATTATGGCTAAATGGCTATCTTCTTTTATGGATGAAGGTTTGGCTGAATGGGAAATGCCTTATAAAACCGAAGGTTTTTTTGGAGCTTGGAGACTTTTAGTTGTTTATGATTCTGAAACTGGTAAAACTGCCTTAAAAGACATTCCTAAAACGAGTTTAGAAACTTTAGAACTGCTTCTAAAAAATGTAAAAGAAAGTGAATACTTAAAACTTTTTACACAACATCTAGCAGCACTTCCTGGTTGGACAGGTTATATTAACCATAGAACTCAATCTAACACAGATTGGCATCAAGAATACCCAATTGATGCAATCGATTATTTGGCTGCACGACTTTGGACAGCTAAGAAATTAAATTTATCTTTTTTTTCAGAAGAGGGTACAACTTTTGAAAACGAATCGATTAGTAAAGTTCAATACATTTTATTAAAAGCTTGGGAACAAACTTGGCAAAATCAATTGATAAAAACGCTGGAAAACGAATCGATTTCGCAAGTGAAAGAAGATAAAACTCCAGATGCTCAAATGGTTTTTTGTATCGATACTCGTTCTGAATTAATTAGAAGACACATCGAATCTAAAGGAAATTATGAAACTTTTGGTTATGCTGGTTTTTTTGGAATAACTATGGATTACCAAAGTTTAGAAGATGGAATTACTCGTAAATCTTGCCCTCCAATTGTAAACTCTGCTTATCAAGTTTCGGAAATTGCCCAAAATAATTGCGAAGAAAAACTTACGCAATATGAGCAAAAAAATACAATCAATAGTTTTAAACTATATTTTTTAACTCGAATAAAAAATATGATTCCTTCTGCTTTTGGGTTTGTAGAAGGTGCTGGTTTTTTCTATGGATTATCATTAATAGGCAGAACAATAATGCCAAGAAAAATGTATCAACTAAATGATAAAAAGGCATCAAAACTTGAAACTATTTGTCAACCAGACATCAATAGATATGATAATAATGTAGATTCTTTTGGAATTCCTTTAGCAGAAAAAGTAGGCATTGTAAAATCTGCTTTCGATTTAATGGGTTGGAAAGAGTTTGCGCCTTTGGTTATTTTTGCAGGTCATGGAAGCCATTCTGCAAACAACCCTTTTGGTTCTAGCTTAGATTGTGGTGCTTGTGCTGCAAGCCCTGGAAGACACAATGCAAGGATGCTAGCAAAATTGGCAAATTTGCCAGAAGTCCGAAAAGTTTTGGCAGAAAACCACAATATAATCATTCCTAAAAACACAATTTTTATTGGTGCAGAACACAATACAACTACAGATGATATTGTATTGTTCGATTCAGAAATTCCAGATTTTCATAAGGAATTGGTGAAAAATTTAAAAACAAATTTATTAAAAGCGCAAAAAACTGCGACAGAAGATAGGTTGGGTTCTAAAGGAAATAGTGTTTCATCTGCAGAGCAAAAAGCAAATAACTGGGGAGAAACAAGACCTGAATGGGGTTTAGCCAAAAATGCTGGTTTTATTGTTGGTCCAAGGAATTTAACAAAAAACACTAATTTAGATAGCCGTTGTTTTTTACATTCTTATGATTGGGAATTAGACACAGAAGGCAAAGCTTTAGAAGGCATTATACAAGGCCCAATGACAGTTACTCAGTGGATAAATAATCACTATTACTTTTCTACAGTTGATAATAATATTTATGGAGGTGGTTCTAAAATTACACATAATATTACTGGTAAATTTGGAGTGGTTCAAGGAAATGGAGGCGATTTAAAAATGGGATTACCTTTACAGTCTTTATATGGTTCAGATGAAGAAATGTATCATCAACCCTTAAGATTGTCTGTAATAATTCAGGCTCCAATAAGCAGAGTATCAGAAATTATTGCTAGAAATGCAGGTACAAAAACACTTTTAGACAACGAATGGATTTACTTAATGGTTATGGATCCAACTAGTAATAACGAGATTTTTAAATATAAGAAATCAATTCAATGGCAAGCTGCATCAGAAAAAAAACAGCATCAAAAAATACTTGAAACATTCGAAATATAAGGAAATATAGGTTAATTGCTTCATAACTTATTATTAAAAAGAATTAGAAAGGCTATCATTTTATTTGATGGTCTTTCTTAATTTAAAACTGAAAGTTTCATTTAAAATAGAGCTTAAACCTTTAACAAAATTTTTGTTTAACAATAAATTAAATAAGTTTAACAATTTGTATCTTTGTGATAAACTCAAGATATCAAAAAAATGAAATATTTTAATCATAAAGACATCAATAGTTTAGATAAAATTTATAGAATTAATTTAATAAACAGCTGTTCAGGATTTAAATCTGCTAATTTATTAGGCACTATTTCTACGAAAGACATTACAAACGTTGCTGTGTTTAGCTCAGTAACACATTTAGGTTCTAACCCACCCACTTTAGGTTTTATTCTTAGACCCACAACCGTTCCAAGAAATACCTACCAAAACATTAAAGATCTTGGTTATTTTACAATTAATCATATTTGGGAAGATATTATAGAAGATGCACATCATACATCAGCAAAATATCCTGATGATATTTCTGAATTTGACATGACCAATTTAGAACCAGAATTTAAGGGTGAATATAAGGCCCCTTTTGTGAAAAATGCTCCAGTTCAAATGAGCATGAAGTTTATTGAAGAAATTTATGTTCCTTCCAACGATGTGATGCTGGTAGTTGCCCAAATTCAAGAATTATATGTAGAAAATGAATTGTTACAAAATGATGGTTTAATAAATTTATCGAAAGGAAATATTGCGACCATAAATGGTTTAGATACCTATGCCATTCCTAAATTTAAAAAACAACTTTCTTATGAAAGACCAAAAAATATAAAAAACTAACTATGAAAATTCTTGTAACAGGTGCAACTGGTTATATTGGTAAACGTTTAATTCCTTTATTATTAAACGATGGCCATAAAATCGTGTGTCCTGTTAGAGATAAAAAAAGGGCACAAAATTATTACAAAGAACAAAAAAATATTGAGTTAGTTGAAGCCGATTTTCTAAATGCAGGCACTCTTGCAGCAATTCCAAAAGATATTGATATTGCTTATTATTTAATTCATTCCATGTCTAATTCTGCTAAAGAATTTCATGTGCTGGAAGAAAAATGTGCGTTTAATTTTAAACGCTTTGCAGAATCTACCTCTATAAAACAGGTTATATATTTAAGCGGAATTACCAATGACACAAAGCTTTCTAAACATCTGTTATCAAGAAAAAATGTAGAAAATACATTGTCATCAGATAAGTATGCATTAATAACTTTTAAGGCTGGCATTATTGTAGGCTCAGGGAGTTCTTCTTTTGAAATTATTAGAGATATTGTAGAAAAACTTCCAGCAATGATTGCTCCAAAATGGTTAAACACAAAAACACAACCTTTGGGTATTAGAGACGTTTTATCATTTTTACACAAGTCTTTAGGCAAAGAGGAATTATATAATACTTCTTACGACATTTTTGGCCCAGAAATAATGACCTATAAAGAAATGCTATTGCAGTTTGCAGAGGTAAGAAAATTGAAAAGGTGGATTTTAACAGTGCCAGTTATGACCCCTAAATTATCTTCTTATTGGCTGTATTTTGTAACCTCCACATCCTACAAACTAGCAAGTTCACTCGTAAATTCGATGGGTGTAGAAGTAATTGGAAACAAAAGCAACATCAACCAAATTTTAGACATCAAGCCAATGTCTTACAAAGAGGCTGTAGAGTTGGCTTTTAAAAAAATAGAACAAAATAGTATTATTTCTAGTTGGAAAGATTCTTACATCAGTAGTGGAAAATTGAAGAATTATGTTCACGAATTTATCAACGTTCCAGAATATGGTTGTTTTAAAGATTACAAAAAAAGAAAAGTATCTAATAGCGAAAAAGTTTTGGACAGAATTTGGGCAATTGGGGGCGAAACTGGCTGGTATTATGGCACTTTTTTATGGAAAATTCGTGGTTTTTTAGACCAATTTTTTGGTGGTGCAGGTTTACGAAGAGGAAGAAGACATCCCACAGAACTAAATGCAGGTGATGCTTTAGATTTTTGGAGAGTAATTTATGCTGATAAAGAAAAAGGAAAACTACTGCTTTATGCAGAAATGATTATGCCTGGAGAAGCTTGGCTAGAATTTAAAATTGAAGATGGAATTCTATACCAAACAGCCACTTTTAGACCACATGGTGTAGCAGGCAGAATGTATTGGTATGCTGTTATGCCTTTTCATTGGTTTGTTTTTAATGGTATGATTAACAACATTAACAAATAATTTTGAAGAAAGAACATCTACCAACAAAAGAATGCCCCGTTTGTAAATTGCCTTTTACTTGGCGTAAAAAATGGGAAAAAAATTGGGAAAACGTCAAATATTGTAGCGAAAAATGCAGGAGAAACAAAACACAACTGGCTTAATTTGGTTTCGTAATAATTTACGAATTCAAGATAATATTTTATTAAAGAAAGCAATTGATAATAATATCAAAGTAATTGCTGTTTATTTTTTTGATCCAAAATACTTTAGTGAAGATAGCTTCGGATTTAAAAAAACAGAAAAATATAGAGCTAAATTTTTAATCGAAACAGTTACAGATTTAAAGCAAAATTTAGCAGATTTAAATATTACACTATTAACCTATTTTGAATCTCCAGAAAATAAAATTTCTAGCCTAGTGGATGATTTTTCTATTGATGCAATTTATACCCAAAAAGAATGGACAAAAGAGGAAGTTGATAGCAATATTTTAATTAAAAAAAGCATTTCTTCAAAAGTGAAATTTGTGGAAGATTATGATCAGTTTTTATATCATCCAGAAACCGTTTCTAAAAACTTTCAGAACATTCCTGATGTTTTTACTGCCTTTAGAAAAAAGTTAGAAAAGTATGTTGCTATCAAAGAAGAAGTTACAATAGTTAAATTATCAGAATCAAATAAAATAGAAAATAACACCAAAGTTCCAACATTAGAAGAACTCGGTTTTGCAAATTTTACCACAAATTCTAAAACTGCATTTCCTTTTAAAGGAGGAGAAACTGAAGCTTTAAAAAGAATAGAACATTATTTTTTTGAGAGTAAAAAAGTAGGTTTTTATAAACAAACGAGAAATGGTTTGGTTGGTAAAGATTACTCCACAAAATTTTCTCCTTGGTTGGCAAATGGAAGTATTTCTGCAAAAACCATTTATCATCAAGTTAAAAAATACGAGGCCCAATTTGGCGCAAATCAATCTACATATTGGGTAATTTTTGAATTGATTTGGAGAGATTATTTTAAATATATTTCATTAAAATATGATTCCAAAATCTTTAAAATTGGAGGAATTTTAGATCGCGATTATCATTGGAACTCAAATAAAGAAATTATTCAACAATGGATAAATGGAGAAACCAAAGACGATTTTGTAAACGCAAATATGCTAGAACTAAAAGAAACTGGTTGGATGAGTAATAGAGGAAGGCAAAATGTAGCCTCCTATTTTGCCAAAGAATTGTTACAAGATTGGAGAATTGGAGCTGCATATTTTGAGTCGCTTTTACTCGATTATGATGTGCATAGCAATTATGGAAATTGGATGTATGTTGCTGGAGTTGGTAATGACCCAAGAGATCGTAAATTCAATACGCAATTGCAGGCGCAAAATTACGATTCGGATTATAAGTTTAGAAAATTGTGGCTAGAAAAAACCTTATTTTAAGATGAAAAAACTACGCTTAATTTTAGGAGATCAATTAAACAGTGAACATTCTTGGTGTAAAAATCAGGATAAAAATGTTATTTACTGTTTATTTGAAATGCGCCAAGAAACGGATTATGTAACACATCATATTCAAAAAATAATTGGCTTTTTTGCAGCGATGAGAAATTTTGCTGATGAATTAAAATCACAAAATCATAAGGTTATTTATTATCAACTTAATGATGAAGAAAATACCCAAAGTTTAGTTTCTAATTTATCAAAAATTATCAGAGAAAATGATATTGAAAAGTTTGAATATCAATCTCCTGATGAATATAGATTAGACAAGCAATTATCTGATTTTTGCAAAAAAATCAACATAGAATCCGAAGTTTTTTCAACTGAACATTTTTACACAGAAAGAGAAGATTTAAAGACTTTTTTTAAGGGTAAAAAACAATTTTTGATGGAGAGTTTTTATCGGGAAATGCGAAAAAAACATCAAATTTTAATGGTAGACCAACAACCTGAAGGAGGTAAATGGAATTTTGATGCCAGTAACCGTAAAAAATGGAAAGGAGATGTTTTAATCCCGTCAGCAAAAAATTTTGATAATGATGTTTCAGAAATTGTAAAAGACATTGAAGAAGCTGGAGTAAAATCCATAGGAAAAATAAATGAAAAATATTTCGAATATCCTATTTCTAGAGAGCAAAGTATAGAGCAATTAGAATATTTCTGCGAACATTTACTAGTTCATTTTGGCGATTATCAAGATGCAATGCACACAGATCAAATATTTCTGTTTCATTCAAAAATATCATTTGCAATGAATACAAAAATGATTTCTCCAAAAGAAATCATCACTAAAACTTTAGCTACTTACAGAGAACGAAAAGACGAAATTGATATTTCGCAAGTAGAAGGTTTTATAAGACAAATTATTGGTTGGCGAGAATATATGAGAGGCATGTATTGGATGTTAATGCCCGACTATAAAAAAGAGAATTTTTTAGAAAATAAAAATAAACTCCCTGACTTTTTCTGGACAGGAAAAACGAAAATGAATTGCCTAAAAAATGCCATCAATAATTCTTTGGATAATGGCTATGCACATCACATTCAAAGACTAATGATTACTGGTAATTTTGCCTTATTAACTCAAATTCATCCAGATGAAATTGACGCTTGGTATTTGGGTATTTATTTAGATGCAATTGAATGGGTTCAATTGCCCAATACAAGAGGAATGAGTCAGTTTGCAGATGGTGGAAAAATAGCGACAAAACCTTATGTTTCTAGTGGAAGCTACATTCATAAAATGAGTAATTATTGTGAGAGCTGCAAATACAATAAAAATACAAAATTTGATGATGATTCTTGCCCATTTAATAGTTTGTATTGGAATTTTTTAGACGAAAAACAAGAACAATTATCGACCAATTTCAGGATGAAAATGATGTACAGTTTGCTAAATAAAATGTCATCCGAAGAAAGAAGTAATATCAAAGAAAAAGCAAATCATATTATTCAAAATATAAATGAATACTAACAGAGAAGAAATAAATATAGTTTGGCTAAAACGTGATTTACGTTTGCAAGATAATGAGGCAATTTGCAACGCTTTAAAATCTAAAAAACGTATTTTATTTCTGTATGTTTTCGAGCATTCTTTAATGGATGATGCTCATTATTCTGAACGTCATTGGAATTTTATCAAACAATCTTTAGTTGATATGAATGATGATTTAAAAGCCCTTGGCACAAAAATACTTTGTGTAAATTCAGAAGTCGTTACTGTTTTTAATCAGCTCTTGGATTATTACAAAATTGATACCGTTTTTTCACATCAAGAAACAGGTTTGTTAATTACGTACAATAGAGATAAAGATTTTGCGAGGTACTGCAGAAACAACTCCATAAATTGGATTGAAAACAATAATAATGGCGTTTTAAGAGGATTATTAAACAGAGATGATTGGTTTGAAAAGTGGGACAATTATATGGATGCTCCACAAATAACCTATAAAATAAAAGCAGATAAATTCCTTAAAATTGATAAAATAAAGAATATCGAAAGAAGCTTTTTTGTTTCTGATTTAACTACAAAAGAAGATTCAGTTTTCCAAAAAGGTGGTACAAAAATGGCCTGGAGATATGCCAATGGTTTTTTTGAAACTCGTCATAAAAACTACATGTATCACATTTCTAAACCAACTTTATCTAGAGAAAGTTCTAGTAGATTATCTCCTTATATTGCTTGGGGTAATGTTTCTATTCGTCAAATTTATCAAAAGGCATTAACGCACAAAACAGAAGAAAACAAAAAACATTTAGGCGCTTTTATTTCGAGGTTAAGATGGCAAGCACATTTTATTCAAAAATTTGAAATGGAGCATACCATGGAAGAAGCCAGCATTAACAAAGGCTACCACAAATTAAAGAAAAGTGTGTCTGAAGTTTATCAGGAAGCTTGGAGAAAGGGACAAACTGGTTTTCCTTTAGTAGATGCTAGCATGCGTTGTTTAAACGAAACTGGCTATTTAAATTTTAGAATGCGTTCTTTATTGGTTTCTTTTTTCACACATATTTTATGGCAACCTTGGCAAGATGCAACCCATCATTTATCACAACAATTTTTAGACTTTGAGCCAGGTATACACTTTCCGCAATTACAAATGCAAGCTGCAGAAACTGGTATTAATAATATTAGAATTTACAACCCAATAAAAAATAGTTTAGACCATGATGAAGAAGCTGTTTTCATTAAAAAATGGGTGCCAGAATTGGCAAAATTAACTGTAGCTTTTATTCATGAGCCCTATTTAATGACCACTTTAGATGAGCATTTTAATGATTTTAAATTGGGAGAAAACTATCCAAATCCTATTGTAGATGGCAAAATTGCTAGAAAAAAAGCGAGTGATATTCTTTTTAATATGAGAAAAAATCCAGACGTAATTTCTGAAAGTTACAGAATACTAAGCAAGCATACCCTTTCTGATAGAAAGAAAATGTTGCATACCAACTAAATTTTCTGAACTATAATTTTTTGTTAATTTTTGTTTAACTATTATTTAATTAAGTTAAACATTTATATCTTTACAGAAGATTATGGTATTCAACACAACACATCAAAATAAAGAGGTTCAGAAATCAATTAAAAATTTAATTGGTGATTCTTACAATTTTATAGAATCTATAAAAATGAAAGGAGTTGGATCTAAAAGAATGATAATTGAAGAAGTGAGTCCTAACTTTAAAAACATGATTAATCTAGTGAGTGATATTAACTATGGAAATATCGAACTCAGAAAAAACGGAATTTTAGTGTATGTGAATAAAGGTTTACAAAATTTTAGTTGGGCCATACCATTTTACCAATTGTACATGTACAAAACAGATGGTTTTAGCATTCATGCACAAGGAAATTTTGTTCGATTTAAAAACAACAAGTTATTAAAAGAGAATAAGAAATTCTTGGACAAACTGATTGATTTAAAAATTGAAAACGACAAAAATTACGAATTTCAAGATGCCTTTAATTAAATAAAATTGAATGGAATTAGATACTGTAGCAGTTGACAGAATTATAGAAATGGCTTGGGAAGACAGAACTACTTTCGAAGCGATTCAATTTCAATTCGGCTTAAAAGAACAGGAAGTAATTGATTTAATGCGAAAGGAAATGAAGCCTAAAAGCTTTAAAATGTGGAGAGAAAGAGTACAAGGAAGAAAAACAAAACATGAAAAACTAAGAACATTCGAAAAAGGAAGATTTAAGTGTTCTAGACAAAAATCGATATCAAATAACTCTATAGCAAAAAGATAAGCAACGTGCTTTGCTTTTAAGATTGGAGTACTTAAAGACAGCACATTAAAAAGAATAATTATGATTACAGAAGTAATATTAAAAGAAAAAGAAGTATCAGAAAAGTTAAACGGATTTTCATTCGAAGAAGTTGGAGACGATCATTTATACACGGGTTTACAAACTCCGATGAAAAAAGATGCTTTTAAACTTTCTGATGAAGAAAAGAAAGAAAAAATCGCAAGCTTATTCACCCAAATTATGGATGTAATGGGTTTAGATTTAACCGACGATTCTTTGCAAGGAACTCCAAAAAGAGTTGCTAAAATGTATATTGATGAAATTTTCTCTGGTTTAAACCCAGCTAACAAACCAAAAGTTGCTTTATTCGATAATAAGTATCAATACAACCAAATGTTAGTTGAAAAGAATATTACTTTTTATTCTAATTGCGAGCATCATTTTGTGCCAATTATTGGGAAAGCGCATGTTGCATATATTTCATCAGGTAAAGTTATTGGCTTATCAAAATTAAATAGAATTGTGCAGTATTTTGCAAAAAGACCACAAGTTCAAGAACGCTTAACCAACCAAATTGCAGAAGAATTAAAAGCAATATTAAATACAGAGGATGTAGCTGTTATAATAGATGCAAAACATTTATGTGTTTCCTCTAGAGGTATTAAAGATGAAACCTCATCTACAGTTACTTCTTTTTTTGGAGGTAAATTTAATATTTCAGAAAAAATAGCAGAATTACAAAACACATTAAATTATTAAATTATGGAACTAGTAAACAAGGCATTAGAGTTCGAAAACAGAAAAATGAGGTTCCCAACAACAAGCGATCGAATCTTGGCAGCAAGAGAAGCTAAAGATTTAATTTTGAGTTTAAATGAGATTTATAAAAAAGAGAAAGACGAGAAAATTATGGATATGATGAAACGTTTAACCTCAATTAAACAAAGAATTGAAAGACGTTTAAAAGGGAAACCATTAACTGCCTCGTAAAAACTAAGAAATTAATTTGCTTTTCTAACAATTATAATTATATTCGAATTTTACAAAAATACGGAAGAAATTATAATGAATTTATTAGAAAAAGCAAGCGAATTTGAGAATAGAAAGTTCTCTTTTAAAACTACAAGTGACAGAATTTTAGCATCTAGAGAGGTAAAAGCCTTAATATTAGAACTAAATGAACTGTATAAAGAAAAAAGTGATCCTGAAATAATGGAACAAATGAAGCGCTTAACTGCTGTTAAACAAAAAATAGAAAAGCGCTTGAAAGGAAGACCTTAAAGCATTATGAAAAAAATATTGGTAATTGGCGGAAGCAAAGGAATTGGCAACGCTATTGTAGAAAGTTTAGTAACAAACAACAAAGTTATAAACATCAGTAGAACAAATCCTTTGCAGTCAAATGCCAATATTACGCATTATAACTGTGATATTCTTACTGATGAACTCCCAGATATTGAAGCTTTAGATACACTTATCTACTGTCCTGGAAGCATCAATTTAAAACCAATTTCCAGACTTAAGTTAGAAGATTTTCGAGATGATTTCGAAATAAACGTGATTGGTGCTGTAAAAGCAATCCAAAAATATCTTCCTTTAATTAAAAACGGAAATAACCCAAGCATCTTATTATTTAGTACTGTAGCATCGAAATTAGGCATGCCTTTTCACGCGAGTGTAGCTGCTGCAAAATCTGCTGTAGAAGGTTTAACAAAATCTTTAGGAGCAGAATTGGCACCAACAATTAGAGTAAATGCAATAGCACCTACAGTTACAGATACAGAATTAGCATCGAAATTATTAAGAAATGACAGAATGATAGAAAACATCACAGAACGTCATCCTCTTAAAAAATACTTACAACCCAATGAAGTGGCAGATTTAGCTACTTTTTTAATCTCAGATAAAGCTTTATCAATTTCTGGTCAAATTTTCGAATTAGACTGTGGTATTGTAAGTTTTAAAATCTAATAAAAATGACATCTATTTACGATATTAAGATTGATAGTTTACAAGGTAAACCTATCAAACTAAACAGCTTTAAAAACAAACATATCTTATTTGTAAATGTAGCTTCTAAATGTGGCTTTACTCCACAATACAAAGATTTAGAAGAATTGCATCAAAAATATAAAAACGAATTAGTGGTAATTGGTGTTCCTTGCAATCAATTTGGAGCACAAGAACCTGGTGATTCTTATGAAATTCAAGAGTTTTGTGAAGTTAATTACGGAGTTTCTTTTTTAATCACAGAGAAAATAGATGTTAAAGGCAACAACCAACATCCATTGTATACTTGGCTCACTTCTAAAGATTTGAATGGAAAGAAAAGCTCTTCTGTAAAATGGAACTTTCAAAAATATTTGGTAGATAAAGATGGTAAATTAATTGATTATTACTTTTCGATTACGAAACCTTTAAGTTCAAAAATTACAAAACATTTAAAATAAAAATTATGTTTGGCTTATTTAAAAAGAAATCTGAAGTAGAAAAATTGCAAGAAAAATATAAGAAATTAATGGAAGAAGGGTTCAAACTACAATCTATTAATAGAAGTGATAGTGATCAAAAATATTTAGAAGCAGACGCTGTTTTAAAAGAAATTGAAAAGCTAGATACAAAGTAAACCATGAAGCAATTAAAATTAATCATCCTTTTTTTAGTAATTAATTTTGGTGGTTTGGCTATTGGGAGTTGGTTAATGAATAATGGACCAATGACAGATTGGTATACAAATTTAAATCAAGCTCCTTGGACACCTCCAGGTTGGGTTTTTGGTGTTGCTTGGACGTTAATAATGATTTGCTTTTCTATCTATTTAGGGAAACTTTTTCTAATTGATAACTCCAAAAAAAATAAGATTATTTTTCTAATTCAATTTATTTTAAACGTAAGTTGGAACTTTATTTTTTTTAATCAGCACTTAGTTTTAATTGGGCTGATAAACATAACTTTATTAACTTCTATCCTATTTATTTACTTTTTTAAATTAAGTAATAAAGTAAATAATTACAAATATTTATTATTGCCATATATGATTTGGTTGTGCATAGCAACTTCTTTAAATATGTATATTCTAATTCAGAATTAAGATGAAAATCTATACTTATCATAAAAAACAAGCCATACCAATTTCTGTGGATGAGGCTTGGGAGTTCTTATCCAATCCCAAAAATTTAAAAATAATTACTCCAGATTATATGAGTTTTGATATTATTTCTGGTGCAGATAAACCAATGTTTGCTGGTCAGATTATTCAGTATTTGGTAACTCCAATTTTAGGCATTAAAACAAAGTGGGTTTCAGAAATTACACAATATGTAGAAAAAAAATATTTCATTGATATTCAACTATATGGACCTTATGCATTGTGGCACCACAAACATTTTGTAAATGAAATAGAAGGTGGAGTAGAACTAGAAGATATTATTGACTATAAAGTGCCTTTAGGATTTTTAGGACAATTGGTGCATCCATTTTTAGTGAAACCAAAATTAGAAGAAATTTTTTCTTACAGACAAAAAAAACTTATTGAATTATTTGGAGAAATAAAATAAGATGGAGCAAAAAATTAACTTATTTTGGTTTCGTAGAGACTTGAGATTGGATGATAACGTAGGCTTTTACAATGCATTAAAATCTGAAAACAAAGTGTTGCCTATTTTTATTTTTGATACAGAAATTCTAAATAAATTACCTAAAAATGATGCGAGAGTTACTTTCATTTTCGAAACATTGCAAGAAATGCGAAATGAATTGCAAAAAAAACACAAAAGTAGCCTTGCAATTTATAATGGAAAACCCTTATCAATTTTTAAAGAATTAGTAGAACAATACACAATTGAAACCGTTTTTACAAATCATGATTATGAGCCTTATGCTAGTGAAAGAGATGAAGAAATAGCAACATTATTGTCCGAAAAAAATATCAATTTTAAAACCTACAAAGACCATGTAATTTTTGAAAAGGCTGAAATCGTAAAAAGTGATGGAGAACCATATAAAGTTTACACACCTTATATGAAATTATGGAAAGAAGCGTTTAAAAAAATAGAATTCAAAATTTATAATACCAATGATTTTTTAGATAATCTAATAGAAAATTCAAAATTACCAAACCTAACTCTTTCAGATATTGGTTTTGAAAAATCAACACAAAAAATTGCGAAATACATAGTAACGTCAACATTAGTTCAAGAATATGAAGAAACACGTAACTTTCCTGCAAAAGATTCCACATCACGTTTGGGACCTCATTTGCGTTTTGGAACTGTAAGTATTCGTAAAATGATACAAAAAGCGGTTGCTGAAAAAAATGAAATTTTCTGGCAAGAACTAATTTGGCGCGAATTTTTTATACAAATTTTATGGCATTTCCCTCATACTAAAAACAAAGCATTTAAAAGCAAATACGACAGAATTGATTGGAGAAATAACGAAAAAGAATTTAAAGCTTGGTGCAAAGGAGAAACTGGTTATCCTCTAGTAGATGCTGGAATGCGTCAATTAAATGAAACTGGTTTTATGCATAATAGAGTTAGAATGTTGGTTGGTAGTTTTTTATGCAAACATCTATTAATAGATTGGAAATGGGGTGAAGCTTATTTCGCAGAAAAATTACACGATTATGAAATGGCAAGCAATGTTGGTAACTGGCAATGGGTTGCAGGCTCTGGTGTAGATGCATCTCCATATTTCAGAATTTTTAACCCAACAACTCAAATTAAAAAATTTGATAAAGATTTAAAATACATTAAAAAATGGGTGCCAAATTTTCAAGAATTAACATATGCAAAAGAAATTGTAAATCATAAAGAAGCCAGAGAACGCTGTTTAACAGTTTATAAAGAAGCTGTAAGCTAATCTGAATAAAAAAAATAACTAATTTTTTAATCTTTAAAAAAAATTAAATTTTTATTGTCCACAAACTAATTTTACTTTTAATTTGCGTTTCTAAATTTTAGAAAAAGCCGATGTAGCTCAGCTGGCTAGAGCAGCTGATTTGTAATCAGCAGGTCGTGGGTTCGAGTCCCTCTATCGGCTCAATAAAAGTCTCAAAAAGAGTTTTTGAGACTTTTCTTTTTTAAATTTATTTTCGGGATGTAGCGCAGTCTGGTAGCGTACACGGCTGGGGGTCGTGTGGTCGCAGGTTCAAATCCTGTCATCCCGACTTTTTTTAGTAAATTCTCTTTTTATTGCATTATAAAATTCAACGAATTTTATTTATCTTGCAGAGTTGTGAAATTTTAGTTAGAATTTTTAATACATCACAATTGAATCCAATCCAAAATTAAATATAGTTATTAAGTTTATGGCAAAATCGGCAATTAAGGATCTTTTACAAGATGCATTAGACAATTCAATACAACAAGTTTCAGGTTCTGATGCAACTTTTTTATATGCAGAATCTCCAACAAGTCCTATGCATATTGCTACACTTATTATAGTAGATGGTTCTATCTTATTCGAAGATTTCAAAGCAATTGTAGCTTCTAAATTACACTTAATCCCAAAATTTAGAAAGCGTCTTTTAAATGTTCCTATGAATTTAGACTATCCTTATTGGGTAGATGATCCAAATTTTGATATCGATTTACATATCAATAGATTAAAATTACCAGATCCTTCTAATTGGAAAACCTTAAGAGAAATGACCTCCTCTATTTTTAGTAGTCCTTTAGATTTAAGAAGACCTCTCTGGTCTATAGATTTTATAGAAGGTTTGGATGAAGTTTCGCAAGTACCAAAAGGATCTATAGCCATTGTTTCTAAAGTACATCATGTAATGATTGATGGCAGTTCTGGAGTAGGAATAATGAGTATTTTATTTGATAAAAATTTAGAAGATAAGGACAAACCCATACCAAAACCTAGACCTTTTGAACCAGATGAATTGCCTGATGAATTGAGTTTACTATTAAAAAGCTCTTATGGCTTTTTTAAAAATCCTTTTAAATTTCCGAAGTTAGTTGGCGAAACTGCTTTTTCTTTTATCAAAGCAAATATCAATACTCAAATCAGTGTAAAAAAACCTATGAAAAAAGGTTTTTCTACTCCCAATACAATTTTTAATAAATCAGTATCCCCAAGAAGAACTTGGGGAACTGCAATTTTATCTTTCGAAAGAATTAATACATTGCGTAAAATAATGGACGTTAGTATTAATGATTTAATTTTGGCTATTTGTGCAGGAGGAATAAGGAGATACTTGCAAGAAAGAGAAAAACTACCTACACAACCTTTGGTTGCGAACGTACCCATTTCCATTCGCGTTAAAGGCGAAAAACAAGAGATGAATAACCAAATTTCTAATATGTTAATTAGAATTGCTACTCATATAAAAAATCCTATTGAACGTTTAGAATACATTCAAGAACAGACAAATTTAGGCAAAACCAGACACAAAGCTGTAGGCGCAAAAGCCCTATCAAAAATGGCAGATGCAGTGCCTTTTGGCTTGGCAAACTTGGCTGCTGGTTTGTATAGTAAATACAATATTAAAGAATTTCACAGACCTCCATTTAACGTTACAATTACAAATGTACCTGGACCAAAAGAACCTTTATATTTAAGAGGTCATAAAATTTTATCTATATTTGGTTTAACGCCTGTTTTAGATGGCTTTGGACTAATCATTGCTGCTTTTAGCTACAATGGTTTGGTTTCTATAACTACAACTTCTGATGCCAAAACAATGCCAGATGCCGATAAATTTTCTAGATATATTAGAGAGTCTGCCAACGAATTAGAAGAAATTATTCTATCAAAAGGAAAACAAAAGGAAGCTTCTAAAGTTTTAAAAATTAAGAGTATTTCTTTCTTCACAGAGGTAAAAAGAGTTTTAAATGCAAATGAAAAAATGAGAAAAGAAAATATTGGTTTGTATGATTTTTGCATCAATTTAGGAGCAGAAAAAGTAAATTATCAACTAAATATTTTAGAAAATACCACTAGTGTTAAAAAGAAGAAAACATCAAAACCTTTAGTGAAAATAGAAATAGATGATGAAAATTTAATCAACTTACACAGAAAAAAATTATTGTTAGACGAAGTTATAATTCAAGACAGAATTAAATTAACGGCTACAAAAAAGAATTCTGATAAATTCTTAAAATTATTATCCAAATTACTAGAAGATAATTAATGTCGGTTATTACAAATACATATAAATCTTTTGATGAAGAAACCATTTTTTATTACCAATGGAAAGTAAAGCAAAACGTTTCTTTAAAAGGCATTGTTCAAATTTCTCATGGAGTTGGTGAGCATGCAGGAAGATATAAATCGATTGCAAAAAAGCTAAAAAAACAGGGTTATGAAGTCTATGCGAATGATCATAGAGTTCATGGGAAATCTGCCAAAAGTGTAGATTTTTTGGGCTATTATGATGGTGAAGATTATTTTTCTGATGCTATTAATGATATGCGAAAACTAACTGAAATCATCAAAAAAGAACATCCAAACAGAAAAATAATTCTTTTGGGGCATAGTATGGGTTCTTTATTAAGCAGAGAATACGTTACCAAATATGGAGACGATTTAGAGGCATTTATATTATCTGGAACTGCTGCTTTTATGAAAGGTTTAGGCTCTTTTGGTTTAATTAGCACTGCTTTTTTCAGCAAATTAAATGGCAAACATAGAAGCAATGAAATACTTAAAAATCTATTTTTTAATCAGTTTAACAAAAAATTTAAACCAAACAGAACAAAGGTAGATTGGATTAGTAGTGATGAAAAACAAGTAGACAAGTTTGAAGCAGACCCATTAAGGATTGAAGATTTTTCTTTGAGTGTTTTTAGAGATATTTTAAAAGGAAGTAAAAAAATTAACCAGCCACCTACTTTTGAAAATACCCCAAAAGACCTGCCTATTTTTATATTTTCTGGAGATAAAGATCCAATTGGTGAAATGGGAAAAGGTGTGAAAAAAGTAGCAAATAGCTACAAAAAAGCTGGCATTCAAGATGTGACCGTTAAATTATATAAGGGTGGTAGACACGAAATGTTGAATGAGGTAAACAAAGCTGAAGTAGAACAAGATTTATTAAACTGGCTAGATGAAAGAATTGAAGCCAAGAACTAATTTATGGAAAGTAACAAAATAGTATATACATCATTTACAAAGTTTGCAGTTGCTATTGCAGTTTCTCAAGGAGCTACTCTTGTGCAAGCTAAAAAAATAATTACAAAAAGTTTCGAAAGGCATCCTTTTTACAAACAGGTCTCTAAAATTATTAAACAAGTTAAACTCGAAAAAGAAAACTTAAATATTTTAAGCAATCAATGTATATCTATTTGCGAAGATTTCGGACCAGATAGAGACTATGTGACTTTGGTTTTATTGTTAGAAAATATTTATAAAAATGAAGAGTTTCAAGATATTGAAAAAGACACAGTTTCTAACATTATCAATAAATTTAAGGAAGAGATTAATAGAATAAATACAAACATCCCTCCTCCTCCATTATACAATGTGCTACTAGAAACAAGAGCTGTTGCAGAATGGGTATCTATGTTTGGAATTTATCATTTTATACCTAAACATAAAAGCGAAAAGGAAAAACCTGTTCTGTTAATGCCTCCATATTTAGGTAATGACAATTCAACCACTTTTGTAAGAAAATATTTAAAATCTTTGGGTTATAAAACCTATAAATGGGATTTAGGTGTTAATATGATTAACTCAAAATCTCTTCCAAAATTGATTGAAAAACTTGATGAAATTTACGAAAAGCATCAAGAAAAAGTAAGTCTTGTTGGCTGGAGTGGAGGTGGAATTTTTGCCAAAATAATAGCCAATAGATATCCAGAAAAAGTAGAGCAATTAATTACAATTGGTTCTCCTGTTTGGGGCGTAAAAAACATGAAAACTCCGGTTATAAAAAGTTTAGAGTTTTTAAGAGGCACCAAACTAAGAGAGAGAAATCTAAAATTTATAAAAGAATTAGAGCAAATCCCAAAAGTGCCAATCACGTGTATTTATACAAAAACGGATGGTTTAATACCTTGGAAAAACTGCATGGAAGCAGAAACATTTAGGGATGACATTAAGAATGTAGAAGTTTTTGGCAGTCATTGTGGTATGGGTGCAAACGCAACTGTTTTTATAACTGTGGCGAATTCATTAAGCATGAACTTAGAAAAAGTGGAAAAAAAATCTATCATCGAAAAAGTTGAGACATTATTTTTTCCAAAATTTTGGCAAGAAAAAGGAATATCTAAATTCACAAATCTTTTTTTTAATTGATTATGGAACACAATTTACAGAACATTATAAATCATCCCAATTTTCAAGAAAAACTCGCGTCTATTGCTCATGAGCAAAAAACAGATCTTTCTGAGGTTCAAAAAAAAGGAGTAGAATGTATTAATGAGCTATATTCTAAACAGCACCCTATTGCGAACTTATTATCTGTAAAAGGTTTCCAATTTATGATGTCTAAGGCTTATAATAACAAAATAGACATTGACCCTCAGGAAATTAAAAAATTAATGAAGTTAATGCGTCAAAACTCTGTCGCATTTATCTTAACCCATAAAACCTATTTAGATTCCGTAGTTTTAGTAACCACTTTAGCACAATATGGAATGCCAATTCCTTATACTTTTGGCGGCATCAATTTAGCTTTTCCTGGTTTTAAACAATTGGGTAAAAACTCCGGCTTAATTTTTATCAGAAGAAGTTTTAAAGACGATCAAATTTATAAAGCTGCGTTAAGACATTACATTTCTTGTATGATAGAAAATGGCGATCATTTAACTTGGAATATAGAAGGAACTCGCTCTAGAACAGGGAAAATTGTCTATCCACAAATGGGGATTTTAAAATACATCATGGAAGGTGAAAAAGAAAGCACCAAAAACATAAAATATGTTCCAGTTTCTATTGTTTATGATTTAATTCCGGATGTAAAACAGATGACAGAAGAAGGCAAAGGAAGAGAAAAAAAATCTGAAGATGTAAAAGCCTTTGCAAAATACTTTAAAAAATTAGGCAACGAATATGGAAAAGCAGCCATTAGATTTGGTGAACCAGTAGACGCAAGTGCACATCAAAATGCCATAATTCCAGATATTGAAGAAGATAGTTATTCAGATAAAAATACCTTACCACGTTTTGCTTTTGAATTGATTCACAAAGCAAACATGATTACACCAGTAACCACAGTTTCTTTGGTTTGTAATGTATTATTAAACAACTTTGCTTTAACAAAAAATGAAATAGAATTCAGCGTTATTAAAATGATGAATTATATTGAACAACGCAAAAAAGATGTACTTATAGAGCGTGGAACCAGCATTGGTGCAGCAGTTCAAAAAGCACTAAATTTATTAAAAAGTTCAGGTATTGTTCAGAAGAATAATGCAGGTTATAAAATTAAATACACCTTATCTCCAACAGAGTTTTTACCAGCCACATATTATGCAAACATGGCATCTGCCCATTTGTATCACAGAGCATTTATAGAAATGGCTTTGGTAAAAATAAAAGATGAAAAAGAGAACCGTATTTTATCGTTTTGGGAAGAAATAATGCGACTTCGAAACTTATTTAAGTTCGAATTTTTCTATACCAATAAACCTCAATTCAGTTCAGAAATTGAAGCAGAATTAAATTTATTTGATAAAAACTGGAGAGATATTATTAGAAATCCAGAAGGCGATATTAAAAACTTACTTTCTAAACAACAATTATTTGTTTCTAAAGGTCTCTTATTAATTTATTTAGAAGCAAATAAAGTAGTTTGTAAAACCTTACAATCTTGGGATTTAGAAGATGATTTTAATGAAGAGCAATTCATAGAACTTTGCCTATTTAAAGGCAAAGAATTGCATTGGAAAAACAGAGTAAGCAGATTAGATAGCGTTTCTAAACCTTTCTTAATAAGTGCCTTAAGATTGGCAAAAAACAGTAAATTAATTCCTGATGATAAAAGTATCGATTTTAAACAATTAGAAATTTGGATGGATTTGCTCGATAATCTCACAAATCGTTTACATTTTTTACAAGAATTAGAGTTGATAAATATCAAAAAATCTAAAAATAAAAACGAAAATGATGTTGATGAAAAAGTTCCTGGAGCAGAATTAGAAGGCATTACAAACGATGTTTTAGAAGAGGAAGAAGGTCCTCATATTGCAGCATTTTTTGATTTAGACCGAACTTTAATCAACGATTTTTCTGCAAAACAATTTGTAAAATCTAGATTTTTAAGCGGAAAATCTACTCCAAAAGAATTGCTCTCTCAATTTGTAACTTTAATCGCTTATGCTATAGGCAATAGAGATTTCGAAATACTTACAAAAATATCGGCTACAGGTATAAAAGGGATTTCAGAAAAAGAGTTTATGAAATTAGGCGAAGAGATTTATCAAGATCATTTAGCATCCACTATTTACCCAGAGTCAAGAACTTTAATTGCATCACATTTGGCAAAAGGTCATCAAGTAGTTATTATTTCTGCTGCAACTCGTTATCAAGTTGCACCCATTGCAAATGCGCTGGGTATTAAAGATGTTTTTTGCACAGAGATGGAAGTGAAAAAAGGTAAATTTACAGGCGTAATTTCAGAAATGTGTTGGGCAGAAGGAAAAGCAAGAGCTGGACGAAAATTTGCAAAAAGTAATAAAATAGATTTATCTAAAAGTTTCTTTTATACAGATAGTATAGACGATTTTCCTTTATTAGAAATTGTTGGAAAACCAATTGCTACAAATCCAGATAACAAACTCTCGCAACTAGCTTTCGAAAACGATTGGAAAATTCTTCGTTTTAAAGAAGATACCAAAAAACCTTTAGTAAACGGATTAAGAACAGGTTTAGCAGCTGCAAGTTTATATCCATCAGCTATAAAAGGAATTGTTAAAGGAGCATTATCAATGTCTCACAGAGAAGGTGTGAATGCCACTATTTCTAGTATTGGAGATTTAGGAACTAAATTAGCTGGATTAGATATTAATGTAAAAAACAAACACAATTTAGAAGATCATAGACCTGCCGTTTTTTGTTTCAATCATCAATCCTCTGCAGACTTTTTTATCATTTTAAAATTATTAAAAAAAGACGTTACAGGAATTGCGAAAAAAGAACTAGAACTCACGCCTTTTGGACCAATTTTTAAAGCCATGGGTGCTATTTTTATAGACAGATCTAATAAAAAGAAAGCATTAGCATCTATGAAAAATGCTGCTGAAGTTCTAAAAAATGGAACTTCTGTTGCAATTGCTCCAGAAGGAACAAGAAGTGGCAGTAAAACATTGGGCGCATTTAAAAAAGGTGCCTTTCATTTGGCAATGAAAGCTGGTGTACCCATTGTACCAATAGTTATTAAGAACGCATATATGGCAATGCCAAAAGGAAGTAAAATGTTTAGTCCAACTCATATAGAAGTGGTTGTTTTAGATCCTGTGGATACGTCTGAATGGAATCCAAAACATTTAGATACTTATGTCGAAGAAGTTAGAAATTTGTTCTTAAAAGAATTAGAAAATTAATTGAAAAAAGATTCCTAGAGGTGTAACCTTGTGGTTTCCTTTAAAATGTCATTCTCGTGAAAACGAGAACCTAAAAATAATATTTATGAAACTACAAGTAGGCTTATTAGGTGGTGGTTCTTGGGGAACTACTGTTGCTTCATTAACTGCAAAAAATGCGAAAACTATTCTTTGGGCAAGAAATCAAGAAACAGTAGACGAAATTAACAATCAACATACCAACGAAAGTTATTTGCCCAATGCAAAACTAACTCCAAGTTTAAGAGCATCTATTTCTATTAAAGAAACTGTAGAAGATGCTGATGTAATTGTTATGGGCGTTCCTGCGCAAAGTTTCAGAGCAGTTTTACTCGAAGCAAAACCACATATTAGACCTTGGGTTCCAATTATAAATTTGGCCAAAGGTTTAGAAATAAGCACTAAAATGCGAATGACAGAAATTATAGAAGAAATAATGCCTGGACATCCTGCAGGAGTTTTAACAGGACCTAATTTGGCAAAAGAAATTCATTTTGGAAATGCTGCAGCAGCTGTAATTGCTATGGTTGATAACACAATTGCCTCAAAATTACAAGATGTTTTTAGCTCAGGATTGTTTAGAGTATACACAAATTCTGATGTTATTGGTTGTGAATTAGGGGGTGCTTTAAAAAATATTATTGCAATTGCAACAGGTATGGGTGATGGAGCAAATGCAGGTGATAATACTCGTGCTGCAATTATTACAAGAGGTTTGGCAGAACTTACACGATTAGGAACTGCAATGGGTGGAAAACAAAGAACTTTTTATGGTTTGGCAGGAATGGGCGATTTAGTAGCCACTTGTTCATCTGCAAAAAGTAGAAATCATCATGTTGGTTTTCAATTAGGAAGAGGAAAAAATTTAGAGCAAATTATTAATGAAATGAACGAGGTTGCAGAAGGTGTAAAAACTGCAAAAGTAGTTGTTGAATTGGCGAAAGAATATAATGTAGACATGCCAATATCTAAAGAAATATACAAGGTTTTGTATGAAGGAAACACTGTAAATGATGCTTTTAAAGGCTTATTAAGATATGAAGTGGGTTCTGAAAAAGAACCAGGTTAAAAAATTTATTTTATGACAAAAAAACAAGAACAAAGCGCTTCTTTTATGGTTCGTTTTCAACAACGAATTTTCGAGGAAAATGGCGACTCAAAAATACAATGGAGAGGTAAAATTACGCATGTTCAAGATGGAGATGAAAAACGTTTTTCCGATTTTAATGATGCGCTTACTTTTATGCAAACAAAGTTGGCAGAATTAACAGAAGAAGCTACAAAACACGAATCAACCGAAAAACAAGAAAGCATTTTAGACAAAAGCCTTTCTATGTGGAAAACCATTAAAGATGTAGGTCCAAAAGTTTTGAGAGATACTTTGAAAGATCCTAAAAAACAGTTTTCTCATCTACAAGACGAAATTCAAGATAAAATAAGTACGTTTGGTGAAGAAATTTCTGAGAAAGTACAGATAAATGAATGGAGAAATGCGTCTAGATCTGACTTTAATAAAATTCAAAATCAGATAGAAACACTAGCTTCAGAAATTCAAAAATTGTCTACAAAAATGGATTCTATCAAGAAAAAATAGTTTCTCCATGTCAGATTTTCTTCAACAACTCAATCATCTAAATTCCTTTTACAACAATGCTACCATTCGCATTGAAACATTAGGCAATTTTATAGTTTGGAGAAATCAAGAAAAAATTGACAACAAAGAATGGGGAAGAGATAAAACCATTCAATTACTCCAATATTTAGTTTCTCACAGAAAAAAAAATGCACTTCATAAAGAAAAAATAATGGACAATCTTTGGGAAGATTGGAATGATCGTGATTTTAAAGTGGCAATGCACGGAATTAATAAAGTGCTAGAACCTGAAAGACTCTCTAGAACTGAACCAGAATATATTATAAGACAAGGTGTTAGTTATCAAATAGATTTAGAGAAAGTTTGGATAGATGCAGAAGTCTTGGAAAAATACATCATTATTGGCAATCAAAGTTTTGTTTCAGAAAAAGAAGTTGCGAAATTAGCCTATCAAAAAGCCATAGAAATTTACAAAGGCTCGTATTTACCAAACAGAATTTACGAAGACTGGACATCCGAAGAAAGAGAAAAATCTCAACTTTTAATTCTAGGAGCTTACATTACTTTAGCAGAACTCTTAATTGATACAAATCCTATAGAAAGCATACGTTTGGCACAAAACGCTTTGAATATAGATGCTGCTTGGGAAGATGCCTACAGAATACAAATGCAAGCTTATATTGTAAAAGGAAACAGGCCACAAGCCATAAAAACGTATATGAAATGCGAAGTAATTTTAGAAGAAGAATATGGTATTTCTCCTTTACCAGAAACTAAAAACCTTCTCAAAAAAATAGAAGAAATCCACTAACTATCAATTAATTACCTTTTTTGCAACTCATTTGCAACTCGCATATGGTATGTTTGTATCAAAATTAGAAATTAAAACTAATAAAGATGAAAACAATATCAGTTAAAGAGATAAAAAAGAATTCTACAAAGTTAAATCAAATTGCATTAGAAACTACAGAAAAAGTGGTTTTAAAAACAATTAACAAAGCTGAAAATTTACAAGAATTCACATCAAAATCGATAAAGAAAACTTTAGATTTTTCTGAAAAACAACAAGACAATCTTTTTAATACTTTAGAAAAGAGTAAAGGAATGGTTTGGAAAAATTTAAATAAGACTCTAGATTTTTTCGGCAAAAAGTAATTTGCAACTCATTTGCAACTTGCGTATTGTAAGTTTGCAGCATCAAAATTAAATAAATTTAAAACAATATATATTATGGCAACTAAAAAGTCAAATCAAGAAGATAAATTAGGAAAAGCAAAAGCGATCGTTAAAAAAATTAATAGCGATTTAATAGATGCTTCTTTTAACGCTATTGAAACTACTGTAAAAACAGGTGAAAAATGGCAAAAACTAACTGCTAAATTGGTTAAGAAAGCAGAACCTTTAACAAAACAACAAATAAATATGTTTGTTGAAACTGCAGAATCTATTAAAGGTCAGTTAGAAAATAGTACAGAGCGTTTAAAAACATTAGTAGGTTACGATCCTTCAATGATGGATAAAGCTAAAAAAATGGTTTCAGAAAATCCTTTAGTTGAAAAAGCTGAGGAAATGAAAAACAAAATTGAAAAAGAAATTTCTAACAATAAATATGTTAAGAAAGCAGAAAAAATGTCTGAAAAATTGAAGAAGAATATTTCTGAAACGATTGAAGATGTAAAAGGTAAAATCGAAGAATATACAGAAGGTGCTTTAAATTCGGTAAATGAAAAGTTAGATGATCTAAAACCTGCAAAAGCTAAAAAAACTGCAAAGAAAAAAGTAGTTAAAAAAGAGGTTGTAGTTGAGGAGAAAATAGTTGTAGAAAAAGTTGAAGAAACAAACGACTTAAAAGTAATTAAAGGAATAGGTCCTGTTTTAGAAAAATCTTTAAACGAGTTAAATGTAACTTCTTACGCTCAGATTGCACAAATGACAATTAAAGATTTAACAACATTGTTAAATAACGCAGGTATTAATGCAAAAATTTACGATTTATCTGGTTGGAAAGCACAAGCAAAATTAGCTTTAAAAGGTGATATGGAAGCTGTGAAAAATTGGGAAAGAAAATAATATAAAGTGTAAGTTCGAGTAAATCTGATTTTTTATCAGAATTATATTTAGAACAAAACATCATCATTAAAAAACAAAAAAATGAATACGAATAAAATAAATAAAGTAAATCTTACAGAAAAAGTTAGCAAAGCTATAGAAACTGTAAAAACAACTGCAACCAAAGCAAATAATTACGCTTTAAACACAACAGAAGAGGCAGTTACAGAAACTTTAAACATTGTAGATCAATGGCAAAAAGTAACTGACAAAGCTTTAAAAGCCGGAGTTAAATTATTAGATAATCAGCAAAATTTAATTTTCGATTCGTTAGAAACTTATAAAGACCATTTTGTAAAAGGTAAAAAAAGATTTAGCAAATTATTTGCTTAAAAATAACTCTTTTCTAAAATAAAAAACCAAGTTAAAATTTAACTTGGTTTTTTGTTTTTATACGATGCTATTTTCTTTTAACAATGAAACGTTTTGTATTTTTGTAGAAGATTTTACAAGATGAAAAAAAAGAAAAATAGTTCCAAATTAGACATCTTAACATTTTATATGGATTTGGTTTCTGAACACAAATCGAAACCAGAAAGTGTAGAAGATTTTTGCCAGCAAATTAATTTAAGCGAAGACAACTTTTACCAGCATTTTAAATCGCTAAAAAAAGTTGAAAAAACTGTTTTTGATGAGCTTTTTAAAAATTCTTTAGAAGTTTTAAATGAAAGCGAAGAGTTTCTTTCTTTTGATGGCAAAAACAAATTATTAAGTCTTTATTTTACATTTTTCGAGAATCTTACACTTAACAGAGAATATGTAGAAGTGGTTTTAAAAGGATGTAAAAATCAGCTAACATCTTACAAAACACTCTCTAGCTTAAAGAAAAGCTTTATTAGTTTTGTAGACAGTTTAGAAATATCAGAAAGTATTTTACCTATTGATGGCTTAGAAAAAATTCAATCAAATTTTATAAGTCATTCTGCTTGGATACAATTATTGATAACCATTAAATTTTGGTTAGAAGACACTTCTGAGTCTTTTGAAAAAACAGATATTTTTATAGAAAAATCAATCAATACCAGTTTCGAATTAATAGAAAACAAATTTCTAAAAAACGTTTTAGACTTAGGGAAATTTGTGTACAAAGAAAAGTTTCAAAAAAATACGGATTAAGGTATGAAAAAAGCGAGTAAAATTCCGATTTCAAAAATTCAAAGAGCCTCAAAACTAGTTACAACTGGCGCAAAAGTGGGTGTGAATTATTTAAAATATTATGGCAATAAAATTACTGAGACAGAAGAAGTAGCAAGAGAAAAACTAAATAAAGACAATGCAGAAGACATTTACGACAGCTTAAAAGACTTAAAAGGAAGTCCGTTAAAAGTGGCGCAAATGTTAAGTATGGAAAAGAGTATTTTACCAAGAGCTTATGTAGAAAAATTCTCTTTAGCGCAGTTTTCTGTACCTCCACTTTCTGAAGCCTTGGTTTTAAAAACATTCAAAAAGAGCTTTGGTAAGTTTCCATCAGAAATTTATGATAAATTTGATGGAAAAGCATTTAATGCTGCAAGTATTGGACAGGTTCATAAGGCCGAAAAAGATGGCAAAAAACTAGCAGTAAAAATTCAATATCCAGGAGTTTCAGATAGCATAAAATCAGATTTAGCTCTATTAAAACCTTTTGTTATTCGAATGTTTAACATGAAAGGAAAAACGTCTGATGAATATTTTTTTGAAGTTCAAGATAAATTATTAGAAGAAACCGATTACATTTTAGAAGTGCAACAAAGTCAAGAAATTGTTATTGCTTGCAGCCATATACCAAATCTTATGTTTCCTAATTATTATCCAGAATTATCATCAAAACAAATTATTACCATGGATTGGATGAATGGAATTCATCTATCAGAATTTACTAATAAAAACACCGATCAAAAGTTAGCAAACCAAATTGGGCAAGCTCTTTGGGATTTTTATATGTTCCAGATTCACAACCTTAAAAAAGTACATGCAGATCCACATCCAGGAAACTTTTTAATTTCTAAAAAAGGCGAATTAATTGCCTTAGATTTTGGTTGCATGAAAACCATTCCTTTAGATTTTTACAATCCTTATTTTGTTTTAGCAAAACAAGAAACATTAGATAATGATGAACTTTTTGTGCAAAAAATGTATGATTTAGACATTTTAAGAAAAGACGATCCAAAAGAAGAATTTGTGTTTTTTAAAGCAATGTTTCACGAAATGTTATCCATATTTACACAACCTTTTCACGAAGAAGAATTCGATTTTTCTGATGCCGAATTTTTTGGAAAAATTTCTGAATTTGGAGAGCGCTATTCTAAAAATACAGAACTACGTTCTTACAATGCAAGTAGAGGTTCTAAGCATTTTATTTATATGAACCGAACTTTTTTTGGTTTGTATAATTTAATGTTCGATTTAAAAGCAGAAGGCATTAAGATTAATAATTTTATGACTTTATAAAATCTTTAGTATTTTTGCAAAGAATTTAGAAAAAAATCAATCAAAAATCTATGTTAGTTATTGGAATTGCAGGTGGAACTGGAAGTGGAAAAACAACAGTTGTTAATCAAATTGTTAAAGAATTACCAACTGATGAAGTATGTGTGATTTCACAAGATTCTTATTACAGAGAAACAGATAATTTGTCTTATGATGAACGTACAAAAATAAATTTCGATCATCCAAGAGCCATTGATTTTGAACTACTTATTAAGCATTTAAAAGAGCTAAAAAAGGGAAAAACCATCAATCAACCTATTTATTCTTTTGTAACACACAACCGAACAAAAGATACCGTTAAAACACACCCTAGAAAAGTTGTAATTGTAGAAGGAATTCTAATTTTTAACAGTGAAGAATTACGCGATTTGTTCGACATAAAAATCTTTGTACATGCAGACACAGACGAACGATTAATTAGAAGAGTTCGAAGAGATATTACAGAAAGAGGACGAGATATTGATGAAGTTTTAAATCGTTATCAAAACACCTTAAGACCTATGCATCAGCAATTTATAGAGCCAACAAAGAATTTTGCAGACATCATTATACCTAATGACAGATACAATACTGTAGCCATTGATATTGTTAGAAGTGTAATAAACGAACGTTTATAATGAGTTTTTTTCAGCGTTTAAAAAGTAATTCTGTCTTTAAAATTCTTACAAATATTTTTGTAATTATTTTAGTGCCTTTCATCATTTGGATGCTTTTTTTTGATGAAAATTCCTATTTAATTCATCGCAAATTCGATGCAGAAATTAATGATTTAGAAAGCACCATTTTATTTTATGAAGATAAAATTGCCAAGGATAAAGAAACCATTAAAAAACTACAAGACTCATTAGAATTAGAACGTTTTGCGAGAGAAAAATACCTAATGAAAAAAGAAAACGAAGACATTTATATTATAGAATTTGATACCATAAAGAAATAATGAACACCTATTTATTTGATGAATTTGAACCAGTAACACCAGCTGCTTGGAAACAGAAAATTCAAGCAGATTTAAAAGGTGCAGATTATAACGAACATTTGCTTTGGAAAACAGAAGAAGGTATTACAGTAAAACCTTTTTACACCAAAGAAGACAGAACAAATATTCAAATAAAATTACCTAAAAAGGGCTATAATATTTGCCAAACTATTTTTATAGATGATGAAAAAATAGCAAATTTTTTAGCTGTAGATGCTTTAAAAAGGGGCGCAAATTCGATACAATTTAAAGCTTCAAAAAAATTCGATTATACTATAGTTTTAAAAAATATTGATGTAAAATTTACTATCATATATTTTAAATTTTCTTTTTTAGATGCCGATTTTCAAGTAGAACTTTCTCGATTTTGTAATTCAGATAAAGCTTATTTTCAAACAGATATTATTGACAATTTAGCAGAAAGTGGCAATTGGTTTATCAACCTAAAAGAAGACCATCAACAACTGGAAAAAATTGTTTCAGCAACTAATAATTGCATTTCAGTTTCTGGAGATTTGTGTCAAAATGCTGGCGCAAATATCACCCAACAATTGGCCTATACTTTGGCACATGCCAATGAATATCTAAATCATTTTGGAAAAGATGTAGCTTCAAAAATTCATTTTAATTTTGCTGTGGGTAGCAATTACTTTTTTGAAATCGCAAAATTAAGAGCTTTTCGTATTTTATGGGAATCGCTTTTAAAAGAATATGATATAAAAAATGTGGAAGCTCATATTTTTACACAACCAAGTTTACGCAACAAAACTATTTATGATTATAACGTAAATATGTTGCGAACAACCTCTGAATGTATGAGTGCAATTTTGGGAGGCTCAAACACGATTTCCAATATTTCTTATGATGAAATTTATCATAAATCAAACGAATTTGGAGAGCGAATTTCAAGAAATCAACTTTTAATTTTACAACAAGAAAGTTATTTAAAAGAAGCGCAAAATTTTGCTGATGGCGCTTATTATATTGAAACGATTACAAATCAATTAGCAGAAAAAGCCTTAGAAATTTTTCAACAAATAGAAAAAGCTGGCGGATTTTTACATCAACTAAAAGAAGGAATCATTCAAAGAAAAATGAACGAATCTGCTTTAAAAGAAGAAGAAAAATTTAATGCAAAAAAGATTGTTTTATTAGGCACCAATATGCAAATGAATACAGCTGATAAAATGAAGCAAGATTTGGATTTGTATCCTTTTGTAAAACAAAGACATATTAAAACAATCATCACTCCAATTATCAGAAAACGTCTTTCTGAAACCCTTGAAAAACAACGTTTAGACAATGAGTAGAAAAGATGTTTCAAATATTAGTTTAAAAAGTTCAGAGTTCAAAGTTCAGGATTTAAAGTTCAAAAATAAGGAATCTGATGAGCAACTCATAACTCAAAATTCAAAACTCATAACTCGAAAACATGAAGATTTCATAGCAGGAATTGCCCCAAATTTAAGAGGCCCATATTCCACAATGTATGTTCAAAAACCTTGGACCATTAGACAATATGCAGGTTTTTCTACAGCAGAAGAAAGCAATGCCTTTTACAGAAGAAATTTAGAAGCTGGGCAAAAAGGACTCTCAGTTGCTTTTGATTTAGCCACACACAGAGGGTATGATTCTGATCACGAACGCGTGCAAGGTGATGTTGGCAAAGCTGGAGTTGCTATCGATTCTGTAGAAGACATGAAGGTTTTGTTCGATCAAATTCCTTTGGATAAAATGTCGGTTTCTATGACCATGAATGGCGCTGTTTTACCCATTTTAGCTTTTTATATTGTAGCTGCAGAAGAACAAGGAGTTGCCCCAGAATTATTGTCAGGAACTATTCAGAATGATATTTTAAAGGAATTTATGGTGCGAAATACATACATCTACCCTCCTTCTCCATCCATGCAAATAATTGCAGATATTTTTAAATATACCAGTAAAAATATGCCGAAATTCAATTCGATTTCTATTTCTGGCTATCACATGCAAGAAGCTGGAGCTACTGCAGAAATTGAATTGGCTTACACTTTAGCTGATGGTTTAGAATATATTAGAAAGGGAATCGAAACAGGTATGAAAATTGATGATTTTGCACCAAGATTGTCTTTCTTTTGGGCAATTGGAATGGATCATTTTACAGAAATTGCCAAGTTAAGAGCAGCAAGAATGTTATGGGCTAAAATTGTGAAACAGTTCAATCCAAAAAATCAAAAATCGTTAACTTTAAGAACACATTGTCAAACAAGTGGTTGGTCTTTAACAGAACAAGATCCTTTTAACAATGTTGCCAGAACAACTATTGAAGCCATGGCTGCAGTTTTTGGTGGTACACAAAGTTTACACACAAATGCTTTGGATGAAGCCATTGCTTTACCCACAGATTTTTCTGCAAGAATAGCAAGAAATACACAAATTTATTTACAGCAAGAAACCCAAATTACGAAAACAGTTGATCCTTGGGCTGGAAGTTATCACCTAGAAAAATTAACCGAAGATATTGCCAAAAAAGCTTGGGAATTGATCCAAGAAGTTGAAGATTTAGGAGGAATGACCAAAGCCATTGAAAAAGGAATTCCGAAATTACGAATTGAAGAAGCTGCTGCTATAAAACAAGCAAAAATTGATAGTGGAAAAGATGTAATTGTGGGTGTAAATAAATACCAACTGAAACAAGAAGATCCTTTACATATTTTAGAGGTTGATAATGAAGCTGTACGTAAATCGCAAATTGAGAGATTGCATACTTTAAAAGCAAATAGAAATTCAATTGAAGTTAAAAAATCTTTAGTACATTTAACCAATGCTGCAAAATCTGGAGAAGAAAATTTGTTAGATTTAGCTGTAAAAGCCGCTAGAAATAGGGCTACTTTAGGTGAAATTTCGGATGCTTTAGAAATTGTTTTTGGCAGACATAAAGCTGTAACTAAAACCATATCTGGTGTGTATAGTAAAGAAATAAAAGACGATAAATTGTTTAAAAAAGCTTCTGAATTGGCAGATAAATTTGCTGAACTAGAAGGCAGACGTCCTAGAATTATGATTGCCAAATTAGGGCAAGATGGGCATGACAGAGGTGCGAAAGTTGTAGCAACTGGTTATGCAGATTTAGGTTTTGATGTAGACATTGGACCACTTTTTCAAACACCACAAGAAGCTACCAAACAAGCTGTAGAAAATGATGTGCATATTTTAGGAATTTCTTCTTTAGCTGCAGGTCATAAAACTTTGGTTCCGCAAGTTATTGCCGAACTTAAAAAATACGGACGTGAAGATATTATGGTTATTGTAGGGGGCGTAATTCCTGCCCAAGATTATCAGTTTTTATTTGATGCTGGTGCTGTTGGTGTTTTTGGTCCAGGCACAAAAATTGCACAAGCTGCCATTGATTTAATTACCATTTTAATTGATAGTGTTGTGGAGTAATTTGGCTTGTTTCTAAATTTATTTTCTAATAATTTTACAACTCTGAATATAACGAATTAAAACTCGATATATCCGAAAATAGTTGGCAAAAGCCAAGATTGCACCATCTTTTAATTTTTTTAAATGTTGTTTTCATTTTTATTATATTTGAGAAAATAACTTCCCATGAAAAACATGCTCTTTAAAAAGTTGCCTTTATTTCTTTTATTTTTTACACTTTGTAATCTTCAAGCTCAAAAACTATCAAAAAATAAAGAAGTATTAATCAAGTCTATAGAAAAGCATCAAAATGCTTTAATCAAAATTAGCGATGAAATTTGGAATGCAGCAGAAACTGCTTTCGAAGAAACAGAATCTTCCAAAATATTATCAGATTATGCAGAAAAACAAGGCTTTACAGTAGAAAGAGGAGTTGCCCAAATGCCAACTGCTTTTGTAGCCACTTACGGTTCTGGAAAACCTGTAATTAGTGTTTTGGGTGAATTTGATGCTTTGCCTGGTCTTTCTCAAAATTCAGTACCAACTAAATCTCCAATTAAAGAAGGAAATCCGGGCCATGGTTGTGGACATAATTTATTTGGAGCAGGTAGCTTAGGAGCTGCAATTGCTATTAAAGAATTGATAGAACAAGGTAAAATAAAAGGAACTGTAAAGTTTTTTGGAACGCCATCAGAAGAAAAATTCTTTGGAAAAATATGGATGGTAAATGCTGGTCTTTGGAATGATGTAGATGTAAACATCAGTTGGCATCCTGCACCTATTACAGAATCTGATGTACAAAGCTCATTGGCTTTGGTTGATTTTAAAGTAGAGTTTTTTGGTCAAGCTGCTCATGCAGCTGCAGATCCTTGGAATGGAAGATCTGCTTCTGATGCCTTAGAACTATACACTTCTGGAATTAACTATTACAGAGAACACGTAAAACCTACAGTTAGAATGCATTATCATATTCAAGATGGAGGTCAAGTGGTAAATGTTGTTCCAGATTATTCTAGACTTTGGGTAAGAGTTAGAGATTCTAAACGTTCTGGAATGATACCTGTTTATGAACAAGTTATGAAAATGGCAGAAGGTGCTGCAATTTTGGCAAATGTAGATTATAAAGTATCCTTAATTTCTGGTATTTACGAAGTTTTAGTAAATAGAACTGGAGGAGAAATTATGCAAAATAATTTAGAATTATTAGGTCCTATTTCTTACTCTGAAGAAGAAATTTCTTTCGGAAAAAAGATTCAAGAAGCAACAGGTAAACCTCAAATTGGCATGGATGCCAGCATAAATCCATTAAAAATTACCTTAGAAAATTCTGGTGGAGGAAGCACAGATGTAGGAGATGTTAGCTGGAATGTTGCCAACATTAATTTAAAAGTTACTACTGCACCCATTGATACACCTTGGCATTCTTGGGCTGTTGTTGCTTGTGGTGGAATGAGCATTGGTCATAAAGGAATGATCTATGCATCTAAAGCCATGTCTATGACCATGTTAGATTTGTTTGAAAATCCTGAAATGGTTACCAAAGTAAAAGCTGAATATAAAGAACGCAAAGGAGATGAAGTTTATAAAGCCATTATTCCTGAAGGACCACCTCCAATTCCAGGAAAAAATTAGTTATTCATAAAAAATCCTTTTAGGAGATTGATCACCTTTTATTCAATTTTCTAGAAGCAGACTGCTTCTAGAATCTAATTCGAGTGTTTTGTTAAAGTTTGAATCAATAGACTTCTTTCTAACCTTAAAAAAATCTAAACTAGATAGATATTTGTCTGAAGTTTTGTTGTTTTAGATAAAAGATGCACCCTTATTGAATAATTCTTTTTTAACATAATAAATTCTTAAAACCAATTCAAAAGTTAGAGTTAAGCCCTATCTTTGCGATTTTTACCTGGTATATTCCACTTTACTTTTTTGCAATTTATTAAATGTCAAAATTACCAAAAGAGCATAAATTTGTCGATCTTTCAGACTATGGAAGGCCGATAGCAAAAGTTATTGCAAACACATTAAAAAGCACATCTTTCACTCCTATCCACGTTACTGTTGCGTTTATAATAGCTGGTTTTATTGCTATTTATTGCATTATTCAAGGCTATTACTGGCTTGCTGCATTCTTTTTAATTGTAAAGTCAATTTTAGATGCTGCAGATGGAGAATTGGCTCGTGTAAAAGAAACACCATCTTATACAGGTCGTTATTTAGACTCTGTAGCAGATATCATACTGAATGCTTTCTTTCTTATTTCTATATGGTATATTACAGATACTTCTATTTGGATATTCCTTTTAGCATTCATAGGTTTGCAATTACAAGGCACTTTATACAATTACTACTATGTTATATTAAGAAATAAAGTAGATGGAGATACTACAAGTCGTGTTTTTGAAAACAAAACACCCATATCTTTAGAAGGCGAAAAACAAAAGCATGTGAATGTTCTTTTTGGTTTGTATAAAATTTTTTATGGTGCTTTTGATAAAACCATTTATACCCTAGATAGCAGCGCTTCTAAAGGTACTATTTTACCAAATTGGTTAATGACGAGTGTTTCTACGTTTGGTTTGGGCTTCCAATTGCTAATTATTGCTGTAATGCTTGTTTTAGGTTTAAAAGCTATTATTCTACCTTTTTTTATCATTTATACTAGTATGGTTTTTGTTTTTATTGGCATAAGAAAGTTTTTTTATCAGGAGGCGAAAAGGGCTGAAAAAAAACTAACTACAATAAAACAATAGCTCATACTCTAAAACCTTGCTTTTATAATTCCAATATTTAAATATATTTGAGAAAACAATTACGAATGAAAAAATCATTATATGATTTTCTATTGGTATTAGTTGCTTCTAGTATTTTTTCTGGGATTTTTCTCATTTTAAAGTTATGATTTTAGTAGGTACTTTTATTCCTTTTTTATTGATATTCTTTTAATCGGAACCACCTATTTTAATAATCAACAGAAAAATAATTTAGTGTTAATTTTTAACAATTCTTAACAACAAAAAAGCAATCGTAATTACCAACATTTCTTGCTTTTATCCTTAAATTTGCAGAGCGTTAAAAAGCATTAAATACAGATGAAAAACTTCTTAAATTTTCTCTATTCCACTCGTTTAATGGCAGTTTTATTTATCCTTTTTGCTGTTGCAATGGGTGTTGCCACTTTTATAGAAAATGATTTTGGTACACAAACTTCAAAAGCACTGGTTTACAATTCTTGGTGGTTCGAAGCCATCATGGTTTTTTTTGTAATCAACTTCTTTGGAAATATTTTTAGGTATCGATTATATAAAAAGGAAAAATGGGCAGTTTTAATGTTTCATTTATCATTTTTACTTATTTTAATTGGTGCAGGTGTTACAAGATACATTGGCTATGAAGGCATTATGTTAGTTGATGAAGGCGAAACTACCAACAAATTTTTATCGGAAACGACCTACGTTAATGTTGTTGTAGATAACAGCGAATTTCAAAAAACGAAAAACGAACCTATTCTCTTAAGTGCCTGGGGATCAAATTCTTGGTCTTTTTCTGATGATTTTAAAGGCACAAATTACGTTGTTAATTTAGTCGATTACATTCCTTGGGCAGAAAAGAAATTGATAGATGATGAAAATGGCGTTGAGCATTTATTTTTGGTAGAATCCTCTAGTGGAAATAGACACGAACATTATATAAAGGCTGGATCTGTGCAAAATATTCACAATATTTTAGTTGGATATGAAGCTACTGATAACAGTGCAACCATCAACATATTTAAAAGAAACGACTCTTTAAAAATTAGCACAAAATCTGATGGAAATTTTCAAGTAATGGCAACTATGAATAAAGGTTCTGTTGTTAAGGATAGCATCCAAGATTTTAAATTGCGCTCTTTATACAACATTGCTGGCTTACCATTTGTAGTTCCTCAATATCCAAGCAAAGGAACTATGAAAACTGTGAGTGGACCAAAAGATGATAAAAAACTAGACGTTATTGTTTTAGACGTGAAAGCAAATAATAAAACACAAAGGATAGAATTGACTGGAGGTAAATTTAGCAATAATAATGCTCAAGAATTTACGATTGATGGTTTGAATTTTAGAATGTGGTATGGAGCTAAAATATTGGAAACTCCATTTAGCATTAAACTCAACGATTTTCAGTTAGAAAAATATCCTGGTTCAGAAAGTGCTGCTTCTTATGCAAGCGAAGTTACTGTTATAGACAAAACCGAAAAGTACGATTATCGAATTTTTATGAATCATATTCTAGACCATAAAGGGTACAAATTTTTCCAATCTAGTTACGATTTATCTGGTGAAGTTGAACAAAGCCATTTATCTGTAAATCATGATTTTTGGGGAACATTTATAACTTATCTAGGATATTCACTTTTATATACAGGTTTAATTTGCATCTTTTTTGCAAAGTATACAAGATTCGATTATCTTAAAACTTCGCTTAAAAAAATCCGAAAAAAGAAGTTAACCCTATTTATGACAATGGCTCTTTTTGTATCTGGCTTTAGTTTTGCGCAAGAAACAGATCATGATCACAGTGACCCAAATCATACTCATGAAACAGAACAAAGTACAAATGGAACAGAACCTCATGCTAAAGTTCCTATCAACAGAATTTCAGATCAACAAATAGATTCTATTTTAAAGGCAAACATCATTTCTTTAGAACATGCAGAAGATTTCAATAAATTAATCATTCAAGATGCTGGAGGTAGAATGAAACCTGCCCACACTTTTGCCTCAGAATTGTTAAGAAAAGTAAGTCAGACAGAAGATTTGTATGGTATGAAACCCAGTCAGGTTTTATTATCTATTATAGAAAACCCAATGCTTTGGTATGAAGTACCTGCAGTTTATTTAGAAAAAGGAAACACACAAATAAGAGAAATTTTAGGTCTTAAAAGTGATGAAAAATATGCAAGACTATCTGATTTTTATGATTTTCAAGGAAACTCTAAAATAGACAGTTACCTTGTTGAAGCTCAAAAGAAGAATATTCAGAATAAATTTGAGAAAGATGTAGTTAAAATTGGCAGAAGATTGTACTTATTTACAAGTGCATTAAGTGGTTCTATCCTAAAAATTTACCCTATTCCAGATGATGAAAACAATAAATGGGTTTCGCATATGGAATTAGCAAACAGCAAAATTATAAAAACGGCTGATTCTCTTTATTTACCCAAATTACTGCCTCTTTATATGCAATTATTGCAAACTGCAAAGAGAACTGGCGATTATAAAAAAGCAAATCAGATTTTAGATGGTATAAAAAATTATCAGAAAAAAAATGGTGCAGCAGTTTATCCATCAGAAAAAAAAATAGAATTAGAAATTGCTTACAACAAATACAACGTATTTACAAAACTAGTGCGTTATTATGGTTTGGCAAGTTTACTTTTAATTGTCTTTGTAATTACACAAATATTCAGTACAAAAAAATGGGTAACCTATGTTGTTAAAGGATTAATTGGGTTAACTATTGGTTTATTTATATTACACACTTTGGGGTTAATTAGTAGATGGTACATTAGCGGAAATGCTCCTTGGAGTAATGCTTACGAATCTATCATTTATGTTGCTTGGACAACTATGCTTTTTGGTTTTTTCTTAGGAAGAAAGTCTGCATTAACCATTGCTGCAACTACCTTTGTTACTTCAATAATTTTGTTTACTGCAAGCATGAACTGGTTAGACCCAGAAATTGCAAACCTACAACCTGTTTTAAATTCTTGGTGGCTGTTAGTGCACGTTTCTATAATTGTTGCAAGTTATGGACCATTAACTCTAGGAATGATTCTGGGTGTTTTCTCGCTCTTTTTAATTTTATTTACGAATAAGAATAACAAAGAGAAAATGGATATAAATATCAAAGAAATTACCATTATTAACGAAATGGCAGTTACAGTTGGTTTGGTAATGTTAACTATTGGAAACTTTTTAGGTGGAATGTGGGCAAATGAAAGTTGGGGACGTTATTGGGGTTGGGATCCTAAAGAAACTTGGGCTTTAATTTCTATTATGATTTATGCTTTTGTTTTACATATGCGCTTAATTCCTGGTTTGCGAGGAAAATATACTTTTAATTTATGGACGGTTATTGCTTATGGCTCTATAATGATGACCTATTTTGGTGTTAATTTCTATTTAGCTGGCTTGCACTCTTACGCAAGTGGAGATAGAGTAATTACACCAAGTTCTGTTTATTATTCTTTAGGATTTGTTGCTATTTTAGGAACATTCTCTTGGTTTAAATACAAAAAATATTATAAGAAGTAACTTATAGATACAAAATTTCTAAAAAAGAAATTTCACTCTAAGTAAGAGCAAAATTTAGAAAGAAAATGTATTTTTGCCTTTTTAACACAAAACAAAAAACACAAAATGTTTAATAAAAACATCAAATTAATATTAGCTGGTTTCATTACAGTTTGGTCTATCTATCAATTTAGCCAAGGAAATATTATGAATGGAATTTCTATCTTATTATTAGCTGGGATTTTCATTGCATTATACTTTAAAAATGAATTCATTTTATTAGCTTTTTTACAACTTCGTAAACAAAATTTTCCTGGGGCACAAAAATGGTTGGGCTATATTAAAAACCCTGAAACTGCTTTAATTACCAAGCAACAAGGTTATTATAACTATTTACATGGTATTATGTTAAGCCAAACTAATATGACACAGGCAGAAAAATTTTTACGCAAGGCAGTAAAATTAGGTTTGTCTATGGATCATGATTTAGCAATGGCAAAACTACAATTGGCAGGAATTGCAATGACCAAAAGACGTAAGCGTGAAGCTACCAATTTAATGGCTGAAGCTAAAAAATTAGACAAGCATGGAATGTTAAAAGAGCAAATGCAAATGATGAAACAACAGATGAAAAAAATATAAATTTCGTTATATTCGAACACAAAAAAATCCGCTAAAAGCGGATTTTTTGTTTTATAAATTATTAAGAATCGAAACGATTCACCAAAAAAAATAACAAAGCAATTGCAATATATAATTTTAGTCTTCCAAAAATTTCATTTTCAACAACATCATCTTCATTATCAGTAGTATAAACAAGGTAAAAACCAACGGTTTTGTGTATGGTTAGTTGCGTGTTTAAGCAACTAATTTAGTAAACAAAAACGAACGCGAGAAAATTCCGAAGGAATTTTCCAAATAAGCAACGACCAAAGCAATTAATTATACACGTTGTTGCCCACAGTATTTTTATTTTAATTCAATCCATAGCATAATCGAAAATCCGATTGCTATTAATAGTCCAATTCCGTTTAATATTCTTTTGTTATTTATAATTAGTGTCATGATAAAGTCAGCTAATATACCAACTAATCCCATTGAAATTAAACCAACCATAGCTACAACTCCCCAACCTTCTTCATATGATAAAATTTTCCATTTAGCAATTGTATAAATTATGCAACAAGCTAAATAGACCATAAAGTATGCCCTTAAAATTGTCCATTTTTTCATTCAACCAATAATTTTTTCGGCACTTCGTAACTCGCACTATACATTAATTCCTTTCCACTTTTTTTAAATTCAGAGAATGCTTTTCTATACCAATTTGGGTCAGTCGCAAGAGTTTCAAAATCCTCAACGACCATAACTCCATAATACTCGCCATCCAACCAAGGCTCAATTCCGAATATTCCAATTCCGTTTTTTTCAACTCGGTTGAGTACGATTTCAAAGTCAGATTCCGAGAAATAATAAATCGATTTAGAGTCGAATCCGTCATTCAGGTTTTCAAGTCCGTTAAACACATTGGCTTTTAAATATTCCAATTCTTTAATTCGGTCTTCTTCGCTGTAATTTGCCAATTCCAATTCCGACTCTTCAAAGGTTTTCGGTTCCGTTTTCTTTTTAGAGTTACAACTCAAAGTCAAAAGTCCGATTAGTATAATTTGAAGCAGTTTTTTCATATTGTGGGCAACAGCGGATATCAATACTAAAACGATTCCTGAAATCAACTTTACTTCAATTCTGTTAGGCTTAAATCTTTGTTGTATTCAAGAATAAAAAGCCCTTTATTTTCAGCTATATACTCGCTATTTGTATAGTCGAATTTTGTATCAACTCTAACAGAAATACCCTCTTTTAAGGTAGATTTTAAATCTTTACCAGATGCTAATCGGATTAAAATATCATACGTAATATCAAAACCTTTGGTAGCATAAAAAGATGGCAATGCATTATTTTTGTTAAGGTATTGTTTATTAAAAACTCGAGAGCCCAGTGAACTCTCATCAACAAACTGATCACTTACAAAGGTAAAACCTATTTTCGCCAATTTTCTATTATCAACTTCATCATACGCATTTCCTTTGTTAAAAGCAAAAACCTTTACTGTTGTTTCTTCTGGCAAGCTTATTAAACTATTCATAGCATCAGAAATAATTATTTTATCATCGGTTGCTATAATCACCCAGTTTTTAACATTAGGTTTCAATATATTTAGAAATCTACTTTTTTCTATAAATCCTTTTTTCGGAGTTATAATACTTATGCTGTTTGTTAATGTTCCAGCCTCTAAAGAATACTTTAACAACCTACTGCTTTCAACGTTTTCGTATTTATCATCGCTAACTATAATAATATTTCCTTCGCCAAAATTCTCTTTAATATACCTAACTAATTCTTCTCTAAAAACCTTTTTTTCTGGTGATGTTTTTACGATATTGGATGATGAAAATTCAGATTGATTCTGAGAATAAACTGGAAAAATTATTGGAATATTTACATTAGAAGCTACAGTTTGAATTTCTTCTGAATACAAAGGACCAATAACAACGTCGTTTTTATTTAGATTATTATTAGAAATTATTTTTACAATATCATTTCCTTTTCTATCACCTGTATCAAAAACATTTAATTCTATATCCACACCTTTACTTCTTATGGAGTCTATTGCAATTTCGGCCCCTAAATAAAAGTCGGTTGCAATGTTCACTAAAGTAGCATTTCTTAAAAAAATTTCTTTCAGATCAATGCTATCCATATTATATCTACCTGCTTTAAAAGGTAGTAGCAATGCAACTTTTAAATTGCTGTTTGGTTGAATATAATCGTCATAAAAAATATCTTCAGAAATTATTTCTGTTGGTATTCTTTTAATTTTTAAAATCATTCCTAATTTTAAACCCTGTTCTAATTCTGGGTTTAACAATAATAATTCTTCTCTTGTAACATTAAAAGTTTTGTTTAAATTATAAAATGTATCTCCCTTTTTAACCTTGTGCGTAACAAAAACTTTATCTATTTCGTTTGTTAAATCATCATCTGTATTTAAACCTTCTACACCATTTATAGAATTTATATTTACAGAACTAACATCTTCTTTATTCTCTTTAACTTTTTCTTTAAAGGTATTTAATTTTTTTTCTGGCACTACAATAAACGAATTTACCTTTGGCTCTCCATTCACATCAGGATTTAGTCTTAATAAATCTTGGGTTTTCATGTCTAACTTTTGAGCAATTTTACTCATTGTATCACCAGACTTTACCTTATACTGTATATATCTATTTTGCTGACCACAGGAAACTGTGAACGTTAAAATACACAGAAAAATAAATAACTTTAAATGCTTCATATATTCTATTCCCATTCTATAGTTGCAGGCGGTTTTGAGCTAATATCGTACACTACTCTATTAACACCTTTTACTTGATTTATTATTTTATTTGATGTTTTTTGCAAAAATTTATAAGGTAAATCTACCCAATCTGCAGTCATTCCATCTGTACTTTCTACAGCTCTTAAAGCTACTACTTTCTCATACGTTCTTTCATCGCCCATAACTCCTACAGAATTTACTGGTAATAAAATTGCACCTGCTTGCCAAACCCTGTCATACAAACCATCTTCCTTTAATCCATTAATAAAAATGGCATCTACTTCTTGCAAAATACGAACTTTTTCTGAGGTGATATCTCCCAAAATTCTGATTGCTAAACCTGGACCAGGAAAAGGATGACGCCCTAACAATTCTTTATCAATTCCTAAAGACGCTCCTACTCTTCTTACCTCGTCTTTAAAAATCATTCTTAAAGGTTCTACAATTTTTAATTTCATAAAATCTGGCAAACCACCAACATTATGATGACTTTTTATAGTTGCAGATGGGCCTCCATTTACAGAAACAGATTCTATTACATCTGGATAAATAGTGCCTTGTGCCAACCATTTTACGTCTTTAATTTGGTGTGCTTCATCATCAAAAACTTCAATAAACGCATTTCCTATTGCTTTTCTTTTTGTTTCAGGATCGCTAACACCTTTTAATGCCGTTAAAAATCTTTCAGAAGCATCTACTCCTTTAACGTTTAAACCCATTCCTTGGTATTGGTTCAATACACTTTCGAACTCATTTTTACGCAATAAACCATTATTCACAAAAATGCAGTACAAATTTTTCCCAATTGCTTTGTGTAATAAAACTGCTGCAACAGAAGAATCTACGCCTCCAGAAAGTCCTAAAACAACTTTATCATTTCCAACTTTCTTTTTAATTTTAGCTACAGTACTTTCTACAAAAGAATCTGGTGTCCAATTTTGTTTCACTTTAGCAATAGTTACCAAAAAGTTTGCCAATAATTGTTTTCCATCTTTAGAGTGATAAACTTCTGGATGAAATTGAATTCCGAAAGTATCCTCACCTTCTATTCTATAGGCTGCATTTTCAACATCAGAAGTACTTGCCAACAAAATTGCGTTGGTAGGTAATTTTTTAATCGTGTCTGAATGGCTCATCCAAACTTGGCTGCCTTGATTTACATTTTCAAAGAAATTTTCATCATTTTTTATAAATGACAAATTTGCTCTTCCATATTCTCTTGTATTCGATTCTGCTACTTTTCCTCCAGAAAAATGTGCTAAATATTGTGCACCATAACAAACTGCTAATAAAGGTTTTTTGCCTCTTATTGCAGATAAATCTGGATGTAAAACGTTTTCGCCTCTTACAGAATTTGGACTTCCAGATAAGATTACAGCTTTAAAATTTTCTACGTTTTTTGGGAGATGATTATAAGGATGAATTTCACAGTAAATGTTTAACTCCCTTACTCTTCTTGCAATTAATTGAGTGTATTGCGAACCAAAATCTAATATAAGTACATTGTGTTGTTGCATGCGCAAAAATAGTATTTCAGATTAAATTTTAAACACTGAAATTTATATTTTTTTCAGAAATTAGAATTCGCAATAAATAATGAGAATTTGTTATTCATTAAAAAGACTTGGACAGGCTCAATCTAACATTTAAAGTTTTACAAATCTAATCGCAAAACGAATAACGTTGAAACTAAAACTTTGAACCTAAAATCTGAAACCTTGAATTTGAAACTTAAAACTTGAAAGGAAGAATTAGTACTTATAAACCACTGCATTAATGTTCATTCCTGCTCCGACAGAAGCTAACATAATTAAATCTCCTTTATTTACTTCTTGATTTTTTATTTTACCTTTTAAAACCAAATCTAATAAAGTAGGCACTGTTGCCACAGAACTATTCCCTAATTCATGTATACTCATAGGCATAATGCCTTCTGGAACCTGCTTTTTATATAATCTATAAAAACGTTTTATAATGGCTTCATCCATCTTTTCATTTGCTTGATGTATAAATATTTTCTTTACATCATCTATAGAAACACCACTTTTATCCATAGCAGCTTTCATTGCTACTGGTACATTTGTAATGGCAAATTCATATATTTTACGTCCATACATTTTTATATAGCGTATATTTTGGTCTGCACTTTTATCAAACGAACCTCCATAATGTAAATAATAAGCTTCTTCTTTTGCAAAAGTTTGTGTTGCATGGCTTAAAATACCAGAGTCTTGTTCTTCTGTTTTTTCTACTATACAAGCTCCTGCACCATCACTATAAATCATAGAATCTCTGTCATATTTATCGATAACTCTAGATAATGTTTCTGCACCAATTACCAAGCATTTCTTTGCAATACCAGCTTTTATAAATGCCTGTGCCTGAATAACACCTTCTATCCAACCAGGACAACCAAACAAAATATCGTAAGCAACACAGTTTGGGTTTGCGATGCCTAATCTATACTTCACTCTTGTTGCTAAACTTGGTAACATGTCTCCTTGAATTGTACCGTGTTTAATATCGCCAAAGTTATGTGCAAAAATAATATAGTCTATTTTTTCTTTATCAATTTTGGCATCTTCAATGGCTCTTTCAGATGCAAAAAAAGCCAAATCTGAAGTAGTATATTCTGCTCTTGCATAGCGTCTTTCTTCTATCCCAGTAATCGCTTTAAATTTTTCTATTATTTCATCATTTTTCGATGAAAAAACAGAACCATCATTGTTTAAAAATTTTTCTTGTAAAAAATCAGCATTTCCCTTTTTTAAAGAAGGAATAAAAGTACCAGTTCCTGAAATTCTTGCCGAAATTTTTTCCATAAATCTTATTCATTGTATACAACAAAATTAAAAGAAATTATGATTACAAGCTCATAAATTAAAAAAAGACGCCGAAGTTCAACGTACCAAAAAATTACTTTTTTTCGTAAATTTTCATCTTTAGCTGCATTACTGTAGCAATAGATTGCGCTCTATTCTTCATTTTTAGAGATTTCTCCCCTTCAAACAAATTGTCAATTGTTAAAAAAAAATACGATGCCCAAGCAGAAAAATGCTCTTTTCGAAACTCTATGAAGGTATTTTTATCTAAATGCTTTTGCAGCACATTATTTTGATACGAATTGGTATAAAATAAAATATCGTTCCAAAAATCGGTAATGATTTCTAGGTGATATTCTAACTGATTTTTTAAAACAATCTCTTTAAAAAAAGGCAGCATATTATCATCTGCCAATAGCAAATCATAAAATTTTGTAATAATTAACTTGATATCTTCTCTGGAAGAAATATCTGATCTCATAAGGCAAAAAGTGTATCAATGTTGGAAAGGCGAAGATTGAGGAAATTGATTCGTCATTTTTCCTCGCAAAGACTAAAAAATTATAAATAAGAGCTATCAAAAGAAAAAGGCAACAAAGAACTCAGAGATTCTGTTTTTACAATCTCGCCAACTTCGCCCATAAATAGAATTGGGAAATGTTGTTTTTGTTTCACTTCGTATTCAGATAAAGCCTGTCTGCAAGCTCCACAAGGTCCTGCTGGTTTATCTACTTTATGAATAGATGAACTTGCTGTAATTGCTAATTTTAAAATTTTTACACTCGGAAATTCGGAACCTGCTCTCCAAATAGCCACTCTTTCTGCACACATCCCAGAAGGATAAGCTGCGTTTTCTTGATTATTCCCTAAAACTATTTCGTTGTTTTCTAATAATAAAGCTGCACCAACACTAAATTTCGAATAAGGGGCATAGGCTTTTTCTCTGGCTTCAACTGCTTTTCTCATCAACATTTTATCTTCTGTAGAAAGTTCAGATACGTCTTTATAAATAATAGCAGCTGTTGATATTTCAATTTTTCTCATATATAATGTAGTCAAAAAAAGCAGTCAAAATATGACTGCTTTGTATGTATAAACGCATTAAAACAATTCGTTTTTAATAATTGTCGTAAATTTCTCCTAAATCAAAAGATAAAGAAAAGCGTAAAGAATTTTCTAATGGATTGTTTACATCAGAAGAATTTATTAAATAAGATAAATCTATATTTAAAGCGTTGGTTCTAAAACCACCTCCTAAAGTAAAATATTGTCTGTTTCCTTTATCTACACTTTCATGAAAATAACCTGCTCTTAGAGCAAATGCTTGATTGTATAAATATTCTGCACCTAAAGCGTACGTAAATTCTTTTATTTCTTCGTTAAAACCTCCTGGAGCATCTCCAAAAGAACTAAACATTCCATTAATCCAGCTTTGATCTTCTTCTGAGCCATCTGGTTGTGGACTTGGAACTAATAATTTTGTAAACTCAATATTTGTTGAAATGATGTTATAATCATCTAGAATAAAATCGAAACCACCCCCAAATTTTAAATTGGTTGGTATAAAATCTTCTTCTCCAGGCGTGTAAGAAACTTTTGGCCCAATATTAGCAATATTAAAACCAATTCTATAACGTCCGTTAAAACTTCCATAATTCTCTTCATAAGATTGGTAGTAACCAGAAATATCTACTGCAAAAGAGTTAATGGGTTGTAAAGTATTTCCTGCAGTTCCATTAAAAGCAAGGTTAGATCTTAGGTATTTTAACCCAACTCCCATCGAAAAAGTTTCACTTAATTTTAAAGCATACGCTCCAGTAAAAACAAATTCATTTGGATTTATAGTTCCATTAGGATTTCCTTGATCATCCGTTAAATCGATTTGACCCAAAGAAAAATATTTAAAATCTGCACCCCAAGCAGAGTTTTCGCTAAATCTATTAATGTAAGATCCACTTCCAATAAAAATATCGTCTGTTAAATTACGTAACCAAGGAGAATACGTAAGACCTGTTTTTATTTGTCGATCACTAAAAGCAATTTTAGCTGCGTTGTGAAACAAAGACCAAGCATCTGCAGAAGTTGCAACACCCATATCTCCCATTCCTCCTGCTCTTGCGTCTGGAACAATTAATAAAAATGGGGCTGCTGTTGTTATAGCATTATTCTGCGCATTTACTTTTAACCCTACTAAAGCACAAAGTGCTAAACAAAATCCTATTTTTTTCATTCTTTTTTTCTTGTTATTTTTTACAAATATCTACTTTTTATTGAAGTATTACTAATTTTTCGTATTTCTCTGAAATTAAATTGTTTGATGTCGATTTTACTTTTAGCTTATAAACGTAAACTCCTTTTCCTATTTTATTGCCAAAATCGTCTAAACCATTCCAAATAATTTCTCTTGATAAATTACCTGTAGTTTGTATATTTTGATTGATTGTTTTTACCAATTTACCAGAAACCGTAAAAATTTGAACTTGTACTTCTAAGGGTTCATTGGGTTTATTATGATTGAACCAAAACTCTGTGTAATTTACAAAAGGATTTGGATAATTTAAAACATTTTCTAAATTTAAAATTGCATCACTAACAACCACAAAGTTTAACGTGGTTTCAGATGAGTTATTGTAAGTATCCCAAGCTTTTATCTTTAAAGTATGAGGGCCAACATCTAAATCTCTTAATTTATAAGTAACTTTTCCTTTTGTAAAATCGTTTAATTCTGTTTGATAAAAGTCATTTAAAATAATTGGATTCGAAGTATCTCCATCTAAAATACCCACAATATCGTGGTCTACAGCTGTTATTGATGTGTTAATACCACTTGAATCAGCCAAAACTGCAATTAAATTTGGAGACGCATTTGTGTTGCCACCATCAATAAAAGATTCGTCGTTCATAAACAAACTTATTTCTGGACCCATATTGTCTTGTGGAGCATTTTCGTTGATTCCACCCACAACAACATCGAAGTTTGCGCCAGATTTATCTATGTCTCCATTTTCTGCGTAAAAACTCAATTTCCCTTTTCCGAAGGCTATTTTTATATCTTTTGGCACAATAAAATCGAAACTAAATGCACCATTTTCTACAGTAGATTTACCTCTAAATAGTTTACTATCTTGTGAGTCGAAAATCATTTTTATGCCAAAACCATCATTATCTAAGGTGGTTTTATCTATCGATTTATCGAAAATAGTTGTTGATAACGTACCATTAAAATTGTTTAAAACGATATTGGAATTATCTGTTACAACACCTTCAAATCTAATTTTAGAAAGTGCTTTTAGAGTGTCTAAAGATTGGGTAATATCTTTATCGTTCATTTTTGTAATTCGCACATTGGGCTCTGGTATTGCCAGTTTCATTGCTGGATCTCCAAAAGAATAGATAAAAAATTTCTGAGGACTTGAGAATTGATTTTTTGCCTTGGTTAAAGCTTCAGAAATTGTAAAATCTTCGTTATTAAAAGCCAACAGAATTCTTATTAATTGCTCGTTAAAACTTTGCCCTGTAGAAATAAAAACTTCTCTTGTTGTGGTAATCATACTTGCAGAACCACCTGTTTTACTTTTTAAATTTAATTCGCCTGCTGTAATTCTATTTGGATTATCGAATCTAGAAAAATCGCAAGTAACCGTAATTAAAAGCGGCAATGTATTTGGATTGTTAAACGATTGAATTTGTGGTTTGTCTAAAATTCTTTCAGAGGCAAAGCCATCTTCTCCTCCATGACCAAAATAATCGAAAACCAAGGTTCCTTTTTCAATGGCATTTGTAATTGCTTTATTTACTTCTGGATAACGTTCTCCTCCAGAAGAATTTTCTTGCACAAAAGCATCTACATAAATTTTATTAATGTTAAAAATTGGTTTGTTATTTTTTATTTCATCTGCAATAGATTCTACTCCTTGCTCAATAAATTCTTCACCTGCCAAATCAATATCATCTGCTAATAATGTAATAGTGTTTCGCCAATCACCAATGGCTTGTTTGCTATAATAAGTAAGAATTTTATCTACCACATCTGTAGCTTCAGACAAGGTAGAAACTGGAATTCTGCTGGATGCAACATCTATTGAATGAGAAGTAGACATGGTACCTTCATTATCATCTAGCATCACAAAAAAATCGTCTGTAACCCAAGAATTTGCTAAATTAAAACTTGTTTCCGAAAGTTTTACAGGAACCACATTATTGTTTGCGGGTATTCTATCTTTATAATCGTAAGAAGAATCGCCAAAAAAGCAAACGTATTTTAATTTTTTATCTGGTGTTGAATTGGTATCATACACATGTTTTAGAAAATCTCTAATACCTGTAATGTCTTTCGAACCTGAAGAAAATTCATTGTAAATTTCATCTAAAATAACCACTTTTGTTGTTAAATTAGAGTTTGATTGATGATAATCTGCCAATCTTTGTGCTTGAGAAGATAACTGAGAATTGGTAATTACAATATAATTGATATCCTTTAATGCATGTATATTTTGATTTGCAACTCTTGCATTTTGAACAGTTTCTGGTCTATAAAAATCGTTGTCGTTTAAAATAATGTATTCTTTTAAACTGCCTCCATTATCTTTAAATGTAAAATCATTTCCAGTACCTTGATTTGTAATTATTTGCGGAGAAATAGAATTGGTTACATCCCAAACTTGAAAAGCATTATTGCCATTTTCTATTTGATATTCTACAACTCCTGTTGCTTTTGCTTGTTGAAAACTTCGAAAAGAAAACTGAAAATCGGAGAATCTCAACTGCTTTTTCCCAACAATTTCTATGTAATCTAAAAATGCATTGGCAGACGGATTTCCATTATTATTATAGGTGATAGAAACCGAAATGTTTTGACCTGTATTTACAAAATCTGCACTTCTTTCTGTGGCAAAAGCTTTGGTTAAGGAGCTAGGATTAATAGCCGGAAAATTGATTGCATACAAATTTTGTCCATTTACACTTACCTCCATATTCGAAGATACCACAGAATTGGAAACTGCTCTCACAGCTAGATTTACAGGGCTATTTGCAAGGGCATTTGGAAAAGGAATCGTAAAAACTTGGGTATTATTGATATTAAAATCTGAATTAAAAAACCATTGTGTACCCACTGCTAAAAGACTTCTTTCTTCCTTTTCGTAGAAAGTATAATCATCAAAAACAGAAATAGTATTAGAAGCATTTGCTGAAACTGGACTTTTTTGTTGAATCCTTTTTCCATCCACATCATTTACAGTAATAAAATAATACCCTTTGTCAGAAAAAATATTTTGTCTGTGATTGGCGGTTTCAGCTGCAATATCTACTTCCCAATCATGAGGACCCTTTGCATAGAAAAGAATAAAATCACTGGCATCAAAAGAACCATCATTTTCACCTTGAATAAAAATGGCGTTTTCTTGCAAATCATCATATCTAAAATCGCTATTTAAATCTGGTAAAAGCTGGCCTCCATTGCCATAAATATGTATTTTCTTCGGATTTAATCCACTTGTAGAAATACCTATTTGTTGTAGTAAATTTCTATCTATTTTAAACACTCCTGTGGTATCCACAGAAAATTTAAACCAATTGCCAGAAGCTAAAACCGAACTAGAAACTTGCGCAAAAGAAATCTGCAAAAAGAAAGTAAAAAAAAGAAGTAAAAACTGTTTTTTCATATTAGTATTCAAATAACGAAAATAATAATTAGATATTTTACTGTGAACAAAGATAAATTATACTAAAGTAAAAAAGCAATCGTTTATAAATTATATGCAAAAAATTGATGCGTTAAAATTATATATTTGCTTGTTAGAAAGTATATTTATTGTAAATTGCATCGCTATATAAAAACCCTAACAATTTTAAATTAGGAAATGAAAAACATATTTAAAATAACTTTGGTAGTTTTAACTACATTAATGCTGGTTAACTGTAATAATAGATCTTCATCTAATAAATCTACTTTAACTGGTTTAACTTTTAATGATCCGAAAAACGGTAATTTTATTAGAGGGAATTCAGATTCAGGACAAAAACCACCTCTAGGAATGGTAGGTGTTGAAGGAGGTTCTTTTACAATGGGACAAGTTCAAGACGATGTCATGTTCGATTGGAACACCACACCTAAAAAATTGCATGTGCGTTCTTTTTACATGGACGAAGCAGAAGTGACCAACTCTGAATATTTTTTGTATGTGCAATACATGAAAGATGTGTTTTCGCCATCAGAAGAAAAATACAGGTACATATATAGTTCTGTTTTGCCAGATACGTTGGTTTGGAGAAAGAGTTTAGGAAACACCGATATTTTATCTGAAAATTATTTTCGTCATCCAGCATACGCAGATTATCCTGTAGTGGGTGTTAGTTGGTTACAAGCCAATGAATACTGTAAATGGAGAACGAATGCTGTTAATTTAAAAACCTTAATAGACAAAGGGCACATTGAAAATATTTTTGAAGCAGATACCATTAGCAACTTTTTTGATACAGATGTATTTTTAGTTGATGATTCTAAACTTTTTGAAGGTGATACAACTGTTTACAAAAGAGGTGTTGGAAGAACCATTACTAAAAGAGGAGAACCAAGACCTTCTAGAGATGCTTTTCAAGGTAGAAAAATTACCCAAGCTGATGGAATTTTAACACAACGTTTTAGATTGCCAACCGAAGCTGAATGGGAATTTGCTGCCAAAGCAAACGTAGAAAACAGAGAATACAATAATATTAGAGGGCGTAAAAAATATGCTTGGGATGGTAAATATACCAGAGATAAAAGCAAAAGAAATAAAGGAGATCAATTAGCGAACTTTAAACAAGGTAATGGAGAATATAGTGGTTTGCCAGGTTGGAGTTCTGATGGGGCAGATATTCCTAATAAAATAAAATCATATCCTCCAAATGGTTTTGGTTTGTATGATATGTCTGGAAATGTTGCAGAATGGGTGGCTGATGTTTACAGACCAATTATTGATAATGAAGCCAACGATTTCAATTATTTTAGAGGAAATATCTTCACTAAAAAAATGATTGATAGCGAAGGAAATGTAGTTTTCGCAGATGGTGATGGTGCTGCAGAGGTTGATTATGACACTTTACCAAATGGTAAAATTGTTCCAAAACAATTACCAGGTACTATTAAATATATTCCAATAACGAAAGACGATACTACTTTAAGAAGAAACTTTACAGTTTCTGATAATTCTGATATTGGCGATGGTGATTTGAATTCTTCTCGTTTTTACGAAGATGATGAAGATCAGTTTCAATCGAAACCAAGTATGTACAATTCACCTAAAAAACCTACTGCAGTTAGAGATGCTTTAACTGGAAAAGATGTTTTAATTAACGATGATAAAAAACGTACTACTTTAATTAGTAACCAATCTAGAGTGTATAAAGGTGGTTCTTGGTCTGATAGAGAATATTGGTTAGACCCAGCACAAAGAAGATATTTGCCAGAATATATGGCGACCAATTATATTGGTTTTAGATGTGTATCTGATAAGGTTGGCCCAATGACGACTGGAAAAAGATCTGCAAGAAATCCTTCTAGATAGAAGAAGAACACAAAAATATAAACCTCATTATTTTTATTAATAATGAGGTTTTTTTATATTTCAAAAATGAAAATAACAGCGCTTTATAAAATCTATAGGCAGCACTTTTTAGTAGATACAGATACTAGAAACATTCGAAAAAACACCCTTTTCTTTGCTTTAAAAGGAGACAATTTTAATGGCAATCAATTTGCAGAAGAAGCCTTAAAATTGGGCGCAAATTATGTAATTGTTGACGAAAAAGAATATCAAACTAATAAAAATATTATTTTAGTTGATGATGTTTTAAAAACACTGCAAGCATTAGCGAATTATCATAGGCGACAATTAAGTTTTCCTATAATTGGTTTAACAGGCAGCAATGGAAAAACCACTACAAAAGAATTAATCTACACAGTTTTAAAACAAAAGTACAAAGCCATTGCCACCAAAGGTAATTTAAACAATCATATTGGAGTGCCTTTAACTCTGCTTTCTATGACACCAAAACACGAAATTGGCATTGTAGAAATGGGCGCAAATCATCAAAAAGAAATCGAATTTTTATGTGCTATTTGCGAGCCAGATTTTGGTTACATCACCAACTTTGGAAAAGCGCATTTAGAGGGTTTTGGAGGAATTGAAGGCGTTATCAAAGGAAAAAGCGAACTGTATACATTTCTAAAAGAGAACAACAAAACAGCTTTTGTAAATCCTAAAGACCCACTTCAGGTTGAAAAAACATCAAATATAAAATCAATTTTATTTGATGTAGAAAAAGTATCCTTTTTGGATGTGAATCCTTTTGTGAGCATACTTTACAAAAACGAAGTAATTCAAAGTAATTTAATTGGGATTTATAATTACAATAATGCTGCTGCTGCCATCACTATTGGCGATTATTTTAAAGTTTCTGAGGCACAAATTAAAGAAGCCATAGAAAGCTACATTCCGCAAAACAATCGTTCTCAAATAATGAATACTGTAGAAAACAAAATTATTTTAGATGCCTATAATGCAAATCCATCGAGTATGATGGCTGCTCTAGAAAATTTTAGTGCTATTACTGAAAATAGTAAAGTTGTTATTTTAGGTGATATGTTTGAATTAGGAGACGAAAGTACTACTGAACATCAAGCCATTGTTGATTTGGCAACTTCTTTAGAATTTCAGGATTCGTTTTTTGTTGGCGAAAATTTCTATCAAACAAAAACCAATTTGAAAAAGTTTAAATCCTATGCAGATTTAGAGGGATATCTTATAAAAAATCCTATACGCAACCAGGCCATTTTAATAAAAGGCTCTAGAGGAATGCGTTTAGAAAGACTTTTAAACATAATTAATTAATCCTTTCTTGTATTTTTTTATAAAATCCTGTCAATTCGAGCGAATTTTACGGATGAAAGAAGTAAAATTAGTATCGAGACTACGAATTTTGTCTTTTAAAAAGTTCTCATACATTTTTTATTACCTCAAAATAACACGAACTGACACTTTTGAGCTACATCCACTTAAAATGTATGCGAAAGTTAATTGATATTTTTTTTGTGATATTCTAAAAGATTGTCAATAGGTCTTTGAATAACATCTGTGATGACCAATTTGTTTTTGTGAGCTACTTTTTCTAACAAATCTCTAAAATAAAAAGCAATAGAACCAATAAAATAAAGAGGTGTTTCTGGTCCTTTTTCAAAAGGTAAAATACGGTATTTAAAAAACTCTTGAAAACCCTTTTTAATAATGCGTTTAATGTATTTGTCTTCTTTAAATTCGAACATAAACTGCGCGAATGTTGCTAAATACATATTCGGATTTGCTTCTCTGTACAAGTTCTTTTTAATATAATCTGCATCTAAATTGAATTCTGCTTCAAATTTTTCTGCGATTCTTTTTGGCATTTTAGAATAATAATACTCTTTTAATAGTTTTTTACCAAAGTAATTTCCACTGGCTTCATCCATTATGGTATAACCCAAAGAAACCGCTTTCATGTGTAAATTTTCTCCATCAAAATAACAACTATTCGAACCTGTACCTAATATACAAACAATGGCAGGTTTTTTTCCAGAAGCAGCATAAACAGCCGCTAACATGTCCTCTGCAATATGAACCTGAGCATTTGTAAATATTTCTTGCAAAACATCCTCTAAAATTTTAATGGCAACTGGCGTTCCACAGCCTGCTCCGTAAAAATAAATTTCGGTAACATCGTCTTTTATTTTTATTAACTGAAACATATGAATAATTCTATCATTCAGTTCTTTCGCTGATATAACCTCAGGATTTAAACCCAATGTTCGTACTCTAAACTCTTCTTGTTTATTTTTGTTTATAGCAATCCAATCTGCTTTTGTAGAACCTCCGTCTGCAATTAATATCATAATATCAAGTTTTAATCAAATATATCATAACAAAAACAATTACACAATAGTAAAGAAAAGTTCAATCGTTTTCGCTTGTAATTATTTATATAATGTAAATTCTAAATATTAAAAAAACAACTATTTTTGGAAATAGTATGATTATTTATAAGTTGTTTCACATATCAATTTGATCATTTAGTTTTAAATTAATAAAGGACCATATTTAGCTACTTATTATCAAATATAAATGTTTAACGAATGACAACTTATAAGAATAACATAGTTCTCGACTGCGCTCGAACTGACAATTTTTAGAAATTTAAATACCAAAATGTTAATTGTCCACATATTTAAATCAAAAGAATTTATCTAATTGGAATAAAAGAGGTAAATACTTTCTTTAACATAGAAAAATGATTCTTCTTCTTTTGTCTTGATACCAAAGAAGCAAAAAATCAAGAGTTTCCCTATGAAATTGCTGCGCACCATTCGCTAGCCGTATTCCATGCGTAGTGCTGCGCACCGCAATTCCATGCGAACGCTCATTATTTCTTGGGATCACGAAGAGCTACATTAAAATTGGTTTTATATCCAAAATCCTGATGTACATCTATATTCCAAACCGACATACTTTTAATTTTCGTAGCAATTCAAATTGTATGGAATGGTAAGTGCCCAAAAAACGTAGTGGTCTGGGTGCGTGAATGGAAGACAATGTAGAATTCAAGTAAATTAAAATAAGTCTAGATTTTTTTGGTCGAAGCCTGTACTGAACTAGATTCAGTATTCATCAATGGAAAAAAGTAAAGAAGAAATTAGTTTCATCTTTTGTATTGACAGTTTCAGATTGTGAGTTCGGAGCGAAGCAAAAAGTAGTAGTACAAAAGAAAATGTACTTTCAATAAATTGATGTAAAACTTTGTTAGGTATTCTAAACCAAAAGATTGCTTTTTACTAAATTGGTTCTCGATACAATTCCGATGAAAAATCGAAATCACTCGAACTGACATTAAAATTTACTTTAAAAATAAGATTTTATAACAGATTTACAATACTATGATCATAGCATCTAAACGAATTGAACGTTCTCCTTTTTTATCAATAGGAAAATCGTAAATTTGTTAAAAATCAATAAAAAATGTTTTTTTTTAAAAGTAAAGAGATTTCTTTAAACGAATTTTTCCCTGAAGGATTTGTGGATATCCATTCTCATTTATTACCTGGCATTGATGATGGTGCTAAAGATTTAGATGATTCTATTGCCTTAATTGAAAAAATGGCTTCTTACGGAATTAAAAAATTCATAACCACGCCACATATTTTGGGAGATTTATATCCCAATACCCCAGGTATCATAAAAAGCAAACTTGAAGAAGTAAGAAACGAATTAAAAAAAAGAAATATCACAGGTATTTCAATTGATGCAGCTGCTGAATATATGATGGATGAGCAATTTTCTGCTATTTTAGATAAAGGAGACTTAATGACTTTAAAAGACAATCTGGTATTGGTTGAAATGTCTTATTTTAGTCCACCAATTAATTTGTATGATATTTTATTTCAACTTCAATTAAAGGGATATAAACCTGTTTTAGCGCATCCTGAACGCTATTTTACGTATCATAATAACCCAAAAGAGTTTCAAAAACTAAAAACAGCTGGTTGTTTGTTTCAATTAAATCTATTGTCATTCACAGAACACTATGGAAAGCCTGTTCAAAAAACAACGCAACTTTTATTAAAACAAGGATTGTATGATTTTGTAGGCTCTGATACCCATCACTTGAAACATTTGGAAATGCTTCAAAAAATAGGCACCAAAACGAATTTGAAATTGTTAGGTCATCTTATGGCAGAGAATGTGAGGGTATTTGGGTAAGGTTTAATTTCGTCACCCTGAACTTAGGCTGCCCCGAACCTATTTCAGGGTTTCAGGGTCTAATCCCAAATTTCCTCTTCATACTTCCCACTTCAAACTCCCAACTTCAAACCACAAACCAACAACCCACAACCGACAACCGACAACCGACAACTAACAATTAAATAAATATCCCTATTTTTGAAATACGAAAACAGTTACTCAATAAAACAATGACTTATAAAGAAACCCTCTTTTTTGTTGCACAAAGCCTAACCATCAATCACTCAGAGGTAAATAAGGCTATTATAGAAAACCAATTAAAAAACAATTTGGTAGATTGGGAAGCTGTTGTAAAATTAAGTACAGCACATTATGTGTTTCCTGCTTTGTATTGCAATTTAAAGCGAGCTGATTTTTTACACTACGTTCCAGAAGACTTGGTGGAATATATGATTCATATTACCAATTTAAATAGAGAACGTAACCAACAAATTATTGAACAAGCCAAAGAAATAAATACGCTATTATTAGCAAACAACATCACTCCCATTTTTTTAAAAGGAACAGGCAACTTACTAGAAGGACTTTATGAAGACATTGCAGAGCGTATGGTAGGGGATATTGATTTTATTTTTTCACAAGATGATTATAGAAAAGCCATAAAACTGTTGACTAATTTTGGTTATTCTAAAGTACATGATACTACTTATGATTTTCCTATGTTTAGACATTACCCTAGATTACAACAAAAGAATAAAATTGCTGCTGTTGAAATTCATAAAGAACTTTTATTGGAAAAATATGCGGATGAATTTAATTATAATATTATAAAAAAAGACACTCAAAACATTAATGACTCAAATGTGATGAGCTATGACAATCAATTATCACTATCCATCATTGCAAAACAAATTAATGATGATGGTTTTTTCTTCAAAAATATCGCTTTAAGAAATGCCTATGATGTTTTTCTACTTTCGAAAAAAACAGTTGCTAAAACTGCTTTTCATCAATTTAATACTTTAAAAAACCCTTTAACCTGTTTTTTAGCGAGTTGTCATGTAGTTTTTAATAAAATTGACTCTTTAGAATATCATAGAACCCATGAAACTAAAGCCTATCTCAAAATTTTTAATGAGGAATTAGAGGATGAAATTTTAAGAAAAAAACGTCATAAAAAAACCTCTAGAAGTCTTTTTATTAAAATGAGATTAGACATTATTTATAAAGCTATTTTTGATAAAGCTTACAGAAATTGGTTACTAAAAAGAACAACCGACAAGAACTGGCAAAGAGAAAAGTTCATACAGTTTGGTTTAAAAAAATCGAAGCCAATCGATTAACTTATGAAAAATCTAAAGATTTCTTCATTAAAGTGGCGATAACATTCTGTAACTAAAAAGTATCGTTTGTCATTTTTCCCCACAGTTTGTCATTTCTCCCCAAAATTTGTCATTTCGAAATGAGCGACGCAGGAGCGATTGGGAAATCTAATGGCGATTTGGTTTGCTTTAGAAGGTCCCTCGTCGTTCCTCACTCGGGATGACAAAGTGTGTGGGGTTCAACTCGACACTCCTACCCGCTTTGTCATTTCGAAATGAGTGACGTAGGAGCGATTGAGAAATCTAATAGCGATTTGGTTTGCTTAAGAGATCCCTCGTCGTGCCTCGCTTCCCGAATCAAGTTCGGGACAGGCTGCAATGACAGCGTAATGTGGGTTCGGTTTGTCATTTCGAAATGAGCGACGCAGGAGCGATTGAGAAATCTAATGTTAGTTTGGTTTGCTTTAGAGACCCCTCGTCGTTCCTCCTTCGGGATGACAACGTAATGGGGATGACTAGTGAATGGGGATGGCAAAGTGTGTGGGGGTTCAGTTTGTCATTCCGACGTTAGGAGGAATCTCTGTTGAAGGTGGGATCCCTCGTCGTGCCTCGCTCGGGATGACAAAGTGGGTCGGGATGACAAGTGAATGGGGAAAGAATAATATATTCAAACGTTTAGAAGAAAATGATGATCTAGAAACTCAAAGGGCTCATTTTTTGAGCGTATCAAATTTATTTTCTTTTCTCTACGCCATCCTTTTAATTCTTTCTCTCTCGCAATTGCGTTTTGTATCCAAGTAAATTTCTCATAATAAACCAAATGCTGTAATTTGTATTTGCCTACAAATGTTGCTGCACTGTTGGCAACACTTTCTTTATGTTGTTGTAATCTAATTGTCATGTTATTCGTCACTCCAATATAAAATGTGGTTCTATTTTTATTTGTAAGTATGTAAACGTAATATGTGTATATGCCTAAATTTTCGTTAAAGGGTATCATTTTAATTATTGGAATTTTTTAATTTGGATATGCAGTGCAATTTAGGGAATTTCAATATTCGGCTCATAGCTTTTTTTAATCGGTTTGCCATTACCGATTATAGTTTGTCATTCCGACGACAGGAGGAATCTCTGTTGAAGGTGAGATCCCTCGTCGTACCTCCTTTCCCGAATCAAGTTCTGGACAGGCTGCATTGACAAAATTGGCCGGCGCTGTGAGATCCTTCCTCGTTCCTCGTCAGGATGACAAATTGGGTGGGAATAACAAGTTTATGGGATCCAAAATGAACGGGGTTCGATTTGGCGTTCTTACCCGCTGTTTGTCATTTCGAAATGAGCGACGCAGGAGGGATTGTGAAATCTAAAGGTAGTTTGTTGGGGGTTCTTGTTTATGCAGAGAATTTGGTAACTCTATTGCACGTGGGATCCCTCGTCGTGCCTTCTTCGGGATGACAAAGTAATGTGGGTTCGGTTTGTTGTTTCGAAATGAGCGACGCAGGAGCGATTGAGAAATCTAAAGGGAGTTTGCTGGGGGTAAGATCCCTCGTCGTGCCTCCTTCGGGATGATAAGGGAATGGGGGCTCGGTTTGTCATTTCGAAATGAGCGACGCAGGAGCGATTGAGAAATCTAAAGGTAGTTTGTTGGGGGTAAGATCCCTCGTCGTGCCTCACTTCCCGAATCAAGTTCGGGACAGGCTGCAATGAAAAAGTGTGTTTGGATTTTGAGATCCTTCCTCGTTCCTCGTCAGGATGACAAAATGAGTGGGGATGACAAGGGAGTGGTGATGACAGAATATGTACAACAACGCTTACTCTTTAAACAAAAAAAAAGGAAGCACATTGCTTCCTTTTGTGTATTAATTTAATATACGCTTATACCACGGTTTTTTAACTACATCTATATAGTTGTTTCCATAACCATAACCATAACCATAGCCATAACCATAGCCATAACCTCTTTTCATGTCTGTATCATTTAATACAATGGCCATATTAGGTAACTTCTTTTCTTTGTATAAATTTTGAGCTACATTCAACATTCTTTTGTCTAAATAGTTTGCACGCGTCACGTATAAAAACATATCGGCATATTTAGAAACTAAAAGGGTATCTGTTACCAAATTCACAGGGGCTGTATCTACGATCACAAAATCATAGTCTTTTTTAACGGCTTCAAACAATTCTTTAATTCTGTTATTCAAAAGCAATTCTGAGGGGTTTGGCGGAATCACACCTGAAGCGATGATGTCTAAACCCTTTATCTCAGGAATGGAAAATTTAATGTCTTTTAAGGCTAATTTAGCATCTGTGATATAATTGGTGATTCCTTTTCTTTCCGGGATTCCCAAATACTCTGTTACTTTTGGCGCCCTTAAATCCATCCCCATTAAGAGTACTTTTTTATTCGATAAAGACAAGGCTGCCGCTAAATTAATGGAGATAAAAGATTTTCCTTCTCCACTTGTAGTAGAGGTTAAAAAAATCGTTTTGCCTGCAGTATCCTCCGATTTTGGCAGCATAAAATCTAAATTGGTTCTAATTAGTCGAAAGGCCTCTGCTGTACTTGTTCTTGAATCGTTGCCAATCACAATTTTGTCATCGGTTTCAGAATGCGGTACATCGCCTAGAAAAGGGATACTTGTGAAGTCTTCAATGTCTTTTCTAGAATGCACTTTGGTGTCTAATAAATTTTTGATATAGATTATTATAAAAGGGATTAGTACTCCCAACAGCAAAGCTGCTACATAAATGATGTTCTTTTTTGGTGACACAGGTATCCCATTGCTATAGGCAAAATCTATAATTTTTGCATTCGGCACGGTTACGGCTAAGGAAATGGCTGTTTCTTCTTTTTTTGTTAATAGATAGGAATACAATTCAGAATAAATTTCTTTTTGACGTTCAATGTCAATCATTCCCCTTTCTATTAAAGGGATGGTACTTATTTTAGTATTAACCTTCCTTGCCTCTTGCTCTAATTGACTCAGTTGAATCTCTAATGATTTTTTTAAGTTTGCCAAACTGGATAACAAGTTTTTATTGAGTGTAGACAATTCTCTCTGTATTTGAATCAGTTGTGGATTCAAAACACCCGCTGTTACTAGCAATTTATTTTTCAATAAAACCAACTCATTATAGCTTCCAATAGAAGTGGTAATTGAAGCATCCTGAAAACCTAAATTAGTGGGCAATACATCATTATCAGCCACTTCTTTTGTAAGTTTTTGTTGAATCCAATTCGCGAGACTCAATTGACTTCTTAGTGCTACAATTTGCTGATTGTTCTGAGATACTTCTTCTAAGGCTAACTCCCCTTCTGTGGATAAACCTGTAATCCCAAACTTTGTTTTGTAATCTTTCACATCGTCTTGTGCCAAAGCTAAAAAGCCACCCACAGTTTCCAAACGCTCTTCAATAAATAGTTTGGTTTTTTCAGACACTAAGTTTTTATCCTGTATCGCATCTAAATTGTATTGTTTGACCAATTCATCTAAAATATCTTGAGCTTTTTCCTTTACATTAGACGTTAGACTTAACCTTAAGACGCTGGAATTTTTATCCACAGGACTAATTGAGATTGCATCGATGAGGCCATCAATCAATTTATTCCGATTTTTGATCGATACAATCACGTCCAAAGGAAATTCAGGTTCCTTTTCCCAATTGTTTTGTATTTTGAAAGTCCCTAAATTCGATTTTTGAAATGTATTCAAAGCTGCTTTTAAAATCGACTCATTTTCTATACTTTTTAGTTCTGCTTGCTCCGTATTTAACACAGAAATCATAAAAGTAGTATCTTTTGAAATGTATAATGGATTTCTATCTGTGATTTCAAAAATGAATGGCTTTGGTTCATAAACTTCAGTAATCTTAATTCTTCCTTCTTGAAAATAGGAAACGACTAAATCCAAAGAATCCACCACCTGCCCAATGATCTTTCTCGATTTTAAAATTTCAATTTCATTTTCAGGATTGTTGGCAGAACCTCCTCCAATGATCCCTAAATCTTCAAAAGCCGCTAGTTCAGCAGAAATCCCTGACTTTTGATTGTCTTTGATCATAATGGAGGCCGTGGCAGTATAACTTGGTGTTGCATAGCGCAAGTATGTAAAAGCGATACTTACAGCAACCATTACAGTGACTACAAACCACTTCCAATACATAAGATACTTTTCGACTTCTTCCCTAATATTTATAGTCTCAGTTTCCATAGTCTGATGTGAAAAGTTTTTTTCGTTACTTTCTTGCATTTTTATCTAGTTAAAAGAGAGATGGCAGTTAAAAGTGATATAATAACCCCAGAAATAGAAATAATTAAACTTGTATTTGAATTGGCCGAAGCCGATTGAATTTTCGCATAATTGGGTTCTACATACACCACATCATTTTGTTGCAGATAATATACTGGGGAAGTAAAGATTTCTTTAGACAATAAATCGACTTGATACTGTACTTTTTTACCTTCCTCCTCACGATGCACCATCACATTATTGCGTTGACCAGAAAGATTCAAATCCCCTGCCAAACCAATGGCCTCTAGAATGGTAATTCTTTCATTCGGTATGGGGTAACTTCCAGGTCTAGCCACATCGCCTAAAACCGTCACCTTATAATTGGCGATACGTACATTTATATTTGGATTTAAAATATAATCCGGTTCTAACTTTTCCTTTAAAAAATCAATCAGTTCGTCTCTCGTCAAACCGCCAATTTTCAGTTTACCCAAAACTGGAAAATCAATTTCGCCATTGGTATCTACTAAATAGGTTTGTTGCTGTGCTACCCCTATTGCAGAATTGGAAGAAGTAGAATAAGTAACCGCTGCTAAATTAAAAGGTCTCACTGCCTCTACATCCAGCGCCGTAATTGTAATCTGTAAAACATCATCTGGCTTGATGATGGTTTTATAACTATTAGAAACTTTAGATTGGTCTATTTCATCATTCTGAAAGTAAATGATATCCTTTTTAGATACACAGGATGCAAAAAACAACAGGATTGTAATAATTTGAAATTTAAATATTTTTTTCATCTTAAAATTTTTGCGAAAATAATCATTTCAGGTGGGAAGAACCTAATTATTATCTAATTTTTCGAATTCAGAGTTGTTCGAAATATACTCTGGTACTATTTCTTTAATCATGCTCACAATTTCAGAATTGGAAAGTACGCTTTTCTTTACCAATAATTGGTTAATAATCGAGTTAACTAATGCCTCATTTACGGGCTGTGTTTTCGCAATCATTATTTTTTCATGGTAGGTTTTAATGGTGTTCTCTCCTTTTGCCAACAATTCTTCATACAATTTTTCTCCTGGCCGCAAACCTGTAATTTCAATATCGATATCTTCTGGATATTTTAACCCTGATAAGGAGATCATTCTTTTTGCCATATCGTAAATCCTCACAGACTTTCCCATATCAAAAATATAAATTTCACCTCCATTGCCCATCGTGCCTGCTTCTAAAACCAATCGACAGGCTTCTGGAATGGTCATAAAGTAACGCGTAATGTCTTTGTGTGTTACTGTTAAAGGGCCTCCATACTCAATTTGTCTTTTAAATAAGGGTATTACAGAACCATTAGAACCCAAAACATTTCCAAAACGAGTGGTGGTAAATTTTGTCTTTTTCTGTTTTTTACTAATGCAGCTAATGTACATTTCAGCAACTCTTTTGGTGGCGCCCATTACATTGGTAGGATTCACAGCTTTATCCGTAGAAACCATCACAAAACGCTCTACTTTGTGTTTTATTGCCAAATCCGCTATTTTTTTGGTTCCCAAAATATTTATTTTGATGGCTTCGTAAGGACTCTCTTCCATTAGAGGAACATGCTTATAGGCTGCCGCGTGAAAAACTTTATGAGGCTTGTACTTTTCAAAAATCTGCTCCATTCTTTTTTTATCGCGAACATCAGAGACCAAAGCCGAAAAATTTCTTTTCCCTTCTTGATGCAATTCCTGTTGCAAATCATAGAGCGCTGATTCTGCTTGATCAATCAACACCAAATGCCTAAGATTGTAAGTTGCTAATTGTCTTGAAATTTCGCTACCAATAGAACCCGCTGCTCCTGTAACTAAAACAACTTTATCCTCTACTTCTTTCTTTACAATAGGGTTGTTGATTAAGATTTGCCTTCTATCTAATAAATCATCGATATTTATTTGTTTGATTTGATTGGCTTGTAAATTCCCATCGATCCAAGTCACTAAAGGTGGTACGATTTTTATTTCAATGCCTAAAGACAAAATATAATCCGTTATTTCTAACAATCGTGAAGGTCTAATTTTTTGTGTAGAAATGATGACTTCGTGTACATCGTATTTCTCGATAAAATTTTGATCAATTTTAATGAGGTCATAAATTTTAATACGATCTATCTTTTTATTTATTTTATTCGGGTCATCATCAATAAAACCCAAAACATCATAATTGTACTTTTTATCTCTATTTAAAGCTCCATAGGTAATAATTCCTGCTTCTCCTGCTCCATAAATCAAAACATTTTTAATGGTATTTAATTCTGTAGAAAGCACATCATAAAACGCTTTGAAAATATACCTACTAATAATGAGTATAAAAACAGCGACAAAATAATGGATTACGATAATGGATATCGGAATTGTATAAGAACTGAGTTTGAATAATTGATTAATAATAACTAGAGTAGCAATTAATAATGTATAAATGGTGATTCCTAAAAAAACATTGAACGCATCTTTGGTTCCTGTATGTCTTACAATGCCTTTGTAAGAACCCACCATTAAAAAGCTAACTAAAGCAATGGTAATGATGAATGGAATTTGTACAAAAAATTGTTCCGTATTAAAATTGAAAGTGATGTTAAAACGAATGATATAGGCTAATAAAAATGAAAAACAGACCAAAAAAACATCAATCATTAACACCAACCATCTCGAGGCATATTTATTTAAGGTTTTTAAAAAAAAACTTCTTAGCATCTTATTTCCAATTTAGGGCTAATTTACAATAAAATATTCATATTCACCTTCTCTATTATTGATTGGTAATATACAAAAGGAAAAGAAAAAAATTACTTTTTAAGTTTTCTAAATAATAAAACATAGAGTCCTGTAAAAAAAATGCTCAAACTTAAAAAAATAATCATTTGGGTTTTAATAGGTAGATGGTACGATTTAAAAACAATAACATTTATAACTATTTGTAAAACAGCATAACTTAAAGAAACTTTTAAATGTCCTATTTTTTTTACATGTACTAATTTTTGATAAATATGAAGTCTGTGAGGCGCTAATACACTTTCTTTGGTAAATAACAATCTATAGAGAAGCGTATAAGCGGCATCTGCGCCATAAACAATTACGGTTGCTGCAATTAATGGTGATTCTAATGTGTAGGTAAAATACAATCCTATAAAAAATATGAGCATTCCAATAGCGATGCTTCCTATATCACCCGCAAACAACAATGCTTTTTTTCTAAAATTATAAAACCCAAAAACGATTAAAGAAATTAAGGCATAGACGATTAAATCTGAATCAATTAAATGCTCATTTGCATTGATCCCATAAAGGCCTAATAAAACTGAAATGGAATACAAACCTGTAATGCCATTGATGCCATCCATAAAATTGAACATGTTTATAAGACCCACACCAAAAATTAACGCAAAACCAAAGATATACATTGGTATAAATGGCAAACCAATTTGATATAAAACCAAAAAAACGGCTAACAACTGAAATGGAAATCTAATTTTTGAACTTAACGTATAGATATCATCCAAAAAACTTACCAAAGAAATTAAGATCACACCCATCGTAAAATAAGGATATTCAAAATTATTTAGTACCGAAAATAGTAACATCGCAATCGAAAAAATGATGCCACCACCCCTTACAGTAATTTTAGAATGAGAGCTTCGCTCATTGGGTTTATCAATAATTTTAAACTTAATAGCCAGTTTTAAATATATGTAGGAACTGATACTCAATAGCGTTAAAATAAGTAGATGTTTTTCCATAAATAAATTAAATATCGGTTAAACCATTTATAGGTTTAAACTTAATTTGTTGTAATATTTTCTTATTTGAAAATGTTAGTGTATTGGTTAATTTTTCAAATTTACTCGAATTAAAAGGAAAAAAAGGAATACTATCACCAACTTTTGCAATCCATTTGAGTAATGATTTAGGTAATTTTTTTATTTTTTTGTTGTATTTCTTAGCTATCACAGTATCTATTTGAGCAATCGTAGGATGTGTGCAGTCTGTATAATTATAAATACCATGTATGTTTAATAATTCTGGAATTACTTTAGCTACATCCACAGCAGAAATAATAGATCTTTTCGCCTCTCCTACTCCAATTCTAAAATAATACCCTTTTTGAATTGCATTAATCATACTTTGTAAATTACCAACAGGATTTTGTCCTGTTATCAAAGGCAATCTTAAAATAACCACTTTACAATTATTAGTTTTCCCAAACTCTACAACCAATTTTTCAGCTTGTATTTTACTCAACGCATAAGGAGTATTTCCTAACAACCCTTCATTTTCATCAATCAACTGCCCTGTTTCCTTTCCATAAACAGCCACCGTACTTATAAAAATAAATGATTTTATATTGGTAGTAGCAATTGATTGCAAAACATTTTTACTGCCCTGGGTATTTACTTTAAAAAACTCTTCTTTTTCCTTTTCAGTTTTGGGGATGCTATGCGCTTTCCCTGCAACATGAATTACCGCTTCAATATTTGCAGCAGAAAAAATATCTTTTGAAATGTCGCAAACAATGTCTGAGTCTTTAGACCTGCCTAATTTTATGATTTCATAGCCAACCGACTCTAAATAATCTTTAATATAAGCACCTAAAAAACCTGAATGACCTGTTACTAATATTTTTTTTATCATTTTTTAAATTGAAATAATTTAGGAATGATGCGAAATAAAGGATATAAGAATGGAATGACTTTTACTTCGTTTTTTTTAAAAGCTCGGATACACTCCAAATTCTGCTTGTAAATATTTTTAAAACTTTTATTCGTTTCACCACCCAATCGCATTTTTACTAAGGGCTCTTTTAAATATTGTGTACTAATTTGATATTTGTCCAAAAAGCGAAGCATAATTTCAAAATCTGCTGCCAATTTAAAACTCAAATCGAATAAACCATATTGATCATAAATACTTTTCTTAATATAAAAAGTAGGGTGGGCAGGGTGCCAACCATATTTGAATGGCCTTTGCTTACCTGTAACCCATCCTCTAACAATTTTATCAGTATCTGATTGAGAAACATAATATAAATCAGCATAGACAGAATCTAATGTGGGATTTGCCTCAAATATATTCATTACTTTTTCAATAGCTTTATTATCACAAAATAGGTCATCTGAATTTATCAACCCAATAACGTCTCCTGACGCCATGGCAATCCCTTTGTTCATGGCATCATATAAACCCTTGTCTGGTTCTGATATTAATTCAGTAATAACATCACTATATTTTTTGGCTATATTCAATGTATTATCTATTGACCCACCATCAACTAAAATATATTCAATGTCTTTATATTTTTGATTAGCTACTGACTTAAAGGTGGTTTCTATAGTAGCTTCACTATTAAAAGAAACGGTTATTATGGAGATTTTCATTAAATGTTATGCTTCTTGTATTATTTTATTGATACTATCATTAAACTTTTTGGGATTATATTTTTCCTTAGCTTCCAAATGGTTAGAAATCATAATCTTTTTTAGCTCTTCATGGTTATCTAGATAAAGTAAGGTTGCATCGATTAATTCATTCACAGATTTGGTTGTAACCAATGACCCATTTGTTTGATTAATAACATCACCTAAATAGTTATGTTTCGTTGTAATTATTAAATTTCCAAAATACATAGCTTCAACAATGGTTAAAGGAAATGCTTCTGTTTTATAAAATGTTGGCAATATAAATATAGAACTTTCTTTTAATAATTCTTCCTTTTGTTTTCCTTTAACAACTCCCATATAAAAAAAACGATTTGGATAAAGCTTTTTAAGATTATCAGATTTTAATTTAAATTCTAAAAATACCTCTTCGGTTGTCATATGACTATCAGCCATTGGTGCACCAGCAACTTTAACAATAACACCTTCCTTTAGTTTTAAAAGCTCTTCAGCAAAATCCATAAAAAATAAAATACCTTTAGAATAAATCAAGTTAGATAGATATAATATTTGTTTTTTCTTATTAGAATAATCAATTTTAACATTTTCAAAATCGCTTGTATAGCAATTTTCCACCACTTGAATTTTTGTGCTTTTAAACTCTGAAAATTGACTTTTCATAGCAGGTAACAAAACAATATTAATATTAATCTGATTATAAGACCACAAAATAATTTTTCTCAAAAAACCAGAATTCTTATAAAAATCTTTAAAATCTGCACCATGAAGATGATTTACTATTTTTTTATTAAATATTTTTGATAAAATTATAAGTTGAAAATCTTTTAAAAAGCCTAATTTACTTCGAGAACAAGTAAAATATACTTTATCAAATCTTTTAAAAATAAAAACAAGGGGTAAAAATAAAATACAATAAAATGAGTTTAAAAACTTGTTGTTTTTAAAAATAGTAGTATCAAATAAAATTTTATTACCTTTAAAATTCTTATAAACCTGTCTAAAAGATATAGATTGACCAGTAAATGGGGTTGGATATGGACCAAAAAACAATACTGTGCTTTTCTTCATTCTTTAAATTTTAATTACTGAGGTTTTAGCTAATAGTTAATACCCAATCTTTAGCAGTTGACTTTTTACTTTGGTAAATACTACACCAGCCATATTGGGTTTTAATTTTAATATTATTTTGTAACAACATTGGCTCATTATTAACTTGTAAATTAATTATAGGATTCTTTAAAGAATTTTCTAAAATTGGTAAATTTAACATAACGTTTTGTTGTTTAATATTGTTAAATTTAATTACCAAACCTTCTTCTTGAGTAGAAACTTTAAAATCTACCATTATTGGTATTATAGTAATGTAATTTTTATATTTAATATTTGGTAATAACTTATGTATAATTCTATTTTTTGTCCAGTTTTTATTAGTTTCTACTTGCAATAAGCCAAAATAGTTTCTTAGAACAACATTACCATCTGTATAATTATTACCAAAAAGACCTTGCCAAGGCCCTATAGTCCCTTTAAATATAGTACCATAATCTTTTACCCAAATTGCAGAAATAATTGGCCCTGTCTCTGCAATATATTTTTTCCGTCCGTTAAAAGTAGCTACAAAATAATTAGGCGTTTGGTAAATTGTAACACCTGTATCTCTTTCTGCACTCTTTTTAGGCTGTATTGGATTTTTATTTTTGTCTTTTATTGCTAATACTAACCAGAATAAAAAATGTGATATGTAAACAGAACTATAATGATAATCCCACCAAAGATGTTTTTCTACCCCTTTGCTATCGTTTAACATAATATTGTTATTTTCTAACATTATAGGTACTTTATCTGCAAGAAAATTAGTAGCTTCGATTAATTCGTTTTTACTATTAGAAGTAGATAATAGATATAACCACATACCCCAAGCAAAAATTTGATTGGTACCTCTGCCTTGATAATTGATGTCTCCATCTGGCGCTACGTTTTGTAGTAAAAAACCTACTTCTTTAGATAAGTTGATAGTTTCTCCTCTACAATTTAAAAATTGAAGCACTGCAACTGTAGCTAAATCGTACTGAAGGTTAAAACTTGTTCCTTTTGGTAAAACATCTTCTATACCACCATCTTTATTGGTAGCTTGTTTAATTTTCACCCTACATTCTTCACTTATTTTTAGATATTTTACATTCTGGGTCCATTCATACCTTTTTACATTTACAAACCAACGCATTGGTAACCAATTGATAGTATTATGGTTGCTGTCTACTGTATTGCAAATTTTTATTTTAATTTCTTCACATAGTTTAGTATCGATATTTTTTAAGAAATCGTAAGCTATACATAGGGCAAAATTATTAAAATCGTTATGAAACCCAAAGAGTGTTTTACTAATATTCCATCTTTTTAAAATGCTACTAAGTAATGTTTTTCCTTTATCTAATAAAACGTCGTCATTTCTTAAATCACCTAATATTATAAATGAACATGCTGCATGAGTTGCACCATAATGAGCAGAAATTTCTTGTTTATCAATAGGATCTTTTAACTTTAACATTCCATCATCATCAACCTTTACCCAACTTTCACAAGTTTTCAATGTTAGATTTATTAATTCTTCAATTTTATCCATTTGCAATTTATTACTGGTTTTTTATTTAGATATTAATTGATCTATCACAGTTAAGGTATCTAACGTTTCATTGAGAGGTACTAACTGGCTTTCCTTTTTTAAATCTTTTAAACAACGGGTTACTTCATCTACTTCAAATTCAAAACCTTGGTACACATACCTACTTGCATACTCTTCAATTTTATTCCCAAAAGCATCAAACAGGGTAATTTTGTGGGTTCTATTGAATTGCGAATCCCATTCTATTGAACCTTTTTCTCCAATAAGAGCTGCTTTACTTTGAGATGAAAAATTAGAAGAAATATTTATAAAAGCATTTACATTTTTATTTTTAGTAGAGATTTGCCAATCTGAATCTACACCTAAAGTAGAAATACGTTTAGAAAAGTTAAGAGTTTCTGGCACACCTTTTAAAAAAGTAGTCATAAAAGAGATGGCATAAATTCCGTAATCTAATAAGACACCACCTCCTTCTTTAGAATTATAGATAGTACTTTCTGGATTTTTATGCTCATTCTTATAGAAATCTGCTTTTATCAATTCTAAATTTCCAATTTTTTCTTCATTAATCCATTCAAAAGCTTTTTGAAAGGTTGGCAAACATTTCATCCACATGGCTTCCATTAAAAAACAATTATTTTGTTTAGCTATTTCTATTAAGTCATTAAATTGTTTTGAGTTGGTGGTAATTGGCTTTTCACATATCACATTTTTACCAGCCAGTAAACATGTTTTAAGAATCTCATAATGTAAAATAACAGGTGTTGCAATATAAATAATATCTAAGTGAATCTCAGAATCATGAATCATTTCTTCATAACTACCATACGTCTTACATTTTCCATGACGGTTTGCAAAAGCTGTAGCTTTTAGCAACGATCTAGAAGCTACTGCATGTACAATAGCATTTTTATTACCATCTATGGTAGATGCTAATACTTCTGCCATATTTCCTAATCCGATAATCCCCCATTTTATTGGAGATGAATTTTTCTTTATTTTTATAATACCCTTAGCTATTAATATTTTTTTTGCTTTAAATTTAATTTTTTCTAACATATTTTTATGTTTGTTTCTGTATCTCTTTAATTGATACCTCACAAAGATCTACTTTTCCTGCGATGGTATTAGTATAAGCATGCAACATATAGGCTATCATTCTGTTATTTTCATCAGATAAACTGCCAGCAATATGCGGCGTCAAAAAAATATTTTTTGTTCTTAGAAGCTTAGACCAAGGTCTTACAGGCTCTTTGTGAGTAACATCTAAAAGTGCGCATGCATATGGATTTTTTTGCATAATTTTCACCAAATCTTTCTCCACAACTTGTGCTCCTCTACCTGTATTTATAAATGTAACATTTTCTTTCATAAGAGAAAGAAGTTTGGCATTAATAATTCCTTTTGTTTCATTAATATTTGGCAGATGGTTTGTAATTACATCACTTTTTGCAAAAAGATCTGCTAAGTATGTTTTTTTTACTCCTAATTCTTTAATTCGATCATCTGAAAGATAAGGATCATAAACTAAAACATCTAAGTGATAAGGTTTTAAAAGACGAACCACTCTTGAACCAATAGCTCCACAACCAATGATTCCTATTTTAGCATTATAATTTCCTTTTTTCTGATAAGAATAACCACGCGCTTTTTTAAAACTATACCTCCAGAAAGGCTTTTTATATGTTTTCTGTGCTTGAAAATAACCTTTGTTTGCCAATAAAATTTGAGCTGTTACAAATTCTGCAACTGGAATGGCATTTGCCAAAGCTGCAGAAAAAATTTTGACTCCTTGTTTAAAAAAAGGAACTGCAAAATACTTTGTGGTTCCTGCTGCGTAAAAAACCGCTTTTAATGATGGTAAGTATTTCTTTAATTCGTTTTCCGTAAAAGTTGGCATGTACCAAGTAGAAAAAATAAAAGAGGTATCTTTAAAAAGACTAGGAGTAGCAACAATATCTTTTTTAATAAAATTTTTTACAGATATAAAATCTAAATTCATAGATTGTAATGAATTCTTTAATTTAGAACCATCTTCTGCAATTGTAGTTAAAATAATTATTTTCATTCTTCTTCTTTAAGCAAGTAATACAATTCTATAGCATACGCAGAACTGTAAACAAAAGCTGTTTTGGTATAAAAGCTATGTACAACTGCACCTTCCATACAAAATGAAAAAATGCCTCCTTTACTAATTCCTTGATTTGCGGTATGTTTTAAACACCAATTTAACGCTTTTTGGGCACTCAAAACAACTTTATCATTTTTTTGAACACCATTCCAATCTAATATATTTTTGGCAATAACTGCAATTCCTTTGCAATCTTCACCCAACAAAGGCTTTGGAAAATTATAAGACCACCCACCATTTTTTAACTGTTTGTTAATAATATTATTTACAGTTACATCAATTACTTGTTTAATTTTGTCTTTTTTTAATACTTTATATGCAGGAATTAAACCCTCTAAAGCCCAAGCTTGTCCGCGCGCAAACATACCTCCAATCTGTTGGTTTTGTTTATTTATACTTGTAGAAAAGCCTTTTTTAGTTGCATCAAAGAATAACTTAATAAACTGATTTACAAATTTTTCTAAAAATATCTTATATTTTATTTTATGGGTAATGGTATATAAATTAGCAAATAAGGTTGCTGTAAAACCTGTATCTACAATAATATGCTCTTTTACCCATATTTGATGTTTCGTATCAAAACCAGTCCAAACCAAACCATCTGGTCTTGCCGTTTCAATAATCCAATCTGCGCATCTTTTGGCTGCATCTAAATATTTTTTTTCATTGGTAACTTTATAGACTTCAATTAATGCATTATTTGCAATATATGCAGAATCATTGGGTGCTAAAGTAGGTATTGCTCCTTCTGGTTTATAGTCATTTCGAACAATCCACCCTCCACATTCTAGTTGTTGATGTAGAAGCAAATCACAAATTTGCAATGCTTTTTCTTTATTTCCTTGTTTACAATACATTCTAACAAGAGCAGCATTTGTCCAAATCCAACTAGGTAATGCCCACTCTTGGATATTGTCAGCAATATAGGCAGTATAAAATAGGCCTTCATTTTTATAGCCTTCAGGTATTTTAGAAGCATCTATAAAAGATTCCCACTTTTTTATAGCTTCAGTAACTTCTACACCAAGTTTTAAATTTGATTCTTTTTTTTTAGTATATGAATCTTTTAGGTGTAAGTTCGAATTGATTGCGACTATATTTTCAACAGGAAAAAGTTTTTTTTTATCAATATTAGTAGGTTTTTCTATAATTATATCATTAATGTAAGAACCATTAATTTCAATTTCCTGGCTTGCTGAGAAATCACCAAGATTTATATTCACCATTCGAAAATTTGGTTTCGATTTTTTTTGAAGCAAAATCTTCGCCAACCTATGAATATTACAGTAAATTTTGTAAAAATATTCTACATTCATTATTTTATAAAATTAAGTATTGTAAATATAATTTTCCTGTAAGTATTTCTAAAAGACATAGAACCGTACTCTTTAGCTTTTGAGTAATACTTGCTTGAAATTACAAATTCTTTTGTTTTTAGAGCATGTTCTGCAATAGAAATATAATGGCTATGATATATATATTTTTGCTTACTATGATCTAGTTCATTAATAATTGAATTAAATTTATGTAAAAACTGTTCTTTAATATCAATCATTTTATAAACGTTTGGAAGATTAAGGTTTTCATTATTCTTAATGACAAGAACTTCTGGTATAGCTTTTAAATCATATCTTTCAAATAATCTTACTAAAAATTCATAGTCTTGATGTCTCAAAAATTTTTCGTCAAAGCCCTTAAGTTCTTCAATAACACTTTTCCTTACAAAAATATTAGAGCCTGTTGAGAACATAAACTTACCTGCCAAAGTTTGAGTTATAAAATTACCTTGCTTAACATTCTTATGAATATGATATTTTTTTTCATTTCTTCTAAACTCACAACCTGTATAAACTCCTGCTATTTCTTTAGAAGAATTTTCCATTTTTTTAAAACACTTCTCTATTCTGTGTTTAAAATATTCATCATCACTATCTAAAAAGGAAATATACTTTCCTGTTGCTAATGCAATTCCCGTATTTCTAGCGGCTGCACCATTTTTATTTTCAGAATGTTTTATATATATTATTTTTTTGTTTTGATTATTATATTTACTTATAATTTTTTCTGTTAAGCTTCTGGCTTCTGTATTCGGATTATTATCATCTACCACAATCAACTCTATTTCTTGTAGAGTTTGATTGAGCACACTTGATATGGCTTTTTTTAAAAATATTGGATTGCCAAATGTGGGAATAATAACCGATACTTTTATCATAAACTACTATTTCTTTAATATTCAGTTTAACAATTAATTTTCATTTTTTATCTTAAATTGATTTTACTACTGACTTATAACCAAATCTTAAAATAAGCATCGTAAAAGGATAAGATTGCATATAAAAATGATTACTAAAAAACATTTCTGCAACAGCTAAGGCAAAAATTATATATGTTGCAATATCAAAAGGCGAATCAGATATTAAAAATCTGGAATACACTTTTTTAACAAAAAAACCTATTATTATTGGAGATAATACTGATAACCAATAACCAAAATCTTTATAGCCAACTGTGACAAAAGTAAACGTATTAAATGATGAATAAGGTTCTAATTCATAAGATTTTTCCAGATTAAGTTCTTTATCAAGGTTAAGATAGCCTAAAAAAGGTTTCAACACCCACAAACCATATGTACGAGTGTTCTGAGATTCCGTAACATATTGCAAATTTGCCCAAGCAGTTGTAATATACATATAAGGAAGAAAAAGGGCAGAATCGTAATTCCACTCTACACCTTGACTATAATAATAAGAAAGACCTTCTTCAGCATCATATTTCCCTCGATCTTTGTTTGCAAAGGAAAAAGAAAACACTAAAAAAACAATCCCGAGTATTGCAAATATTTTTATCCAAACACCTTGTTTCTTTGATTGCATATGAAATTTCTCAAACGAAATAAAGAAGGTAATTAAATAAAGTAGCACTTGCATCTTAGATAAATTAATTGAAGTAACAAGTAATATATAAGCCGCAACTAAAATTAACATTTTTTTCTCTTTTGTTTTAATAGAGCAAACAATTGCAGGAATAGCAAAAAGCCATAAAATTGAATTTAAAGCAGGAATTACTGACCCCATCAATGCCAAAACAAATAAAACCAATGCATTAATTTTCAAAAACAAATTTGAATTTTTTTTTTCATTAAGTATATTTTTATTTATTTTGACGCTAGATGTAAACATAAATGTTACAATAAAAGCTACCATATTTATAATAGCCAATAGATATGTATCATGTGTTAAATCTAACATATAAGAGTCTGCAACATTAAAATATACTAATAAAGATAACGGAGTTGGTGAAAATAAATAATATGGATTAAGAAATTTCTTTTCTGATTTCCCTAGTAATATTAAAGATAAAAAAATTATAAAAATAGAAATCTTGTCTATAAATATAGATTCAAATACTATAGATATAGTAACAGATACAAATAATGCAACTAGTACTTTTCTTTCTTTTGAAGATTTAATTTCCATTAATATAATTTCTTTTTAATTACCATTGTAAAGGTTTCTTATGTGGTATTCTTCTTAAAAGTGAAAAAATAAATTTTCTAAACTTAATATCTCTAAGACCTATCTTAGGATCATAACTTTTAATATAGAATTTTAAAAAATTTAAAAAAGATTTAAATGATTTTTGTTTCATCATTACTTTAGTTGCTGCATTAAACTTTGGTAATTCCCTATCATATTTATCCATCTTTATGCCAATTTGCATAAAAAAACTAAAAGCATATTTCATAGTATTATTGTATTCATCGAAAGTTTTATCGTTACTGTTAGAACTAACACCAATATTTGTATGATAAATATTCCCGACAAAAGGTAAATAGTACGTTTTCTCACTAAATATATGTAATTGAGCATCCTGAGCATTCTCTGCTATCAAAGACCTACCTTGACTTACATTAACAAATTTCTTTAAAATATTTTTATTGTAACACGTTGCTCTATTATTTATCATTCCTCTTTCATAGAGCTTTAAAGGATTTAATTTACTAAGAATTGCTTTGTTTTTAAAAACATAAGAATCGTTATTTGGATAGATACAACGAGAGTCTCCATAAATACAAAATAATTCATTTTTATAATCAATATTATTTTCGCTTATAAATTCCACCACCTTTTTAAACCATCCTGGACCCACTTCATCATCTCCAGATAAGTTATAGCATATATCACCTTTTAAAGGTAACTTCAAACGTTTTTCAACATTCTTCATGATACCTATATTTTTTTCATTTCTAATAGGTTTAATCAAATCTGGGTACTTAAGAGCATATTGTTGTATTACCTTCCAATTATTATCTGTAGAACAATCATCTAAAATAATAACCTCAAACACATAGTCTTTTTGACTAATAATAGAGTCTAGAGCTCTACCTATAAATTTCTCTTGATTATATGTAATAATTCGTACCGAAATACGTGGGATATCTTTAAGCATACTACTTTTTCTTTATAAAAATTTCTTTAATTAGAATAAATGATGAAGTATTAAGTGTAAAATGGAACAGTAAATATATAAAAGCAAAAACAAATAAATTAATTGTTAAATATAAAAAAGTATTCAATACTATATATTTAGACAGTATAAAAATAGCTATCAAAACAAAAACACTTAAAAAAAAATTTAACAACAAATCTTTAATTTGAAGCCATAGCTTATATCCTATTTTAGCATGCACGAATGTGGCTAGAATTAAAAAATTTAAAAATGAATTTAAAACAATTAAGGTAAGTAAAATTGATAAACTATAATTTAAACCAATTATTAAAAGTACAAATCCTATTAAAATTGAGATTACTTGCGCTAAGAAAAGCACCTTAGAATATCCCAAAGATTTTAACACGCTTCTATTGGCATGGATTAATGCATTCACAAAACCACCTACACATAGTATTTGAAATATTTTTACCGAGGGCAACCACCTATCAGAAAATAATAAGACAATAATTGGTTCTGCAAACAAAATAAGAAAAAATAAAATTGGAAAAATAAAAAAAGAAATTAGCAATACTGTTTTTCTCATAGTTTCAATAACTCTTTGGTTATCATTTTGAAATTTAGAAAAGAAAGGAAACATTACTTGACCTACCACTAAAGAAAGTGTATTAATTGGTATTTGTCTTAATGAATTAGCCTGGGTATAATAGCCTAAGTCTTTTACTGAATATTTTTTACCTAATAATAAAGTAACAATGTTGCTATACACAAAATCTAACAAATAGGTTAGGCTCACATACCCTCCAAAATTAAATAGTTGCCAAAAAGATTTTTTATTAAAACTAAAACTTACAGAGACTCTAATAAAATACTTATATAAAATAACTAAAAATATTTGTAGGGCAATGTTTTTTATAATAAGACTCCAAACACCATAGCCCATATAAGCAAATGAAATACCAAAACCTAAACTAAGAAATGAGGAAACCATATTTATTGTAGCTAAATCCTTAAAACGTAAATCTCTATTTAAAATAGAAAATTCAACAACATATAGTGCTCTCAATAATATTGTCAAAACCTGTACCCTAAGATAAAGATCAAAACCTTCTACACCAACAAAATCGGCAATAAAAGGTGCTGTTATAAATATGATAGTAAATAAGAGTAAAGAAAAAAAGACGTTAGTTGTAAAAACTGTTGAAATATCTTGCTTTGAGATATTCTTTTTTTGAATTAATGCACTACCTAAACCTGCGTCTACTAAAGTGTCTGCTAAACTTGAAAAAACAACTATAAGACCTATGATTCCAAAATCTTCTGGAAACAAAAGTCGGGCAAGTATAATATTTGAGATAAAACTTATTGCAATTCCTCCTATTCTTTGCACAAAACTCCACAAAGCGGCAACAATAGGAGAGGATATAGTTTTAGAAGCCATTACTCCATTTTTTTTTAATTTCAATATTACTTGAAAGAGTTAACTGCTTCTACAATTATATCTAACTCATTATTATTAATTGTAGGGCCTATTGGCAAGCTTACAACTTCATCATGTATTAACGATGCAATAGGTAAATCTAAATTAGCAAACGCTTTATAGGCATTTTGTTTATAAGGTGGAACTGGATAATGAACTAAGGTTTGAATACCTTTTTCTAACAAATATTTTTGTAACCTTTCTCTTTGTTGTGTTCTAATCACAAATAAATGCCAAACATGTTGTTCTTCATCTAAAACTTTTGGTAGAATAATATTTGGATTCTTAATATTTTTTAAATAGAAATTAGCAACATACCTTCTGCCACTAATATCATTTTTAATATATTTTAATTTTACACTTAAAAAAGCCGCTTGTATTTCATCTAATCTAGAATTTAATCCTTGATATTCGTGCTCATATTTAACGTGTGACCCGTAATTACGTAAAGCTTTAATTACTTTTATTAATTCTTTATTGTTAGAAGTTACTGCACCTGCATCACCCAATGCTCCTAAATTTTTACCTGGATAAAAACTATGACCAGTCGCATCACCAATATTACCAGAACTTTTACCGTTCCACATTGCGTTATGAGATTGTGCACCATCTTCCACTAACTTTAGATTGTGTTCTTTACAAATATCAATCATTTTTTGATCTATCGAGATTTGACCATATAAATGAACCGTAAGAACTGCTTTTGTTTTAGGAGTTATAGATTTTTCAATTAATGAACTGTCTAAGTTATAAGTTTCTAAATTTGGCTCTACAAAAACAGGTACTAACCCATTGTCTGAAATTGCCAAAACGGAAGCTATGTATGTATTAGAAGGTACAATAACTTCATCACCAATCTGCATTACTCCCATTTCTAGATATGCCTTAAAAATTAATCTCAAAGCATCTAAACCATTTGCAACCCCTAAAGCATAGGAAGCACCACAAAATTTAGCATAATTATCCTCAAATTTTTCTAACTCTTCACCTAATAAATACCACCCAGAATCGATAACTCTGCTGGCAGCTTCTTTTAATTCTTGCTCATATTGAGCATTTGTTTTTTGTAAATCTAAAAACTTTATCATAAATAAGTATTTAATCTAATCTAACTTTTTTAATATATTTAGCAGGAACTCCAACATGAATCTCCATATCTGGTATATCTTTTGTAACTAAACTACTTGCACCAGCAATTGAGTAATTACCTAAAGATACTTTCTCTAAAACTCTTGCTCCTAAGGTTACATCTGAAACCTTACCAATATTTACATACGAACTAACAATAGCACCTACAGAGAAATGACAGAGCATACCTACTTTTGTATCATGACCTATTATGGAATTTGCCATCATTAAAGTACATTGCCCAATATGAGCTTTTGGTCCAACATAACAATTAGACATAATAAAAACACCAGGTTCTAAGGTTGCATTATCCGAGATAAAAGCTGTTTCATGTACTATAGTAGCGTACCTTTCTTTAGGAATATTTATTTTTAAAAAAACCTCTTCACTTTTCACATTTCTTCCAATCATATGAATGGCATACATAAAGTAATAGTCTTCTTTTAAAAGTTTTTCAATATCATTAGTACCTCCAAGTACTGGGTAATTATTTACCCTTCCACCAATTTCAAAATCATTAATAAAACCCGCTACTTCGTATTCTAAATTGTTAAATCTTTTTCTATTATCTTCTATACAGGCAGCAATAACACCTCCGTTACCTTCACCACCGATAATAACAACTTTTTTAGACATTTTTTCTCAAAATTAAATTATTAAATTCCAATATTTTTTTGGCAAATTTAACCATTGGAGGACCAATAAATTTACCATTCATGATTGCAACACCTTGGTCATTAGCTTCAGCTAATTCAGATAATTCTAACATTTTTTTACTATCTTCAACTTGTTTTTCACTTGGAGAAAAATATTGATGTACTAACGGTATTTCTTTCGGGTTTAAAACTAACATACCTTCGAAACCTAGCATCTTTGAAATCTTTAAATTCATTTCTAAATGCTCTAAATCATGTACTTTAATGTGAACAGTATCTATTGGTACCACTTTAGCGGCTCTAGCTGCCATTGCAATCATATTTCTAGGTACTGTCAGGCTTTCTTCATCATTATCATGAATACCTCCTAAATCTGTAATATAATCTTCGCAACCAAAAGCTATACCAACTACTCTTGGTGATGCATTTGCTATTTCTTGAGCATTTAAAACGGCAGCAGCAGTTTCAATTAAGGGAATTAGTTTAAAGGTTCCTATTTCAAAACCTTTTTCGTATTCTATGGTTTCTAATAATTTATCAATAAAATAAACATCTTCTCTTTTGGCAGATTTAGGATACATAAATCCATCCACACCTTTGACTGTTAATTGTATTAAATCCTTTAATAATTCTCCACTTTCTCTATCATTTATTCTTGGAAAAACATGGAATTTACTATACGATTCACTTTCAATTTTTTCCAAAATTAAATTTCTAGCAATTTGTTTATTACTATTTGGCTGCACAGAATCTTCTATATCTAATAGCAGCACATCTGCATCTGTTGTAGATGCTTTTTCTAATAATTTAGTGTTGTGTCCTGGCACAAACATTAAACTTCTTAATAAGAATTCTTTACTCATTTTCTTTTTTTATTAAAACTTTACGTTTAAAGGATAAAACATCTACATTATTCTGATTTCTTGCAATTGTTTCTACATATACAATTCCTCTATTTTTTTTTGAAGTTTCCCACTTATCTATAATTGTTGTTTTACAGTATATGGTATCGTTAATAAAAACTGGGGCAAGATGTTTTACTTCTTCGTAACCTAAATTTGCAATGGCATGCCCACTAATGTCCGGTACTGTCATTCCAACTACTATACTTAAAACTAATGTTCCAACCACTAAAACTTTACCGTGCTGATGTACCTTCTCACAAAAATCTAAATTAGTATGTACAGGGTGATGGTTCATAGTCAATAGACTAAACAAATTATTATCACTTTCAAAAATTGTTTTAGAAAGTTCATGTTGTATCACCTCTCCAACCACAAAAAACTCATAAAAATTACCTAAATTACTTGCTTTCATCTATCATCATATCTTAATATTTCTAAAATTCTTTTTATGTGAGGTCTTTCTAAAATTCTTCCCTCAAAATTTACAGCTTCTATTTCGTCTGAAAGATTTGGATATTTTTTAATAACTTTTCTAGCAAACAAAGTCTCATCATTATTAAAAAAAGAAATCTCGTCAAGTAACTCTAACTGAGAAGGGTGTAAAATCATTTTTGCCCTATACCCCATATTAAAACCTGATAAAACCTCTTCTTTGAACTCTAAATTATTCTTAATTTCCATTGAAGCAATATCAATTGGTTTTATATGATAAGCTTTAGCTTTAATTAATAATGTTTGTCTAAAATATTTTAAATCTTCAACATTATATTTCATTCCTAGATCACTTACAAAATCATGACTTCCTAAAACTAATCCTTTTATATTTATCTTTTTAAAAGTTAATAATTTATCTACATTGTTAAAAGCTTTTGCACTTTCGATTAGCAATATAAATTCACATTTTTTTATTCCTTTTATTTCTGAGATTGCCTTTAGGTGGCTTCTATTAAAAATTTTAGGGATTATTATTTTTTTAATTCCTAAATCAATTAAATTTTTAATTAAGTTTAAATCTAAATCATTATTGGTATTAAATAGAGTTGGTCTTGCCCAAAAATTTTCAATATTTTTAATATTAGTAATATTTTTTAAAGCAACACTTAAATTGGATGATTTAATTGAATCTTCGAAGTCTAAAATAAAATTACTAGCATTTATTTCAGGTAATTTATTTATAAATCTAATTTTATCTGCAGGGATAAAGAAAAAAGTTTCTATCATTCTCCTCTGTATTTTAAAAAATCATTGTAATTTCTGATATAATCTTTCTCATTATAAACCTGTGACCCTAAAACCATAGTTATAGATCCCGATGAGAAATTAAATAACTCTCTCCATAGACCTGGCACAATATGAAGTGCCATATATGGTCTATTCAATGTTACTCTTCTTTTATTAACTGCATCATCTAAAATCACATCAAAACTTCCACTTGCTGCAATTATATATTGTTCTAATTCATAATGTGCATGCCCCCCTCTAGACTCACCTCCAGGAACATCATACAAATAATAAATTCTTTTAACATCAAAAGGTAAATTTACGTCATTCTCAACGACAGTAATGTTACCTGCTTTGTTATGAATTTTAGAAATATCAATTATTGAACAATCAAAAACTGTGTTTTTATTTATTAGCATTTTTAATTGTTTTAAAGTCTTTAAAATCTCTAATATAATCCGATGGGCTATAAGCGACAGACGAAACGATTAAAGCTAACGCATTTGTTGAAAAATTCTCTAAACTACGCCATAATAGTTTTGGTACATATAAACCGTAATAAGACCTATTAAGATTAATTCTCTTTTCAGAAACACCATTATGTAATACAACATCAAAACTACCTGATAAAGCTATTATAAATTCTTGTGACTCTTTAAAAGCATGTCCTCCTCTAACTTGTCCTCCAGGAACATCATATATCCAATAAGATCTTTTAATTTTAAAAGGAATTTGATTTTCATTTTCGAAAAAACTTAAATTACCCCTTGGATCTATAATCTTTGGAAGATTAATTAATCTTACACCTTCCATCATTATTCTGAAATTATTTTTTTAATGTATTCTCCATAGCCACTTTTTCCGTACTTTTCAGCTGCAAATAGTGCTTGTTCTTTATTAATAAAACCATGCAAATAGGCTATTTCTTCTAAACAAGCTATTTTTTTATCTGTCCTTTTTTCTAACACCCTTACAAACTCTGTTGCTGAATCCATGGAATCTACTGTCCCAGTATCTAACCAAGCCATTCCTCTGGTCATTAAGCCTACTTCTAACTGACCCTGATCTAAATACATTTGATTTAAAGTGGTAATCTCCTTTTCTCCTCTAGCTGATGGTTTCACTTTTTTTGCGAACTCCACAACTTTATTATCATAAAAATAGAGACCTGGCACTGCAAAAGAAGATTTGGGTTTTTTTGGCTTCTCTTCAATACTTACTACTTTTTTATTTTTATCAAATTCAACAACACCATATCGTTCTGGATCATTAACTGGATAAGCAAATACTGAAGCTCCTTCAATATTTGTCTTACTTCTTAACAAGGCTCCAAAACCACTTCCGTAAAAAACATTATCCCCTAAAACAAGTGCCACTTTATCTTTTCCAATAAAATCTTCTCCAATAATAAATGCTTCTGCTAACCCATTTGGTTCTGGTTGAATAGCATATTCAAAGTTACAACCTACTTGAGAACCATCTCCCAAAAGTTTTACAAATGCTTCTTGATCATGTGGAGTAGTTATAATTAAAATCTCTCTAATTCCTGCTAACATTAAAACAGATAAGGGGTAATAAATCATTGGCTTATCGTAAACAGGTAAAAGTTGCTTACTTACCGCTATTGTTAACGGATATAGTCTAGTTCCTGAACCTCCAGCTAAAATTATTCCTTTCATGACGTTAAGTTGTATTGTTTATTATAATAATTTTGATACTCTCCGTTGATGATATTGTTTAACCAAACTTGGTTCTTTAAATACCAATCAATTGTTTTTGATAATCCTTCTTCAAAAGTTACAGATGGTTTCCACCCTAATTCTTTATTTATTTTAGTAGCATCTATGGCATAACGCAAATCATGGCCTGGTCTATCCTTTACATACGTTATTAACTCTTCACTTTCCCCTTTTTCTCTTTCTAATTTTTCATCCATTTGCGAGCATAATAATTTTATCAAATCTATATTCTGCCATTCATTAAACCCTCCAATATTATAGGTCTGCTTATTCTTCCCCTTATGAAAAACCAAATCTATGGCACTTGCATGATCATTAACAAATAACCAATCACGTGTATATTTTCCATCTCCATATACTGGTAATGATTTGTTATTAATAATATTATTAATAAATAATGGTATCAATTTTTCTGGAAATTGATTCGCTCCGTAATTATTAGAGCAATTACTAATTACAAATGGCATGCCGTAGGTTTCTCCATAAGATCTTACAAAATGATCTGAACTTGCTTTTGAAGCGGAATAAGGAGAATTAGGATCATAAGAAGTCGTTTCGGTAAAAAGGCCAGTTTCCCCTAAAGTTCCATACACTTCATCTGTACTTACATGATAGAACAACTTGTTACTCCAATTGTCTTGCCATAACTTTTTAAAAGCATTTAACAAAATCATTGTCCCCAAAATATTTGTTTTAGCAAACGCTAATGGATCTGAAATAGATCTATCTACGTGAGATTCTGCTGCAAGATGAATTACAGCATCAAATTGATGTTTTTGAAAAAAGTCTTCAATAAATGACTCGTTTGTAATGTCTCCTTTTATAAAATGATAATTAGGTTTAGACTCTAAATCTGTAATGTTCTCTAAATTCCCAGCATAAGTCAAAGCATCTAAATTATAAATTTCATAATCAGAATATTTATTGACAAACAATCTTACAACATGCGACCCAATAAAACCTGCACCACCAGTAATTAATACTTTATTCATTTTTAAATTCTTTCTTTTATTGTCTTATTACTTTAAACAAATGCAATTAACCAATATTTTTTAAGCATTTCTTTTATTATTAATTTAAGATTGTAGCATAACTTTTACTCAGCCTGTTTCAAAATCTCATGACCTGCTTTTAATAAAACAACATCTTTTTTCATTAATGCCACATCACTTTTCATCATATCTTTTACTAAAGAAGCCAAATCATGTTCTGGAACCCAACCTAATTGTTCTTTTGCTTTGGTAGGGTCTCCAATTAATAAATCTACTTCTGTTGGGCGAAAATAAGAAGGATCTATAGACAACACTTCTTTGCCTATTTCTATTTGAAAATCTTTAAGATTGCATGCAGTTACGTATGCTTTTTCATCAACACCCTCTCCTTTAAATTCTAATTCAATACCCACTTCGCTAAAAGCCATACGTACAAAATCTCTTACTGTTGTAGTAACTCCAGTAGCAATTACCCAATCTTCTGGTTTTTCGGCTTGTAAAATCATCCACATCATGCGAACGTAATCTTTTGCGTGACCCCAATCTCGTTTTGCTTCTAAGTTTCCTAGAAATACTTTTTCTTGTAAACCTAAAGCGATTTTTGCTACTGCACGTGTAATTTTTCTGGTTACAAAAGTCTCACCTCTTCTTGGTGATTCGTGATTGAATAAAATACCATTACAAGCAAACATATTATACGCTTCACGATAGTTTTTAGTAATCCAAAAACCGTAAATTTTAGCAACTCCATATGGAGATCTTGGGTAAAATGGAGAGTTTTCATCATAAAAACCTCTTTCGTTTTTATTTTCTGGCAATCCTCCATATAATTCTGAAGTAGAAGCTTGATAAATTCTTGTTTTATTTTCTAATCCTAAAATTCTTACCGCTTCTAAAATTCGTAAAGTTCCTAATCCATCAACATTACCAACGTACTCTGGTGTATCAAAGGAAACCTTCACATGAGACATGGCACCCAAATTATAAATTTCATCTGGCTGACATTCTTGAATAATTCGAGTTAAATTCATAGAGTCTGTCAAATCACCATAATGTAATTTTAATCGTTGATTTGGATCATGAGGATCTTGGTATAAGTGGTCTATTCTATCTGTATTAAATAAAGATGATCTTCTTTTAATACCATGAACTTCATAGCCCTTTTCTAATAATAACTCCGCTAAGTAAGAACCATCTTGTCCTGTAATTCCTGTGATTAATGCTACTTTCATAGTTTGTTGTTCGTTTTTAAACCGTTTAAAAGTTTAATTGGTTAATTGGTTAATTGGTTATGATCTTAATAAACTTAGTAATAAACATAAACAAATAAAAAATTTACCTAATTCAATTTCTTCTTTAAGGTATTTGTATTCCTTAATTGATATTTATATAATGCATTTAGCTTACCTAAAATGGCATCTAACTTTATCCTCGTTAGCTCATACTCCTCTTTCTTTATATAGTTTAAGTCAAGCGCAGTATTCAGATGATCTATTATTTCTAAACCTGATGCATAGGAGATATTTGTGAAATGTGCTTGGTCAAAATTAGAAGACCTCCCAGAACCCTCAGCTAAATTAGCTGAAATACTTGCGGAAGCTCTATTCATCTGGCTAACTAAATCAAAACGTTCCTGCTTTGGAAATAATGAACTCATTTTCTTTATATCTATTTTAAATTTTCGTGCTAATTGATATACATCTAGTTTCTCAAATGAATATATTTTATAACTCAAATTTATTAGTATTTTATTTATTTCTATTCTATCGTTTAAATGCTTAAACAGTTTAATTGGTTATTTGTTTAAATGGTTATCAATGAACTTCTTAATTCTTATCAATCGCACACCTAAACACCTAAACCCTAACCTCTAAACCTTAAACAGTTTATATGGTTATCAATGAACTTCTTAATTGTTAACCCCCCTAAACATCTAAACCCTAAACTTATAAACACTTACACTACATTTTAACTTCCTTAATATCCTCAATATTTTCTAAAAACCAAGCGTATGTTTTCTCAATTCCTTCTTGTAATTCTGTTGTGTATTCCCAACCCATTTCTTTCATTTTGGAAACATCCATTAATTTTCTTGGTGTTCCATCTGGCTTGTTTGCATCCCAAATAATTTCTCCTTTGTGTCCAACTGCATTTTGAATGGTTTCTGCTAATTCTTTGATGGTGATATCTTTTCCTGAACCAACATTATACAAGTATTCTGGTAACCTATTTTCTAAAGCGTATACAACTGCTTCTGCCATATCATCCACAAATAAAAATTCTCTCATTGGTGTGCCACTTCCCCATAGTTTTACAGGGGCATTATTCAATTTAGCTTCGTGGAACTTGCGAATCATGGCTGGCAACACGTGCGATGTTTGTAAATCGAAATTATCAAAATAACCATATAAATTGGTCGGCATTAAACTCACATAGTCTTTATTATACTGTTTCCTAATTGCTTGACACGTTTTTACCCCTGTAATTTTTGCAATGGCATACCACTCATTTGTGGGCTCTAAACTATCTGTTAATAAATATTCTTCTTTTAAGGGTTGTGGAGCAAATTTAGGATAAATACAAGAACTTCCTAAAAAAATAAATTTTTCGATTCCTGTTTTCAAGGCTCCATCTATTAAATTATTTTGAATTTGCATATTTTCCATCAAAAATTGATAAGGAAAATCATTATTCGCTAAAATACCACCAACTCTTGCAGCTGCATCAATAATTACATCTGGATTTTCATTTTTTAAAAAACCGAATACTTCTTGTTGATTTCTTAAATCTAAGTCTTTACTTTTTTTACCAATTAAATTCGTATATCCTTTTTTTTCTAATGCTCTCCAAACAGCAGAACCTACCATTCCTCTATGACCTGCAATATATATTTTTGTTGATGTATCCATAAGTGTTTTTATTTCCCTATTTGAAAATATTCAAATCCTTTTTCTTCTAAATTAAAGGCATTGTATTGGTTTCGTCCATCGAAAACAATTGGCTGATTTAATTGAACTTTTAATTCTTCGAAATCTGGAGATCTAAACTCTTTCCATTCTGTTAATAAAATTAATGCATCTGCGTCTTTTAAAACTTCATATTTAGATTCAAAATACTCAATATTATGAATGTCTTTTAAATAAAATTCTTTTGCTTCTTCTATCGCTTTTGGATCATAAGCTTTTACCTTAGCTCCTCTTTTTACTAACTCTTTTACAACATAAATTGCTGGAGCTTCACGCATATCATCTGTACCCGGTTTAAACGCTAACCCCCACAAAGCAAACGTTTTACCTTCTAAGTTTTCTCCAAACCTTGCAATCACTTTATTAGCGATCACTAGTTTTTGTGCATCATTAACATCTTCAACAGAAGTTATTAAATTGGCTTTGTAACCATTTTCCTCAGCAATTTTCTTTAATGCCTTCACATCTTTTGGAAAACAAGAACCACCATAGCCTGCTCCTGGATAAATAAAACTATATCCAATTCTTTTGTCTGAACCTATACCTATTCTTACTTGGTTTGCATCTGCACCTACTCTTTCACAAATATTGGCTATTTCATTCATAAAAGAAATTTTAGTGGCTAACATTGCATTTGCAGCATATTTAGTCATTTCTGCAGAGCGAATATCCATCGTTATAAAACGATCATGTGTTCTAAAAAATGGAGAATATAACTGTTTCATGACATCAAAAGCGTAGTTTGAATCTGCTCCAATTACCACTCTATCTGGTTTCATAAAATCATCTATTGCGGCTCCTTCTTTTAAAAATTCAGGATTTGAAACAACGTGAAATTGAATATTTACATCTCTTTTGTCTAATTCATTTTGAATTGTTGCTTTTACTTTATCTGCAGTTCCAATTGGAACCGTAGATTTATCAACAATCACCAATTCTTTGGTCATAGATTCCCCAATTGATTTGGCAACAGCCAACACATATTGCAAATCAGCAGAACCATCATCTCCCATAGGAGTTCCAACAGCAATAAATACAATTTTTGCATTTGAAATTGCTTCTGAAAGGTTTGTGGTAAAGTCTAAAGTTTTATTTTTTACATTTTTTAAAACCATAGCCTCTAAGCCTGGTTCAAAAATTGGGATAATTCCTTTATTTAATTTTTCTATTTTTACAGGGTCTATATCAACACAAGTTACATGGTTTCCCATTTCTGCAAAACAAGTTCCAGATACTAATCCCACGTATCCTGATCCTATGACAGCGATATTCATACTTACTTATCGTTTAATTTTAAATTTTCTTTTTCTTGTACTTCTCTACGCAAGCCAGAACTAGAAAAACGATGATCTCTTTTATTGAAATGAAATTTAATTCCTATCTCTTCACAATACTGTCTACCTATAAAATTCTTATTGGCATACTCATCACCTATAATTCGCAAATCTATTTTAAAAGAACGTAGAACATCTTCTAAATCTTGTTCTGTAGCATAAGGTACAATTTCGTCTACAAACTTACAGCTATTTAATTGCACGTAACGTTCCACGACTGATTGAACTGGCCTGTTGTTTTCAGGTCTATCTATAGTAGGATCTGTTTGTAAACCGCATATTAAATAATCGCAATACAGCTTTGCTTCTTCTAACATTTTTACATGACCTTTATGAAAATGATCAAAAGAACTAAACGTAATTCCTACTTTCATAAAACTATTTTTTCAGTAACCAAGAAGATGACTGTATCTTCTCACCTAAACCATCAATAAGCTCTATACCCAATTCTTCACAAACCGGAACTTCTGGAATGGAATTGTTGTTTTGGTCTCCTCCATTGGCAAAACCAAGGTCATACTCTTTATGAAATTGTTGGTATATCTCTTTAATGGATGCGCAGACTGTTCTATCATTATCTATAGATAAAAAAGCCTTATTAACAGCTTTTATATTTTGCACAATAAATAAACGTTCGTCTTCTTTTTGAAATTCTTTAGACCCTTTTAAACCTCTCTGAACATCATTGTTAACAATTACAAAAAGTTCATCTGCTAAAGCTTTGGCATTATTGAAGTACTCTAAATGTCCTTTATGAATTGGATTAAAATAACCCGAAACAATTATTGCTTTCTTCTTCATTTTGTATTTTATTAATTTACTGCAAAGATATGCATTATTTTGAACTGCCCAAAGGATGTTTTTCCTCTTTTATGTGTCATCAATTATTTCTAATTTGATGAACAATATTAATTGGTCGCCTGTAGCCTAGTAAATCAAAACTTTAATTTCTTGAAATTTCTTACAAACCTTAAAACTAGTTTTATCGTAAAAGTTATGATTCTCGATACAATTTTCTTCCTACGATCAGAAAACCACTCGAATTGACAGCAATGATTGTTTAATGAGATCTCTCCTAAAGGTTACCTCAACAAATTCGGTGCAGGCTTAGTCAAAATTGATTGGACTTGATATAGGGTTTAGTTCTTCCCCGAGAACCCAAGAAATAAGGAGCGGTTGTATGGAAGTGCGGTGCGCAGCACTACGCATGGAATACGGCTAGCGAATGGTGCGAAGCAATTTCATAGGGTTCCTCTTGTTCTTTTGTCTCTTTTGCAACAAGGCAAAAGAGAGGTATATTTTTTAATGCTAACACTTTTTGCTTGATAAAAAAGTATTCAAAAAATCAAGACTCACTTTTATTTTGCTTAAATTCTACAAGCTATTACACTATCGTGTCCAGACCGTTGCACTCTTTGGACACTTAGCCATTACATATCTCTTGAATTTTTACACAAAATAAAATAGGTCAAAAACCTGAGTTAATTAAAAATAGTTACAAATAATGATTCAATATTACGAAATTTTACAGTTTTCCCCGAGAACACAAGTAATAATAAGCGTTCTTATGGAAGTGATGTGTGCAGCACTACGCATGGAATACAGCTAGCGAATGGTGCGCAGCAATTTCATAGGGTTTCTCTTGTTTTTTTTGCTTTCGTCCGAACTTACGTTCGAAGTGCAACAAGGCAAAAGAGAGGTCTATTTTTTTATTCTAATACTTTTTGCTTGATCAACCCTTCGTCTTTGCTCAGGATGTATTCAAAAAATCAAGACTTTCTTTTATTTTTTTACAATTCTAATTTCTATTCCACTATCGCGTCCAGACCGCAAGCTATTTGGACGCTTACCGTTACATAAAAATTGAATTCTAACAAAAAATAAAATAGGTCGATTACCTGTGTTTATTAAATATAGTTACAAATAATAAGTCCAACTTTCCTAAATCGTATAGTAATCCTATGAGAACCCAAGAAATAATAAGCGCTACCGAGAATGAAATAAAATTTCATTCGAAGGCATCTATCTGGCGAAGCCAACTGGAAGTGCGGTGCGCAGCGCTACGAATGGCATACGGTAAGTGAATGCTGCGAAGCAATTTCATAGGGTTTCTCATGTTTTTTTGTCTCTTTTGCAACAAGGCAAAAGATGAAAAATATTTTTTATCTACTACCTTTCACTTCAGTCCGAAATTAGTTTTGGAATTTATCAAGGCAAAAGATGAAACTAACTTCTTCTTTACTTTTTTCCATTGATGAATACTGAATCTAGTTCAGCACAGGCTTCGACCAAAAAAATCTAGACTTATTTTAATTTACTTGAATTCTAAAAGACATTACACTATCGCACCCAGAACGCAAGCTCTTTGGGTGCTTAGCCTTTCCATATCTTTTGAATTTCTAAGAAAATTAAAAGTATGTCAGTTTGGAATATAGATGTAGTTAAGGATTTTAGATTTAAAAATAATGGTAATGTAGTTTCTCGAAAACACAAGAAATAAGGAGCGTTCGCATGGAAGTGCGGTGCGCAGCACTACGAATGGAATACCGCAAGCGAATGGTACGAAGCTTACATCTAGCTCTTTTACATTTTCTAAGTTCCCTGCATAGGTTAAACTGTCCAAATTAAAAATCTGATATTTTGGATATTTTTTGACGAATACACGAACTACATGCTCCCCAATAAAACCAGCACCTCCTGTGATTACTATTTTCATATGTAGTATTTCTAACGCCTCAAATTTAGTATTCTATTCCAATTCTGACCAAAGCCAAAACCTACAACAAACCCCTTATAGGATGAAGGCATGCTTTTCGCCTACATTCACTTTTTCTTGATTCCGAATATCATGCACAATTTGGATGGAAGTGCTCGAATCATTCAACCCAAAACCATTTCCTTTTAAGATTTCTTGGTAACTTTTGGTATGTAAATCTGTAAATCCATCACTAAACTCCAACTCAACGTTATCAATATTTATAGACCTAAAAGTTCTTTGTCCTTTTTCTTTAATAAAATTTGGGAGCGCATTTTCATCAATGGATAAAAACCAACGAACTCTTGCCTTTTCAAATTCTAAATAGCCTGCAGCCCTGTCTTTTTCTCTTACATGAACTATATTCTCTTGTACCGCACCAAAAATCCAAGACAACATATCAAAAAAATGGATTCCAATATTTGTTGCAATTCCTCCTGATTTGCTTTCATCTCCTTTCCAAGAAATATCGTACCATTTTCCTCTTGAGGTGATGTAGGTCAAATCTACCTCATACTTTGTGTTTCTCTTTTCTGCATCCATCTTCTTTTTTAAAGCGATGATACTTGGATGCAAACGCAATTGTAAAATCGTATGAATTTTTTTCCCAGATTCTCTCTCAATATCAGCCAAAGCATCCACATTCCAGGGGTTTAAAACGAGCGGTTTTTCGCAAATGGCATCTGCACCACTTCTTAAAGCCATTCTTATATGGGCATCGTGCAAATAATTGGGTGTGCAAATACTTACATAATCGAGATGTGTTCCGTTTCTTTTTAACTTTTCTATGTGCCGATCAAAACGCTCAAACTCCACAAAAAAATTAGCGTTTGGAAAATAACTATCCATCACACCCACACTATCAAATTTATCTAACGCTGCTAAAAGAGTATTGTTTGTATCTTTTATCGCCCTTAAATGTCTTGGTGCGATATAACCTGCAGCTCCTATTAATGCGAAGTTTTTCATATTTTTTTTCGTTGTTCGTTGTTCGTTCTTCGGTGTTTCCCGAAGTAAATTCGAGACTTGCTGTTGTTCGTTTTATGGTGAACATTTTATGATAGACATTTTATGATGGACGGTAAACTATAAAAGTCAATCTTTATAGTGTCCATTTAAAAATGCAATTAATTTAAAAGAGCGAATTTACAAAAAAATGATCTTTATGAGGTGTAAGAATTTAATTATTAAAATTTGGAGTTACCATAAAAAGAACAGGTCATTTCAAAAGAGGAATAACTAAAGCAATCTTTTAATATAGAATACCCAAATTATTTTTACCGTAATCTACTGCAGGTAAGTTCTTTTTTTTATATTAATACTTTTTGCTTGATAAACCCTTCGTCTTTGCTCAGGATGTATTCAAAAAATCAAGACTTACTTTTATTTTTTTACAATTCTAATTTCTATTTCACTATCGCGTCCAGACTTATTATTTAGTTCCCCAATCAAGTTGAGGACAAGCTTTGGGCGCTTGCCGTTTCATAAAAATTGAATTCTAACAAAAAATAAAATAGGTCGGGTTTAGATGCTGATTTTTAAAGTAAATCTAGATGTCAGTTCGAGTGATTCCGATTTTTCATCGGAATTGTATCGAGAACAGTTAGAGCAAAAAGTAATCTTTTGATTTAGAATACTTAATAAATTTAGCATACCTAACAACAAGATTGCTTCGTACCTCGCAATGACGGTTACGAGGGCAGTCCGTCATTGCGAAAGAGGCAAGACTGTAGCAATCTTTGTAGTTTAGAAGACTTATAAAATGCAATGTCTTTTGAATTTAAATTGGATTCCACAATGTCAGTTCGAGTGATTTTTGATAAAAAATTGTATCTAGAACTAGTTTAGCAACTAAAAATCTTATGCTCGATACAAATCTTACTCATTCTAAAGGTTAAATTCACTTGAATTGACAAAATTTCATAAAAATGTACAACAGGTTTATAGACTTATTTTACTTTGAGGAAAATAAAGATTTTGTTTGCCTTTTTATCTTTCTCATAGTCTTATTCTACTTAATAATCAACCGCAACTTACAAAGTTTTATCTACACTATTACTAGGCAAAAAACTCTTTACATCATATACCACTGCCTCCTCTTTTTTCAAAACTTCTAGGTCCAAATTATAAAACGCATCATGTGCCACTGTTAATACAATGGCATCGAATTTTGTTATTGGCAAGACATTGGTTGCTGTTAAATTATATGCTCTAAGCACCTCTTCCTTACTGGCAAAAGGATCATAAATAGTTACACTTGTGCTGTACTCCTTCAATGCTTTTATAACATCTACCACTTTCGTATTGCGCACATCAGGGCAGTTTTCTTTAAAGGTAATTCCTAATATTAATATCTCCGCATTTTTAATTTTAATATCAGAATCAATCATTAACTTAATGACCTGCGAAGCTATATATTCACCCATACTATCATTTAAACGCCTTCCTGCTAAAATAATCCCTGGATGATACCCAAACTCTTGTGCTTTTTGTGCTAAATAATAAGGATCTACGCCAATACAATGGCCACCTACCAAACCAGGTTTAAAAGGCAGAAAGTTCCACTTTGTGCCTGCTGCTGCTAAGACATCATGTGTATTGATATTCATCAATCCAAATATTTTTGCCAATTCATTCACAAAAGCAATGTTGATATCTCTTTGTGAGTTCTCGATGACCTTTGAAGCCTCTGCTACTTTAATCGTTGGGGCTAAATGAGTGCCTGCTGTAATTACCGATTTATACAAATTGTCTACAAATTTTCCCGTGAATTCGTTAGAACCTGAAGTGACTTTTAAAATATTCTCTACCCTGTGATTTTTATCACCCGGATTGATTCTCTCAGGAGAATACCCTACAAAAAAATCTTTGTTGAATTGTAGTCCTGAAACTCGTTCTAAAATTGGAACACATTCATCTTCCGTAACTCCCGGATATACCGTAGATTCGTAGATAACAACATCTTCTTTTTTTAATACTTGCCCTATCGCCTCACTTGCTTTGATGAGCGGCGTTAAATCGGGTCTGTTATTTTTATCTATAGGCGTAGGAACGGTAATGATATAGACATTGCTATCTACTGTGTTTTTTAAATCAGAGGAACAATAAAGTCCAATTTCATCAGTATTTTCTTTTTTCAGTACTTTTTGCAAAACAGCATCTTCCACCTCTAAAGTAGTATCTTTTCCTTGGTTGATTTCAGCTATTCTCTCTGTATGTATATCAAAACCCACCACAGGATATTTGGTAGCAAAGAGGCGTGCCAATGGTAAACCTACATACCCTAATCCTAAAACAGTAATTTTTATTTGTTTCATATTCGCTTTCAATACAACTAAGATTAAGTACTAATTGCAGATGGTAAACCGCTACTAAAACCTTTCTATATTTAGTACAAAATTACAAAAAAAGGGACTTTAATCGCGAACTTTATCCTTTAACTTTTAGACCTATTACAATGCAAACTCCAAAAAGAAAGTAAAAACAAGGACAAACCTATTGTGCGTTTTGAATATATCATAGATTCCATAATGTCAGTTCGCGTAATTTTTGATAAAAAATCAGATCGAGAACTAGTTTAGATGCTAAATTTTTTACACCCAACACAAATTTCGATGATATTAACAATTAAATTTAGTTAAATTAACGGCACAACCCAGAGACTCATAACGAAGACATTTTGTACAATACAAGTGCAACGAGAAACTTTATGAATTCGTAAATTCAACGATAAGATTGCTTCGTTACTAAAACCAGTGTAGTATAAAACACTGGTATGATGCCAACTTTGGTTTTTTATTTCTTAATATAAAACTGCACATCATTGCGAAAAAAGTACGATTGAAGAAACATTTTAATAGAGCCAACTAAAAATGAGATTGCTTCTTACCTCGCAATGACTGTAAATGAGGTTGTTTATTTCTTAATCAAAGCCTACATGTCATTGCGAAAGAGGCACGATTGAAGCAATCTTTTGGTTTAGAATACCCAAATTATTTTTATAGTAATCTAGTACAGGTTGGTTCTTTATTTTAATGTTAATAATTTTTTCTTGATCAACCCTTCGTCCTTGCTCAGGATGTATTCAAAAAATCAAGACTTACTTTTATTTTTTTACAATTCTAATTTCTATTACACTATTCCGTCCAGACACCTGGCGCAGGCTGGCTCATTCGCTATAAATGTCCACAGAACATTTCCTTAACGCTCTGCCCTCTTCGAACGCTTGCCGTTTCATAAAAATTGAATTCTAACAAAAAATAAAATAGGTCGGGTTTCGATGTAAACTTAAGACTATCCATATTATAAGAAACAGTATTATGAATATAATAATATATCTTGTTGTACATTTCGAATTTAAAGTGGATTCCATAATGTCAGTTCGAGTGATTTTTGATAAAAAATCGTATCGAGAACTAGTTTAGAGGCTAAAATTCTAATGCTTAATTCCAATTTCACTCATTTCAATCGTTAAATTCAGAGGAATTCACAGAATTTTATCAAAATGTATAACAGGTTTTACTGGGAATACAATAATTTCACTTTAAAAACAAATTCTTTTAAACAGAAAAACACCTATATGGTTTCGATAAAAGGACGAAATGCTACTCCATATCTCTTAAAAAAAGTCTAAAATGAATCAATTCTAGATGTTTTTGGTTCGTTTTTTTGACAAAAAAAAGGTAGAAATACGTGTAAAAGTTCCTTAAAAAGTAGCGTATTTGACAAGAAAAAGAGCTCAAAACATTGCTTTTGTGCTATAAGAAGTCATAAAATTTAAAATAATAAGGAAGCTAAAAAAAGAAAGGAGTGCCTTTTTAAAAGTAACTGAAGTCTTGCGCAACACACTAAATACTTTTTGTAAAAAGTAACGATACTTTTGATGAAAAGTATCGTTACTTTTAAAAACTCAATAGGACGAGTTTTTAGAAAATTTGCTTAAAAAAAAAGAAAAAAATGGAGAGTCTAACCGCTGTTAAACTCTCCATTCCGATTGTTTACAATGTACTATGTGTAAACTCTACATTTTGCAACATCTTACGCAAACGCTTGTCTGGCCTAAAGTTAATATGTGATTTCTTGACCAAATTAGCGGTAACTTCTTCTGGAGTTGCTACTCCTTCCGAACGTACACCAATTTGAAAAGCTCCCAATTTGTCTAACTTTACGATTCTGCCTTGCTCTAGTTCATCGATAACATTGTGCATCAACGAGATTAACACTGCATAACAATCTGCCTCTCGAACCGTACTTTGGTGCGACACCAAATACGCCAATCTTTCTAAATCGGTTGTACCTGTTGCTATTGCTTGTGCGTAAAACTTATTATCCGCTAATCGGTCCTGCGGATTTGGACGTTCAATGGTTTTTATTTTGACCATAACATTAAAATTTAATAATTACTAAAAAATTACAACCTATATTTTAAGAGACGGTTGCAAGACACCTCTATACTCGCTTTTAAAAACTCTGTGACTAAGCACCCTAAAAATCGCGTTTTTGATTCGTAAAACACTAAGCAGCAAATACTTAATGGAGTTTGTAATCCTAAAATTAAGTCATAAGCTACCTGTTGCAGTTTGGTGGACTGCTTTATTTTTAATAAAAAAATTTTGGTAAGCTTTAAGAAGTATTGTATGTTTGAATTCTTGAAAATCAAAACAAACACTTCTTAAAGTGTTACCGTTTTAAAAAAGGTCTTAAAGCACCAACTTTAAGGCTTTTTTTTTGCGATTGAGTATTGTGCATACTTATTCGCATTGCTAATATTAGAAGTTTTCTTACAAAAAACAATACTCTCCACACCTACTAACTTCAAAGTTTTCAACAATACATGTAAAATTATTCTACCGATTTTAACTAAAAAAGATGACAATTTCAATGACATAAAAACAAGTAAATGAGACACCTAAAAAACAAAATATTTTTTCGCTTTAGCCCTTTGTTTATCTATGTTTCCCGTGAATGCTTATCTTAAGAATATTTTACATCATTAAAATGGCACTTTGATAGGCAACTGCAAAATACATCACAAAAAAATAGATACTATTGATCCCTTTTTTAATACGGATTTGAGGAAATTTGTTAATAAGTCTCTAAGTTATTTTTCACTTTTCAGCGCGTATTTTAAAAAAAAACAATGATTTTTATTCAAATTTGAGTCAAAATTTATCAAAAAAAGCCTTTTTTGATATATTTTTGATGGAATTAAATTTCATTGTTTTACCTTTTTGTTTTTTAAAAAAAGTGTATACATTTTGAATGCAGTTTTCTTTCCTACTTCAAAAAATTATTCGAACTGATAGTAATAATAGTTTAATAAGAGCTCTCCATAAGGATACTGAAACAATTTGGCACAGGCTGAGATGATATTGGGTTTGCTATAAGCTTTAGCTCTTCCCCGAGAACCCAAGAAATAATGAGCGTTACCGAGAATGAAATAAAATTTCATTCGAAGGCATCTATCTGGCGAAGCCAACTGGAAGTGCGGTGCCAAGCACTACGCATGGAATGCGATTAGCGAATGGTGTGCAGTAATTTCATAGGGTTTCTATTGATTTTTTGTTTTGGTCCGAACTTGGATTTGGAGTGCATCAAGGCAAAAGATGAAACTTATTTCCTCTTTACTTTTTTCCATTGATGAATACTGAATCAAGTTCAGCACAGGCTTCGACCAAAAAAATCTAGACTTATTTAATTTTACTTAAATTCTATAAGACATTACACTATCGTGTCCAGACACCTGGCGCAGGCTGGCTCATTCGCTATAAATGTCCACTGGACATTTCCTTAACGTTCTGCCTTCTTTGGACACTTAGCCGTTTCATATCTTTTGAATTTCTACGCAAAATAAAATAGGTTGGTTGCCTGTGTTTATTAAATATAGTTACAAATAATAAGTCCAACTTTCATACACCGTATAGTAATCCTGTGAGAACCCAAGAAATAATGAACGACAGTAAGGAATTGCGGTGCGCAGCACTACGCATGGAATACGGCTAGTGAATGGTGCGAAGCAATTTCATAGGGTTTCTCTTGTTTTTTTGCTTTGGTCCGAACTTGCGTTCGGAGTGCAACAAGGCAAAAGAGAGTTATATTTTTTAATGCTAATACTTTTTGCTTGATCAACCCTTCGTCTTTGCTCAGGATGTATTCAAAAAATCTAGACTTACTTTTATTTTTTTACAATTCTAATTTCTATTCCACTATCGCGTCTAGACCGCAAGCTTTTTGGACGCTTACCATTCCATAAAAATTGAATTCTAACAAAAAATAAAATAGGTCGGTTAACAGTGTTTATTAAATATAGTTACAAATAACGAATCCAACTTTCCTACGTTGTATAATAATCCTGTGAGAACCCAAGAAATAATGAGCGATAGTATGGAAGTGCGGTGCGCAGCACTACGCATGGAATACGGCTAGCGAATGGTGCAAAGCAATTTCATAGGGTTTCTCTTGTTTTTTTGTTGAAGCCTGTGCTGAACTAGATTCAATATTTATCAAGAAAAAAGAGAATTGAAAAACCTCTACATCTCAATTGTTTTTTTGAAGGCCTTGATGCGCTTGGGTTAAAACAAGTAGTTCTCGATACAATGTCTCGTATCTCGACATCACTCGAACTGACAGTACTGTTATTCATAAAGATATTTCGATATAAGGTTCGATGACATTCGTGAGCCCAAAAAGTATTCTTTTCATTTCGAGGATTACTGAAATTATAATGTATTTTAATTGAAAGCAGCGAGTTAAGTTATTAGCAGAATGGAGAAAGCTAAATTATGACGTCACTGCGAGGTACGAAGCAGTCTATTGATGAATTTACCCTTGAGATTACTTCATTCTTTGTAATTGAAACTAATTCTCGATACAATTTTCTTCCTAATGTCAGAAAATTACTCGAACTGACAACACCATTCATATTTATGAAAGCTCTTCATAAAGTTGAGATAATATTAAGGGTTTTAAGAATTGCAGATCCCTAATTGAAACCGCTACTACAAATGCAACCCTATGCACTGCGTGCAACTTATTTTTTTATTTCAAAAAATCGTTTTGCAAACTGCATATAGAAAATGAATGAAAAATAAGGTAAAGACTAAGGGATTATAGAAGAGAATGGTGAACAGCAATTTCATAGGGATTCTCTTGATTTTTTGTTGAAGCCTGTGCTGAACTAGATTCAGTATTTATCAACAAAAAAGAGAATTGAAAAATCTCTAAATTTAAAAAATATGTTCTCGATACAATTTTCTTCCTAATGTCAGAAAATTACTCGAACTGACAACACCATTTGTATTTATGAAAGCTCTTCATAAAGTTGAGATAATATTAAGGGTTTTAAGAATTACAGATCCCCGATTGAAACCGCTAATGCAAATGCAATCCTATGCACTGCGTGCAACGTATTTTTTTATTTCAAAAAAAACGTTTTGCAAACTGCATATAGAAAATCGATAAAAAAACTATAAAGAATGAGGGATTGCAGATCCCCGGTTGAAACCGCTACTGCAAATGCAATCCTATGCACTGCGTGCAACGTATTTTTTTATTTCAAAAAAAACGTCATGCGAGCATGCGTTTTTTTGAAATAAAAAAATCCTGTCGAAATTCGACAGGATTGTATTTGATGTGGGCAATGAGGGATTCGAACCCCCGACCCTCTCGGTGTAAACGAGATGCTCTGAACCAACTGAGCTAATTGCCCTTTATTTTTTAATTCCTAAAGGAAGAATTTTAATTTCTTTGCTTGACCCCGTACTCTACCGATTTTAATCGGTATGCTTTGAACCAACTGAGCTAATTGCCCTAAAACGGATGCAAATATAGTATAGATTTTATCATCTCCAAAAGAAAATCTGATTTTATTTTAAATTATTTCTGTTATTCGAAATAATTCATGGTAACATAACCCCCATCCTTTAAATATTGATCTTTTTTCATGAGCTTTATATCGGATTTCATCATGTCTTCAACAAGTTCTTGCAAGTTATATTTACATTCCCATCCTAATTTATTTTTTGCTTTCGAGGCATCTCCTATAAGCAAATCGACCTCTGTGGGTCTAAAATATTTGGGATCTACGGCTAGCACTTCCCTGCCTATTTCTGGTTGTTTCTGGTTGTTCGTTTTTCCTTGTCCGTTTCCACCTACCGCTGTTAAGTATTTCTCTTGGTCTATCCCTTTCACATATCCTTTTTCATCAATACCCTCTCCTTTAAACTCTAATTCTATTCCTACTTCTGCGAAACTCATTCTTACAAAATCTCGAACTGTCGTTGTTTTACCTGTGGCAATTACCCAATCTTATGCTTGATCAGCTTGTAAGATCATCCACATCATTCTGATATAATCTTTGGCATGACCCCAATCTCTTTTTGCATCTAAATTCCCGAGATAAAACCTGTCTTGGAGGCCCAATGCTATTCTAGAAGTTGCCCTCGTGATTTTTCTGGTAACAAATGTTTCTCCCCTTAAAGGCGATTCATGATTGAATAAAATACCATTGCAAGCAAACATCCCATAAGCTTCTCTATAATTTACAGTGATCCAGTAAGCGTACATTTTTGCCACTGCATAAGGTGAACGCGGATAAAATGGTGTGGTTTCTGATTGTGGCACCTCCTGAACTTTACCATATAATTCTGATGTTGATGCTTGGTATATTCTTGTTTTCTTCTCTAAACCGAGTAAACGAACCGCATCTAAAATTCTTAGTGTTCCCAATCCATCAGCGTTTCCTGTATATTCTGGAGTTTCAAAAGAAACAGCAACATGACTCATTGCAGCTAGATTGTATATTTCATCTGGCTGAATTTCTTTAATCAGGCGTGTGATATTGGTACTATCAGTCATATCACCATAATGCAATATAAAATTCCGATTATCTACATGTGGATCTTGATACAAATGATCTATTCTATCTGTATTAAAAAGTGACGACCTTCTTTTTAATCCATGAACTTGATATCCTTTTTTTAGTAAAAACTCGCTGAGATAAGCTCCATCTTGTCCTGTTACTCCTGTTATAAATGCTACTTTTGGTTTATTTTCCATCATCTTTATTTTTATTTGAAAAACTGTATTTTAATCAAAACTTGTTTATTGACTGAAACAAAGACCAAGACAAAATTGAAGTCTTAGTCTTAGTCTTTACTTAATACTTTTTTTCTTAAGGCATATATTCTTTTCTGCAAACTAGTAAGTATTTTAATACTTTTATCTAATTCAGTTTGTTGTATGTATACTCTTTTACTAGCTATTATTAACTGAGTTTCTAGTTCAAAAGCTGACCCTAATGCCATTTCTAAAAAACGTGTAAAATCTTTTTCAGATGAACGAGAAGCTCCTTCAGCAATATTTGAAGGAATAGAAACCGCTGAACGTGTTATTTGTGAACTTAATCCAAATTTTTCTTTGGTTGGAAATTTATCAACAGAAACATAAATAGCTTCAACAAGATTTAATCCATGAATCCAAATATCATATTTTCTAAAATCTCTCATGTGTCAGTCTTTGTCATTGTCAAAGTCTATGTTAACTTCACCTCTTTAATATCCTCAATATTTTTTAAAAACCAATCATAGGTTTTTTCAATGCCTTCCTCTAATTCTGTAGCGTATTCCCAACCTATAGCTGCCATTTTGGAAACATCCATTAATTTTCTTGGGGTTCCATCTGGCTTTGTTGCATCCCAAATAATTTGACCTTTATGGCCTACCGTTTTTTGAATGGTTTCTGCCAATTCTTTAATGGTGATATCTTTTCCAGAACCAACATTGTACAAATATTCTGATAATTGATTTTCAAGCGCATACATCACAGCCTCAGCCATATCATCTACGAATAAAAACTCTCTCATGGGTGTTCCACTACCCCACAATTCGACAGGCTCATTGTTATTCAGTTTTGCTTCGTGAAATTTACGAATCATGGCAGGCAACACATGCGATGTTTTTAAATCAAAATTATCAAAATAACCATACAAATTGGTAGGCATCAAACTTACATAGTCTAACCCAAATTGTTTTCTGATGGCTTGGCAAGCTTTTACGCCTGTAATCTTTGCAATCGCATACCATTCATTCGTAGGCTCTAAAACATCTGTTAATAGATACTCTTCTTTTAAAGGTTGTGGAGCTAGTTTTGGATAAATACAAGAACTCCCCAGAAATATAAATTTTTTAACATTATTTTGCACAGAACAGTCAATTAAATTATTTTGGATTTGCATGTTTTCCATTAAAAATTGGTAAGGAAAATCGTTATTGGCTAAAATGCCACCAACTCTTGCAGCTGCATCTATAACAACATCTGGTTTTTCGCTTTCAAAAAAATTGAATACAGCTGTTTGATTTTTTAAATCTAACTCTTTACTTGTTTTACCTACTAAATTGTTGTATCCTTTTTTTTCTAAAGCTCTCCAAACAGCAGAACCAACCATTCCTCTATGACCTGCAATATATATTTTTGAATTTCTATCTAATATCATTTTTATACAATTTCTGCAACCACAAAAGTGCTGCCTCCAATATAAATTAAGTCGTTATTCTTCACTTTTGATTTTGCCTTTTTAAAAGCCTTTTTAACACTGGAAAACTTTGCACCTATTAACCCAAAATCTTTTGCTTGGCTTAAAAGAATAGCTGCTGACAAACCTCTTGGAATATCTGGCTTACAAAAATAGTACGTTGCTTTTTTAGGAAACAAAGGCAATACGTCTTCTAACTTTTTGTCTGAAACAAAACCCAAAACAATATGCAAATTACAATAATTTTCTTTTTTTAATTGGTTTAAAACTATTTTTAAACCATCTACATTATGTGCTGTATCACAGATTACTTTTGGATTTTCTTGTAAAATTTGCCATCTCCCTTTTAAATTCGTGTTTTTTACAACATTTAGTAATCCTTTGGTAATATTTTCTTCTGATATTTGATACCCTTTTAAATTTTTAATTGTAGCAACTACTGTTTTCGTGTTTGATTTTTGATAATCTCCTAACAATTCGGATTGATACTCTTTATCAATATGAGATGCAAAAAAGATTGGTGAATTTGTGCTTTTCGCTTTTTCTAAAAATACAGGTTTCACTTCTTGCTGCTCTTCACCAATAATTACAGGTACCTTATTTTTTATAATTCCTGCTTTTTCGGATGCTATTTCTGGCAAAGTTTCTCCTAAAAATTGCATGTGATCATACCCAATATTGGTAATTACAGAAATTTCTGGAGTGATGATATTTGTAGAATCCAATCTTCCTCCTAAGCCCACTTCTATAATGGCAATATCTACTTTTTCATTGGCAAAATAATCGAAAGCCAAACCCACTGTCATTTCAAAAAAAGAGAGTTGCTGCTTTTCTAAAAAATCTTTGTGTTTTTTAATAAATGTAGATACTTTTCTTTTCGGAATTTCAGCTCCATTTATTCGTATTCTTTCTGTAAAACTTTTTAAATGTGGTGAAGTGTACAAACCCACTTTGTATCCAGCTTCTTGCAAAATGGATGCTAACATGTGAGAAGTAGAACCTTTTCCATTGGTGCCACCCACGTGAATTGATTTGAACTTTTTTTCAGGAAAATTAAGTTGTGCTGAAAATGCTAAAATATTGGTCAAGTCTTTTTTGAATGCTGAATTCCCATCTCTTTGATACATAGGTAATTTTGCAAACATCCATTGTGTCGTTTCTTTATAAGTCATCGAAAAAACTAAATTTTTCCTATTTGATAATATTCAAATCCTTTTTCTTTCAAGTTAAATTTATGGTATTGGTTTCTACCATCAAAAATTATGGGTGTGTTGAGCTTTGATTTGATTTCCTCAAAATCTGGAGAGCGAAATTCTTTCCACTCAGTCATTAATACTAAGGCATCAGCATTCTCTAAAACTTGATATTTTGAATCGAAATAAGTAATATTCTCTAATGCTGATAAATAAAATTTTCTTGCACTTTCTATCGCTTTTGGATCGTAAACTTTAATTTTAGCCCCTTTTTTTAATAGTTCTTTTATGACAAAGATTGCTGGAGCTTCTCGAACATCATCTGTACCTGGTTTAAAAGACAGTCCCCAAATGGCAAAAGTTTTATTTTTTAAATTTTCGCCAAACCTATGGATTACTTTTTGAGCAATAATTAATTTTTGGACATCATTTACTTCTTCTACAGCTGCAATTAGTTTTGTTTCGTACCCAAAATCGCTTGCAATTTTATGTAGGGCTTTTACATCTTTTGGAAAACAAGACCCACCATAACCTGCACCTGGATACATAAAATTATAACCAATTCTGCTATCTGAACCGATACCAACTCGTACTTGATTTACATCTGCCCCTACTTTTTCACAAATAACAGCAATTTCATTAATAAACGAAATTTTTGTAGCCAACATTGCGTTTGCGGCATATTTCGTCATTTCTGAAGAGCGAATGTCCATTCTTATAAAACGATCATGAGTTCTAAAAAATGGAGAATATAATTGTTCCATCTTTTCGAAAACGGAATCTGTGTTGGCTCCGATAACGATTCTATCTGGTTTCATAAAATCGTTAATTGCAGTGCCTTCTTTCAAAAATTCTGGATTGGAGACGACTTCGAAATGAATGCTGATATTTCTTGAATCTAATTCTTTCTGAATTATTTCTTTTACTTTATCTGCTGTGCCCACAGGAACTGTAGATTTATTTACTATGATGATGTTCTTCTCTAAATGCGCTCCGATTTCTTTCGCTACTTTAAGGAAATATTGCAAATCCACCTCTCCATTCTCTTTCATTGGTGTGCCCACTGCAATAAAAACAATTTCCGATTTTAAAAGCGCTTTTGGCAAATCATCGCTAAAAAATAATGTTTTATTTAAGTTTTTAGAAATTAAGCTACTTAAACCTGGTTCAAAAATAGGAACTTTTCCTTTATTTAATTTTTTAATTTTTGTTTTATCAACATCAATACACAATACAGTATTTCCCATTTCTGAAAAACAAGTTCCTGATGTTAAACCCACATAGCCACAACCTACTACAGCAATATTCAAACTACAAATCTTTGTTTTTTAAATTCTCTTTTTCCTGCACTTCTTTTCTTAATCCACTGCTAGAAAAGCGATGTTCTCTTTTATTAAAATATAAATCAATGCCTTTTTCTTCGCAATATTTTCTACCTGTAAATTGTTTGCTTGCGTATTCTTCTCCAATAATTCGAACATCAATCTTAAAAGAGCGTAAAACATCCTCTAAATCTTGTTCAGTAGCATAAGGCACTATTTCATCTACAAATTTGCAACCTTTTAACTGAATGTATCTTTCCACAACAGATTGCACTGGCATGTTTTTTTCTGGACGATCTAAAGTTGGGTTGGTTTGCAAACCACAAATTAAATAATCGCATTGGCGTTTTGCATCTTCTAACATGGTTATGTGACCTGCGTGCAACAAATCAAAAGCACTAAAGGTAATTCCTACTTTCATAATTATTTTTTTTCAGTTTTGTAAAAAGTAAAAGTACTAAATTTGATAATTACTTGGTTAAAGAAAATTTATAAATAATGGTTCCTATTTGTTTTGGTGGAGCATTTTCATCGATGTTCCAAGTAGTTCTTAAAGCCGCTTCTTTTGCTGGCTTTAATAAGCAAGCAGCTGTATTTGTAGATCCTTTTACTCCAGGAATTGCACTAATTACTTTTCCGTTTTTATCTACTGTAATGCTAACAACAACGGTTCCTTCTTCTTGACAGTCTGGTTGTTCTATGGGTTTAGACAATGCTTTTCTTCCTGCCAAATTATAATTTCCTCCAGAACCATTTCCAGTATTTCCATAGTATTTGTTCGAATCTGGATCACCTTTTAAATCTCCTTTAACTCCATTAATTTTATCATCTCCTTCTCCTTTTGGATTGCCATTTTCCGAGTTTCCATTTAACAAACTATTTAAGGCGTCTGTTGTTTCTTTAGACGGTTTTGGTTTTGGCTTTTCTTTGGGTTCTTCTTTTTTTACGATTTCTTTTACAGGTTCTTTTTTTACTTCTTTCACTTTTTCTACAACAGGAATTTCTTCTGAAGTATCATCTGTAATGATTTCTTCTTTCACAATTTCTTTCTGAACTTCTTTCACTTCTTCCAGCACTTGTTCCTTTTCAACAACTTTTGGAGTAGTTTCTTTTTTTGTGAATTCTACTGGTTCTCCACTACCAACATTCGAATCTCCAAAATTGATGGCCAAACCATATTCTTCTGGTGGATCTAAATATTTCATTCCGTAATTAAATATGACAAACAACAAAAGCAACAGAATAACCAAAGTTATTATTGCTGATTTTCTTTTATGTTTTGTTTCTAAAATCTTCATAATTATGGTTCTCGATACAATTCTGAAAAAAAATCGGAATCACTCGAACTGACAGCCTATTTACTTGCCTTTTACAGCTAAAATCATTTTTAATTTGTTCTTATTTGCAATGTCTATGACTTGCATCACATTTTTATAAGGTACATCTTGGTCGCCTCTAATTACAATGGTTTTCTTTTTATCTGCTCCAACAGATAGTAGAATTTCATTTTCCAAATTGCTTTCATCCACTTGAGTTTTATCAATATAAAAAAGTGACTCGTTTGTTATTGAAATCGCAACAGATTTGTTATTCTCCGTTTTTCCACCTGCTTTTGGCAATAACACATCAATAGCACTGACTGTTACCAAGGTTGAGGTAAGCATGAAAAATATCAACAGTAAAAAAACAATATCTGTCATGGATGACATATTGAATGTTGGATCTACTTTATTTCTTCCTCTTAAATTCATTTTTAATATTAAAAGATTTAAAAATTAAATAATTCAAAGACTGTTATTTTTAGTATTTCAATCTTTTAATTTTTTAATAATTTTATACTGGTTCGTTTAACAAATCTAAAAACTCAACAGATTTTGCCTCCATTTGATAAATTACCTTATTGGTTCTCACTACCAAATGGTTATATGTAATATATGCAATAATACCTACAATTAGGCCTGCAACTGTAGTTGTCATGGCCGTATACAAACCGTCTGAAAGCATTTTAATATCTATTTGACCACCAGCATTTGCAATGGCATGAATGGCAACAATCATTCCAATTACGGTTCCTAAAAATCCGATCATGGGCGCTGCTCCAGCAATGGTTGCTAAAACACTCACATTTTTCTCTAGTTGATACACCTCTAACTTCCCTGCTGTTTCGATAGCTGTATTGATATCGTCTAAAGGTTTGCCTATTCTCGATATTCCTTTGGCAATTAATCTTGCTGCTGGTGTGTCTTTACTTTTACATAGCGCATCTGCAGATTCTAACTTGCCATTAGAAACGTAGTCTTTTATCTGATTCATAAAGTTTTTATCTTCTTTTGATGCAGATTTAATCGCAAAAAACCGTTCAAAATAAATATATAAGGCAACTGCCAATAAAACAAAAAGGATGGCAATAATTATTTGTCCTCCTAAACCACCATCCATAATTAATTTATAAATGGATAATGTTTTTTCTTCTTGCAAAGCTTCTTCTAACAATTCTTTATTTTCTTGAAAAAATGATATCATTCAACTATTATTTAAATTCTATACTATTAACGACTAATCTATTTTTAAATTGTTTCCTAACCCTAAAGAAAATAATTTTTATATCACAAAAAAATACCATTTCAAAAACGAATTGAAATGGTATTCTAATACTTCTTATTTACTTCTTAAAATAATGTTCTGGTAATCATAAATGCAGCTGAACCCACTACAAAACCTATTAATGCTAACCAAGATATTTTTTTAAAATACCAAAAGAAATCAATTTTTTCCATTCCCATTGCAACAACTCCAGCTGCAGAACCAATAATTAACATACTACCACCTGTACCTGCAGAAAAGGCTATAAAATGCCAAAGCTCATTGTCTAAAGGTTCTGAAAACATTCCTAAACTTGCAGCTACTAAAGGCACATTGTCTATAACAGCAGAACCTACACCTAATAGCATTACTACTAAATCAGACACTCCTCTATGATTATCTGCCATGTGCATTTCTGTTCCCATCATTGGAACCGTTTCTTGCAATGTAGATGCAAAATTAAATAAAATACCTAAAGATTCTAAAGCAGCAACTGCCATTAAAATACCTAAGAAAAATAAAATACTTGGCATTTCTATTTTTGATAAAGAACTATGAACAGGGCTGTGAGCTGCATGTTCTCTAGATTCGTCCATCGTATTAAAATCTGTTAAAGAAAATTTTCTACGACTGTAAATTTCTGCGCATGTTGCCACGATTGCTAAAGATAACATCATACCTACATAAGGTGGTAAATGTGTAATTGTTTTAAACACAGGTACAAAAACAATCGCACCTAACCCTATTAACAACATTCTACCACTAAATTTACTTTTAGGTTTGTCATCCTCTTCTTCAGTATAATCTATTTCACCTTTAAAAGCAGGTAAAAACGAAGCAATTAAAGTTGGAACTGCCATACATAAAATAGAAGGCAACAGTAAATACTCTATTAATTTTAAAGTAGTTACTTTATTACCAATCCAAAGCATTGTTGTGGTTACATCTCCAATAGGAGACCAAGCACCACCTGCATTTGCTGCAATAATAATTAAACCTGCAAACCAAATTCTTTCATCTCTATTTTTAACAATTTTTTGTAGTATCGAAATTAAAACAATGGTTGCTGTTAAATTGTCTATAATTGCTGATAATACAAAAGCTAAAATTGAAAAAACCCAAAGAATACTTTTCTTCTTTTTCGTTTTAATGATGGTTTTAATGGTAGAAAAGCCATCAAAATAATCGATAATTTCTACAATGGTCATTGCTCCTAAAAGGAATACCAATATTTCTGCAGTTTTACCTAAATGATGTAGCAATGTTTCTTCTACCAAATGTAATTTGTCATCATGCACCATAGAAGCAAAACCATCTACTAAACCATGATTTGCAGAATCGAACCAAGTCGAAAAACTATCTACACCTAATGCAACAATTGCCCAACAAACTGCCATCATTATTAATGCTGGGATAAGTTTGTCTAACTTTATATTGTGTTCTAATGTAATGGCTAAATAACCTAATACAAATACTATAATAATTATTGATTCCATATGTAAATTTAATTTATATCAATTGTTCTAATGCTATTTCAAAAGCGGTTTCGCTTATTTTTGTTTTATAAGGACTTTTTTCAAAGGTTTTTTCTAAAGCTCTTTTAATCGTTTCTGAGGTATCGTTAAAAATGGCTTCATCTGTCATTTCTACTCTTCGCTCCATAAAGTATGCAAAAACTCTGGCCATTCCACAATTTGAAATAAAGTCTGGAATTAGGCTCACTTGCTTATCTGTATTTTCCATAATAGACCCAAAGAAGATTTCTTTGTCCGCAAAAGGCACATTCGCACCACAAGAAATTACTTCTAAACCAGAGGCTATCATTTGGTTTATTTGCTCTTGCTGCACCAGTCTAGATGCTGCACAAGGCGCAAAAATTTCGCAAGGTAAATTCCAAATTTGAGCATTTATCTCATCAAAAGGAATCATTTTTTTGGCAACTAAAGTATTTCCATCTTTATGTAAAAAGAACTGTTTTATTTCATCAAAAGAAAAACCCTCTTCGTTAATTACGCCTCCATTTCTATCAATAATTCCAACAACTTTCGCACCCATTTCTGCTAAATAATAAGCTGCTGCAGAACCCACATTTCCAAATCCTTGCACTACTGCTTTTTTACCAACCACAGAACCTCCATAAATATTGTAATAATGACGCACTGCTTCTGCCACACCAAAACCAGTAATCATGTCTGCAACTGTATATTTTTTGGATGTGTTTGGTGACAAAGTTTCGTTTTCGATTACCTTAATTACACCTAATCTTAATTGACCAATTCTGTTTATTTTATCTGCTTCTGTTGGTTTAAAATGTCCGTTAAAAACACCTTCTTGAGGATGCCAAACTCCACTTTCTTCAGTAATCGGAATTACTTCATGGATTTCGTCTACATTTAAATCTCCTCCTGTTCCATAGTAGCTTTTTAACAAAGGCGCAACAGCTTTGTACCAACGTTCTAAAACCCCTTTTTTTCGAATGTCTTGAGGATCGAAATTAATACCCGATTTTGCACCACCAATTGCAGGTCCAGAAACTGTAAATTTTACTTCCATTGTTTTTGCCAAAGAAAGCACTTCATTCATATCCAAGCCTTTTCTCATTCGAGTTCCACCTCCTGCAGCTCCACCTCTTAGAGAGTTGATTACCACCCATCCTTCCGCCTCAGTTTCAGCATCTTTCCAATTAAAAACGATTTCTGGTTCTTTATTTTCGTATTTTTTTAATAATTCTTTCATGTTTAATTTTGATAATTTTTCAACTTATAATTATAATTTTCTAATGCAATTTTTATTGGAAATTTTGATTAGAGAAGTTAAAGTTGATTCATATTATAAACTTATTTTAGAATTATTATTGATTAAAACTGATGTTTACAAACTTACTGTAAAAAAAATGATTGTTAAAATTTTTGTTTTAAAAACTCTGGATAAAAAATAACCCCTGAAGAGTGATCTTTACTAGCTCCAGTAACCGACTTTAAACAATTAATTTTATTATTGACTTTTAAAAGTCCTAAAAAAGCAAATATTAAAGCTTCTTTAAAGTTGATTAATTTCTTACTCGATAACTCAATTTTACAATTAGAATGATGTTCCATTCGAGCTAGTAAAAAATCATTAAAAACACCACCTCCAGTAATTAAAACGTTGCTGTTATTTTGGATAATTGCACTTATTTGAATGGCAATATGCTCTACAAAAGTTCTTAATATGGATGAAATATCCAACTCAAAACCATCAATTAAAGGAAATATTTCTTTTTGAACCCATTCCAATCCTAGAGATTTTGGTGGCTCTTTTTGGTAAAATTCTAGCGAATTTAATTTTTCTAAAAGTTGCTGATTTGTTATTCCTGAAGAAGCAATTTTTCCAGCATCATCATATTCTAAACCTAATTTATTGGCGTAAAAATTCAATACAATATTTACAGGGCAAATATCAAAAGCAATTCTATTATCATCCTTTTTAAAAGAAATATTAGAAAATCCTCCTAAATTTAGACAGAAATCGAAATCAGAAAAAAGCAACGCATCACCTATTGGAACCAAAGGCGCTCCTTGCCCACCTAATTTTACATCTTGAGTTCGAAAATCGCAAACTACTTTTTGCTTTGAAATATTTGCAATTTCTTGTCCATTTCCAATTTGCAAGGTAATTCCTTTTTCGGGTTGATGTAAAATTGTATGTCCATGAGAGGCAATAAAATCGATATTTTTAATTTGATACTCACTTATAAATTGATTGGTAATGTTCCCTAAATATTTACCATATAAAATATCTAAATCTTCTATTTCCTTTTTAGGTGATTGAATTGCATTCTGTAAAAGCTGTTTCCATTCTTTAGAATATGGAAAGGTTTTAGCATGCATTATCTCAAAATCTTGGTAATTATCGCTTTGAAACTTTACATAAACGAAATCTACCCCATCTAAAGAAGTACCAGACATTACTCCGATTGCAAAAACATTATCTATAATCATATCAGTAAAAATAATAAAAGTCTGTTTCTAATATGTTACGAAATCGATATATTTGCAGTCTTAAATTATGAATTTAATAAAAAATATATAAATGGATTTTAGTTTAACAGAAGAACACATCATGATTCGTGATGCAGCAAGAGATTTTGCACAAGCTGAATTACTACCAGGAGTGATTGAAAGAGATAACAAACAAGAATTTCCGCAAGAATTGGTTCGAAAGATCGGCGATTTAGGTTTTATGGGAATTATGGTAGACCCAAAATATGGAGGAAGTGGAATGGACGCCATTTCTTATGTATTAATTATGGAAGAACTCTCTAAAATTGATGCTTCTGCTTCTGTAATTGTTTCGGTTAATAATTCGCTGGTTTGTTATGGATTAGAATCTTATGGCTCTGAAGAACAAAAACAAAAATATTTAACAAAATTAGCAACAGGAGAATTTGTTGGTGCCTTTTGTTTAAGCGAACCAGAAGCAGGCTCAGATGCAACTTCTCAAGCTACCACTGCTATCGACAAAGGAGATCATTATGTAATTAACGGAACTAAAAACTGGATTACAAGTGGTGGACGTGCAGATGTTTATTTGGTAATTGCACAAACTGATAGAGCAAAAGGACACCATGGAATTAATGCTTTTATTGTAGAAAAAGGAACTGAAGGTTTTCATGTAGGTCCAAAAGAAGATAAATTAGGAATTCGTGGTTCAGACACCCATACTTTGCAATTTAACGATGTAAAAGTGCCAAAAGAAAACAGAATTGGTGAAGACGGTTTTGGATTTAAATTTGCTATGAAAACACTTTCTGGTGGTAGAATTGGTATTGCTGCACAAGCCTTAGGGATTGCTGCTGGAGGTTATGAATTGGCATTAAAATACTCAAAAGAACGTAAAGCATTTGGTACAGAAATCTGCAATCATCAAGCCATTGCTTTTAAATTGGCAGACATGTATACAGAAATTGAAGCAGCAAGAATGCTAGTGATGAAAGCTGCTTGGGACAAAGACCAAGGTAATAACTACGACATGTCTTCTGCAATGGCAAAACTATATGCTTCTAAAGTAGCCATGGAGCAAACTGTAGAAGCTGTGCAAATTCATGGTGGAAATGGTTTTGTGAAAGAATACCATGTAGAACGTTTAATGCGTGATGCAAAAATTACACAAATTTACGAAGGAACATCAGAAATTCAGAAAATTGTAATTTCTAGAGGACTGATTAAAGGGTAATTTAAACTCTTTATGAAGTATAAAAAATCCATCTTTTTAAAGATGGATTTTTTTATGCCTTTTTTTTAATCGGTAATTTTAATGAGCCTCATAAATAAATGTTAACTAAAACCTTTCTCTTTTAAGTTTTCTTGGAAAAAGCATTTAGGACTTGTCTTTTTTTTAGTCGCTCCATCACCCTAATACATTAGAGATTTATCTAGTTAAAAAAATCATAAAAGTGAAATTAAAAGTTAAAAATTGAAGATTTCGCAAGTAAACTTCTATAAAAATTATTTTTTTTTTGAAAAAAGCGCATTTTTATGAATATCTCAAAATTTCTAGGCACTTTTTTGTGAAGTCTATATTTTACACCCCTTAAAAACTAAAAATTATTGTTATCACAATTTAACCCCTATTTTTTTATGGGTATATATTAAAATTACAACGTTTTCGAAAATACACCCCCTTGTTTGTTTGAATTTAATATTTACATTTGGAGCGTTCAAATAATAAAAATCAATAAAAACTAAAAGAACATTATCATGAAAAAAATTATTTTTACTTTATTATTAGCAAGTAGCTTGTTAGTAAATGCTCAAGAAGACGAAAAAAAATTCTCATTAAGTGGTAGCATAGACACTTATTTTAGAGGTAATCTTAGTGGTGGTGCTTTTAACAGTGCTCCAGGAAGTTCATTTGCGAATCAAGCAGGATTTGCTTTAGGGATGATTAACGTAATTGCTGCTTATGAAGGCGAAAAAGTTGGTTTTGTTGCAGATATGGTTTACGGTCCTAGAGGTACAGATGCTGTATTTGGTTCTACAACTGCATCTTCTCAAATTGTAAATCAATTATATGCTTATTGGAATGTAAGCGATAAAGTTAAAATTACAGTTGGTAATTTTAATACCTTTTTAGGGTATGAAGTAATTTCACCAACAGGGAACTTTAATTACAGTACTTCTTATTTATTTTCTTACGGACCATTTAGTCACTCAGGAATTAAAGCAGATTTCTCTTTAGGAGGAGACACAACATTGATGTTAGCTGTTATGAACCCTACAGATGCAACCGATTTTAATCCAACAGGTAGCTATGCTTTGGGTGCTCAATTAGGGTTTTCAGGTCAGTTTTTAAATTTATTATATGATCCTAACTTCTTTGAAGTAGATTACACAGGTGGTTTTGATGTTTCAGAAAAACTTTTCTTAGGAATAAATGCAGCCTACAATAGTGGTAATGACGGAGCTCCTGGTTTCTATGGAGCAGCTTTATATCCTCAATTAGCAACTTCTGACAGTTTCAAAATTGGTTTAAGAGGTGAATACTTTAAAGAGGATGGAGCTTTTGGAGCAATTGGTGCTGCTGGAGCAGATGCAAGTGTATTTGCAACAACACTAACAGGAAATTACACAATTGGAGCTTTAACAATTATTCCAGAGATAAGAATAGATACTGCTTCAGAGGGAGTATATAGTGGAGATAAGGCATTAAGTTCATTTGTTCTTGCTGCTGTGTACGCATTTTAACAACAAAAGAAACTAACTAAAAAATTATAAATATGAGTTTATTATTAACATTATTTCAAGAAGCTCCTGTTTCTGAAGCTGCTGCAGTTTTAGAACAAGTAAATGGAGATATGGGAATGCTTTGGATGCTAATTTCTGGTATTCTTGTATTCTTCATGCAAGCTGGATTTACATTAGTAGAATCTGGTATGACAAGATCAAAAAATGCAGTTAACATTGCAATGAAAAACCTATTAGATATTTGCGTAGGTTCTATAACATTCTGGTTAGTAGGTTACTCTTTAATGTATGGAGACACTTCTAACGGATGGTTCTTTTGGGGTGGATTATTCCAAGGTGAAGGAGCAGATTTATTTTTCCAAACAATGTTCGCTGCTACAGCTGCAACAATTGTATCAGGAGCCATTGCAGGTAGAACTAAATATACAACATACATTGTATTCTCTTTGGTAATGACTGCAATCATTTACCCTATTTCTGGAGGATGGCAATGGCAAGGCGAAGGTTGGTTAACTAAAATGGGCTTTATCGATTTTGCTGGTTCATCAATTGTACACTCTGTAGGTGGTTGGGCTGCTTTAGTAGCTGCATTTATGGTAGGTCCAAGAATTGGAAAATATGTAAATGGAAAAGTAATACCTATTCCTGGTCATAATCAAATTTTAGCAACTTTAGGAGTTTTTATCCTATGGTTAGGATGGTTTGGTTTTAATGGGGGATCTCAATTAGCTTGGGGTGGTGATGATGCTACTGCTGCTTCAAATGTAGTTTTAATTACAAACTTAGCTGCTGCTGCTGGTGGACTTGGTGCACTAATAACCACTTGGATTTGGTATGGCAAACCTAACTTAGGTCAAACTTTAAATGGCGTGCTTGCTGGTTTAGTTAGTATTACTGCTGGTTGTGGAAACATGACTGCTGGCGGTGCTGTTTTAGCTGGTTTACTTGGTGGTATTCTTGTTGTATTCTCAATAGAATTTATTGAAAAGAAATTAAAAATTGATGACGCAATTGGTGCAGCTTCTGTGCATGGTGTTGCAGGTGCTTGGGGTACTTTAGTAATTGGTTTATGGGGTGTAGATGGTGATACTGGTATTGGATTATTCAATGGTGGTGGAGCTGCGCAACTAGGAACTCAAGCAATAGGTGTTCTTGCTTATGCTGTTTGGGCTATAGCATTATCTTTTATTGTTTTAGGAATATTAAAAGCAACAATGGGCTTACGTGTTACTGAAGAAGTAGAAATCGAAGGTTTAGATATTTCTGAGCATGGTTCAATTGCTTACCCAGGAAAACGAGTTAGAGAGATGGATGAAGATAGATAGAAATTATTTATCTTAAATAATTATCATAAAATCGCGTAAGTTTTACTTACGTGATTTTATTGCGTTAAATAAATTTCACTATTTTTCGCTGAATAAATTAAAAACAAATCAATTTTATCATGAAAAAAATAGAAGCAATTATTAGAAAATCAAAATTTAGCGCTGTAAAGGATGCTTTGCACGAAGTGGGTGTTAACTTTTTTTCTTACTGGGATGTTACTGGTTTAGGAAACGAAAAAGAAGGACATGTATATAGGGGTGTAAGTTATAGCACTAGCGATATCCAAAGAAGATATTTATCAATTGTTGTGAATGACGATTTTGAAGAGGTTACCATAAACACAATAGTAAAAGCAGCAGGAACTGGAGAGGTTGGAGATGGAAAAATATTTGTGAGCGATATTAAAGAAGCATACAGAATAAGAACTGGCGAAAAAGGAGGAAAAACATTAAACTAATAAAATTTAAAAATTTAAAATGGAATTATTAACAACAAACAATGTATGGATGATGATCTGTACAGCACTAGTTTTCTTTATGCATTTAGGTTTCGCATTTTTAGAAATCGGATTAACCAGACAGAAAAACACTATAAATATATTATTTAAAAATATTTTTATCATTACAATTGGCCTATTGCTTTATGCTTTGGTTGGCTTTAATTTAATGTATCCTGGCTTTGCAGATGGATCAACTGGTATTTTTGGCTTCGCAGGTTTTGGAATCACAGCACCATTAACAGAAGCTGGCGTTTTAGACTTAGCCTATAACGAAGGTTATACCTATTGGACTGATTTCTTATTTCAAGGAATGTTTGCAGCAACAGCAGCAACTATAGTTTCTGGTGCAGTAGCCGAGAGAATGAAAATTTTACCTTTTATGATTTTTACAATTTTGTATGTTGGCCTTGTATATCCAATTGCAGGGTCATGGAAATGGGGTGGTGGATTTTTACAAACTTTAGAAACTCCTTTTTACGATTTTGCAGGTTCAACATTAGTTCATTCAGTTGGTGGATGGGCTGCCTTGGTTGCAGTTTTCTTATTAGGTTCAAGAATTGGAAAATTCAAAAACGGTAAAGCGCAAGCAATTCCAGGTCATAATATTCCTTTAGCAACTGCTGGGGTTTTAATTCTTTGGTTAGGATGGTTTGGTTTTAATGGTGGTTCTGTATTATCTGCAGACCCTTCTTTAACATCATTAACTTTAGTAACTACTTGTTTGGCTGCAGCTGCAGGAGGAGTTGTTGCTGCTCTTGTCTCTACTATAATGTACAAGAATTTAGATTTAACCATGTTTTTAAATGGAATTCTTGGAGGTTTAGTTGGAATTACTGCAGGCGCAGATCAAATGTCTCCTATGGATGGAATTCTAATTGGTGGCATTGCAGGTACAATAATTGTGTTTGCTGTAAGTTTAATTGATAAATTAAGATTAGACGATCCTGTGGGTGCTATTGCTGTGCACTTGGTTTGTGGTATTTGGGGAACTTTAGCAGTTGGAATTTTTGGAAACCTGGCTAGTGTAGATCAGTTTTTGAGTCAGTTAATTGGTGTAGGTTCCTATGCAATTTTTTGTGTAATAACATCATTTATTATCATATATACACTTAAGAAAACAATGGGTATAAGAGTTAGTGAAAAAGAAGAAATAGAAGGTTTGGATGCCCATGAACATGGAATGAACGCATATCCAGATTTTAGATTAAACGAGCACTAATCGTTTACATTTACAACTAAATACACCTTTAAAGTTAATTTTTTAAAGGTGTATTTCTTGTTTTTATGAATATGACAATTTAAACTCTTTAAATTGTGATAAACAACATTTTTACACTATAATTTTATTTTCATCGTAAAACTTACATCTAAAATAGTAGATCCTTGAATTATATTCAACAAAATACATAGATTTGTAAATATAACTAAATATATTATGGAGAAACAAGGGCTGTATTTACCAGAGTTTGAACACGAAAATTGTGGGGCTGGTTTTATATGTAATTTGAATGGAGAAAAAACAAATCAAATTATACATGATGCCTTAGAGATTTTAGTAAAACTAGAACATCGAGGAGGAGTTAGTGCAGATGGAAAAACAGGAGATGGCGCAGGTTTGTTAATCGATATTCCTCATGAATATTTTACTAGAGTTTGCGATTTCTCTTTACCAAATCAAAGAGAGTATGCTGTAGGAATGGTTTTTCTTCCGAAAGTTTCTAATCAATTTAATTTTTGTAAAAGTACTTTCGAAAAAGAAATAAAAAACCAAGGTCTTGCAGTTCTGGGTTGGAGAAAAGTACCTGTAGATTCATCTGAGTTAGGTGAAATAGCATTAGCTTCTGAACCAGCAATAGAGCAACTATTTGTTGGAAAAAAAGAGGAAATTGATGAGGCCACTTTTAAGGCTAAATTATACGCAGCTCGAAAAATAACAGAACATGAAATTAGAAATTCTAAAATTTCTGAATCACATTATTTTTACGTTCCAAGTTTATCTATCACTACAATAATCTATAAAGGTATTATAATGCCTGAAGATATTGGCCCATATTATAAAGACTTACAAGAAATAGATTTAGTAACACGTTTAGCATTAGTTCACCAACGTTTTTCTACGAACACAATGCCAACTTGGGAGTTGGCTCAGCCATTTAGATACATGTGTCAAAATGGTGAAATTAACACTTTACGTGGTAACGTTGGTAGAATGCGTGTGCGCGAAGAAATAATGAAGAGTGATGTTTTCGGTCCACAGATCGAAAAACTTTTCCCAATAATTTTGCCAGGAAAATCTGATTCTGCTTCTATGGATATGGTTGTAGAATTGTTAACGCATACAAATAGATCTTTACCAGAAATTATGATGATGATGATTCCTGAAGCATGGGAAAAACATCAAACAATGTCTCCAGAAAAAAAAGCATTTTACGAGTACAATGGCTGTATTATGGAGCCTTGGGATGGACCTGCTTCTGTGCCTTTTACAGACGGAGATTATATAGGGGCTTTGTTAGACAGAAATGGTTTAAGACCTTCGAGATATACAGTTACAAAAAGCGGCAAATTAATAATGTCATCAGAAATTGGTGTTTATGACATTGCTCCAGAAGATGTAAAAAAACATGGTAGATTAGAACCAGGAAGAATGTTCTTGGTAGACATGAATGAGGGTAGAATTATAGAGGATGAAGAAATAAAAAATAAAATTGTATCTGAAAGACCTTACAAGGAATGGTTAGATAATACTCGTTTGCATTTAAAAGACGTTCCTTATATAAGCGAAACTTGCCCAATAGAAACGATTGATATTAAAACAAGACAACGTTTATTTAATTATACTTTCGAAGATATACAAGAAATTATTACGCCAATGGCCCAAGTTGGTAAAGAGGCCTTAGGTTCTATGGGTACAGATACACCTTTAGCAGTTTTATCAGACAGACCACAATTAATATCTAACTATTTTAAACAATTATTTGCACAAGTTACAAACCCACCTTTAGACGGAATTCGTGAGGAAATTGTAACAGATATTAGTTTAAATTTAGGAAAAGACAGAAACATTTTTAGCATCACAGACAGACAATGTAGAAAGCTAAGAATTCAAAATCCAGTGATATCAAATGCAGATTTAGAAAAAATTAGATCTATTGATATCGAAAGTTTTAAAGCAGAAACCATTCAAATTTTATATCCAAAATCTCAAGGGTTAAATGGTTTAGAAGAAGCTTTAGATGCAATTATCATTAAAATTGAAAAAGCATTAGACCAAAAGAACAATATTATTATTCTTTCAGATAGAGGTGTAAATCAAGAGTTGGCACCTATCCCTGCATTGTTAGCTTGTTCTTATGTAAATCATCAATTAAATCGTTTAAGAAAGCGTTCTTATTTCGATATTATTATCGAATCTGCAGAACCACGTGAACCACATCATTTTGCAACTTTATTTGGTTATGGCGCAAGTGCCATCAATCCATATATGGTGAACGAAATTATTAGAATGCAAGTAAAAGAAGGCTTTATAACAGATATGAATGAAGATAAAGCCGTTGATAATTTTAACAAAGCCATTGGAAAAGGAATTTTAAAAGTGATGAACAAAATAGGAATCTCTACTTTACATTCTTATCGAGGTTCTCAAATTTTTGAAATCGTTGGCTTTAACTCTCAATTTGTAGAAAAATATTTCCCTTATACAGCATCAAGAATCGAAGGTATTGGATTATATGAAATTGAAAAAGAAATTGATCAACGTTATAAACAAGCGTATCCAGACAATCAAATTGATAAAAATTTAGGACTTAATATTGGTGGAGATTATAGATGGAGAAGAAATGGCGAACGTCATTTATTCAATCCAACAACCGTATCAAAATTACAACAAGCTGTTCGTTTAAGTGATCAGGCAAGTTATGATGTATATGCAAAAGCCATAAACGAGCAAGCAGAAAACTTAATGACCATTCGTGGTTTATTTGAATTCGATAATTTAGACCCAATACCTCTAGAAGAAGTAGAAGATTGGACAGAAATCGTAAAACGATTCAAAACAGGTGCCATGTCTTATGGGTCAATTTCCAGGGAAGCACACGAAAATTTAGCAATTGCCATGAACAGAATTGGCGGTAAATCTAATTCTGGCGAAGGTGGTGAAGACAGAAAACGTTTTCAAAAAGATATTAATGGTGATAGTAGAAACTCAGCCATTAAACAAGTTGCATCTGGCAGATTTGGGGTTACTTCTCATTATTTAACCAATGCAAGAGAAATTCAAATTAAAATGGCACAAGGTGCAAAACCTGGTGAAGGTGGTCAATTACCTGGCTACAAAGTTTTACCATGGATTGCAGCTGCAAGAAACTCAACGCCTTTTGTAGGGTTAATATCTCCTCCTCCACATCATGATATTTATTCAATTGAAGATTTAGCACAATTAATTTTCGACCTAAAAAATGCAAATCGTGAAGCAAGAATCAATGTGAAATTAGTTTCGGAGGTTGGTGTAGGTACAATTGCTGCTGGTGTTGCAAAAGCAAAAGCAGATGTTGTTCTAATTTCTGGTTACGATGGTGGTACAGGTGCATCACCTTTAACATCTCTAAAACATGCAGGTTTACCTTGGGAACTTGGTTTGGCTGAAGCACAACAAACTCTAGTTTTGAATAACTTAAGAAGTAGAATTGTTGTAGAATGCGATGGCCAATTAAAAACGGGAAGAGATGTTGCAATTGCAGCATTATTAGGTGCTGAAGAATTTGGTTTTGCAACGGCTCCTCTAGTTGCTTCAGGTTGTATTATGATGCGTAAATGTCATCTAAACACCTGTCCAGTTGGTATTGCTACTCAGGATAAAGAATTACGAAAAAACTTTAAAGGAACTCCAGAACACGTTATTAATTTCTTCTTTTATATTGCGGAAGAATTAAGACTAATTATGGCACAACTTGGTTTTAGAACATTAGCAGAAATGGTAGGTCAAACTCATAAAATTAATGCGAATAAAGCCATCAAACACTACAAAGCAAAAGGTTTAGATTTGTCTAGTATTTTGTACAGACCTGACTCTTACAGAAAATTGATAGTTAGAAATACAGAACAACAAGATCATAATTTAGAAGATGTTTTAGATTTTAAAATTTTAAAAGATTCTCACAGAGCATTGTATCGCAAAGAAAAAATGACATTTACCTATCCAATAAAAAATACAAATAGAACTGTTGGGGCAATTGTAAGTAACGAAATATCTAAAATTTACGGTCATTTAGGTTTGCCAGAAGATACGTTAAATATCAACTTTACAGGTTCCGCAGGTCAAAGTTTTGGGGCATTTGGTGCATTCGGATTAACATTTATTTTAGAAGGAAACACCAATGATTATTTAGGTAAAGGTTTATCTGGCGCTAAACTAATTGTAAAAAAACCAGCCAAAGCAGATTTCATAGCAGATCAAAATATTATTGTTGGTAACGTTTGCTTATTTGGTGCAGTAGATGGACAAGCATATATAAATGGTATTGCAGGCGAACGTTTCGCAGTTCGTAACTCAGGGGCAGTAGCAGTGGTAGAAGGTGTTGGTGATCATTGTTGCGAATATATGACAGGTGGAAAAATTATTGTTTTGGGTAAAACAGGTAGAAATTTTGCTGCAGGTATGAGTGGTGGTATAGCTTATGTGTACGATCCAGAAAATAAATTTACAAACGGCCTATGTAACACAGAAACAATTGATTTCGAAACTATTTCAGAAGAAGATGCTTCAGATTTAAAAGCGACCATAGAAAAACACGTTTTATATACAGATAGCCAAAAAGGTACTATCTTATTGGCAGATTGGGACAACAGTCTAAACAATTTCGTGAAAGTAATGCCAACAGAATACAAGCGTGCTTTAGAGCGTTTAAAAACAGAAGAACCAATGTTCGAAGAATTAACAATAGCATAATGTCATGGGAAAAATAACAGGATTTAAAGAATTTGAAAGACAGGATGAAGACTATACTTCTGTAAAAGATCGCTTAAAAGATTATAAAGAATTTACAGTACCTCTTTCCGAAAATGAGATAAAAAAACAAGGTTCACGTTGCATGGATTGTGGAATTCCTTTTTGTCATAGTGGATGCCCATTAGGTAATCTAATTCCAGATTTTAATCATATGGTACATCAAGGTGAATGGCAAAAAGCTTCGTGGATATTACATTCTACAAATAATTTTCCAGAATTCACAGGACGTTTATGCCCTGCTCCTTGTGAGCAATCCTGCGTATTAGGTATAATTGAAGACCCTGTTTCAATTGAAAATATCGAGAAAAATATTGTAGAACGTGCTTTTAAGGAAGGCTGGATAAAGCCACAAATTCCTAAAATTAGAACAGGTAAGACTATTGCTATAATTGGTTCTGGACCTGCTGGTTTAGCAGCTGCTCAGCAATTAAATCGCGCTGGTCATACAGTTACAGTGTTTGAAAGAGATGATGAAGTTGGTGGACTTTTACGATATGGAATTCCGAATTTCAAAATGGAAAAAGGAATTATCGACAGAAGAATCGCTATTTTAAAAGCAGAAGGAATCATTTTTAAAACAAACGTAAATGTAGGTGTTAATTATGATGTAAAAGATTTAAAAGAATTTAGTTCTATAGTATTATGTGGTGGTGCAACAGAAAGACGCAGTTTACCAACTCCAGGTATAGATGCAGAAGGTGTTGTACAAGCAATGGATTTTTTAACGCAACAAACAAAATCATTATTTGGCAAAGAAGTTAAAAATCAAATAATGGCAACAGATAAAGATGTAATTGTAATTGGTGGTGGAGATACAGGTTCAGATTGTATTGGAACTTCCAACAGACATGGCGCAAAATCTGTTGTCAACTTCGAAATAATGCCCAAACCTCCAGGGCATCGTTCACCAACAACTCCTTGGCCTTTTTGGCCTTTACAATTAAAAACTTCTTCTTCTCATAAAGAAGGCGTAGAACGCAATTGGTTAATCAATACCAAAGAATTTATAAAAGATGATAATGGAAAATTAATCGCTTTAAAAACGGTAAATGTAGAGTGGAAAATGGTACCTGGGCAAAGACCTCAATTGGTAGAAATTTCAGGTACAGAAAAAATTTGGCCATGCGATTTAGCTTTATTAGCGCTTGGTTTCACAGGACCAGAAAGCACTCTAGCAGATAAGCTTGGCATTAAAACAGACACTCGTTCAAACTATGTTGCAGAATATGGTAAATATCAAACCAATGTAAAAAATATTTTTACGGCTGGTGATATGCGCAGAGGACAATCATTAATTGTTTGGGCTATTTCCGAAGGTAGAGAAGCAGCACGTCAAGTAGACTTATACTTAATGGGCCAGTCAGAATTACCATCTAAAGATATCACAGGTGATTTAGTGGCTATGTAGCAAACAACAAATTAAACAAACTATCGTTCCTGCATAAGCAGAAATCTATAAAACGCATCTCTAAAAAATATATAGTGATGCGTTTTTTTCATTCTAAAATTCTGCAAAAACACCACACAAACCAACTCACACACTGTCAGTTCGTTCGCAGTATTACAAATTACGCACAATACATTACAGAACAATTAGCAGCTATTAACCCGTTCGAAAATTTAAGAGCAGAGTATACAAGTAAAAGGAAACTCACAAAACGCTACAAAAACTAAAAGCAAAGCATTCAGAACATTAGAAAAATGAATGAGCGATTTCTACGTAGTAGCAAGAATTGCGCTCGAAAATGATCTACAACTCCTAGAATCTTTAGGAAAATTAGTAAGAAGTTAGTCTAATTACAGAAAGGCTGAAGTAATGGATCAATACCAAAAGTTGTGGAGTACATAAAAATTGAAGAACTTTGCTAAAAAAGTTTTTATGTCCTCAGACACTTTACTATCGATTGCAAAATTTTTATTACCGGAAGTTTTAGTTACTTAT
>NZ_JBASWY010000045.1:0-1792 GCF_049276715.1 Polaribacter sp.
AACCTCTGTAAACGGATAGTTTAATTTAGCAAACATTTCTTTACTCTGTTCAACTATTTCTTCATTCAGGACTAAAATATCATTAAAATATTCAGCTAAAGTTAATTTAGTAATATCATCTTTTGTAGGTCCTAAGCCTCCTGTTATAATCACAATATCACAATTAAAGTGTGCTTCTTTTACAGCTTTTAATATATGCTCTTTATCATCTTGAATAGAAGTAATTTGATATACTGAAACCCCAATTCTATTCAATTCTGAAGCTATCCATTTCGAATTTGAATCTAGTATTTGACCAATTAAAATTTCATCTCCAATAGTAATTATTTCTGCATTCATTCTAATACAATAATTTTTCGCTAAAAATACTAATTACAACGCAACCTTTCGCTATATTTAGTATCTATTTTATATATAAACCCCTAAAAATCACTACAGCTATGAAAACACTTAATAACCTAAATGACAATGATTTACTCAATCAAGTAGAAACCTGTACTTTACCACCTGAATTATTCAATCATGAAACTCAATTGAGACTTTCGTGGATTTTAATTAACAAATATGGCTTAGAAGTTGCTACACACAAAAACTGTAAAATAAAAGAGAATTTTTTCATCAAAGCCTTAAATAGTAGTAAGTTTAATCTTCCTTTAACGAAAGCTTACACAGAAATTTTATATTATTTTATGGGAAAATCATCTACCAAAGATTTTGATAAACTATTAAGAGAATTTCCACGATTAAAATATGACTTTAAAAGACTTGTGCAAACCCATTATGGTTTTGATAGTTTAAAAGAACATAGAACTGAAGATATTAAACCTTTAGGGACTATTTTATTTACGTTTTAATAAATTATTTAATTTTTATTGAAAATAATTCTTGTTCCTTAATTGCGCCAACAAGTACATCATTCTCAACTACTTTCCCAACACCTGCAGGAGTTCCTGTGAAAATTACATCACCTTTTTTAAGCGTAAAAAATTGAGAAACATAGGCTATTAATTCATCTATTTTCCAAAGCATTGCATTGGTATTTCCATCTTGCACTAACACTGAATTTTTATGTAATGAAAACTTTAAATCGTTTAAATCTCCTAAATTTTCTTTTGGAATAAATTCACTAATTACAGCACTACCATCAAAAGCTTTTGCTTTTTCCCAAGGCAAGCCTTTTTCTTTACATTTATCTTGAATATCACGCGCTGTAAAATCGATTCCTAACCCAATTTCATCGTAATATTTATGGGCAAATTTTTCATCTATATACTTTCCAACTTTATTAATTTTAACTAATATTTCAACTTCATAGTGAATATCATTTGAAAAAGGTGGAATAAAAAAAGGCTGATTCTTTGCTAAAATTGCTGAATCTGGCTTTAAAAAAATAACCGGATTATCAGGTTTTTCACTCGCTAATTCCTCTATATGTTTTGCGTAATTACGACCTATGCAAATAATTTTCATGTGCACCTTTTTAATTTCCCCAAAGGGAAAAAATTAATTATCATTTTAAATAGACTTTGTTAATTTTCAATTGACTAAGGAATCCATTTCTTTTCAAAATTAGGAGCGCGCTTTTCTAAAAATGCGTTTCTTCCTTCTTTTGCTTCATCAGTCATATAAGCTAAACGTGTTGCTTCACCTGCAAAAACTTGTTGCCCAACCATTCCATCATCCGTTAAATTCATAGCAAATTTCAACATTCTTATAGATGTTGGGGATTTTGCTAATATCTCCTGTGCCCATTCATACGCAGTATCTTCTAATTCATCATGAGGAATTACAG
>NZ_JBASWY010000046.1:0-167117 GCF_049276715.1 Polaribacter sp.
TTAAACACCCACAAGATTATTATTCAGCAAACTCAGGTTCAGTTTCAGGTTTTATCTACTACAATGACACAATTAAATTCGCAAAAAAGCACCACCTAGAAATTCTACAAATCCTAGATGAGTTCGAATCTGATTGTGGTAAATTAGAAAACAAACCAAGCCCAACTGATGAGGTTCAATACTTCAATCATCTTGCTTGGTTCTCTTGGAGCGCTCTTGTAAGCGAAATTATTGCGTTTATAGAAAATTAAAAAAGAAAATAGAAAGAATTACTTCTTTCTATTTTTTATCCTTTTATCTATAGGGGTGGTAAACCTGGTAATCGGGGTAAACCTCAACACTGGTAGGGGTTTAGAGTGGTAAATTGAGTGGTAAGCTAGCGGTAAGGTTGGTAAGGTGCATAAAAAAACCACCTATTCAATCTGAATAATTAAATAGGTGGCTAGTTTTAAAAAGCTTTTTTATTTAAACTTTTTCTTGTAATTCCCTTGCGTATCTACTCGAATAAATAATTTGTCTTTACATAAAAATCGACCAATTGAACCTCCTCGTACATTGTGTTTAGTAAACAGTTCGCTTTGTTCACTTTTCTTGAATTCCATAGGTAATTCTTTGTAGAGGCTAAATTTGTTTTCCTCAAGGTTATCTAGTGGATTTGTAGAAGACAACTTGTTGTATACGCGTAAAGCATTTTCTCTAAAATACTCTACCAATAGTATAGCATCATTTAAACTTTTATCAGATAGATCATTACTAAAAGTGTTTGTTGATGTTTGCTCTATCATCTCTAAAATTAAAGCTAGCCTCCAAACATAAATTTCCAACTTTGATTGTATTAATGTTTCTAGATCGTCTTGATGACACTCTTTAACTTTTTCACTTTGCCATTCTTTGTAAATTTCTATTTGGCTTTCTGTTGTTTTTAGAGTTTTATTAGTTGTGCCAAATAAATCTTGAATTAGCTTATTGTAGCTTTGATAGTGAATCTATCATATTTTTATATAATTTAAAATGTTTTAGGCAGTTCATAGGTCGATTATTAGAATTATTTCTAGCCTTTATAATCTAAATTGTATCTTTTGCATACTATCTTCCGCTTTATACAATTATAACATTTAGTAATTGACAGAGTCAACTTACTTTTATTGTGGTTGTAGTTTTCTGGTTTTTAAATTGTTTTTTTGTGTCATTTTATACATATAAAATTGACGAAGGTTTATTAGTAATAAGAAGACAATACTATTGGTCTTGATTTTCCTGTTTATCTTCCTTGCCAAATAATACAATCAAGAGATGGCTCTTCATAAAATAAGTTCTTTGTCCAACCTTGAAAGGCTTCAAGATCCCCCTGTTACACCAGTCATTGATGCAATTGAGGCTTACGTCGAAGAATTTAGCGGTTTCTTTTCGAGTTAAGTGGGGTTTGTTGGTCAAGTTTAGATATTTGACCTTTGGATTTGCAGCGAACTTTAGGAGTTCCATTTTTATTTCGCTACTAATGAAGTTGGCCAATTCGATTGGCGAGATTTGAATTAATGTCGATTGTATCATAAATAATTGTTTTTAAATATGGTACAAAGAAAGGGGAAAGAAGAATTTAGGCACTTATATGCAGTGCCAAAACGAGTGCCAAATCGTAATTTATTTAGATTTTATTTTCTTTAAAAGTTGTTCAAATTCTAGCGACCTGTAGGCTTTGGTTTTTTTATAGGTTCCGCTAAAAATTTTTCTTGAAGTGTCAATATGACAATCAAATAATTCACTAAAAATTTGATGTTGTAACTTTTCATCAAACTTTTCAATCATTAATTCAATGCAGCCTATTTCTTTTATGATTTGATACTTTTGATTTATTGTGAAATTTATTTTCGTCTTTTTTGTTACCGTCTTTTTTGCTTCGTCTCCTCTCGCTTCTAGTATGTCTTTAATTCTATCAATTTGCTTTTCTAAATCAATTTTATGCATCTCAATATGATAAGGAATACTTTTAGAATTTTTAAATTTGAACATCAAAGCTTCTGACTCTTTATAGTTGTACTTTAATTCCGTGTTGTAATTTCTTAAATCTTTTGTGTCAGTTTCTTTTAGTTCTTCTAAAGAAAGATTTAATGCCAATTCTATTTCTTTTTTTAATTGTTGTAATGTCATACTTTTTAAATTGTTTATTCTCCTTGAAAAAAGGGATGTGAACTAATTTTAACTGCTTTTTCTAAAGCACTGGCTTTTATGTAGTTATGAAAGTTTTTTTCACTTGTATGTCCACTTATTTGCATAATATCTAACGTTTCCATTCCTTCTAAGTAGGCATTAGTGCAGAAAGATCTTCTAGCGGTGTGTGTTTTGACTAAATCAAATTTAAACTTTTTTGTTATTACTTTTTTTCCACCAATGTTTCTTTTAGTATTAATTATCCCATCAATTCCAGCATTTTCGCATACTTCTTTAATTTTATAATTAATTTGTTGTTCAGGCATTCGTGTTGGAGGTTTATTACCGTATTTTTTTAAGATTGTTTTTACTTCTGGACGAAGTGGTATGATTAACTTTTTAGGATTCTTACGAGTTTCTAATTTTAAAAAAGTCCTTCCTTCAAAATCAAATAAATTTTCTTTATTGAGGTTGTTGAAGTCAGAGACTCTTAAACCCGTGTAAGCACCAATTAAAAATAAATCTCTTGCTTGCTCTAATTTAGGATGTAGAGATAAATCAAACTTGTATATTTTTTTTAGTTCATCTAGATTAAGATATATATTTTCAACATTTTCTCTTAACACTTTAAAACTTTTACTTTGGTATTTTAAGTTAGTATTAAATCCTTTTTCCGTTGCATTATTTAATAATGCTTTTAGGTTTTTAAAATGTTTACCAATATAATTTATAGAATAGTTTTGATCTTCATTCCATTCTTTATAATCGTTATAAAATTCCATATCGATATTGTCAAAGTCAATATTATAAACCTTATCATTAAATTTTCTTAACGATTTTTGAGTCAGTTTATAGCTTTTAATTGTCTGAGCTGAAAGAGATAATTCAGTTTGTCGGTTATTTATAAAAAAATCAAAGTATTTTAGTAAAGTATTAGGTTTTGAAGTCTCTTTGCTTTCTTCTGGAATCTCTAAGAAATTCTGATAAGCTTCTTTAGCTCTTTTTAGAGTTGGTTGTTTGCCTTTTGAAATGAGTTCATCCTCAAAATCTTCAAAATGTCTTTTTAAATTTTTAACGAGATCCTTTATTTTTCTAAGATTTTTAATTTCAGTTCTATTTTTTACTGATTGCGTTTTTGAATTCCAATGTTTTGATAATATTTTAAAGCCTATTGCTTTTTTAAAATCAACTTTGCGTCCATATCTATATCTTATGTATATAGAATGCTCTTTATTTTCTACTTCTTTTTTTCCAATGTTTAATCCAAACGTAATATTTGCCATTTTGTATTTATAGTTATTGACTATGCAAAGATAGTTATTTGCCCACAATATGCCCACATTTTAATTTCGTAAAATTTTCTAATAGGTTCTAATATTTTACACTTGCTTTTTTTAGTGGGTTTAAGGGGGTTTGTGGCTTTTGATAAACATAAGGAAGTATAGTGAATGTGGTCCAAGTGGGACCACATAAATCCATAAATGCTTTTAACAAGTGTTTATGGATTTTTTTTAACTTTTGTTTCAAATTTAAAGTTTGTAATTTTAGAAATCGTTTTTGATTAAAAGGAACTTTACAATAAAATGAAAAAAGTAATTACATTCACTTTAATTTTTTTTCTATTTCTTTCTAATAGAGCAATATCACAGTCAATAGAAATAGAATCATTTAATCAAAATCCTTTAGAAGTTAGTGCTTTGTTAGGTGCAAACTTAACAATCGATTATAAATATTCGGGTGAAATTGGCACAACTAGCAATCATATTTATATTGGTTTAGAAATATTAGACAGCAATAATAACTATGTAAGCACAGTATCTGAACAAACGCTACAAAATCAACAATCGGGTTCTAACATCCAAAAATCTGTAAGTTTTTTTATAAGTAGTAGTCATAAATTATCATCAGATTTACCAAATGGACAATATTATCAAGTAAAAGCAATATTATACACAATTGGTTGGAATGAGATTGCTTGGGCAGGATATTGGAACACACCTAAACTCATCCTACAAAATACAAGCAATTATAATTTTAGTAGCAATATAATTAGCAAAGGAGCAGATATTAGTTGGATGTCTGAAATGGAATCTCAAGGTTTTATTTGGAAAGATAATGCAGGAATAACGAAAGAATTAATGCCTTTGTTAAAAGAATATAATTTAGATGCTGTTAGACTTCGAGTTTGGGTAAATCCAGAAAACACCTCTGTAAATGGTTGGTGTGATATTGATGATATGATTCGTAAAGCTGTTTTAGCAAAATCTGCGGGTTTAGACATTATGCTAACGATACATTACAGTGATTCTTGGGCAGATCCAGGAAAACAAAATAAACCTGCAGCTTGGGTAAACATGGCTGTTTCAGAATTAGAAACCACGATTTACAATCATACAACAGCAATTTTAAATGCTTTGCAACAAGAAAATATTACACCAAAATGGATTCAAATAGGAAACGAAACAAATGACGGTCTTTTATGGCCAACAGGAAAAGCATCTACAAATGGGTTTGTTAATTATGCAAAATTTTTAAATGCTGGAGCAAATGCTGTAAAGACCTTTAACAACAATATAAAAACGATTATTCATTTATCAAATGGAAATGATAATGAATTGTTTAAATGGAATATTGGAGGTTTGATCAACAATGGTTTGACAATTGAAAATTTTGATATTATTGGATTATCACTATATCCAAGTTTTAATGATTGGAAAGAATTAGTAGATGATGCCTATGCAAATATGACCGATTTAAAATCGAGATATAATAAAGATGTAATGTTGGTTGAGGTTGGTTCAGAGAATAATCGTCCAGATATTGCCTATCAGTTTTTGTTATATGCAATAGAAAAAACAAAAGAAGTTGGTGGCTTAGGAGTTTTTTATTGGGAACCAATTGCACATAAAAATTGGAAATCGTATTCGAAAGGTGCTTGGGATGAAGATGGAAGCCCATCAATTGCTATGGATGCTTTTATTGATAAATCAACATTAAATATAAACACAAATAATTTTGAAGAATTAGCATTTAAAATTTATCCAAATCCAACTTCAGAAATCTTACAAATTAACTCTTTAGAAAGGATTAATTCTGTAAAAATTTATGATTTAAAAGGCAGTTTACTAAAGGTGATAAAAAACATCAATGCTCAAAACACTATTGATATTTCAAATCTTTCGACAGGAATATACTTTTTAGAAGTGAATCATAAAAAACAGTTGAAATTTATTAAACAATAGTATAAAGCAAAAAGCATTCAAGAAATTTCTTGAATGCTTTTTTATCAATTTATATATAATTCCCCAGAAAGAGAATCAGAATAAAAAATTTTAATACTTACCAGATTCTAACTCTATCTTCTGGTTTTAAATACATTTTATCTTCAGGCTTTACATCAAAAGCTTCATAAAAAGCATCTACATTTTTTAAAGGCATATAAGCTCTATACATTCCTGGAGCATGAGTATCTGTCATAATTAAGTTTTTAAGAGCTTCATCACGCATTTTGGTTCTCCAAATTGTTCCCCAAGAAAGGAAAAAACGTTGTTCTGGAGTGTAACCATCAATTTTTTCAGGTCTTCCATTTTTGTTTAAGAAAATTTGTAAACCTTCGTAAGCAGCTTGTACACCACCTAAATCTCCAATGTTTTCACCTAAAGTAAATTCACCATTTAAATGCATGCTATCTATAGCAATAATGTTGCTATATTGATCTATTAACTTTTTACCAGCTTTTGCAAATGCTTCAGAATCTCCATCTGTCCACCAATTTCTCATATTTCCATCACCATCAAAACGAGATCCAGAATCATCAAAACTATGCGAAATTTCATGTCCAATAACAGCTCCAATTCCACCATAATTTACAGCTTCATCTGCTCTGTAATCATAAAAAGGAGGTTGTAAAATGGCTGCAGGGAAAACAATCTCGTTATTAACAGGATTAAAGTAAGCGTTTACTGTTTGCGGACTCATACCCCATTCAGTTCTATCTACTTCTTTTCCTAATTTTTCCATATTTTTAATATAGTTCCATTTGGTAACGTTAATGGCATTTTCAAAGTAAGAACCACCATTTTCTAAGCCTTTTACTTCTAGCTCAGAATAATCTTTCCATACATCTGGATACGCTATTTTAACGGTTAACTTGTGTAATTTTTCTAGTGCTTTTTCTTTAGTTTCTGCACTCATCCATGGCAATTGTGCAATTCTTTTTTCGAAACCAAGCATTACATTATCAATCATTTCCTTTGCTTTTTTCTTAGCTTCTGGTGGAAACATTTTTTCTACATAAAGTTTTCCTAAAGCTTCACCAACTGCACCATTTAAATTAGCTAAAGCAGTTTCATCTCTTGGACGTTGTTTTTTAGCTCCACGCATTTCTTTGCTGTAAAATTCCCAATTTGCAGTTTCTAAATCCGTAGATAAAGAACCTAAAGAGCTATTGATTGTATTCCAACGTAAAAATAATTTTATGTCTTCTACAGACGTTTTGTTAAAAATATCGCTCATGGCTTTAAAATATCCAGGATCTGTAACAATAACTGTTTCTAAATCTGCAACTCCAATTCCGTTTAAATGTGCTTGCCAATCTATAGCAGGTGCTAGTTGTTGCAACTCAGCAACCGTCATTGGATTGTATAATTTTCTAATGTCTCTGCTTTCTTCTTTAGTCATCATTGGTTTTGCCAAACTAGTTTCGAAAGCAACAATAGTAGCTGCATTCTTTTTTGCAGTAGCTTCATCATCACCAAATTCTTGTAACATTTTTGCTACAAATTCTTGGTATTTTTCTAATTTATCTTTTACAGCAGCGTCTGCATAATAATCTCTGGTTAACCCTAAAGAACCACCACCCATGTAACCTGCATACTGGCTACTGTTTTTTAAATCGTTATAAACACCAAAACCATAAAAACCACCACCTCCATAAGGAGCCATGTTAGTAATATAAGTTTCTATGTCTTTTTTGGTTTTAATTTCATCAACCTTTGCTAAATAAGGCATAACAGGTGCTTTACCTTGGTTGTTTCTAGCTACAGTATCCATTATTGTTTGGTAATAATTTACTGCTTTTTCTTGATCTGAATCTATTTCATTTCCTTCAGCATCTTTTACTTTTGGAAAATTTCTTTCTTCGATTGCTTGGTTTAAAATTGTTAAAACGTCAGCATCTGTTTTTTTACGTAGTTGGTTAAAACCTCCCCAAGAAGTTTGATCGTCTGGAATTTCTGTTTTGTCTAACCAAGTTCCGTTTACATGTCTAAAGAAATCGTCTGTTGGTTTTACAGAGGTATCCATATTTTCTAATACAATACCTGCTACTTTTTCTTCTGTAGGTTTTTCCTCTTTACAAGACACAAAAGCAATTGTGGCTACTGCTGCAGAAAAAAATACTTTTTTGATAGTTTTCATTGTGTATATTTTTGATTAAGTTATTTGAATTTATTATTAGTTATTTTATTCTGTAACTTGTTACAAAGTTTAACTTTTTATTTTAAATGATAGCTCAAAATTATAAGTTAGTTGTAATATTATCAGTTATTTAACAGTTTTTAACATTATATTTTTGTTTACAGCAGGTTCTTGTAAGATATTTAGTTTAGTTACGACATAATTGGTACTTAAATTTATATAATAATGACAGAGAATTTAACAAAAGAAACCTTTTTGGAAAAAGTATTTAATTTTGAAAAAAATAAGGAATGGAAATTTGAAGGAAAAAAACCAGCAATAATAGATTTTTATGCAGATTGGTGTGGACCTTGCAAAATGTTAGCACCAATTTTAGAACAACTTTCAGAAGAGTATAAAGACAAAATAGACATCTATAAAATAGACACAGAAGCAGAGCAAGAATTATCTGCAGCATTTGCCATTAGAAGCATTCCTTCTATGTTATTTTGTCCATTAGAAGGCGAACCACAAATGGCAAATGGAGCTTTGCCAAAAGCAGAATTAGAAAGAATAATTGCAGATGTTTTAAAGGTGACAAAATGATAATTTTGTCATTCCTGTGAAAACAGGAATCTGTTTATAAAAAATCCTGAAAAGTAAAATTTTCAGGATTTTTTAAGTTCAAAAAAAAGATACATAAGTTTTTTATGCATAATAAAATTATGCATATATTTGATTTTTATAGCACAAACAAATAAACATTTACACGATTACACATTAAAACATGGGAAATCAAAAATTATACAAAGGTTCTTTGCAAACCATCATTTTAAAATTATTAGAAACCAATGATAAAATGTATGGCTATGAAATTACACAACATGTAAAAGAACTTACCAAAGGCGAATTGCAAATTACGGAAGGTGCTTTGTACCCAGCTTTGCACAAATTAGAAGCTGATGGTTTATTGGATGTTGAGGTTGCAAAAGTTGATAATAGACTAAGAAAATATTACAAACTCACAGAAAATGGTAGCAAAGAAACTGCCAATAAATTAGAAGAAATGCAAGAGTTTTTAAAAACGATGCAGCATTTGGTAAACCCTAAATTTAGTTTGGAGTAAATTTTTAAGTTATGGAACTAACACAAGATCAAATACAAAAAATAGAACGTTTTTTAAATAATAACAACATTACTTATGTTGATATTCGTATAGAAGCGTATGACCATATTGTAACCGATATTTTAGAGAAAACCAAAAATCAAAATATGAGTTTTGAAATTGCTTTTAATGCAGTTACAAATTCGTGGAGAAAACATATAAGAGAAACCTCAAGTTTTTATTTTGGGCTGTATTATTCTGCACCTAAATTGGTGATTGAAAAAGCGAAGAAGTCTTTTAAGAAGTTCTATTTTTTATACATGTCAGCGTATTTTTTTCCTTTGATTTTTATTCAATATTTAAAAGTTCCTTTTATTATTAATATTATCAATACAATTTTTCCATTGATACAAACAATAGGCGTTTTTGCCACTTTTTTCTTTGTTTTTTTGATGATAAAAAAATGGAAAACCAAAGAAAAAACCACCTATAGTTTTGTATTAAGAACACAAACTGCAAGTTTAGCTTTTGGTGTAATCATTACGTTTAAGTTTTTGTTTACAAAATCGAATTATGATTTATCTACAAATGCAATTTGGATTGCTTTTACTTTTGCGTTTTTAATTTCTACTTACATTTATTATATCTTTTATCAAAAACATTTAGAGGCCCTAAAAACTTATAAAATTTCATAAACTATGGAATTAACTAAAAACCAAATTCAACAAATAGATAATCGTTTAAAATCTGGAGGCATTAAATATTGGGATTTACGTTTAGAAATGATAGACCATATTGCAACAGATTTAGAGCAAAACTCAAAAAGGGATGACTTTAACAAAGAACTAAACAATTCTTTAAAACGAATTGGTTACTTCTATAAATTATCTGCTACAAACACTCAAGGTTGGCAAAATGTAAATAAATTTTATAGAAAGAAATATTTAGATAATATTAAAACGTATTTAAAAAGTCCGTTGATTTTACTTTTAATAGCATTAAGTATCGTTATTAATTATTTCTTGTTTGATTATTTGCCAATTAAAACTTTTAAGCTAATTAACTTTTCTGGTTATATTATCGTTTCTATTCCATTTTTTATCCTTACAACAAAACTATGGTTTAAGAAATATGGTAAATCTGTACACTTAGATTATGGTATTTTTTACTTTGGCTTTGCTTTAATTATGCTAAATTTACCTCTACTAATCTCAGACTATTTAGATGTTTTTTATCAAAAGATATTTTTAATTTTATTATTACCCTTCTTTACTTTAGCTACATTTTCTGGTTATCAACTTTTTAAAGAATCAATTGAAAAAATAGAAAGAATTAGAAAAGAACTAAATCTATGAAACTAACAGAAAACCAAATAGAAAATTTATACCAATTTATGCGCCAACATTATGTAGAATATTATGATGTGCAAATAGAATTGGTAGATCATTTAGCCAATGATATAGAACAAATTTGGGAAGAAATTCCAAATTTAACTTTTGAAGAGGCTAGAGATAAATCTTTTAAAAAATTTGGTATTTTTGGTTTTATGGATGTTGTCCAGGCTAAAGAATGGCAAATGACAAAATCATATATTAAACTTGTTTTCAAATTTGTAAAAGAATGGTTTCAATTCCCAAAAATTCTACTTACCCTTATTTTATTTTTTACTTTTTTTAAACTTCAAGAATTTAAAGTTGGATACACTATCTGCATAAGTATTTTTATAAGCGTTCTTGTATTTCAGCTTGTTTTTATGATTGTTAATGGAAAAAAATTGAAAGAAAAACAAAAAAGAACAGGTAAAAAATGGTTACTAGAAAATGTAATATTTGTTAATGGAATATCAAATATTTTAGTTTTGATAATTTGGTTTTGGGATTTTCCTTTTGATAATATGCAAGAGTTTTTAGCAATGGGTAATTTCACGAAAATACTTTCAGCTATTTTAATTACATTTTTAATCATTGTAGGGTTCATAACACTAATTGTTATCCCAAAAAAAGCAAACCAACTACTTCAAGAAACGTATCCTGAATATCAAATTTCTTAATTTTATTTTTTGATGAAACTAACAGAACCACAAATAGATAATCTCTACAAATTTACACGCCAACATTATGTATATCATTATGATGTACAAACAGAATTGGTAGATCATTTAGCCAATGATATTGAGCAAATTTGGGAAGAAATGCCAAAGCTATCTTTTGAAGAAGCCAGAGATAAATCCTTTAAAAAATTCGGTATTTTTGGCTTTATGGATGTCATTGAAGCCAAACAAAAACAAATGAACAAACGCTATTGGAAAATCATTTTACGTTTTGCTAAAGAGTGGTTTACAATACCAAAAGTAATAACAACGATTGGGATCTTTTTAGGATTCTTTTTAATGTTTCAGATACCTTATTCAGAGTATATTTTTTTTGGAACACTTTTAATTTTAATCATTTTTGAAATGATTGCTGTTTACAAAATTAGAAAAGAACATAAAGCAAAAGAAAAATCAGATGAAAAAATCTTTTTATTGGAAGCCATGATTGGCACTACAAAAAATGGCTATACAGGTTTTGCAATGGTGAACCTATTTAACTTCGTTAATTTAACTAGATTCGATTTTTCAGGATTATCAATTTATTGGCTAATTTTAATTTCTTTTACCTTAACCTTATTAAGTATTTTGTTCTATGTTTCTAATTTCGTTTTACCTCAAAAAGCAGAAGAATTATTGCAAGAAACGTATCCAGAATATAAAATGGTTAAAAATTTGTAACAAAAACCCAAAACCAACTACTTATAAATCAACTAAACTAAATTTTATATGATTTCACATTTTTTAAGATTAGAATGGAAACAATATTTTAGATCTTCTCATTGGGAAAAAGGAATAGCAATAAAAATATTAATGGTATTTTTTGCCTTATATTTTGTTGTTTCTTTTCTCGTAATTGGAGTTGGTGGTTATTATATTCTAAAAAAAGAATTTCCAGATCAAGATCCTTTACAAATGGTAAATGCCTATTTATTATATGCTTTTTTAGGTGATTTAGTAGTAAGGTATTTAATGCAAAAACTACCTGTAATGAATATTAAACCAATGTTAATTTTACCCATAAAAAAAACCAAATTGGTTCATTATGTTTTAGGGAAATCATCATTTTCTGCATTTAATGTTTTTGGTTTATTTTTTTACATTCCTTTTTCTGTGGTTTTAATTAAAGAAGGCTATAATTTAACAGGTGTTTTGGGGTGGTTATTTTTTATTATTCTTTTAATACAATCGAGTAATTTTTTAAACTTTTTAATTAATAAAAGTAACGTTGCTTTTGGTGTTATTTTAACAACTTTAGCGTCTTTAATTGCGCTTCAAAAATTTAATTTTTTTGATGTAACTAGTTTTGGAGGTCAAATCTTTGATTCTATTTATACAAATCCTATTTATTCTTTAGCGGGCTTAATTTTATTAGGAGTATTATATAATTTAAACTTTAAACAGCTTCTCAATCAAGTTTATTTAGACCAAGCAGTTTCTCAAAAAGTAGAAGAAGCAAAATCTGCAGACTTATCATTTGCAGATAGATTAGGAGATGTTGCACCTTTTATAAAAAATGACATGCGTTTAATTTGGCGAAATAAAAGAACAAAAACAGTTTTTTTAATGTCTTTTTTATTTCTTTTTTATGGGATGATTTTCTTTACCCAAGAAACCTACAAGGAAATGCCAGCCATGTTGATGTTTGCTTCTTTATTTGTAACAGGAGGTTTTACATTTAATTATGGTCAATTTATTCCTGCTTGGGACAGTGCACATTATAAAATGCTAATGAGCCAAAGTTTTAAATACCGTAAATTTTTAGAATCTAAATGGATTTTAATGGTGGTTATGACTTCAATTTTATATTTATTAAGTTTTCCTTACTTGTATTTTGGATTAGATATTTTCTTGATGATTACTTGTGGTGCAATTTTTAATATTGGGTTTAACTCATTGTTTTTGCTTTTTGCAGGCTCATTTAATAGAAAAAGAATCGATTTAAATAGAAGTGGATTTGGTAATACACAAGGTACAAGTGCTACTCAGTTTATAGTAATTATACCTCTAATGTTATTTCCAATGCTAATTTTTTGGTTACTCAATAAATTTGTTGGAGGTAATTCTGGGTATATAGCTGTTGCTTCAATTGGAGTTTTATGCTTATTACTAAAGAATTATGCCATGAATTTCATAGAAAAAAAATACATAAAAGATAAATACGTAATGATTAATGCTTTTGGCAAAGAGGCTTAATTTAATTTTAAAAAAATAGATAATGATTACAATAGATAAAGTTTCAAAAAAATACGGAAATGCAGAAGTTTTAAATGTAAATTCCATAGAAATTCCTAAGGGCCAAAGTTTTGGTTTGGTGGGTAATAATGGCGCAGGTAAAACCACTTTATTTAATATACTTTTAGATTTAATTAGACCAACAACTGGGTCTATAACCAACCACAATATTCAAGTAAATACTAGCGAAGATTGGAAAAAATTTACAGGTTCTTTTATAGACGAGTCTTTTTTAATTGGCTATTTAACCCCAGAAGAATATTTCGATTTTGTGGGCGATTTAAGAGGCATGAACAAAGCAGACGTTGCGAATTTTTTAAGCAAGTTTGATGAGTTTTTTAACGGAGAAATTACAGGTAAGAAAAAATATTTAAGAGATTTAAGTAAAGGAAATCAGAAAAAAGCAGGCATTGTTGCTGCAATGATGGGAAACCCTCAAGTAGTTATTTTAGACGAACCTTTTGCAAATTTAGACCCAACAACACAAATAAGGTTAAAGAAAATAATTAAAGAATTAACCGAAAACAGAGAAATTACGGTTTTAATATCTAGTCACGATTTAACGCACGTTACAGAAGTTTGCGAAAGAATTGTGGTTTTAGAAAAAGGAAATTTGGTAAAAGACATTGTTACATCTGCAGAAACTTTAAAAGAATTAGAAAGCTATTTTGCTGTTTAAATAGGCAATTCTTATTTTATTGCTATTTTTACGCTCTTATTTATACTATTTTCGTTAGAAATTAGTTGTAAATAAGAGTTTTTAATTTAGATTTACCTTTGTGAAAAACACCCAAAAAATATTTGTTACGTTTATAATTTTTGTCCTCTTATATGCTTGTGGTACAAAAAAAGACACTATTGTTAGCAGAAATTATCAGGCATTAACAACAAAATACAATGTTTTGTTTAATGGTAAAGAAGCTTTTAACAAAGGTATTGAAGAAATAAACAATAAATACAAAGACGATTGGTTTAATCGTTTGCCAATAGAACCTATAGAATTTGAAGAAGATAAAATTGTGGCTCCAACCTTTAATGGTCCAGGAGCAGGTTTTAATGGCGATAATAATGATGAAAAAAAGGAAACAACCACTTTCGAAAAAGCAGAAGAAAAAGCGGTAAAAGCCATACAAATGCATGGAATGAATATTAATGGTTTGGAACGAAACAGGCAAATAGACGACGCTTATTTATTGCTAGGAAAATCTAGATATTATTCACAACGTTTTGTACCAGCAGTAGAGGCTTTAAATTACGTAATTGCAAATTACCCGAATGCAAACTTAATTGCAGAAACTAAAATCTGGAGAGCCAAAGCGAATATAAGGATGGACAATAAAGAATTGGCCATAGAAGCTATGAAACTCTTACTAATAATTAGAGATACTTTAGAGGCAGATTTACCAAACAAAATAAAAGAACAAGCATATACAACTTTAGCAATGGCCTATGTTAGGAGTGATACTATGCAAAAAGCAAAACAGAATTTACAGTTAGCTACTAGAACTTTAGAAAACGTAGATCAAGGAGCTAGAAACCTTTTTATTTTAGGACAAATATTTAGTGATGAAAATAAAAAGGATTCTGCAAATCAAGTTTTTACAAGATTAGTAAACTTTAAAAAAGCACCCTACAAATATAAAATTCATGCAAATATAGAATTGGCTCGAAATTCTCCAAACGATTCCACATCAGTTGTGTTATTAGAAAAATTACAAAAACTGATAAAAAACAGAGACAACAGACCTTATTTAGATGAATTATATTATCAAACAGCAGTTTTAAATCAAAATCAAGATAGCATTCAATTAGCCATCGAAAACTATAACAATTCTTTACGGGCTAAAAATGGAGGTGATAAACAAAAAACATATACCTATGAAAATTTAGGTAATTTGTATTTTAAAGACGCAGTATACCAAAAAGCAAGTGCTTATTATGATAGTGTTTTGCAAATTTCTAAAGACAGTATCGATCTAAGGATTAGACGAATTAGAAGGAAACATAAAAACTTAGCATCATTAATTAAATTCGAAGAAGTTGTAGCCACAAATGATAGCATTGTAAGAATTGCTTCTTTACCAAAAGAAGAACAAAAAATATTCTTTGAAGATTACATTGCAAAATTAAAAAAAGCAGATGAAGAAAATGCGCAATTAAGACTAAACCAAATGGCTTTTGGCAATTCTGGTAGTGGTTTGCAATCTGCAAACAAAGGAAGTTGGTATTTTTACAATAACCAATCTTTAAGTTTTGGAAAAACGGAATTCAGAAAAATTTGGGGAACAAGAAAATTAGAAGATAATTGGAGATGGTCTGAAAAAGCAACAATTGGTGGTGCTCAAAAAGATGATGTGCAAGTTGATAAAGTGAATTCAAAATACGATTTAGACACATATATTAGCTCCATTCCTACAGATCTAGAAATTATAGATAGTTTAAAAACAGACAGAAATCAGGCCCTATACGAATTAGGATTAATTTATAAAGAACAGTTTAAAAATCAAAATTTAGCAAAAATAAGGTTAGAAAGAGTAGCTTCTTTAAACCCAAAAGAAGAATTAATTTTACCTATCAACTGGCATTTGTATCAAATTTATAAAGATTCAGAAAATGTTGATAAAGCAGAAATACATAAAAATGTAATTCTAACTCAGTATCCAGACACAAAATTTGCGCAGATAATTTTAAATCCTGATGAAATGGTTGAGGAAGAAATTGCTGTAAATGAGATTGAAGACAACTACAAACAAATGTATTATCTGTACAAAGAAGACAAATTTGACGAGGTGATTAATAAAATAGAAATATTTATTATTACCATTCCAAATTCTGAATTATTACCAAAGTTCGAATTATTAAAAGCGTATGCAATTGGAAAGTCTAAAAATGTAGAAGCTTATAAAACTGCGCTAGAATTTGTAATTGTTAGCTATGGTAATACAGATGAAGGCAAAAAAGCAAAGGTTATTTTAGACAAACTAATAAAGTAGGCTAGCATTATGGAAAGAAATGTAATTGGAAAAAACACCAAAATAATAGGCGATATTATTTCTGAAGGAGATTTTAGAATAGATGGTGTTTTAGAAGGCACTTTAAAAACAAAAGGAAGAGTTATTATAGGTGTAGATGGCTCAGTGAAAGGAGATGTGGAAGCACTAAATGCGGATATAGAGGGTAAAATATCAGGTAAATTACAAGTAGAGAAAACACTAATAGTAAAAGGAATAGCCTCTATTTCTGGAGAAGTAATTACAGGAAAACTTTCTATTGAACCAGGAGCAGATTTTAATGCATCTTGCGAAATGAGAATTGTAAAAAAAGATCCAAAAGTTAAGGACGAAAAAAAATTAGAACAAAAACAAATAAGCCATCAAAAAGCAATCAAAAAAACCTTTAAATAAAGCCATTCAACTTTCTGGAGCTGGTTTGCAAATGGGGTTAACCATCTATCTTGGGTTTTTATTGGGTGAATGGTTAGACAAGGTCTTTGAAACCAGTTTTTTAACAGAAACAATTACGTTGTTGGCCATCTTTTTAGCAATGTACTCTTTAATAAAACAAGCAAATAAAATTAATGATTAAGAGTATTCTAATCTATAGTTTAGTATTTTTTATTTTATATGCTGTTGGCTATAATTTACACCTTATAATTTTACAAAAAAACGAGATTTATCTGCCATTTTCTCTTCAAAAAATATACCTTTTTCACTTAGGTTTTTCGATGCTAATTTGTATAAATTTTAGGCTATTTTCTTCTGTTGATAAAATTTTTCAACAACTTGGTTTTATATACTTAGCAACCTTGGTTTTAAAAATCATACTATTTACTGCAATCTTTTATAAATCCATATTTACCGAAGAAAACATGGCTTTTAGTGTAAGAATTTCTTTGCTAATTCCTGCTATAATATTCTTATTAACAGAGGCCTTTTTTATTGCTAGAATTTTAACAAAAAAACAATAAAGAATAAATACCTTAAAAAAGGGTTTGTAGTTTTGAATTATTACTTACCTTTGCGCCGAATTTAGAAAGCGTATTTTAACAATGAAGATTGCACAAAAAACAATCAAATTTCTTACAATAGCAACAATAGCCTTTTTTACGGCTACAAGTTTTGCTTCTGGTACAGACAAAAAACACGATAACCAAAATGATGGAGGGCGTGTAAATACGAAAGAAGAAGTAGAGGCTTATATTCTTCATCACATTAAAGATTCTCACGATTTTTCTTTATATTCTTACACAAATGATGCAGGTGAAAGAATACATATTGGTTTTCCTTTACCTATAATTCTTTGGACAAGTGAAGGCTTAGTAACTTTTATGTCATCAGAATTTCATCATAATGATGATGGACATGTAATTGTTGAAAAGAAAGGATTAAAATTTGCCAAGGTTCATAGCAAGATATTAGAGTTAGACAAAGGCGCTGCAACAGTTTCGTTTGATGAAACTCATCATGCAACAAATGCACACAAAATTTTAGATTTCTCTATTACTAAAAGTGTAGTTGGAGTTTTGTTAATAGGATTTTTACTATTATTCTGGTTTTCAAGATTGGCAAAACAATACAAAACAAAACAAATTCCAACTGGTTTTGCAAGAGTTTTAGAGCCTTTAGTAATTTATGTTCGTGATGAAATTGCAAGACCAAATATTGGTGAAAAACATTACAGAAGATTTACAGGATATTTATTAACTGTATTTTTCTTTATCTGGGTTTTAAATTTATCAGGTTTAACCCCTTTAGGATTTAATGTTACAGGTCAATTGGCTGTTACAGCTTGTTTGGCAATCTTTACATTAGTAATTTACAGTGTTAGTGGAACAAAAGGGTATTGGATGCACATGTTGTGGATGCCAGGAGTTCCTGTTTTAATTCGTCCAGTTTTAGCAGTTATAGAATTAGCTGGTGCTTTATTAATTAAACCATTTTCATTATTAGTTCGTTTGTTCGCAAACATATCAGCAGGTCACATTGTGGTAATGAGCTTAATTGCAATTATGTTTACACTTAAAGAATCTTTAGGGGTTGTTGGTGCAACAGGATTGTCTTTAGTATTATCATTTTTTATAACATTAATTGAGGTTTTAGTCGCTTTCTTACAAGCTTATATCTTTACAATGCTTTCAGCATTATTTATTGGTATGGCAGTAGAAGATCATGCTGAGGCTCATTAATACAAATTTGTTTAATTTAATATAAATACATTTATTATGTACAATTTAATTGGAGCAGGATTAATCGTAATCGGAGCAGGAATTGGATTAGGTCAAATTGGTGGAAAAGCAATGGAAGGTATTGCTCGTCAGCCAGAAGCAACTGGAAAAATTCAAACAGCAATGATTATTATCGCTGCATTATTAGAAGGTTTAGCATTTGGTGCATTATTCTTAGGAAAATAATCCAAACAAAAACAAAAAGCACAATTCTGTAACGGTTGGTTGCAGAATGTGTTTTTAAATTAAACATCAATAATAAAATATATAATTAGTTTATAAGATGGAAACTTTATTAAACGATTTTTCACCAGGGTTATTTGTAGTATCAACAATATTATTGTTGGCATTAATAGGATTAATGGTAAAATTTGCATGGAAACCTATTTTAAATTCTTTGGAAGAAAGGGAATCTGGAATTAAAGACGCATTGGCAGCAGCAGAAAACGCACGTAAAGAAATGCAAAATTTACAGTCAGATAATGCAAAATTAATAAAAGAAGCAAGGGCAGAGAGAGATGCTTTAATGAAAGATGCGAGACATATAAGTGCAAATATTATAGCAGAGGCTAAAGAAGAAGCGAAAGAAGTTACTGCAAATTTAATAGAAAAAGCGCAAGCTTCCATTCAACAAGAAAAGCAAGCAGCTATCGCAGAATTAAAAAAGAATGTTGCAGAATTATCTATTAGTATCGCAGAATCTGTAATTAAAAAAGAATTATCTAATAAAGAAGATCAACTTAAATTAGTTGAAGGAATTTTAAAAGAGGTTACTTTAAATTAAGCAAAAAATGAGAGACGCAAGAGCATCATTACGTTACGCAAAAGCAATCTTAAATCTTGCTAAAGACACAAATTCGGAAACTATTGTAGATAGTGATATGAAATTGATCGCAGCTACAATTGCTGAAAATCCAGAATTTGAAATAGTATTAAGAAGCCCAGTTATTAAAGCTAAAGATAAAATGAAAGTTTTAAATGCTTTATTTACGGGTAAAATTGATAATATTACTCTTGGGCTTTTCAATTTATTAGATGAAAATAAAAGAATTTCTATGATAGAACCAATTGCAAAGCAATATTCTATCATTTATGATTTTCTTAAACATATGCAGGTTGCTAAAGTTACAACAGCTGTGCCTTTATCACCGGAAATGGAAGCTAAAGTATTAGCAAAAATTGTAGCTTTAACAGGCGAAAAAGCAAATTTAGAAAACGAAGTAAATCCAGCTATTTTAGGAGGCTTTATTTTAAGGGTTGGAGATGTGCAATATGATGCTAGTATCTCTAATCAGTTAAACGAATTGAAAAAGGAGTTTGACAATAGTCATTACATTCCAAAAATTTAATTATACATCAAATCATAAAAGATGGCAAGTATTAAACCAGCTGAAGTATCAGCAATTTTAAAAGCACAATTAACAAATTTTGAAGCTCAAGCTTCATTAAGCGAAGTAGGAACTGTATTACAAGTAGGTGATGGTATTGCTCGTGTTTACGGGTTATCTAACGTACAATATGGTGAGTTAGTAGAATTTGAAAATGGCTTAGAAGCTATTGTTTTAAATTTAGAAGAAGACAACGCAGGTGTTGTACTATTGGGAGCATCAACTTCAATTAGAGAAGGCTCTATAGTTAAACGTACAGAACGTATTGCATCTTTAAGAGCTGGAGAAGGAATTATAGGAAGAGTTGTAGATACTTTAGGAAGCCCAATTGATGGTAAAGGGCCTATTGAAGGAACTACTTATGAAATGCCTTTAGAGAGAAGAGCTCCTGGAGTTATATACAGAGAGCCAGTTACAGAACCGTTACAAACTGGTATTAAATCTATTGACGCAATGATTCCTGTTGGTAGAGGTCAACGTGAGTTGATTATTGGAGACCGTCAAACAGGTAAATCTACAGTTGCTATAGATACGATTTTAAATCAAAAAGAATTTTTTGATGCAGGACAACCTGTATATTGTATTTATGTTGCCATTGGTCAAAAAGCTTCAACTGTTGCTGCAATTGCAAACATGTTAGAAGAAAAAGGCGCAATGGATTATACAACAATCGTTGCTGCAAATGCATCAGATCCTGCAGCAATGCAAGTATATGCACCATTTGCTGGAGCTGCAATTGGCGAATATTTTAGAGATTCAGGAAGACCTGCCTTAATTATTTTTGATGATTTATCAAAACAAGCAGTAGCATACCGTGAAATTTCTTTATTATTAAGAAGGCCTCCAGGTCGTGAGGCTTATCCTGGTGATGTATTTTACTTACACTCAAGATTATTAGAGCGTGCTGCAAAAATTATTAATGATGATAAAATTGCAAGTGAAATGAACGATTTACCAGATTCTTTAAAAGGAATTGTAAAAGGTGGAGGTTCTTTAACAGCATTACCAATTATTGAAACACAAGCAGGAGATGTATCAGCATATATACCAACAAACGTAATTTCAATTACAGATGGACAAATTTTCTTAGATGGAGATTTATTTAATTCAGGTGTAAGACCAGCAATTAACGTAGGTATTTCTGTATCTAGAGTTGGTGGTAATGCACAGATTAAATCTATGAAAAAAGTATCTGGTACTTTAAAATTAGATCAAGCAGCTTATCGTGAATTAGAAGCATTTGCTAAGTTTGGTTCAGATTTAGATGCTGCTACTATGAGTGTAATTTCTAAAGGACAACGTAATGTTGAAATTTTAAAGCAAGCTCAGAATGATCCTTATCCAGTAGAAGATCAGATTGCAATTATCTACGCAGGTTCTAAGAACTTGTTAAAAGATGTTCCTGTAAATCAAGTTAAGAAGTTCGAAAGAGATTACATCGATTATTTAAACGCAAAACATAGAGACGCTTTAGATATATTAAAGTCTGGTAAATTAACAGATGAGGTTATTGCAACTTTAGAAGCTGCAGCAGCAGAAATCTCTAAGCATTTCGCATAGTTCAAATTAAGAGTTCAGAATTATGAGTTATGAGTAAACTAGACAATAGTCCTATTAGAATTAAAAGTTTTCAGTTTGCTTGTGAAGTAGTTATTTTTTGTGATACTCTAAAAGAGAATAAAGATTTTGAGTTAGCATCTCAATTATTAAGAAGTGGAACAAGTATTGGAGCTAATACAAGGGAAGCACAAAGAGGATTTAGTAAAAAAGATTTCAAATTTAAATTTAGTATTGCATTAAAAGAAGCTGATGAAACTATGTTTTGGTTAGAAATTTTAGAGGCAACAGGTAGAAAAGTACCTAATGAATTGAAAAATAAGTGTGAAGAGTTAATTAGAATTTTAGTATCAATTAACAAAAACTCATAACTCGACACTCATAATTCATAATTAGTAATATGGCAAACTTAAAAGAAATACGTAATAGAATTACTTCGATTAAATCTACAATGCAGATTACATCTGCCATGAAAATGGTATCTGCTGCAAAGTTGAAAAAAGCGCAAGATGCTATTACAGCAATGAGACCTTATTCGTCTAAGTTAACTGAATTATTACAAAATTTAAGTGCAACATTAGATAGCGATTCAGGCAGCACTTATTCTAAGCAAAGAGAGGTTTCTAAAGTTTTATTGGTAGTTATAACATCGAATAGAGGTTTGTGTGGGGGTTTTAATTCCTCTGTTACAAAAGAAGTAACAAAGACAATTACCGAAAAATACGCTGGTAAAAAAGTAGAATTATTTGCAATTGGTAAAAAAGGTGCTGCTACTTTGTCTAAGACGCAAAAAGTTGTTTCTACTAGAAATGATATTTATGACGATTTAACTTTTGATAATGTTGCAGCAATTGCAGAAAAGTTAATGGAATTATATATAGATGGCACGTATGATAAAATTGAGTTGGTTTACAATCAATTTAAAAACGCAGCCACTCAATTAACACAAGTAGAACAGTTTTTGCCTATCAAACCTATAGAAGGAGGAAATGTATCTGCAGTAAATTCTGACTATATTTTTGAGCCTTCTAAAGAAGAAATTGTATTAGCATTAATACCAAAATCTTTAAAAACTCAATTATACAAAGCAATGAGAGATAGTTTTGCATCTGAGCATGGAGCTAGAATGACAGCAATGCACAAAGCTACAGATAATGCAAAAGAATTAAGAGACGACTTGTTATTAAAATACAACAAAGCACGTCAAGCAGCAATTACTAATGAAATTTTAGAAATTGTAGGTGGTGCAGAAGCATTGAAAAATTAGACGAAGTGTTAGCGAAGTCAAATTTTCAAAAATAGCAGAAGCATTGAAAAATTAGACGAAGTGTTAGCGAAGTCAAATTTTCAAAAAGAGCAGAAGCATTGAAAAATTAGACGAAGTGTTAGCGAAGTTAAAAATTTTATAAAATATAAAGAGTTTATCAATTTTGATAAACTCTTTTTTTGTGGCATAAATATTGAATTTAATTAATGAAATAGTGAACATGAAACCAATCAAAATTTTGTCAATTGTAATAATTCTATTTGCGTTTTCTCAATGTAAAAGTTTAAAATTTGATAATAACCCACCATTTATTGTTCATTCAGGGACTTATTATCCTAAAGAAACTGCAAGGGAAATAGAGGTTTATGTAAGATATAGCTCAATAGATTTTGTAGAGTTTGATAGTTTGTTTTTTCAAAATAGAAAAGCGAAAATTGAAATTAAAACTATTGGAGGAAATACCTATGCTTTTGGAAGTTTTCAGCCATTTTTAAAACAAGACATTATTCTTGATTCGAGTTCTATAAAAGAGCTAAATAATCCAGTACCAAGTGCTAAAATTTTTCCTTTTAAATTAGACAAAAATCAAGCTGTTTTAAGCTATAAAGTAAGAGGAAAAACAAAGTACTTTCAAGTTAAATCTCTAAAAGAAGAGAAAACAACATCTTTTTAAATTAATATAAGTTGTTTAAAAACAAGTGCTTATTTTAAATTTTATTTTTTGGCACGCAATTTGAATATTCATAAGCATAACCATAAAACCCAAGCTTATGAAAACTTTAAAACTACTTTTCGCAATACTAATAACAGGAACATTTCTAAGTTCTTGTACCACGTATTATAATGATGGTTTTGTAGACAACCAACCAAGTTTAGAAAGTGTTGTTTCTGGTTACGATTTATGGTATGTAGATTACCATAGAACAACTGGAAATGGAGATATACCTTATGTTTCTAGAGCATTTACATTATCGTTTTTGGGCGGAGTTTTATACGCTAACAATAATATTGTAGATATAGGAAGAACAGGCAGAGGTTTAGGGATAGATGTAGGAACTTACAATACTTTTAATGGACTTTTAGAAACCAATCATGATATAGATGGTTTTAACGATTTTGAAGTAACAGTTTTATCTCGTAACGAAATAAGAATCTATAATTACAGACAAAACGTAAGCTATTATTTAATAGGCTATAATGTTAACAATTTCGATTACGATAAGTTGTTTTATGAAAACATAGAATATTTTCTACAAGAGTATTTAGCATGGGAAAAAATAGAAACTAGAGGAGGAACTCCAAATGCTTTTGACGACGAAAATTATTTACAATTTACTCCAGAAAATATAACAACATTTTATAGTTCTCATGATAACTTTGGCACACAAGTTGATTTAATTAGATGGGACTATGTTGGAAGTTATGAAGTGTTTGATGTAAATGGATATCAAGACCTAAAAATTTTAACATTGAATTATGATGGTGGAGATATAGAAGAGTTCGAATTAAGCGTTGTTAATGATGGAAGAATAAGTTTATATCATTATAACTCAGATACCACTTACGACTTTTCTGGAATAGGATTTATCCAGTTTTTAAAAGGTGAAAAAACTGTTAAAAATGCCAAAGATATTGTAAGGAATAGTGATAGAAAACGTACTAAAGTAATAAGAAAAACAAAGAATAAAAGAAATTTAAAATAAAGTTTGGTTAGTTGATTTTTGGTTGGTTATCTCTCGATAACCAATTGAAAGAGAAGCCACCCTGAGGAGGGTGGTTTTTTCTTGTTTAAAACTTTTTTAAAGTTGGTTTCTTAAAATAGAAGTAAAGTAAATTAGTATCTTTATTTTTAAACATCAATCTTATACGAATTAAAAAAAATGAAAACAGCATTTATAACAGGGGCAACTTCTGGCATAGGAAAAGCAACAGCAGAATTGTTTGCAAAAAATAATATTAGATTAATACTCTGTGGCAGAAGAGCAGATAGGTTAGACAAACTTCAAGAAATTTTAAGCGATTTTACAGAAGTAACCACTTTAGAATTCGATGTTTCCAAAAGAGATGAAGTAAAATCTGCCATCGAATCTCTTCCAGAAAACTTTAAAAATATCGATATTTTAATTAATAATGCAGGAAACGCACATGGTTTATCAACCATTCAAGATGGAGATATAGATGATTGGGATGCCATGTTAGACATAAACGTAAAAGGTTTGTTGTATGTATCTAAAGCCATCATTCCAAATATGATTAATAACAATTCGGGTTTTATTGTAAATATTGGCTCTATTGCAGGAAAAGATGTTTATAAGAATGGAAATGTATATTGTGCTTCAAAGTTCGCTGTAAACGCTTTAAACAAGTCTATGAGGCTAGATTTAAACGAATATAACATAAGAGTTTCTGCAATTCATCCAGGCTTGGTGCAAACCGAATTTTCAGAAGTACGTTTTAAAGGCGATACCCAAAGAGCAAAAAAAGTGTATACAGGCTTTAAAGCGTTACAAGCAGAAGATATTGCAGATATTATTAATTTTGTAGTTACAAGACCTTATCATGTAAATATCGAAGATTTAGTAGTGTATCCAACTGCACAAGCAAGTGCAACAATGGTTCGTAAAAGTTAAAATGATAAACAAAAGACTTTTAATCAAAAACCTGCTTTCTCATAATGATGAGAATAGTTTTTATGATAAAAAGCAAAAATTATCTTTAGGCTCAAAAGAAGGGAAAGCCAAGTTTTTAAAACATATTTGTGCGTTATCAAATTCTAACCCAGAAAATAACTCTTACATTGTAATTGGGGTCGAAGACGAGGAAAATAAAATTATTGGTGATGACTTTTTTGATGATAGCAAAATTCAAAATTTGATAAATGCTTATTTAAAAAACCCTCCAAAAATTGAATATGAAAACGTACCTTTTCCAAGTTTACCACGTTATAAAGTAGTTGGTTTGGTTACTATTTATCCTAATAACAAAATTACATCACTTTTAAAAAATGCCTGGAAATACAGACGTGAAACTGTTTTTTATAGAAGAGGAAGTAACTCTATGCCTTTTCTTGGTAATAATTTCGAATTAAGAAATACGAATAAAGAGATTGTTGATGCCATTGAAAAAAACGCAAGAAATAATATCGAACTTACTTTAAATGGTGTTTTCGATTTTATCAACAATCATAAACCAGAATACAATCCACAATACAAAGTTTTTAACGAACAATTTGTTTTGTGTTGGGCAGGAGAAAAGAAAATTATCAATGACCAAGAATATTTTTCTAGAGTAGATATCGAGTTGGTTAACGAACAAGTTCGCTTGTTTTTTTCTGCTTTAGATGAAGTTCAAATTAGTTATAACAACCAATCATTTATTATAACTGAATTTATTTTTTTAGGAATCAATAAGAAAGAAATCCATTATCCTTTAGAAAAAACAATCATTAATTTTAAAGAAAATGGTAAGCATGATATTGTCACCGAATTTTTGTTTGATCCTCCCAAATATGATGAAATAATCATTAAACACATCTATCAAAATTGTAATGATATTGTATTAAAAATTGAACAAAAAAAACCACTTTCTGTCTTAGAGCATGAAGATGTTTTTCGGTTACCAACCAATTATTTATTGTGTTTTTTAAACGGTTTTTTAGATGCTGCAGATCAGCTAAGAAAAGCCAAAGATTATATTAAAAATATAGAAGATAAAACTACTTATATCAAATATAAAGAGGCTATGAGAGTGATTCGTAAAGTGAAATACAACTAGGTAAAATACAAGTAAAGGACAAACAAAATCGTATAAATACTTAAATAAAATCGGTAAAAATTACGTTGTTTAATGTATTGAGGATTATTGGGATATAAATTACCAAAAAGCCCTTTTACTTCTTTAATAAATAAAGGTTTTATGTTAATAAGCCAACTATCTGTTTGGTATACAATTTTCCGAAAACGACTTCTATAAATACTTAAAGGGAATCCCCATATTAAGAAAAGTAGAAACCAAATATTTTCTTTTAAAAAAACAATCATATTTATTTTTTAGGAAACCAAGGTATAAAAGAGTTTGTCTTTTCAATATACTCTTTATATTTTGGTTTGGTATCTTTTAAAGTTCTTTCTAGCATAGCAACTCCAGATACTTTTATGATTAAAAGGGTCATAATTATTGCACCAACAATTTGCCAAGTTCCACCTGCAGCCATGCAAAAAAGTGCATAAGACCACCAAACTGCAGCATCTCCAAAATAGTTTGGGTGCCTTGTGTATTTCCAAAAGCCTGTATTTAAAACTTTCCCTTTATTGTTTGGGTTTTTCTTGAATTTATATAATTGATAATCTCCACCAGCTTCAAAACTAAAACCAATGACCCAAACCAAAATCGCAATGTAATCTAACCAAAATAAATTACCAGAATTTTCATTTAAATGGATACCCAATAAAGGCAAAGAAACAATTAAAATTAAAGCGCCTTGTAATAAAAATACTTGGAAATAAGAAAACCACCAATAGCGCTTTTCGCCATAATCTTTCCGAAATTGTTGGTATCTATAATCTTCGCCTTTTCCAATATTCCTGATGGCTAAGTAAATGGTTAAACGCAATCCCCAAATTGTAACTAATGCTAATAACAACCAATTTCTTGGCATGAGTTCTTCAACATTCGAAAAGTAGAAAGCGTTTACAACCACAAAACCAAAACCCCAAAAAATGTCAACAATACTTACATTTTTAATGAGCAAACTCCAAAACCAAAGCAAGGTTACTAAAACCCAAATTATAAGAGAAGCTTGAATAAAAAGTGTCATAATTTTTTAAATAAAATTGAGTTTAGAAAAGGATTTGTTTAAAATTCGAGCATCATCAACTTCTAACCATTTATCTAGAATTGTTGCGTAAATTTCTCTAAAATCTATTTCGAATTTTAGATTTCCATTTTTGTCTAAGTCTCCTAAATCAGGTAAATTATTATACAAACCTTGTTGCTTCAAATTTTTACCAATAACAAATACGTTGTTTGCAGTTCCATGATCTGTACCTTTAGATTCGTTTTGTTTTACACGTCTTCCAAATTCAGAAAAAGTAAGGATAATTACATCATCAAAATTATTGTTTTCATTCAAATCTTTTACAAAAGCCTCCATACTTTCTGCATAAAGTTTTAGCAATCTTTCTTGAGAATTTAACTGATTTGCATGCGTATCAAAACCAGATAAACCTGCGTAATAAACTTGAGTTTCTAGGCCAGAGTTTATAAATTGCCCAATTGTTTTTAATTGTTTTCCAAAAATATTATTTGGGTAAGCGTTCGATTCTTGTGTTGTTTTAGTTTTCTCGAAAATATGCTTTGCAGAAGATTTAGCATCAATCATTGTATTGTACAAATAGCCCAAATTATGTTCGCTTAAATGTGTATCATTATTGCTAATTATAGCATTAAAAAAAGGCTCTCTCATAGAATTGTAAAACAGTTTCGGATTTGTAATTGCCAAACCATTCTGTAATTTTCCTTTTAACATTAAAGACAAACTTTCATCTACTTCAATAGCTTTGTAGGGTTGCGATTTTGTTTCATCTAAATATCTGCCAATCCAACCATTTTGAAGGTATTCATCACTATTGCTTGCGGTTTGCCAAATATCTGTAGATCTAAAATGAGACAAATTTGGATTTGGATATCCAACATTATTTATAATACTAACATAACCTTTGTCGTATAAATTTCTTAAAGAATGTAAGCTTGGATGCAAACCAACTTCATCAGAAATTTTTAACAACCCATTTTGTTCTAAAGCTATATTTTTTCTTTGTTGATAATAAATGTCATTTGTATAGGGAACTACTGTGTTTAACCCATCATTACCTCCTTTTAACTGGACAATAACTACTTTTTTATTGCTGAATGTATGTATAGAATTTTGCTCGAAAGCTTTTAAAAATTGTGGTACAAAAAACATTCCTGTTGCAAAAGTGGTATTTCTTAAAAAATCTCTTCGTTTCATAATTTTTTTGTTTTTTCTCTTTAAAATCTCGAGCAAATTCGAGAGGTTAACACAGTTGATATTCAGGTAAACTCATTAATTGTACACAAAAATCTCTTTTAGGCATTTCTTTATTTTTCATAAGCATTTCTAAAGTTGAAGCATTTAGTTTTGATTGAATTAGATGCGTAATCAACTCTTTTTTAGAAGTTTTGCTAAAATTATTATCAAACTTTTGCCAATCAGCCATAGTTTTTATATAAGCTTTTTTTCTTAATTTTTTAGCACTAAAATCTGTTGTTATAGATTCTTCATCACCTTTGTCTGAATAGGTAATTTCGGTATTATTTAATAAAACAGAAGGCAATCGCAAACGAGTAACAATTGTATTGCTATCAATCCAATTTCTGCCAGTTTTCCAGCCAGCAACATTTGGAGGTTTCATTAAAACCTGACCTAAAATTCGTTGTAACAACAAAATTTGCTTTGGGTTTTCAATGGTATAGGGCACAATTGTATAAATGCCAGACAAAAACTCTACAGGCGATTTTATTTTATTCCCTATGTTTTCATCATCATAAAACCAATCAGATAAAAGCATAAAACGCATTAAATTTTCGATATTATAATCTTTATAGAAAACGCTTGTCATTTCATCAATATGTTTTTTATTAATGGTTTCATTCACAAAATAACGATATATTTTTTCTGATATAAATTTTGCACAAGCTTTCTTTTTTAGGATAATTTCTATAATATCATCGCCATTAAAGTTCCCTGTTTCTCCAAAAAAGGTTTTATCATTATTATCATGTTGTTTTACATTAAAAGTGAATTCACTTTTAAAATTGTGACTATAACCTGTAAAAGATCTTGCAGATTCTTTAACATCTGTCTCGGAATATTCGTCTTGCCCTAAGGTAAAAAGCTCCATTAACTCTCTTGCAAAGTTTTCATTTGGGCTTTGTTTTTTGTTTTGTTTGTTGTTTAAGTAATTTAGTATGGCAGCTTCTTTAGAAACAGTTTTTGTAAAATTTCTAAAATTTCCCAAGGCATTTTCACGAAGCACATTATTGTATTTTTGAATAAATAGAATATTGTTGTTTTCGCAAACAAAATGATTTGCCCAAAAAAGTGTCATTTTTTCTCTTATTATTTCTGATGGATTTTGTAATCGATCAAACCAAGCATTCGAAAATTCAAAGATTTTTTGTCTACTCATTTTTTGAAGTTCCCTTCTATTTTCTTCATTTTTATAATATTCTGGTTCAAGATTTTCTAAATACGAAAGATCAACTTCAATTGTAGTTGTCTTTTTAGAATCTTCAAATAGAGCGTCTATCACATTTTTCTTACTTTTTTTTGATAAAAGTTCCAAGTGTTTTGGTGTAATTCCAAAACCAATTCTATTATATAAATGTTGTATATGTGCTGATTTCATGATGATTAGACTTCATATTATAAAAATAGTTTAATTATTTTAAGAAATAATCTAAAAAAAGTGAAACCTTCCTTATTTATTTTCGTTTTTAAGAATAGAACCAACAAATAAGCATGACAGAAAAAATCACTTTTTTGATTTTAGAATGTAAAAAGAACAATAAAAAGGCTCAAATTCAAATTTATGATTTGTTTTGCAAGGCGATGTTTTACGTGGCTTTAAAATATGTAAAGAATGATGAAGAGGCAAAAGACGCAATGCAAGATGGTTTTTTAAAGGCTTTTTCGAATCTAGATTCTTATGAAGATTCTACCAATTTTGGAGCTTGGTTAAAGAAAATTGTAATAAATATCTGTATTGATAAATTAAAGAAAAGAAAAATAGAAACAGTTTCTTTAGAGAATTATCCTATCGAAATTGTAAATGATGATGATTGGAGTTTTGATGCTAAAATTACAAAAACACAAATTTTAGAAGCCATAGAACAATTGAATTTGAAATACCAGCTGGTTGTAAAATTGTATTTGTTAGAAGGTTATGATCATGAAGAAATAGCAGAAATATTAAAAATACCTATAAAAACATCTAGAACTCATTTAAGAAGAGGAAAGTTAATTTTAAGAAATAATTTAAAACTTTAAAAACATGGAACATGATATAAGAGATTTGTTCAAAAATGAAGAAGCCTCAAAAACAGAGTTGCCAAAAAAGCATCTTGAAGAGTTTATTAAAAAATTAGAAAGCTCGAACTTTAATAAAAAGAAAAACTACACTATTCTTAAGATTGTTGCTTCTGTTTTGTTAATTTTTTCATGTATTTATTTCTATAAAACCGGCAGTAATTCTTTAGAAAAAACTGCTTTTGAAATTCAAATTGAGGAAATGGAAAAAGATTATTTAATGAAGATTGATAAGGAATGGAGCTATTTTATAAAAGATGCAAACGATACCATTTTAGTAAAAAAATACAAAGCAAAACTAAAAGATTACAACGTTGAATACAAAGAGATTGCAATGAAATTAAACGAAAGCCCTGAGAGTATAAACCTTTTAGAATCTTTAATTGAAAATCTTCAGAGACGATTGCAATTGATAAAAAGTATTAACGAGCATTTAAAAGAGTTAAACCAAAAAAACACCAGCAATGAAACCATATATTTATAGTATTCTTTTTTTTATTGGAATTAGTTTTTCTTATGCACAAACAGAAGAAATACTTTTGAAAGAAACCTTTCAAGCAACTAAGAACAGCGTTTTAAATTTAGATTTGGACAATGTAAATGTAGTTTTTGAAGAATCTTTTGATGACAAAATTCATTTTGATTATGCTATGATTTTCGGGAATTACTCTAAAAAGAAAAGAGAATTAATAATCAATCAATCAAAAATAAATACGTCACAAAAAGGCGATTTAATTAATTTAAAGGTTATTAATTCAGAGTTTTTAGGAATAAATTACCAGTATTTACCAAATTTTAATAAAGATTACAAATCAGATTCATTATTAATTTCTCTCAAAGATTTTATAAAAAAAGAAATCAAAAAAGAACACACGTACAAAACAAAAGATTCTATTTTAAAAGAAATTATTTTAAGTGAAGGAAGTATTGTAGCTGATTTTTTTAAAACTAATTTAATGAAGCATAAAAACAATGAAAAGTTAAAAAATAAAAAAGTAATCGTAAAATTATTTTCAATCAAGGTTCCTAAGTACGTTAAAATCAGAATTAAATCATTACAAACAGACATTAATTTTACGTTTGATATTACAGAACCTCTCGTAATCAATAATTTTAAAGGGTTTTTAAAGTTTAAAAATATACTTTCTTATGATAATAAAATATCATCTAATAACGGTATTTTTCAAGCTCACTCGTTTCGTAAGGGAACAATTAATTTTAGAGACATGCATAAAGTTCTTATTGGGGCAATATCTAATACAGCTTTTGAAACGGAAACATCTAATATTCAAATAGGTGAAATAGGAGAAAATGTAAAATTTAATGATTTTAGCAGCAAATTACACCTCTATAATTTTAATGAAAATTTCACAAAATTTAATTTAAAAGGAGATTATACAGAATTAAATTTCTATAAAGTTAAGGATACTAATTTTTCTATGGATGTTTTTGGGCACAATACTACTTTAAACATGATTAATGTAAAAACAACATTTGGTGTTTCTGATGATAAAGAAATGACTAAGATTTTAGAAAAAAGGAAAAAAGATGACAAACCATTTTTGGGAAATATAGAAGTAGCCTTAAAAAATGGAGTTCTGAATATTAATTAACAAAAAACCCAACTTTAAAAGTTGGGTTTTTTGTTGTTATTCTTTTTTAGACTTCTTTAAAATTTTTGCCTGTTTTTTCTCTTTCGGAGTTTTAGTAGCTTCTTTTTTAACATTTTTTCTAGCGTCGTTTCCTTTTGCCATAATATAATTTATTTTAATAATCGTTATACGAATTTAGTTTATTTTTTTGATAGAATAATAATCGAAAAATAAAATAATTAAATACCTAAAAACTCTTACAAATCAAATTTAATGCCTTGTGCTAAAGGTAATTCATCAGAATAATTAATGGTATTTGTTTGTCTTCTCATATACACTTTCCAAGCATCAGAACCAGATTCACGACCTCCACCAGTTTCTTTTTCACCACCAAAAGCGCCACCAATTTCTGCTCCAGAAGTTCCAATATTTACGTTTGCAATTCCACAATCAGAACCTGCATAAGACAAGAATTTTTCTGCTTCTTTCATTTCATTAGTCATAATTGCAGATGATAAACCTTGAGCAACTCCATTTTGTTTTTCAATGGCATTTTCTACTTCTCCAGCATATTTCATCAAATATAAAATAGGGGCAAAAGTTTCGTGTTGTACAATTTCAAAATGATTTTCTGCTTCAATAATTGCAGGTTTTACGTAGCAACCAGATTCGTAACCTTCACCTTTTAAAACACCACCTTCAACTAATATGTTTCCACCTTCAGATTTTGCTTTTTCAATCGCATTTAAATAAGTATTTACAGCATCTTTATCAATTAAAGGCCCAACATGATTCTTTTCATCCAATGGGTTTCCAATTTTTATTTGTTTATAAGCGCCAACAATTGCATCTTTTACTTTATTATAAACAGACTCATGAATAATTAATCTTCTAGTTGATGTGCATCTTTGCCCACAAGTTCCAACAGCACCAAAAACAGCTCCAGGAACCACTACTTTTAAATCTGCAGTTGGTGTAATAATAATGGCGTTATTTCCACCCAATTCTAACAAAGATTTTCCAAAACGTTCAGCCACTTTTGAACCTACAATTCTTCCCATTCTTGTAGAGCCAGTTGCAGAAATTAAAGGAATTCTGCTATCAGAAGTCATCATTTCACCCACTTTATAATCGCCATTAATAATGCAAGAAATTCCTTCTGGTAAATTATTTTCTTTTAAAATATCTGCAATTATATTTTGACAAGCTATTGAGCATAAAGGTGCTTTTTCAGAAGCTTTCCACACACAAACATCTCCACAAATCCAAGCTAAAGCTGTGTTCCAAGCCCAAACTGCCACAGGAAAATTAAACGCAGAAATAATACCAACAACACCTATTGGATGCCATTGTTCTCTCATTACATGTCCTGGTCTTTCAGATGGAATGGTTTGTCCATTTAATTGACGAGACAAACCTACTGCAAAATCGCAGATATCTATCATTTCCTGCACTTCTCCCAAACCTTCTTGGTATGATTTACCCATTTCATAAGAAACCAATTTACCAAGTGCTTCTTTTTTTTCTCTTAATTTATTTCCAAACTGACGAACAATTTCTCCTCTTTGTGGCGCAGGTTTATCTCTCCAAATTTTAAAAGCATTGGTAGAAGCATCCATTACTTTTTCGTAATCTTCTTTGGTGGTAGTTTTTACTTTTCCAATTAATTTTCCATCAACTGGAGAATAACTTTCTATAATTTCTCCATTATAAAAATGATTTGAACCTGTAGAAGTTCCGTTATTTATATCTTTTACACCTAACTCTTTCAATGCATTGGCAATTCCGAAATTATCCATTTTGTAAATCGTTTTTTGTTACTTAAATTGAGCTTCGAAATTACGAATAATTTCACAGACAAATAAATTAAACAGAAAGAATACTTTTTGTTTAAAATTAAACAATCAATTTATGAAACAAATACTTTTTATTTTATCATTTTTAATAGTTTCTTATGGATGTAATAAATCTCCAGAAAATGTATCCGAAGAAAAAAAGGAAGATTTAAAAGTAAATGAATTTGCTATTATAATACATGGAGGTGCAGGAACTATTTTAAAGAAAAATATGTCTGATGAAAAAGAAGCTGCCTACAAAGCAAAGCTAGAAGAAGCCATAAAAGTTGGACATACAATACTTAAAAATGGAGGAACAAGCCAAGAAGCAGTAATGAAAACGATACAAGTTATGGAAGAATCGCCTTTGTTTAATGCTGGGAAAGGTGCTGTTTTTACAAATGCAGGCACCAACGAATTAGACGCTTCTTTTATGGATGGTAAAACCTTAAATGCTGGAGCAGTCGCAGGTGTAAAAGACGTGAAAAGCCCTATTGAATTGGCTATAAAAGTAATGACAGACTCAGAACACGTAATGCTTTCTGGAGAGGGAGCAAGCACATTTGCTAAAGAAAAAGGGTTAGAAATTGTTGACCCAAGTTATTTTTTTACGGAAAGTAGATTCAATTCTTTGCAAAGAATAAAAGAGAAAGAAAAAACGGAATTAGATCATGACGCAAAAGCTGCTTTTTATGATGCAGATATAAAAGATAGTAAATTCGGAACTGTAGGATGTGTGGCTTTAGATAAAAATGGAAATATTGCTGCAGGAACTTCTACTGGAGGAATGACAAACAAACGTTGGGGAAGAATTGGTGATGCACCTATTATTGGCTCAGGAACTTATGCAAATAATGTAACATGTGGAGTTTCTTCTACAGGTTGGGGTGAATATTTTATTAGAAGTCAAGTTGCATATGATATTTCTGCACAAATGGAATATCAACAAAAAACCTTAAAAGAAGCCACTAAAGATGTTATTCAAAATAAGTTGACGAAACTTGGTGGAACAGGAGGTGTAGTTGCTCTAGACAAAAATGGAAATATGTCTTTTGAGTTTAATACTGAAGGCATGTACAGAGCTTCTATGGATGATAAAGGGGAATTAATTATCAAAATTTACAAAGAATAATCTAGCCATTCTTCTGGTAAATGCTCCAATTTAATATCTACTATCGCTGTTTTTGTAATTTTATAGATTCCTAAACGCGAAATTACTGGAAGAGATAAATTGATGTTATTTTTCTTATTAATTAAATCTAAAGTTTCTTGCATAGATCTCTTTGCACATAAAACCAAGCTATTCATCATAGAATTAGATTCAACAGATAAATCGTATAAATCCACAAAAATTTTTGGTTTATTATCTTCATAAATAATCCATTGACTAGATTTTCTATTAGGAATTTCAAACACTTTTGATTTACCACTAAAAGTTCTATAAGTGTTTTTTATAAGCTTCATATCCAAAAAATTAACACGTAAAATTATTACTAATTCTAAATATCTACGTAATTTTTCGGTAAGCGGTTTTCAAAGTTCGTTAAGTTTCTACAAATATTATTTATATGAATTTAATAGATAAAATCTGGTAAATTGTTAAAACACTCCACTTTTATAGGAGTTCTAGGCAGGCTGCAATCAGAAATTACATTCCATTTTTCGTTAAATTCTTTTTCTGCATTTGTGTAGGCTTCAACTTTTTGAAGAAAAAGAGCTGTATCTATTTCGCTAGAATATGCAAGGTAACCTTGTGGCCCACCACAAGCTTTGGCACCAAAAGCTACAAAAGACCATTTAGTTTCATCTGTACAAGGAACACTTTTAGAAAGCCCTTCAATTTCCAAATACATCGTAATTAAATTGTTTCGCTCTTGTTGTTGAACAGAGCTATCATCATTTTGACAGCTAAAAAAAATAAATATTGAAAAAAAGAACGCGATAAATACTCTCATTTTATTAACTATTTTTGCAAAATTATGGATAAAATTATTTTTGATATTCAATCTGAACACGAATTTACAAAAATTGCTTTAGAAGTTTTTAGACATCAGTTTAAAAATAATAAAGTATATCGTTCTTTCTGCGATTTGTTGTACAAACACCCTTCAGATATTTCTAAGGTCGAGGAAATTCCGTTTTTACCCATTCAGTTTTTTAAAAGCAGAAAAGTGCTATCTTCTTTAGATGAAGTTCAGGAAATATTCACAAGCTCAGGCACTACAGGCATTGCTACTAGCAAACATTTTGTGACCAATATCAATCTTTACAAAGAGAGTTATTTAAAAGGATTTAATCATTTTTATAGAAATATAGAAGAGTATGTTGTGCTTGCTTTATTGCCTAATTATTTGGAAAGAGAAGGCTCTTCTTTGGTTTTTATGGTAAATGATTTAATTGTAAAAACTAAAAACCAAGAAAGTGGATTTTATCTAAATAATATGGATGAGCTCGCAACAAAACTCATCAATTTAGATAAAAATGGACAAAAAGTTTTATTGATTGGAGTGTCTTTTGCATTGTTAGATTTGATTGAAAAACATCAATTTAGTCTACAAAACACAATTGTGATGGAAACTGGAGGTATGAAAGGTAGAAGAAAAGAACTGATAAGAAACGAGCTACATCAAATTTTACAAAAAGGTTTTGGAGTTTCTGAAATACATTCAGAATATGGAATGACAGAACTATTAAGTCAAGCATATTCTAAAGGAAATGGAGTTTTCGAAACGCCACCTTGGATGAAAATTTTAACCAGAGATACAGAAGATGCTTTAACAGTTTTATCTAAAGAAAAAACAGGAGGAATTAATGTAATAGATTTGGCAAACTACAATTCTTGCTCATTTATTGCTACTCAAGATTTAGGAAAAGTTCATGAAAATGGAACGTTTGAAATTATAGGACGCTTTGATAATTCTGATATTAGAGGATGTAATTTAATGGTTTTGTAGATTTTTTTAAAAGAGAATCAAGAAACAAGATTCAAGAAAATAAATAAGATGAAATTTAAACTATTTCAAGATTTTAAAGATTTTGCTGTAAAAGGCAATATGATAGATATTGCTATTGGCGTAATTATTGGGACAGCATTTAATAAAGTAGTAAATGTTTTGGTAAAAGAGGTTTTAATGCCTCCATTATCTTATTTAACAGATGGCGCAAACTGGGAAAACAGAAAGGTTATTTTAAGAGAAGCAATTCTAGTTGATGGTGGAGCAAACACAGAAGAAATTGCTATTGGTTATGGAAAATTATTTGAAGCAAGTGTCGATTTTTTGATAATATCTTTCACAGTTTTTATGGTTGTAAAATTAATGAACAAGATTAAGAAAAAAGCAGAAGACCCTAAAAATGAAACAGTTGCAACTCCAAAAAATATCGAGTTAATGAATAAAACAAACGAACTTTTAGAAAAGCAAAACGAATTTTTAATTAAACTACTTTCTAAAGAAAAATAAATTTTTCCTGTAAAGAACTTTATTTTTCATCGACCAAATTAGAAATTATGGTTGGATGAAAAAGTATCTATCACTTTTAATTTTATTGGTTTTTAAAACAATTTATGCGCAAGATTACAAGGCTAAAATAGGTTTTGTTGCAGAGAGTTATAATCTTGTTTCCTATTTTGATCATAGAGTAACAGAAGGTAAAAGTGAATTTATTATGGAATTTGATGGCTTAAAACTCAAGTTTGCATCAAAAGAAAATCCTGAAATCTTAAAAAAAGAAGCTGATAAAAACTGGCAAAAATTCATTAGCAACGAATGCTAATCCTATATATATTTTAATCTGTACTAAAAAAGAGCTGAAGATGTTTAGCTCTTTTTTTTATGCGGATTTTCTAGTTCGGTTTTCATTAATTTATCCCAAAAAGTAAAATACAAGCCGTAATTATAATTGAATTTTGTGTGATGTTCATCATGATGTGTGGCACCAATAATATGTTTGCTAAAAAATTGCCCAAATTTTCCTGAAGGATATACTTCAACTCCAGCATGATTTATGGTTGCAGAAAGTGTCATCAGCATTAAAACAAAAAAGAAAGCGAATAAATGAATTGGCAAAACACAAACAATTATTGGAAAAAATAATGCTTGTAAAATCGTTTCTAAAGGATGAAAAGAAAATGACGTAAACACGGTTGTATGAATGCTTTTATGATGCACTAAATGAAAATATCTGTACACTTTTGGATTGTGCATCCATCTGTGAATCCAATAATAATAAGTGTCTTGTAAAAATAGAAACAAGAAAATACTTAAGGGAATATAAAAAATGCTAAATGCATCAAAATCAGTATAAATAGCAGTGTAATTGTGTTGATACAAAAAGTAAATACCTACAGCCAAACAACCAAAAATAAGAGCACTTATGGCAGACCAATAAATTTCTTTTTGAATTTGTTTTTTCTTAGTTTTCTTAGTTTTCTTAGTTTTCTTTTTTCTAAAAATTCTGTTTTCGAATTTCTCTTTTAAGAGTTTAAAAAAGGTAAAATGATATACAAGGGAAAATACTAAATACCTAAAAAAAATAATAAGCGTTAAAGTGAGTATTAATGTTGTAAGAACATTTAAATCACTAAAATTCACCTCTTCAAACTGCATTTTACTTTTTTTAATTATTCAACAATCAACAAATAATATGTTTTTTTACCACGTTGTAAAAGCACGTATTTATTATCAATTAAGTCTTCTTTTGTAATTGTAAAATCTTCTTTTACTTTTTCTTTATTTACAGAAATTGCATTTTCTTTTAATGCTCTTCTAGCTTCTCCATTCGAATTTAAAAAGTTCGTTTCTGCAGCCAAAGCAGCAATCATATCCAAACCATTTTCAACTAATGAACTTGAAATTGTTGCTTGTGGGACACCTTCGAAAATATCTAATAATGTTTGTTCGTCTAAAGATTTTAAATCAGCTGCAGTAGATTTTCCAAACAAAATTTCAGAAGCAGCAATTGCTTTTTCATATTCCTCTTTTCCATGAACCAAAACACTAACTTCTTCCCCTAAACGTTTTTGTAAAACTCTGTTGTGTGGCGCTTCATTGTGTTCATCAATTAGAGCAGTAATCGTTTCTTGATCTAAAAAAGTAAAGATTTTTATATATTTTTCTGCATCTTCATCAGAAGTATTTAACCAATATTGATAAAATTTATACGCAGAGGTTCTTTTAGCATCTAACCAAACATTTCCACCTTCAGATTTTCCGAATTTAGAACCATCAGACTTTGTAATTAATGGACATGTAATTGCATAGCCTTTACCATTTCCAATTCTTCTAATCAGTTCAGTTCCAGTGGTAATATTTCCCCATTGATCTGAGCCACCCATTTGAATTGTGGTGTTGTTTTCTCTAAACAAATGCAAAAAATCGTAACCTTGTACTAATTGATAGGTAAATTCTGTAAAAGACATTCCGTCTTTAGATTCAGCACTAATTCTGTTTTTCACAGAATCTTTGGCCATCATATAATTTACAGTAATGTGTTTTCCTGTATCTCTAATAAATTCTAAAAAAGAAATTCCTTTCATCCAATCGTAATTATTGACTAGAATTGCAGCATTTTTCTCATTCGAAGTAAAATCTAAAAAGTGCCCTAATTGTGCTTTTACACATTCTTGATTATGACGTAAAGTTGTTTCATCTAACAAATTACGTTCAGAAGATTTCCCTGAAGGATCTCCAATCATACCAGTTGCACCACCAACCAAAGCAATAGGTCTGTGTCCACATCTTTGATAATGAGCCAACAACATAATTGGCACCAAATTCCCAATATGCAAAGAATCTGCTGTAGGATCGAAACCCACATAGGCACTTCTCATTTCTTCTAACAAATGTTCTTCAGTTCCTGGCATGCTATCATGCAACATTCCTCTCCATTGTAATTCTGCAATAAAATTCTTCATTATTATCAATTTATCAGTGGACAAAGATAAACTTATCAACTAAAAAATCATAAATTAGCTTTATGATTTTAGTTACAGGAGGCACAGGTTTAGTTGGTTCGCATTTATTGTATCATTTAAGTTTAGAAAATGATAAAATAAGAGCTATTTACAGAACAAAATCATCTTTAGAAAAGGTAAAAAAAGTCTTTTCTTATTATACTTCAGATCCTTCTTTTTTTGATAAAATTGATTGGTTTCAGGCAGATATTACAGATGTTCCAGCAATGATTCCTGCTTTTTTGGATATGAAATACGTATATCATTGTGCAGCATTTATTTCTTTTAACCCAAAAGATTATAGGGAAATGCGTAAAACAAATATTCACGGAACTGCGATTATTGTCAATCTTTCTATTGATGCTAAAATTGATAAACTTTGTTTTGTAAGTTCTATTGCTGCTGTTGGAGATTCTATAAAAAATGAACCTATTACAGAAAATTGCGAGTGGAATAAAGAGAAGGATAATAGTGGATATTCCATCACAAAATTTGGTGCAGAAATGGAAGTTTGGAGAGCAAGTCAAGAAAATGTAGATGTTGTAATTGTAAATCCTGGAGTTATTTTAGGAAGTGGATTTTGGGATGCTGGTTCAGGAAAACTATTCAGTCAAGTTTATAACGGATTCCAATATTATACAGAAGGCGTTACTGGTTTTGTTTCTGTGCAAGATGTTGTAAAACCGATGATTTTATTGATGAAATCGGATGTTAAAAACGAACGTTTTATATTGGTTTCAGAAAATAAATCATTCAAAGAAATCTTCTTTTTAATTGCGGATGCTTTTGGTAAAAAACGACCATCAACAAAAATAAAACCTTGGCAAACAGCCATTTTTTGGAGAATTGCTTGGGTTTTGTCAAAAATAACTGGGAAAGAACCTTTGATAAGTAAATATTCTGCAAGAAGTGCACATTCCATTTCTGAATATTCATCTAAAAAAATAGAAAAAGAATTGGGTTATGAATTTGAATCTGTGGATAAATCTATAGAGAGTATTTCTAAAAATTATTCAGAAAATTAATTTTATTCAATAGAATCTTTAGAAATACTATCTTTTTTCAATTCTAGTTTTTTAGTGCCGATGTTTTTAATAGAATCTTTTCTAATAGAATCTAATCTTTTCGTTATTGCATCGTAATAATCTTTTTGCTGTTTTAAACTATTTTCTGCGTCTTGAAATATTCTTTGATAATCGTCTATTTTAGACATATAATATAAGTTAGATGATTGAAAACGAGCACTATCAATCTTAAAACGATCGTATACAAAAGGCATATAATTTATATTTCTCTGTAAATTTTTATTAATTAAAAATTCAGCAGAAGAAGCCAACATTAATTCCTGAACCAACAAACTCATTGAGTCTTTAGGTATTAAATCTACAGGCTTTTTATAAATAGTATTGCTTGTGCAAGAAACCATAAAAATGAACAATAAAAGGTAGCTTATTTTCTTCATTTTATCTATTAAAAGAGATTCTTTTTCCTTTTATACCATCATTAAAAATACCATTATTATACACTAAATTTCCATTTACAAAGGTATGTGTTATGGTCGATGAAAAGGTTGTACCCTCAAAAGGAGACCAACCACATTTGTATAAAATATTATCTTTGGCAACTGTTTGTGGTTTGTTGGCATCTATTAAAACCAAATCAGCAAAATAACCTTCTTTTATAAAACCACGTTTTTCTATTTGAAATAATTTTGCAGGATTATGACTCATTTTTTCAACGGCTTTTTCAATAGAAATTACACCTTCTTTCACTTTCTCTAAAATGGCAATTACTGCATGTTGTACTAAAGGCCCTCCACTTGGTGCTTTTAAATAAGTGTTACTTTTCTCTTCTAAAGTGTGAGGTGCATGGTCTGTTGCCAAAACATCAATTCTGTCATCTAACAAAGCTTTCCATAAACCCAATCTGTCTTTTTCGGTTTTAACTGCTGGATTCCATTTTATATGCGTTCCTTTTTCATCATAATCTTTATCAGAAAACCATAAATGATGTATACAAACTTCTGCTGTGATTTGTTTTTCTTCTAAAGGAATATCATTTCTAAAAAGGTGTGTTTCTTTTTCGGTTGATAAATGAAAAACATGCAATCTTGCTCCAGTTTTCTTCGCTAATTCTATGGCTTTTGAAGAGGATAAGTAGCAAGCTTCTTCACTTCTAATAATTGGATGGTATTTTACAGGAATGTTTTCCCCATATTTTTCTACAAATTCTGCAGTATTTTTTCTGATGGTATTTTCATCTTCACAATGCACAGAAATAATCATTTTTGTTGATGAAAAAATTTTCTCTAAAACAGTTTCATCATCCACTAACATATTGCCTGTAGACGAACCTAGGAATAGCTTTATGCCTGCAACTTTTTTTGGATCGGTCTTTAATAATTCGTCTAAATTATCGTTCGTTCCACCAAACATAAAAGAGTAGTTTGCGTACGAATTTTTAGCAGCAATTTTAAACTTATCTTCCAATAATTTTTGGGTGGTTGCCTGAGGCACTGTATTTGGCATTTCTATAAAAGTGGTAATTCCGCCAGCAACAGCAGCTTTGCTTTCTGTAGCAATATTTGCCTTGTGTGTTAATCCAGGTTCTCTAAAATGAACTTGATCATCAATAAAACCAGGAATTAAATATTTTCCATCAGCATTAATAACCTCAGTGTTTTCCGGGGTTTTTATGTTCGCAGAAATTTGTTTTATAATTTCGTTTTCTATGAGAACATCACCTTTAAAAGTTTTGTTTTCATTTACAATTGTTGCATTTTTAATTAAAGTAGATTTTGTCATTTTTCTTTTTAAATATCCATTCTCATATTTACTAAACTCTTTTTAAAACCAAAGTTTTCGTAAGATTTTAAAGCAGAAATATTATTGCTGTAAACATCTAGCCGTAATTCTTTTAATTGATTTTCTTTTGCCCAATTTTTTAAGGACGCCAAAATTAAATTACTAATTTTTTGACCTCTAAAAGATGGTTTTACATACATAAATCCAATATAACCATGTTTTGGATTCTTATGATATTGTTTGGAGTTTTCAATTCTTACATATCCAGAGGCAACGATTTCTTCACCAAAAATACCCACAATTAAATAAACGTTTTTAGATGCAATCATTTCTGGAATATCATAATAATATAAATCTCCAGAATTTAAAAAAGGATCTAAAGGTCTTTCTGCTTCAATGACTCCTTGTTCAAATTTCAACAAAATTTCAAGATCATTTTCAGTAGCTGTTCTAATACTAATTGTATTCATGTGGTGTTTATTTAGGCAAACCTTTTAATCTTAATTTTATAACTCCTAAAAGAGCTTCAGAAGCTATATTTGTACTCATTTTAGAGGATCCTAAATGCCTGTCTGTAAAAACTACAGATACTTCTTTTATGTTAAATTTATGTTTCCAAGCTTTAAATTTCATTTCAATCTGAAAAGCATAACCTATAAACTTAATTTTATCTAGGTTTATGGTTTCAAGAACTTTACGTTTCCAACAGACAAAACCAGCAGTGGTATCAAAAATAGGAATTCGTGTTACAAAACGCACGTATTTTGATGCAAAATAAGATAGTAATAATCGTTTAATATCCCAATTCACAACATTTACTCGATTATTTACATATCTAGAGCCAATAGAAACATCTCCACCTTGTTTATGGCAAGCATTGTACAATCTTATCAAATCTTTTGGATTATGAGAAAAATCTGCATCCATCTCAATGATGTATTCATATTTTTTTGACAAAGCCCACTTAAATCCATGAATATATGCAGTACCCAAACCATTTTTTCCGCTTCTTTTTTCTAAAAAAAGTTTACTAGGAAATTCTTGGATTAAATGCTCTACAATAGCAGCAGTTCCATCAGGAGAATTATCATCAATAACTAAAATATGGAATATTTTTTTTTGATTGAAAGTTGCTCTAACTATGGCTTCAATATTTTCTTTTTCGTTGTAAGTAGGAATAATTACTAAAGCGTCTGACATAAATTAATTTTCATGTAGTAGTAAACAAATATACATTATTTAATTACTAATTTTGTGTTAATGTTACTAATAGAAAATCACTTGCAGGCAATAGATAAAATTCCAGATTCAAATTATTGGGTAACCTTGGTTTTATTGTTTTTGTTTTTTTTAATATTTATTCTAAAAGCCATAGATTCTAAAAGATTGAAAGAAGATTTTACCTTTTTAATTAAAGTGCCTTTTCTTAAATATGAAACGGATGATACTTATAGTTTTTTTCATGTTTATCAAATCGTAATTTTTCTTTTTTCAACAACGGTTATATCAATGGTTATTTATAAGTTTAAATTAAATTCTCGCGAAGAAGATTTAGCCTTTTTTACAAACATTTTCCTTGTTGTTTTTTTCTACTTTATAGCTAAGCGTATATTAGAATATTTGCTTTTTTCTCTGCTGCAAATTAAGCAAGCAACCCAGTTTTTTATAAATTCGAAGTGGAATTATCTATATTCTTTAACCTTTTTTTTATTTGGAGGTATTATTTTATTTGAATTTACCAATTTAAAACAAGACTATTTATTCTACCTAGCTGTATTTCTATTCTTCTTACGATTTATATTTCATTTCGTCAGCAACAAAAACCTGATTTTTAGTAAGTTGTTTTATTTTATTTTATACCTTTGCGCCTTTGAAATAGCACCGCTATTTTTACTGTTTAAATTGATGTTTTAATTACTAATTGAAAGCGTATGAAAGTGAAAACAATTTTAGTATCGCAACCTGCACCAAAAACAGAAACCTCTCCTTATTTTGATTTGTCTGATAAACAAAAAGTAAAGATCGATTTTAGGTCTTTTATACATGTAGAAGGGATATCAGTAAAAGACGTAAGAGCTCAAAAAATTGAGTTAAAAAATTATTCAGCTATTATTTTAACAAGTAGAAATGCTGTAGATCATTTTTTTAGAGTTGCAGAAGAAATGCGTTTTAAAGTGCCAGATTCTATGAAGTATTTTTGTCAGTCTGAGGCTGTTGCGTACTACTTGCAAAAATATGTTGTTTACAGAAAACGTAAAATATATGTAGGTAACAGAACTTTTCCAGAATTGGCAAAACTAATCAAGAAGCATAAAAGCGAGAAGTTTTTATTACCATCTTCAGATAAATTGAAATCTTTAATTCCTGATGAATTAGACAAATTAGGGGTAACTTGGAAAAGAGTGGATTTATACAGAACAGTAATAAGCGATTTGTCTGATTTAGAAAATGTTTTCTACGATGTTTTAGTATTTTTTAGTCCATCTGGAATCGATTCTTTATTTCAAAACTTTCCTAATTTTAAACAAAACGAAACTAGAATTGCAGCTTTTGGAAGTTCGACAGTAAAAGCAGTTACAGAAGCTGGTTTAAAGTGCGATATTGAAGCACCAACCAAAGAAACGCCTTCGATGACAATGGCTTTAGAAAAATATATTAAAGAAGTAAATAAGAAGTAACTTTTTACAATAGTTAGCCAAAACCGAACAGAAATGTTCGGTTTTTTTTATGCAAATAAAGTAGCAAAAGCTTCTTCTATTTTACCAACCAAGATTAATTTAATTCCATGATTTTTAGAGGTAATCTTATTGTATTTTGATGCCACAAAAGTTTTATATCCTAACTTTTCTGCCTCTAATATTCTTTGGTCAATTTTAGAAACGGGTCTAATTTCTCCAGCCAAACCAACTTCTGCTGCAAAACAAACATTTGGGTTAATTGCAATATCTTGGTTGGATGATAAAATTGCAGCAACCACAGCCAAATCAATTGCTGGATCATCAACATTAATACCTCCAGTAATGTTTAAAAAAACATCTTTTGCACCTAATTTAAAACCTGCTCTTTTTTCAAGAACGGCCAAAATCATGTGTAATCTTTTTAAATTATAACCTGTTGTAGAGCGTTGTGGAGTTCCGTAAACAGCCGTTGAAACTAAGGCTTGAATTTCTATCATTAAAGGTCGAATACCCTCTAAAGTTGATGCAATTGCAGTTCCACTTAAATCTGCATCTTTTTTAGAAATTAATATTTCAGACGGATTTGAAATCTCTCTCAAACCATTAGAAAGCATTTCATAAATACCCAATTCTGAGGTAGAACCAAATCTATTTTTCTGACTTCTTAAAATTCTGTATGTATGATTTCTGTCTCCTTCAAATTGTAAAACAACATCTACCATATGTTCTAAAATTTTTGGTCCAGCAATGTTTCCTTCTTTATTGATGTGCCCAATTAATAAAACAGGAGTTGCTGTTTCTTTGGCAAATTTTATGAGTTCTGCAGCAGTTTCTCTAATTTGAGAAATGCTTCCAGGAGAAGCCTCAATGGAATTTGTATGCAAAGTTTGTATAGAATCTATGACTAAAACTTCTGGTTCAGTTTCTTCGATATTTTTGAAGATTTGTTGGGTATTTGTTTCAGTAAGAATTAAACAATTAGAGTTGATTCCTTCTAATCTTTCTGCTCTCATTTTTATTTGAGATTGACTTTCTTCACCAGAAACATACAATACTTTTTGTTTGATGTTTAAAGCAACTTGCAATAATAAAGTCGATTTTCCAATTCCAGGTTCACCACCTAAAAGTGTCACAGAACCTTTAACCAAACCACCACCTAAAACTGTGTCTAACTCATTGTTATTGGTGATGATTCTTTCTTCAGGATTTAGCTGAATATCAGCAATTTTTAAAGGTTTATTAATGCTTTGTTTTGCTGTTGTGCTTTGTTTCCAAACACGTTTTTCTTCTTTTTGAATTACTTCTTCTACAATGGTATTCCATTCTTTACAAGCGCCACATTGTCCTACCCATTTTGCATGTTGAGTTCCGCAATTTTGACAAAAAAAAGTTGTTTTGGTTTTTGACATTTTATATAAGTTGCAAAGTTTTAAAGTTGCAAAGTTACAAAGTTTAATATCAGATGGTTTTTAAAAAGAACACAAAATTAAATTTTGTAAAAAGCTGTTTGATAATTGCGTTAGCGATTGAAACGACATCCTTTTTGTTTTTTCACAAAAAGATATAGTGAAAAGCGCGACCTTTAGGGAACGCCCAACTTTTAGATACAATTTTTAAAAAAATTACTCGAAGTTATTTTGTTTTATTTACAACAGGAAGCAATAAAAAAGCCAAACCTCCAAAAACGATAATCATGGCAGTTTGTGCTGTCCACATAATCCAACCAAAAGCGTTTCCTGTAACTTTATCAATACCAAAAAGTGCCAAAGCACTTGCTACAGCAACAGGATACAAACCAACTCCACCATTTGTGGCTGCAATTGAAAGACCGCCTGCAATAAAGCCGATTAAAATTCCGCCAATTGGCACTTCTAAGCCATCTACAGCAGGAATTGTAGCCCAAAACATGGCAACATACATTACCCAGATAAAAACGGTATGAAAAATAAAAGCCCACTTATTTTTCATTTTAAAGATGCTTGTAACTCCATCTTTTAATCCTAAGAAAAACGATTTTACTTTTAATGCAAATTTCGATTTTGCTTTTTTGAAATATAAAATGAATACAACAAAAAAGACAATTACGAGGACAAGAGATAGGATTGTTTTTTTAGGATTGAAATCTTTCAATAAAAGGTTCCAGATAAAATCAAACTGGATAAATAGGGTAATTCCGATAATGATGAACATCATTATTAAGTCTGCCAATCTTTCTGCAACTATGGTTCCAAATCCTTTTTCGAAGGGTATTTTTTCATAATTTGTCATTACAGCAGCTCTTGTAACTTCGCCTGCTCTTGGTAAAAATATATTCATTAAATAAGCAACCAAAACTGCTAATGTTGCGTTTACAAATCGAGGTTTGTAACCTAGAGGTTCTAATAAATATTTCCACCTGTAAGCTCTAGATAAATGGCTTAATATACCAAAAAGTAAACCCAATGCAATCCAAGAATAATTCGCTTTTTTAAAGTACTCTGCTAATTCTTCTGGGGATACAATAGTTAAAGAATACCAAACTAAAAAACCTCCCAAAATGAGAGGTATAGAAATTTTTAAGACTTTTTTTATATCCAAAATTATTAAGTAAGCGTGTTATTTTTTTCATTCGGAAAAACCAAAGAGGGTTTAAATTTCTTTGCTTCTTCGAACTCCATAAACGCGTACACAATTAAAATTAAAACATCACCAACAGCAACTAATCTAGAAGCAGCGCCATTTAAGGTAATTTCTCCACTTCCTCTTGGACCAGGAATTGCATAAGTTTCTAAACGATTTCCATTGTTATTATTCACAATTTGAACACGTTCGCCTTCAATAATATTGGCAGCATCCATTAAATCTTCATCAATGGTAATGCTTCCTATATAATTTAAATCTGCACCTGTAACTTTTACACGATGGATTTTAGATTTTACTACTTGTACTAACATGCTGCAAAAATACTAATTTTTTAATTATGATTATTTTAATTTGATGTTATCAATCAATCTAATTTCGCCTGCAAATACTGCAATAAAAGCACGATATTTTTTGTTAGATTCATTGTGATTTATTGTTTTTAATGATTTTTCATTAGCAATATTAAAATATTCTAATTTTAATAAAGGGTGTTTTTTAAACTCATTTTCTACCCAAGCAATTATATCTTCAGAATTTTCTCCATTAAAATTTTTACGAACTTTCTGTAATGTTTTATAGATAAAAGGAGCTGCATTTCTATGATCTTTAGAGAGTCTTGTATTTCTCGAACTCATGGCTAAACCATCTTTTTCTCTGAAAATGGGACAGCCTTTTACTTTTACATTCATAGCATGTTTTTTAACCATTTTTTTGATGATTTGTAATTGCTGAAAATCTTTCTGACCAAAATAAGCTTTGTCTGGCTCAACAATTTCGAAAAGTGTTTTTACAATAGTACCCACTCCGTTAAAATGACCATCTCTAAACTTTCCTTCCATTTGATTTTCTAGACCATCAAAATCAAATTTTTCTGACACAATTTTTTCAGCATAAATTTCATTTACAGATGGATAAAAAAGCACATCACAAGAAACAGTATTTAATAGTTTTGTATCGTTTTCAATCGTTTTTGGGTATTTTAATAAATCTTCTTTATTATCAAACTGCGTTGGATTTACGAAAATACTAACAACAACAACATCATTTTTTTTCTGTGCTTTTTTAATTAAAGACAAATGCCCTTGATGCAAAGCACCCATTGTAGGTACAAACCCAACTGTGTAATTTTGAGCTTTTAATTTAGATATGTAAACTTTTAAGGGTTTTTTTTCTTTGAAAACTTTCATCTTAATTGATGTTTTAAAGTGTGCAAACTTACCATTTTAACACGATATTAGCATAATAATTTGTATTTTTGCGAATCTTATAAAAGAGATTGATTTAATGAAGGACAAGAGAATTTTATTTGTATCGTCTGAAGTAGTTCCGTATTTACCCGAAACAGAACTTTCTTCTACGGCTTTTTTAGCAGCAAAAAATGCACATTCAAAGGGTGTTCAAACCCGAATTTTTATGCCCAGATATGGGGTAATTAACGAAAGAAGACACCAATTACATGAAGTAATTCGTTTATCTGGAATGAACCTTGTTGTGAACGATATAGATATGCCATTAATAATTAAAGTTGCTTCTATACCAAAGGAAAGAATGCAAGTTTATTTTATAGATAATGAAGAGTATTTTAAAAGAAAGGCCGTTTTTACAGATGAAGATGATGAGCTTTTTTCAGATAATGATGAAAGGGCGATATTTTTTGCAAAAGGTGTAGTAGAAACTGTAAAAAAATTAAATTGGGCACCAGATATTATTCATGTACATGGTTGGATGGCTTCTTTGTTGCCACTTTATTTAAAAGAATTTTACAAAGAAGAACCATTGTTTACGGAAAGTAAAATTGTAACTTCTTTATATAAAAATGGATTTGAAGGCGAGCTTAATAAAGATTTATCAGAAAAAATAAAGTTCGATTTTAATGACAAGAAAAAAATTGCAACGATACAAACACCAAACTATACAAATATTTTAAAAAGTGCCATAGAAAATTCTGATGCAATTATTTATGGTAGTGAAGAAATTTCTGAGGAAATTAGTTCTTTTGTAGAAGAAAAGGAACTTCCTTGTTTAGAATATCAATTAGAAAACTTAAAAGAATCTTATTTAAATTTTTATACTGATTTACTATCAGTTAGTTAATTATTTTATAGTGAAGAAAATTATAAGAAAGAGTGTTTATATAGGTACAATACTATCTTTATTTACAGCAGTTATATCTTGCGAAGAAGACTTTAGAGATATTGGTTCCAATGTTATTAGCAATACAAAATTTGATACGAATTCAGTTTTATTAGATGTAAACGCGGAGAACAGCCCATTAGAAAGGGTACAGTCAGATAATATATCTCAAGTGTTAAGTCAGTATTTGTTGGGTGTTTATAATCCTTCAGAATACGAAAAACTAGAAGCTTCAATTGTTTCTCAAATTGAAATTACTACAGGTTTAAAAGTTATTGATAAAACTTATGGCACAGACACAACAGTGGTTTCGAAAATAGATACAGTATTTCTTAAAATACCATATCAAGCTAGTTTAGATTCAAATTCAGACGTTCAATTAGACTCTATTATAGGAGATCAAAGTAAAGCGTTTAACCTAAATATTTTTAGGTCTAATACTTTTATTAATACTTATAATCCTACAGATCCTACTAAAATAAATAAGTTTTATTCTAACGATGTTTTCGAAAAAACAGGAAGTGAATTAAATACACAGGTTAATTATCCTTTTATTCCAAATAAAAATGACACCATGTTAGTGGTAAAAAGGAGATTATTTGATGACACAGTAGCAACAACAGACACATTAAAATTATCTAATTCAGCAACAAGTACAGTTGCAATTCCTTTTGCTAGAATTCCTCTAAACAAAACTGTTATTAAAGAACTATTTTTAGATAAATTTGAATCTTCAGAATTTGCATCACAAACAGCGTTTAATAATTATTTTAGAGGTGTAATTTTAGAAGCTTCTGGTAATGAAGGCTCTTTGGTCTCCTTTAATTTTAATAGTACTGTTGCAGACTTGGTGCCTTCAATAGAGGTTTATTACACAAATACTGTTCTAAAGTCTGGGACAACTATAATTGATACAATTTCTAAGAAGAATAGTTTTCCTTTAAAAGGATTTAGAGTAAATACTTATAAAACGGAGAATAAAGTTTATCCTGCTAATAATGAAATAAAAATACAAGGAACTGCAGGTAGTGAAGGAGATATTACCTTTTTTGATCAAGCCAAAATTGATGAGCTAAGATCTAAAAATTGGCTAATTAATGATGCTTCTTTAATTTTCTATATAAATCAATCTGCAGATACTACAAACGTTCCTTTTCGATTATACCTTTATAAGGTTTTTGAAAACAACTCAGTAGAATCATATAGTCAAATAAAAGATGCTGCAAGCGAAGCTGGTTTTGGAGGCGTTAATGGGTTTTTGGAAAGAGATAGTAATGGAAAAAAAGAAAAATATACATTTAGAATTACTGATTATGTATCTGATATATTAAATGGCACAACCAACTACTCAACTAAATTGAGAATAAAAGCTTTTAATACAACAGACTTACCAAATACAACAACAGCAATAAACGATACAATTTTTAGAAATTTTAGCTGGAGTCCAAAAGCAGTAACGCTTTTGAATAATTCAGCCATAAATGGAGATAAAAAAGCAGTATTAAAAATATCGTATTCAGAGAAAAAGAACTAAAAAATTAATTAAAAAGAGAAATTAAATGTGTGGAATTTCAGCTTATATTGGTTATAGAGATGCCTACCCAATAGTTATTAATGGGTTAAAAAGATTAGAATATAGAGGGTATGACAGTGCAGGAATTATGATGTATGATGGAGAAAAAATGCACCTATCTAAAACAAAAGGAAAAGTTTCTGATTTAGAAATTATTACCAATAAAGAAGAAGAAAGAAAGGCTGGAAACATAGGAATGGGTCATACACGTTGGGCAACACATGGGGTTCCAAATGATGTTAATTCTCATCCTCATTATAGTCAATCAGGCGATTTAGTAATTGTACATAATGGAATTATAGAAAATTACGATACCATAAAAAAAGAACTAATTTCTAGAGGATATTCTTTTAAAAGTGATACAGACACAGAGGTTTTAATAAACCTTATAGAAGAAGTAAAAATAGCAGAAGGTTGTAAATTAGGTAAAGCAGTGCAGTTAGCGTTAACAAATGTAGTTGGGGCATATGCAATTACTGTTTTCGACAGAAAAAAACCAAACGAAATTGTTGTGGCAAGACTTGGAAGCCCAATTGCTATTGGAGTTGGCGTGGATAATAAAGAATTTTTTGTTGCTTCTGATGCTTCACCTTTTGTAGAATATACAAAAAATGCTATTTATTTAGAAGATGAAGAAATGGCAATTATAAAGATTGGAAAACCTGTAAAAGTTTTTAAAATAAATGATGATTCTCCTGTAGATCCTACTATTCAAAAACTCCAAATGAGTTTAGAACAAATAGAAAAAGGAGGATATGATCATTTTATGATAAAAGAAATTCATGAGCAGCCTAAGGCTATTACTGATACTTTTAGAGGAAGAATGTTGGCTCAAGAAAACATTATAAAAATGTCTAGTATTGAGGACAATCTAGATAAATTTTTAAATGCGAATAGAATTGTAATCGTTGCTTGTGGTACTTCATGGCACGCAGGTTTGGTAGGCGAATATCTTTTTGAAGATATGGCTAGAATTCCTGTTGAAGTAGAATATGCATCCGAATTTAGATATAGAAATCCTATAATAACTAATAAAGACGTAGTTATTGCTATTTCTCAATCAGGAGAAACTGCAGATACACTTGCTGCAGTAAAACTAGCAAAATCAATGGGTGCATTTGTTTATGGAATTTGTAATGTAGTTGGATCTTCTATAGCTAGAGAAACTCATTCAGGAGCATACACACATGCAGGACCAGAAATAGGAGTGGCATCAACCAAAGCTTTTACAACACAAATTACGGTTTTAACATTAATAGCATTAAAATTAGGAAAAGCAAATGGTTCTCTAGCAGACCATACTTTTAAAAATTATATTCAAAAAATGCAATTAATTCCGAAACAAGTAGAGGAATTGTTGAATATAGATGAGCACGTAAAAAAAATAGCAGCTGTTTACAAAGACGCTAAAAACTGTCTGTATTTAGGCAGAGGTTTTAATTTTCCAGTAGCTTTAGAAGGTGCTTTAAAATTAAAAGAGATTTCTTATATACATGCAGAAGGATATCCTGCAGCAGAAATGAAACACGGACCTATTGCTTTGATTGATGAAAATATGCCAATTTTTGTAATTGCTACTAATAAAGGACATTATGAAAAAGTAGTAAGTAATATTCAAGAGATAAAATCTAGAGCAGGTAAAATTATTGCAATTGTTACTGAAGGAGACACACAGGTTAAAGAAATTGCAGATCATGTAATTGAAATTCCAGATACAGAAGAAGCTTTAACACCTTTGTTAACAACAATTCCTTTTCAATTATTGTCTTATCATATAGCAGTTATGTTAGGTAAAAATGTAGATCAACCAAGAAATTTGGCAAAATCTGTTACAGTAGAATAATCTTCAAAAAAATAAAAATACATTAAAAATCCAGCGAAAAGCTGGATTTTTTTTTCATTATTACTCAACTATAATAGTAATGGGTATACTGTAACTAACAGTTACTGGGATACCTCTTTGTCTTCCTGGTTTCATTTGAGGTAATGCGCTTATAATTTTCACAACCTCTTTTTGTAAAAGTGGATGAGGAGCCCTTGCATTAACATTTACTATATTTCCTTTATTATTAATTTTAAAAACTACAAAAATTTTCTTTTTTCCTTGTAATAAACCTAATTCTTGAGGTAATCCTGGGTCGAATTTTCTACCAAAAAATTCAGAAACTTTATCTGAAAAACAATTTTTTAACTCAATATTATTTCCTTTACAACCAGGAAAAACTGGCACATCTTGAATTAAAACAAAAGGAATATCTTCTACAATTTCTTCAGTTTCTGAAGCTTCTACAATTTCAATATTAGAAACAACAACTGCTGATGTTTCATCGGTTTCAGTAGATTCAATTACTGATTCTTCTATCTTTAAATCGTCTTCTACAACTTTTATTTGCTCCATTAGTACAGGTGCAGCTTTTGGTGGTGGAGGCAATTCTTGACGCATTACAATTGGAATATCTTCTTTCAATTCTTCTGTCAAGGTAACAACGCCTAAATTACCAACATTATCAGATTCAAAAGATTTATATTCAATCATAAAATAGGTAATGAATAATGCCAATACCAACCCTATTTGAAAAAAAATTTTACTATAATTGTCTAACTGTACTCTTGGATTTTTTTTAATGTCTATCATAATAATAAGTATTTAGAGTTGTAAATACTGGTAATTATTTACCACCAATGATAGTTTACAAAGACATCTTTTTTTAAAAAAACTATGTAAATTATCTAGTTTAAAATTATGATAGATTTTCGTTATAAAATATGATTTTGGTCATATTTTATCGTGAACTTGAGAATCTTTTCCTTGGTTCCAAATGGTAAGAATATCTGTTGCTACAGCTGCTCCACTGCCTGCAGCAATTGCAAATTGACTACGACAACCAGCAATAGTGCCACAACAATAAAGTCCTTTTTTAATAAGGAGTTCGCTGTTTTTTAATTGAATTCTGTCTTTTTCAGGATTAGATTTTTTATGCGTAATTATAAACTCATCCAGACCTTTTATGGTAAATGGCTTTGAATAATTTAAGGCTAACACTACAATTTTGGAAAAATAAATTGTTTTATTCGTTGTAATTTGATACCCTTTTTCATCTTGAATAACAGATAAAACCTTCTCTTTATCAATTTGAGAAATAGCTGGATATAAACTTGATAATTGTTCTTTTCCTTGCCTTAAAATATTTTTTCCTAATGTATTAGGTTCTAATCCTAATACATTATTAAATAAAGCATTTTCTAAATGCGAGGTTCTCTGATGTATAATAATGCCTACTTTTTTATTTATAGCATATTCTTTGGTTGCTGCAGAGCCCATAACTAAAGCACATTGCATCCCAGAAACACCACCACCAATAATCAAAAGATCAAATATCATTTAAATAAATAGCGCTTTTATGTTATGTGTAAAAAGTTTTACAGCAATTGCTAGGAGTACAACACCAAAAACTTTACGAATTATTTGAATTCCAGTAGCACCTATTAACCTTTCTATTTTAGATGATGTTTTTAAAACGATGTAAATTACAATCACGTTCACAAAAACTGCAACTATTATATTTTCTATAGCAAATTCTGCACGCAAGGAAAGGAGTGTAGTTAAACTCCCAGGACCAGCAATAAGTGGAAAAGCTAAAGGAAAAACAGTTGCTGTAATGGTTCCTGAATTACCATCATCTTTATATAAGGTAATTCCTAAAATCATTTCTAAAGCTATAAAAAATAAGATAAAAGAACCTGCAACAGCAAAAGAATTTACATCAATACCAATTAAATTTAGAAGACTTTTTCCTAAAAAAAGGAAGAAAATCATAATAAAACAAGATATAATTGCAGCTTTTTCTGACTGAATATGTCCAACTTTTTTGCGTAAATCTATAATGATTGGAATGTTCCCAACAATATCTATTACTGCAAACAATACCATAAATGCGGTTAGTATTTCTTTGAAATCAAAGTTCATAATAAATGAATTAAATTTTCTGCAAAATTAGTCAAGTAACTTTATCAATTTGTAAAATAACAGAAAAAAATATGCTTATTTTTGCGAAATGTTTCAATTAGGAAAAACCATAGTTTCTGAAGACATTATAGAAAAAGACTTTGTTTGCAATTTATCTGCCTGCAAAGGAGCTTGCTGTGTAGATGGCGAAGCTGGTGCACCTTTAGAGAAAGAAGAAGCTAAAATCTTAGCCGAAATTTATCCAAAGGTAAAACCCTTTTTAAGAAAAGAAGGCATAAAAGTTATAGAAGAACAAGGAACTTCTGTGGTAAGTGAATGGGGCGAATTAGAAACTCCGTTAATAAATGGCGCAGATTGTGCCTATGTAATTTTTGATAAAAAAAAGACAGCTCTTTGTGGAATTGAGGAAGCGTATAACCAAGGAGAAATTTCTTGGAAAAAGCCTGTTTCTTGTCATTTATATCCTATAAGAGTTAAAGATTATAGCGAGTTTTCTGCTGTAAATTATCATAAATGGGAAATTTGCGACGATGCTTGCTCTTTAGGAAAAGAGCTACAAGTGCCTGTTTATAAGTTTGTAAAACAAGCTTTGGTGCGTAAATTTGGGCAAAATTGGTATGATGAGTTAGAGAAGGTTGCTGAAAATTATAAATAATTTTTTTTTGCTATTTTTGACTTCATTGTGTCAACAATAAAACCTTTTGATGTTTAAAATAAGTAGATTACTAATTATTTTTTTCTTTCTTTTTCTTCAATTAACCTTTTCACAAGAAGTTAATAAAAATCTTTTAATAGAAAAAGAATCTTTTGCAGATTCCATTTATTTCAATCACTCACAATATTCTAAAAAAGAAACTTTAGAAAAAGCAATTTTTATTTATGATGATTTATTAGAAGGAGTTAAAGACTCTTTATCAGAAAAATTTAAAAAAATACTTGCTAAAAAATATGCTGTAAAAGGATTTATTAAAATAGCAGAATTACAAAAAGATTCAGCTTATCCTTATTTAAAAAAATCTATTACACTTCAAGAACAAATTACCACAAAAGATAATTTTTTAAAAGGACATGTTTATAGACAAATGTATTTGTATTGGGGTTTAACTAATAAACAAGACTCAATAATTTATTATACAGAAAAGGCAGAAGAATCTTTAAAAGATACTTTAGGTTTGTATCACAGATATATTTCTGAAGCAATGTATGAAAGAGCAAGAGCTCTAGGCAGAAAGGGAAAAAGAAGAGAAGAAATTGCTTTGAGCAGAAAAGCGATTGCTAATAATATTGCTTATCAAGGAGAAATTAACCAAGATGTTGCTATACAGGAACATATTTTAGCCAACGTTTATGATCACATTGGATATTCAAAAAAAGAGCTAGAAAGTTATAAAAAAGTAATTCAAATTTGGGAATCAATGCCCAATCATAAAGACATGAGTTACTTAAACATTGCATATACTTCTACTTGTATGTGGTATTTATTATATGGTGATATTGAAAAAGCAGAGCAATACTTGTTAAAAAGTGAAAGACTACTAAAAGATAGAAAACAAGATATTCCTGGTTGGTTTAATGAAACTTTTAAAGGTAGGGCACAGCTAGGAAGTTGGTATTACAGAGGTCAGTTAGCAGCGCACAAAAAAGACACACTTGATGCTTTAAATTATGCCAATAAAATTTTAACTTTTGTTGATAATTTTGACAAAACAAAAAAACAAAATAATCCTTTTAATCTCTCCTATTTTTACGAGTTTGTAAAGAATTTTCAAATGAAAACGCTGCGTTTTAAAGCAGATTTAATAAGATCTCAAAATCCTCATCAATCAAAATTGTTAAGTGATAAAATTTTGAAAGTAAATGATAAAATGGATTTTTTTACTTTAGTTGATCAATTACAGATTATTGATTATTATATAAAGTATGATTCTATAAACAAAGCAAATTATTTAATTAATAAAAGTATTAAAGGAGGAAAAAAGAATAAAGATGCATACAGTTTAATACATCTGTACGCCAAAAAAGGAGACTTACTTTTGCAACAAAAAAAGTACAAAGAACTAAATGAAGTGTACAAAACACTTTTTAAACAAATACAAAGAGATACTACAAAAAATATTGCAGTTAAACATTTAATTTACCAAAATGTAAAACCTTATGGAGCCCAAAGTATTTTGGATATTCTTTTAAAAATTAGTGCAAATTATACTACATTATACCAAAAAAATAATGATGCAAATGCCATAAAAAATGCATATAGTGTTATAAAATTAGCTTCAGAAATTTTTTCTAAAAACTTTAATCTTTTAAGACATAATCAACAAAAATATATAACAACAACTAAAATTAACGAACAATTATTAGCAGTAACTATTTTAGAGAATAGTATTTCTAAAAATGAAATTTTAGAAGTAATAGAAGAAAGTGGTTCTAAAACTATTTGGAATAAGTTTTTCAATAGCCAACAAAGAAAACATCTAAATATTCCTGATTCTATTTTACAAAAAGAAGAGGAACTTTTAGCAGAATTATATATTTATAAAAAGCAATTATATTTAGATAAAGAAACAGATATAAATTTAGTAAACACTTATAAAGAAAATATCTTATCTGTAACAAATCAAATAGAAGAAACAGAAGAATGGTTACAAAATAACTACCCAACATATTACAATCAAAAAGTAAAAAAATTTAAAATTGATGCACTAAAAAAACAATTAAAACCAAATCAAAAAGTAATTAAATATCTATTTACTGATAAAAATGTGTACGCGTTTATCATCACAAAAAAAGAAACAAAACTTGTTTTTATTGGTGATAAAAAAAATGTTTCAGAAAAGATTAAACCTTTGGCTAGGTTGCTTACAAAACCAAACGAAATTGGTTACAAAGAAAAAGCAAAAGAAGTTTATCAATTATTAATATCAAAACTAAATTTATCAAAAAAGAAAGAAGAAGAGTTAATTTTTATACAAGATGATGTTTTAAACTATATTCCTATGGAAGCTTTAGTTAATAGCGAAAACAAGTATTTAATTCAATTTCATAAAGTTAGTTATGCACCCTCTTTAACGCTTTTAAATGGACAAATAAATGCTAAAAAATCATCTAAAAACAAAGTAGGAATTTACGCACCAACGTATAAAAAATACAAAAAAGAATCCCCTAAAAGAGATGAGAGTTCAGCTTTATTTGGTGCTTCTGTAGAAGCTTCTAAAATCGCTAATATATTTTCAGCAACATCTTTTATTGGTGATAAAGCAAATAAAAAGCAATTTTTAAAAGATGCAGAAAATTATAATATGCTGCATTTAGCAATGCATTCCTCATTTAATAATGTAGATTCAGAATTTTCTAGTTTAAATTTTTCATCACAAAATAAAGATGATAAATTGTTTGTTTCAGAATTGTATAACATTTCTTTAAATGCAGATTTAGTAGTGTTGAGTGCTTGTAATACAGGTTCTGGAGAATTAAAAAAAGGAGAAGGTTTGGTAAACGTTTCAAGAGCATTTACCTATGCTGGTGTGCCAAGTTTGGTGGCAAGTTTGTGGGCAGTTCCAGATTTAGAAACCTCAGAAATTATGGTTGATTTTTACAAACAACTAAAACAAGGAAAATCGAAAAATGAAGCATTGCAAATTGCAAAACTTAATTATTTAAATAACGCAGAATATACTACATTAAAGCATCCCTTTTATTGGTCAGGATTTGTTGTTTCTGGTGATGTAAGTGCCATAAATTCTTCTTTTAATTATTTTTGGGTAATAGTACTTTTACCAATATTTTTATTAATTTTTTTAAGAAAAAAACTACTCAAGTTGTTTTAATAATTTATTAATTTCTTTAGATTTAAATCCTTTTTTATTGTTAGATTTTAAAGACAGCAAGTATTTTTTTGCATCGTTTTGATTTTCTGTTTTTAAGGATGCCAAAGCCAAGTACCATAAAACTTCTTCTTGCCATTTACTATTATCAGAAATTTTTAATAAACTCTTAATAGCTTCTTTGGGTTTATTTAGTTGTAAATACGCATTAGCTTTGTAAAAATGAATGGTATTTTTATCTACAGATTTATCGGTTTCTAATTGATTAAATAGGGAAATTGCTTCAGTATATTCTTTAGTTTCATATTTTGCAAAAGCGATAATTTTAGTTGTTTTTTCAAAATCATTTCTAACAATAGGAACTACAATGTTTCTATAGGGTGTAAAATTTTCTGCATACAATTCTTGATTAGAAACAGCTTGATTACCAAAAACAAAATAGCCAGAAAAACTAATAACAGCAACAATTGAAGCTGCAATAAACCAATTTATTTTTGTTGGTTTTGCTATAACTTTATTAACATTTGCTTCCACAGATTGTAAAAACACTTTTTGTTTTTTACGTTCTGCTGCAGTAATTGCTTTTTTTAGATGCTTATCAAACTCAAAATCTTCCATTGCTTAACTTTTAATCATTTCTTTTAACTGCTTTAAACATCTCGATTTTTGACTTTTCACTACATTTTTATCTTTATAATTCAACTCTTCCGTAATTTCATCAATTGTAAAACCTCTGTAATAAAAAAGAGTTAATACTTCTTTGCATTTTTTGCCAAGCTCTGCAAACCCTTTTTGTAGTAAAAGTTGAAACTCATTTGGTGTTTCTTGAATAAAAGAATCGCTCATTTCTTTGTAATTATATGCTTCATTTTCTAAAGGGAAATCAGTTACTTTTTTGTTGTTTTTTCTAGCTTTTTCAAACAACATATACTTACCAATTCCAAATAAAAACGTTTGTAAAGAACAAGTAAGATTGTCTAATTTTCCTTGGATAACTTTTTCTTGAAAAACAATAATAGCATCTTGATAAACATCCAAAATATCTTCATCAGAAACATTGAATTTTCTTGCAAAGTTTACAAACGGATTTCTGTGTTCTAAATAAATCATTTTAAGCGCATCCTTGTCAGACTTTTTTAGGAGTAATAAAAGTTGTTGTTCGCTCATTAATGATTTAAAAGATGAAAAGTTAACAAAAAATAAAAATAAATAAAAAAATGTTAACCTTCTTGATTTTGAATCATTAAAGAACAGTAAGCAAACTTTAGTGAAGTTCAACTATTACCAAAAAAAATATTATGAAATCTTTTAAAACACTCGTATTTTGTATTTGTTTATTATTTATAAACCAATCTGTAAACGCTCAATTTTGGAAAAAAATTAAGAAAAAAATTGAAAATAAAGTTGAGAATAAAATAGATAAAGAAGCAGATAAAACTATTGATGGAGTTTTAGATGGCAAAAAAAACGAAGATGAAAAAGAGGAAGATATTATTGATGAACCCTTAAATTCTTATGGTTCTGCATCTATAAATCACTCTGTAAAATATGGTACAGTACAGGTATCAGAATTAACAAAAACGAAAGTTTACAAACAAGGTTCAACTTTTAGATTTAATGGAAACTGGATAACATCCTCAATTGATGTTTTTGATGGCTATAATTTAAAGATTTTTGATATTGAAAGTATAGATGCTCTTAATGAAAAGAAAACATTTAAAATTCCAGAAGAAGCAACAATAAAACTTGGTTATGATCCAATTCAACAAACAAAAAAAGAAAGTTCTGGAGAAGGACAAACATATGATTTAGAAAGTGGTTTTGTAACAGTAGCATTTAATAAAGATGAAAATGTATCTATAAGTTTTAATGGAAGTGCAACACTTACAAAAGCAGAAAAAAAAGCAACAGGCATAGATGAGTATAATTATATAAAAACTCCAGTTACATTAACAGGAATGATAAACACTACAAATCCTGAATACATTCTTACAAAAGAGTTTAAACAGAAAGAAAAAAAGAAACAAGATACCAATTTAACTGAAAGTGATAAAAATTATTTGAAAGAAAAATTGTCGCCAACAGTAAATATACCTAGTTCTTTTTCTTTTGATAAAAGCATAGAATTAGAATTTACAGATGATAGAGGAGAAAGTTACCCAATGGAATTCTTATTAGGAAACTACCCAGACATTTGGGGAATGTCTGTAGCATCTAAAGAAATGCAAGGCCAAGGACAAGTGATTATGGTAATGACCCCAAAATCTTCAACCGCTTTTATGGATGTTGCTGGTATGAAAATGAAAAAATCTACCTCTTTAGAAGAAATGGGAGATAGTTATAAGATGACAGATAAACTTCCAGAAGATGGTGATTTCGAATACAAAAAAACAGGAAACACCAAAACTATATTAGGCTACACTTGTGAAGAATACAGAGTAGATTACAATTATACAAACGCTAAAGGAAGTGCTGTTTTTTGGGTTTCTAAAGATTTTCCAATCCAAAACAAACAACTCCCAATGTTGGGTATGAAAATGAATAACCCTTATTTCGACGGTTTTGTTTTAGAATTAAATACTACAAATCAAGGAAAAAATCATGTAATAAAAGTAACTAACGTTTCTGATAAAAATGTATCCATAAAAACATCAGAATATAAAAAAATGGGATTTTAAATTAAAAAAATATAACTATGAAAACAATTGTACAAACTTTATTTTTTTTGCTTTTTATTCAAACTTCATTTGCGCAGTTTATTACCACTTGGAAGGCACCTCAAGTTATCCACTCTATAACTATTCCAACCAACCCAGATTATACTTACGATTATAATGTAGATTGGGGAGATGGGAGTATGTCGAATAATGTATCAGGAAATGCAAGTCATACTTATGCAACATCAAATACATATACTGTTACCATAACAGGTACTTTTCCTGCTATTTATTTTAATTCAAATTCAAATAATATTAGTTTAACAACGATACAAACTATAGAACAATGGGGAAACAATCCATGGAAAAGTATGCGAAGAGCTTTCTCTGGTTGTGGTTTATTAACTATAAATGCCACAGATAATCCTAATTTAACAAATGTTACAGACATGAATGGGATGTTTTATAATGCAACTAATATTAACCCAGATACAAGTGGTTGGGATGTTGGAAATGTAACTAATATGGGAGCTCTTTTTTACGGAGCAAGGCACTTTAATAAGGATGTAAGTAATTGGAATGTAAGTAACGTTACAGATATGAGTTTTATGTTTTATGAAGCAACAGATTTTAATCAAGATATAAGCTCATGGAATGTAAGTAATGTAACAGAAATGAATTTGATGTTTATTAGAGCTAGTGCATTCAATCAAGATATTAGTGGTTGGAATGTTGGTAATGTTACCAATATGAAAGGTATGTTTACGCAGGCAATTGTATTTAATCAAGATCTTGATAACTGGAATGTAAGTAATGTTACAGATATGAGCGAGATGTTTTTGGATGCAGATGCTTTTAATAAACCTATTGGTAGTTGGGATGTAGGCAATGTAACTAATATGAGTGGAATGTTTCAAAGAGCAGATACTTTTAACCAAGGTCTTAGTAGTTGGAATGTAAGTAATGTTACAGATATGAGCGAGATGTTTTCAGATTCAGATGCTTTTAATCAAGCTATTGGTAGTTGGGATGTAGCCAATGTAACTAATATGAGTGGAATGTTTCAAGGAGCAGTTACTTTTAACCAAGATATTAATAATTGGAATGTTGGGAATGTTTTAGATATGAGCAATATGTTTTCGAGTGCAATCGCTTTTGATAAAAATATTGGGAGTTGGAATGTAAGCAATGTAACAGATATGAGTAATCTGTTTTCTGGAGCTACTACTTTTAACCAAGATATTGGCAATTGGAATGTAAGCAATGTTACAACAATAAGTGCAATGTTTCAAAACGCTTATTTTTTTAATCAAGATATTAGTAGTTGGGATGTAGCCAATGTAAACGATATGTATAAGATGTTTGAAGATGCATTTAACTTTAATCAAGATTTAGGCAATTGGGATGTTAGCAATGTTACAGACATGGGTTCAATGTTAGACAACTCTGGACTTTCGATTGCTAATTACGATTCTCTTTTGACAGGTTGGGCATCACAAACATTAAAACCAAACATTTTTTTAGGTGCAGAGGGTCTTTACTATTGTGAAGGAGAAACTGCGAGAAACACTTTAACATCGGTACCAAATAATTGGACAATTACAGATGAAGGTAAAAATTGTAATGCCATCACTTTAATTCCAGATCCAAACTTTGAACAATATTTAATTGATGCAAATATAGATTCTGATGGAACTATAAACGGAGAGGTTTTTACTACTGATATAGAAAATATAACACAAGTTAGTGCTACAGGAAAAAACATTACAGACTTAACAGGAATAAAAGATTTTACAAGCTTAGAAACTTTAAGAGTTTTTGACAATGCTCTAACAACTTTAGACGTTTCAAATAACTTAGAATTAAAAGATTTAAGATGCTTTAACAATGAAATTACAGTTTTAGATGTATCAAAAAACACAAAATTAGAAGACCTTCGTGCTTTTGATAACAATATAGAAACCCTTGATTTGTCTAATAATGCATTGTTAGAAACTGTAAAAGTTTACAATAATGCATTAACATCATTAAATGTAAAAAATGGCAACAATAGTGCTATTTCAACTTTTGAAACTACAGGAAATCTAAATTTAGATTGTATAGATGTAGACGATTTAAATTTTGCGAATGGTAATTGGACAGATATTGATTCACAAACCAGTTTCAGTTTAAATTGTTCTTCTGCAGGTGGAGCAACAGTAAGTATTCCTGATGCTTATTTTGAAGATTATATAGAAACTTTAGGAGCAGGCAATGGAGTTCCTTTTGATGGACTGGTTGATGCTAATGCTGTAGCTACTTTAACATCAGTAGATTTAAATGGTTTGGGAACTGTAGAAAGTTTATCTGGAATAGAATTTTTTACTGCATTAACAGACCTAAATGTTTCTGGAAACCTAATAGAATTAATAGATGTATCTTCAAATACAGAATTAATATATTTTGATATTTCTGATAATAATATCACATCAATTGATGTTTCTAATAATACGAAGTTACAGTCATTAATTGTATCTAATAATAACCTTACAGATTTAGATGTAACAAAATTGATAGATTTAGAAAATTTACGATGCAACTCTAATCAATTGTTAAAACTTGATGTTACTAAAAATACAGCATTGGCAGAGTTAAATTGTAGTTTAAATTCATTAATAATTTTAAATCTGCTTTCTAATATCAATTTAGAAGATTTGTATTGTGAGCAAAATAATATCGAATATTTAGATCTTTCTCAAAATACATCACTTAGAACATTTACTTGTATTCAAAACTCTTTAGTTGGTTTGAATTTAAAAAACGGGAATAACACACTTTTATCAAATGCTAGTTTTGCAGCATTCGATAATCCTAGTTTATCATGTATACAAGTAGATGATGTAAGTTATAGCAACAGTAATTGGGCTCAAATAGATATGACAGCTAGTTTTAGCGAAAATTGTACTCCAGTGAATGACGACTGCTCTTTTACTATTCCGTTAGTTTTAGGACAAGATACTCCAGGAGATACTACAAGTGCCTCAGCAGGAGTTAATAATCCTAATTGTGCACAAAATGGAATTGTTTTATTCGATGTTTGGTATGAGGTAGCAGCACCAACTTCAGGGAGCATTGTGTTAAATTTAAGTACGCAACCACTCATAGCAAAAATTGCTATTTATGAATCTTGTTCAGATGCTCAACCTTTTGCCTGTGATGAAGATACACTTTCAGTAGATAATCTTACACCAGGTCAGAATTATTATTTACAAGTTTGGTTAGAAGCAACTCCTGGAGCAAATAAATCTGTATCAGAAAATAGAACATTTACTTTAACAGCAAATGATTCGAGTGTGTTATCTGTTGATGATTTTAATGAAGAAAAAGCTTCTTTATTGCTATATCCAAACCCAACATCAACAATCTTAAATGTTAGTTTTTCAAGTAACCAAACATTAGAAACCATAGATGTTTATAATTTAATAGGTAAAAAAGTAATCAGCGAAAATGCTAATAATCAGAAAGATATAGAATTAAATGTTTCAAATTTATCAACTGGTATTTATGTTGTAAAAGTAAAATCAGGAAATAAAATAATATCTAAAAAGTTAGTAATTAATTAAAAAATTAGAAAAGGCAACTGCTATTTTAAAGGAATATTCAAAACCACTTTAGTACCAATTACTTTTTTATTTTCATCTAATAAATCCTCATAAATAATTAAAAAATTATTCTTGAGGGTTTTCACAAAACCATTTAGTCTTTCTTTAGTTAAATTTATTCCAATAGATTTTCTTTGAATAGATTTTTGTGATTTTATTTTTGCAGATGCTTCTCTGCCAATTCCATTGTCTTCTATAATAATTTCCACAAATTCTGATGACAATTTCTCAATAGAAATTGTTATTTTTTTGGCACCTTTTTTAGATGATAATCCATGCCAAATAGCGTTTTCTAAAAAAGGTTGTAAAAATAATGGAGGCACTTTTATAGTGCTAATATTTATTTTTTTATCAATATTTATTTTAAAATTAATTTCATTAGAAAAACGGATGTTTTCTATGGTTACATATAACTGAGTTGTTTCTAATTCTTCATTCAAAGCAATTTCTTTAATGTCTGATGCTTCTAATATTTTTCGTATTAATTTGGAGAATTTTGTTAAATAATGAGCAGCATTTTTTGGTTCGTTGTTAATGATATAATGCTTTATAGAATTTAATGCATTAAAGATAAAATGCGGATTCATTTGAGAACGTAAAGAAATTAGTGCTAACTCATCAATTTTGTTTTTTAGTTTTATTTGTTCTTTTAATGCTGAAATTTGTTTTTGCATTTCTATATTTACCTGATGTTTTAATTCTTCATTTTCAGACATTTTTTTTACTAAAACAGTATTAGCCTTATCTAGTTCTTTATTTACAAGTTGTTGTTTGTAGCCAATTGCAAGTGTAAAAAAGATGTTTTCTAAAATAGCTCCAAAATAAAACAGGTAAAAATATTTATTAGAATCTTCAACAGATATATTAATAGATTTATAAAATAATATTGAGGTTAATAAATTTAAAGAAATAATCCCCAATATAATATGAAATTTAATACCAGTTTTCGTTTTTAATATTAAGGGGATGCTTATTAGAGTTAAGATACTAAAAACAGGAAAAATTAATGCTAGGTAAATAAATCTCATCAGTCCTTGATATAGAAACTCATCTATAAAAATAGCTGAGCAAATAGCCACAGATGTTATGATAATTATCCATTTACTTATGATATAAAAAGAATAAAATTCTTTTTTAAAATTTAAAATTGATAAAATAAATAATGAATAAAATATTATTGAAAATGTTTGAAAAGGAAAATGTAATACTTTAAATAAATAGGCATTATTTATAAAAAAATCTTCAAAAAAAACATTATCTATTCTTCTTAACGTTGGTAAAAAACAAAACAAAGCAAATAAACTGTAATACAAATAATATGGTATTTTATTTTGAAAATAAAGTACTAAATGATAAATGCTTAAATAGCCTAAAATACCTATAAAAAGTATTCCTATTCCGTTTTCATTACTATTTTCTAAAATGGTTTTAATGATGTTATTTTTTAATAATGGGATTATAATTTATCTAAAAAGTCTGTTTTTCTTTGTCTTGAAACAGGAATTTTTATGTTGTTTTCTAAAATTACATAGCCATCTGTTTTTAAAAATTCTTTAATTTTATGAAGATTTACTATATATGAATTATGAATTCTAAAAAAAGAATCTTCGGGTAATAGTTCGTTAATTTCTTTAAGTTTTTTAGTAACAACAATTTTCTTTTGATTGTCTAAAACGAACGTAGAATAATTGCCATCAGAAATAACGTAATAAATATCATCGGGTTTTAAAAAAATTAATTTTCCATCTGAGCTTACTGTTATTTTTTTATTGAAAAGATTGTTGTTAAATTTTATTAAAATATTCTCAATTTTTTCAGCATTTAAATCTTTAAATAATTGGTTTTTTATTTTAGTAATTGTTTCTTTTAAATCATCAGAATCTATTGGTTTTAGTAAATAATCAATAGCATCTTTTTTTAATGCTTTAATAGCATACTCATTATAAGCAGTTGTAATTACTACAAAAAAATTTCTTTTATTAATTTTATCTAACAATTGAAAGCCATCCATACTAGGCATTTCAATATCTAAAAAAAGGCAATCAAAAGTATTGTCATTTATATAAGATAATGCTTTTTCTGGCTCCGAAAATGTAGCAACAATTTTAACTTCACGTTCAAAATTATTAAGTTCCCAAGCTAAACTTTGTATTGCTTTTGGCTCATCATCAATAATAACTGCTTTTATCATAAAACTCAATTTTATCAAAGTTAAAAATTATTTATAGAAACTTCTTTTAAAGTTGTGCAAACTGCAATTTTTTAAACATAAACAGATGTAATTGATACATCAATAACAATTCTGAATTTACAAATAGATTATTTACCAATTGTACAAAATTAATAACCAACCATACAAATCAGCTTTTATTTTTGAACCTCATTAAACAAATTTGTTTAAAAAAATTATTAACTCTAAAAATTACTCTATGAAATTTTCAAAAGTTTTAATTTTAAGCTGCCTTACTATAGGAGTTTCAAATTCTACAAACGCTCAACTATTAAAAAAACTTAAAGACAAAGTAACTCAAAAAGTAGAACAAAAAATTGATAACAAAATAGACAAAGAAACAGACAAAGTAATTGACAAAGCTATAGATGGGAAAATAGAAACTTCTGAAACTTCAGAAAAAGTATATCTTCCTTCAGTAATCACTTTCGCTAACAGCATACATATAGAAATTTCTAGTTCTGCTGATAATCAGGTTATTAAAATGATAGCTCTTACAAGCGATGATCCTGAAATTTATGGAGTAATTGCAACTAATGAGGAACAAGATAATGAGGCGAATGTTATAACAGTAGTTTCAAAAAAAACAACCACCACTTTTATTGAAACTGCAGGCATGAAAATAAAACAATCCTCTTCATCTATTCAAATACCAGGTGATTTTACTAACGATGATAAATTATCTGAAAACTCAAAGTTTGAGTATCAAAAAACAGGAAATACCAAAACTATTTTAGGGTATGTGTGTGAAGAGTATGCAGTAAATTATACGATTGATAATCAAAATTCTTCAAGTAGTTTTTGGGTTGCCAACAGCTTTCCTTTAAAAAATAAAACAGTTCCTTTTTTGGGGATGTATGCAAACAATCCTCATATAAAAGGATTTGTCTTAGAGTTCAATACCAAAACTCAAAACCAAAACACCACTGCTAGAGTAACAAAAATAGAAGATAAAACCACAAAAATTAATACAAACGAGTACAAATCAATTGGAATGTAATCGCTTAAAAACTACAACAACTATGAAAAAAATTATTTTAACAGCACTATTATTTTTTAATAGCATACTAGTAAATTCTCAAATTACTTTAGTGAAAGATTTACTAACTACAGATAGCGATTCTTATCCTTATAATTTTCTACAAGGCTCAAATTTTGTAGTATTTCAAGCAAATGTTAACAACCAAAGCAATGTGTATGCATCAGATGGTACAGATGCAAATACCATAAATATTGGATCAAAATTTGTAGATGTTTTTAACATGAGAAATGAGAGTATTGTGTTTAACAATCACCTTTATTTTATATTAGAAACAGCCAATGAAGGTAGTGAACTTTACAAAACAGATGGAACTTTAAATGGTACTGTTTTAATAAAAGATATCAATACTTCTTTTGGTTCAGATCCAAGTAATTTTACAATTTTTAATAACGAGTTGTATTTTACAGCATATGATGGTAATGATACTCATTTATGGAAAACAGATGGTACAGAATTGGGCACTGTAAAAATTACTACAAAAGCTACATTTCCACAACATCTTTTAGTGTACAATAACCAGCTTTATTTTGCTGGTTCAGACAATACAAATGGTTCTCAACTTTGGAAAACAGATGGTACAGACAATGGAACATCTATTGTTAAATTAATAAACACAAACAATGCCTCTCCTTCAGATTTTATAGTTTTTAACAATGAACTCTATTTTAATGCTGAAGATGCAAACAACGGAGTTGAGTTGTGGAAAACCAATGGTACTGATGCTGGTACAGTATTAGTAAAAAACATCAACGCAGCTAATGCTAGTTACCCTGCTTACAAAACAATTTTTAATAATAGTTTATTATTTGTTGCAGATGATGGTGTAAATGGTAAAGAACTTTGGAAAACAGATGGTACAGAAATGGGCACAGTTTTACTTAAAGATTTATCTACAGGAATTACATCATCAGAAATTCATAAAATTTATATTTTAAACGCAACAACTGCTTTAATTATAGCAGATGCCAATAATTTAGGATATGAACTTTGGAAAACTGATGGTACAAGTAATGGTACACAACTTGTAAAAGATATAAATGTTGGGTCAAATTCTGGTATTTCAGTATTTTCTAATACAACTCCAACAGTTTTTAATAATCATTTATTTTTCTCTGCAGATGATGGTGTAAATGGTACTGAATTATGGAAATCAGATGGTACAGAAGCAGGTACTGTATTAGTAAAAAACATCAATACAGATCCAATGATTGAAAATGGAAATGGCATTTTTGGAGGAATAACTAGCATTAACAATGAACTTGTTTTTGAAGCTTTTGATGCCTTACATAATCGTGAACTTTGGGTTTCAGATGGCACAGAAACTGGTACTACAATTTTAAAAGATATAAACTTAGGAATTGGCTGGGGTGCCTATTTAGATGGTTTGGTTTCCCTAAATAATACTTTATTTTTTGTTGGAAGTAATGGCACTAATGGTTTTGAATTATGGAAAACAGATGCTACAGCTACAAATACAGTGATGGTAAAAAACTTGGAAAACAGCCCTTCTAGTAGCAATCCAAAAAAATTAACAGCAGCATTAAATAAGTTCTTTTTTGTGGCAGATAGCACTTCTTTTGGTAATCAAAGATTATTTGTTTCTGATGGCACAACAAATGGCACAAAAAAAGTTACAAATGGTGTAAAAACAGTTATTGGACCATCTAATTTAATAGAATACCAAAACAATCTTTATTTTACGTCTTCTGATTATGAAAAAGATTATGGTATATTTTATACCAATTCAGAGGGTAATCAAATAAATTTGGTAGCTAAAATTAATCAAAATGGATTTTCGAATATTCAAGAATTTTTCTATTCACCTACTTTAGATGCACTTCTTTTTGGAGCAAATGATGGTACCAATGGCAAAGAATTATGGATGCTAAAAAACAATAATGTTTCACTTTTAAAAGATTTAGAAGCAGGTGCAGATAGTGGTTCTCCTCAATATTTTATAGAATTTAATGGCGAAATTTATTTTATGTCTATAAAACAACAAGGAATAGGTTTTAGCAGAACGTATAAAAATATTTTATGGAAAACAGATGGCACCACAAATGGTACCATAAAATTAAAAGAATTTGATGCTGTAAACACTATTATAATCCCCTATTTTACTAGTTATAATAACAAGCTTTATTTTGCAGCTTATGATATTTCTATAGGTGGAAATTATTTATGGAGTACAGATGGTACAGTTTCAGGTACAGCAGTTGAAAACTTAGCAGCAAATACAATTAACAACATTTTTGTAATAGGTAACAATATGTTTTATGCTGGTTCTTCTTTTGGTGAAGGACAAGAGTTGTGGAAATTTGATGGTGCTAATGCAACATTGTTAAAATCTTTTATAAACGGATCAACAGGAGGCTTTTCGCCCTTATACAATAACAATAAGGTTATAAATAATTACTATTATTTTTCTGTGTTTGAAAATGGTACTAGTTCTTTATGGAGTTTTGATGGTACTGATACTGGATTTACAAAAATTTTAAACAGTTATAGCTATTTAGATAGTTTAGTAGAGGCAGGTGGTTATGCATACTTATCATTAGATGAGGGTAATTTTGGTACTGAACTTTGGAGAACTAATGGTACTTTAAATGGTACTGTTTTGGTAGAAGATTTTTATAGTGGTGAAGATGTTTTTGGTAGTAAAAATAGTGCTAGCCCTAACAATTTTGTGTTGTATAATAATGATTTATTTTTTTCAGCTAACTCACAAATGTATGGTTATGAGTTGTTTAAATTAGAAAACGCCGTTTTAAATTCTGAAGATTACTCTGTAAATACTATACAAAGTTCTATGAATGTTTTTCCAAATCCTGCAACTTCTATAGTTACTATAAAAATGGATGATGAAATAGAAATTGAAAATGTAGAAATTTATAATTTATTAGGTAAAAAAGTATTTACAAAAAATGTAAATAACTCTCAAAATGTAGAAATTAATGTTTCAAATTTTTCAACTGGTATTTATATTGTTAAAGTAAAATCAGGAAATAAAATAATATCTAAAAAGTTAGTAATTAATTAATAAGAGTAAAAAAGTAATTTTATTATAAACAGCATCAAAGTAATTTGATGCTTTTTTTTATGATTTATTTGCCAATTTCTTCAATAAAATTTTCTTCAAAAAGAGCTTTTTTTTGCTTTATTTCTTTGTGATAAAGAAGATTATCGTAAAAAAGGAAAACACTTAAAAACATTGTAATACTAATGGTCAGAAGTTTTGGTAGGTGATTTTTAGGAGTTATTTCTTGCAAAATAAAATCATAAATAAAAATTGAGAAGACTACAAAAGATAGAACCGATATTGATACAGAAAACAGCAAATCACCAATTCTTAAAATTTTATAGATTCCACTTTTTAAAGAGTTTTCAAAAAATAATTTACTAAGATTAAAGAGAAGACTAATAAACGAAAAGACACTTACAACAATAGGGAAAATTAGATTTTGATTTCTATTTACATTTCGCAAATGTAATTTGTATGAACTTATAAATGAGTAGATTGAAAACAAAAATGCCAGAAACAACAAAACACAAAAAAATATTCTTTTCCCTTTTTTCATGAAGTAAATATAATTAAAATTCAAATAGATTTATTTTTTGGCACGTTAATTGTTTTAACAAAGTCTTAACATTTAAACTTTCTAATTATGAAAAATCTAAAAAAACTACCTACCAAACAATTAGAAAAGTTCTCTAACATTTTTACCCAGTTAGGACTTGTATTAGTGCTTTTTATTGTTTACCTAACATTAGAGCACAAAACCGAAGAGAAATCTTTAGCCATTAGTGAGCCAGAGATTCAAAGAACACTCTATGTAGATCCAGCTACTGAGGTTATTTTTACTCGTGAAAAAACTTCTAATCCAGAACCAAACTTGCCAAAAACGATTTTTATTTTAGATGAACCCATTACTAAAGTAGACAATAAAACTCCTGAAACCATAATTATAAAAGAGCCAACAAAAAAAGTTGAGGTTTTTGATGCAAATACTTTAGTGGTCGAAAAAGATCCACCTGCTGAAATAGAGGATGGTGATATTCCATTTATAATGATAGAAGACGCTCCCGTTTTTAAAGGATGTGAAGGCTTATCAAAAGCAGAAAATAAAAAATGTTTTGATGACAAAATGATGAAATTTGTACAACGTAATTTTGATGTAGGTTTAGCAAATGACTTAGGCTTAAAATCTGGAAAATATAAAATTCAAACCCAGTTTATTATTGATGCTCAAGGAAATGTGGTTGATATTCAAATTAGAGCACCACATAGTAAACTTAAAGAAGAAACACAAGAAATGATTGAAAAGCTACCTAAATTTACACCTGGAAAGCAGCGAAATAAAGCTGTAAAAGTTAGGTATTCTTTACCAATTTCTTTTCTAGTTGATTAAATAAACCACTCGAATTAAAAATTTAAACCCAGCATTATAAGTTGGGTTTTTATATTTTGTTACATTTGTGCTTCTAAATATGTATAAAATAAAATATCTATGGATTATTTTGCACACGAAACAGCGGTTATAGACGCTAACTGCCAAATAGGAAAAGGAACAAAAATTTGGCATTTTAGCCATATAATGTCTAAATCTGTTATTGGAGAAAACTGTAATTTAGGTCAAAACGTTGTTGTTTCGCCTAATGTGGTTTTAGGAAAAAATGTAAAAGTTCAAAATAATGTGTCTATTTACACAGGTGTTACCTGCGAAGATGACGTTTTTTTAGGGCCATCAATGGTTTTTACGAACGTAATTAACCCAAGAAGTGCTATTATCAGAAAAAATAGATATTTAAAAACTACTGTAAAAAAGGGTGTAAGTATAGGTGCAAATGCAACTATTATTTGTGGCATTACTATAGGAGAATTTGCTTTTATAGGCGCAGGTTCTGTTGTTACTAAGGAGGTTTTACCTTACGCTTTGGTGGTTGGAAATCCATCCACTCAAATTGGTTGGGTTAGCGAATATGGACACACTTTAAAGTTCGATGAAGAAGGTTTTGCAACCTGTAAAGAAAGTAAAGAGATTTATGGATTAAAAGACAACAAAGCGTTTAAATTTAAGGGGCAATAGTCTAGAAAAATATAATTTTTAATAAAAAAGCTAAAAGAAAATTATTTCTTTTAGCTTTTTTATTTTCAAGTAAAAATTATCAAATAAATTATGGAGCAGGATTCGGAATTTCTTTGTGTACTTCTTCTATTTCTCTCAAAATTTCATCCGATAAATCTATATGAATAGAGTTTATATTTTCTTTTAATTGATTCATTTTGGTAGCACCAATAATATTTGCTGTTACAAATGGCAATTGATTAATAAATGCCAATGATAGTTCTGTTAAGGTTAAATCGTGTTTATTTGCTATTTCTAAATACTTAGCAACAGCAGTTTCTGAACCTTCATTTTTATATCTAGAAACAAATCTTGGGAACAAGGTTCCTCTTGCACCTTCAGGCAAGTTGCCATTCAAATACTTTCCTGATAAAATTCCTTGAGCTAAAGGCGAATAGGCTAATAAACCAACGTTTTCTCTCATAGAAACTTCACTCATTCCCACTTCATAACCTCTATGAATTAAAGAATATGAATTTTGTACAGTTGCAGGTCTAGGTAAATCATACGCTTCAGAAGCTTGCAAATACTTCATGGTTCCCCAAGGAGTTTCGTTTGACAAACCAACGTGTTTTATTTTTCCAACTTTAATCAGTTCTTGCAGACCTTCTAAAATTTCCACATAGTTTTCAGCTTCTTCATTGGCTGTTTTATAAGGATAATCTCTCATTCCAAAAACATTTACACCTCTGTTTGGCCAATGCAATTGATACAAATCGATATAATCTGTTTGCAAACGTTGTAAGCTTTTATCAATCGCATCAAAAATATTTTCTTTGCTTAAACCACCTTTTCTAATATGTGCAGTATAATCTCCACCACCAGCAATTTTGCTTGCCAAAACAACCTTATCTCTGTTGCCCGTTTTTTGAAACCAAGTACCAATAATTCGTTCAGTTCCACCATAAGTTTCTGCGTTTGCAGGCACAGGATATAATTCTGCTGCATCAAAAAAGTTAACGCCTTGTTCTAATGCATAATCCATTTGAGCATGACCTTCTGCTTCTGTGTTTTGGTTTCCCCAAGTCATGGTTCCTAGGCATATTTTAGAAACTTTCGTATCTGTATTTGGTAAGGTTGTGTATTTCATATTTTGATGTGAAAACGTTAATTTGTTTAGTCTTGTAATTTTTAGCTTATCAAAAAAAAATAAAAACTGGTTACGAAATTAAAGCTAATTCTAGGATAAAACAAAAGCGTACAATTTTTTAAAATTATACGCTTATCATTTTAAATTATACAAAACATATATGTGAATTCACATGAATGTTCCTTCCCTTTGGGAAGGTTAGGATGGGCTCTCTATTTTAAAATAGCCTCAATACCTGGTAAAGATTTTCCTTCTAACATTTCTAACATTGCTCCACCACCTGTAGAAACATAGCTTACCTTATCTTCAAAACCAAACTGTTTTACAGCTGCAACAGAATCTCCACCACCAACTAAAGAAAAGGCTCCATTTTTAGTTGCTTTATCAATAGAATTTCCAAGTGCAATTGTACCTGCAGCAAAAGATTCCATTTCAAAAACACCTAAAGGACCATTCCATAAAATGGTTTTACATTTATTTACAACTTTATCAAAAATTTCTTGTGATTTTGGGCCAGCATCAACACCTTCCCAACCATCAGGAATTTTATCAATATCACAAATTTGTGTGTTAGCATCATTAGAAAAAGCGTCAGCAGCAACTACATCAACAGGTATATGCACTTGGACATTTTTAGCTTTCGCTTGTTTTAAAATTTCTAAAGCCAATTCCATTTTATCATCCTCGCAAATTGAGTTTCCAATTTTTCCACCTTGCGCTTTAATAAACGTAAAACTCATTCCACCTCCAATAATTAAATGGTCTACTTTGTCTAAAATATTTTCAATCACCGTAATTTTAGAAGATACTTTTGCACCTCCTAAAACTGCTAAAACAGGTTTTTCTGAGTTGTTTAAAACTTTGTCTATACTTTCAATTTCTCTTGCTAACAAGTTTCCAAAACACTTGTTATCATTAAAAAACTGAGCAATAATTGTAGTGGATGCATGTGCTCTGTGAGCCGTTCCAAAAGCATCATTTACATAAATATCACCTAATTTAGAAAGTTTCTCTGCAAAAGCAACATCGCCTTTTTCTTCTTCTGCGTAAAAACGTAGGTTTTCTAATAATAAAATTTCTCCAGATTCTAAATTTGCAACAGCTTCTTCTACTTTTTTGCCTGTACAATCATTTACAAATTTTACATTTACACCAATAATTTCTGTAATATCTTTTACAATATGACGTAAAGAAAACTCATCTTGTTTCCCTTTTGGTCGGCCTAAATGAGACATTAAAACGCAGCTTCCATCCTGTTCTAAAATATCTATAATTGTAGATTTTGCTGCCTCAATTCTGGTAGCATCAGTAACTTCAAATTTATCATTTAAAGGCACATTAAAATCTACACGAATAATGGCTTTTTTATTTTTGAAATTAAAATCTTTAAGTGTTTTCATTTTAATAATGTTTTCTACAAAAATACTTTTTTATTTAGGTTTAATGAAATTGAAAAATGAAAAGTTAAGTTAACGTTTGCGTAAATTTATCTGTTATATTTGTGCATGCTATTCAACCAAATTATAGGTCAAGAACATATTAAAAATCATTTACAGAAATCTGCTGAAAATGGTAGAATACCTCATGCACAACTATTTGTAGGTAAAGAAGGTAGTGGAACCTTGTCTATGGCAATTGCGTATGCACAATTTTTGTTATGTAATTTTTCTACTGATAAAGATGCCTGTAATATAAAATGCAACAAATTGCAACATCCAGATTTGCATTTTGCATTTCCTGTAACTACAAATGATAGTGTAAAAAAACATGCTGTAAGTAATTTATTTTTAGAAGATTGGCGACATTTTATTGCAACACAACCTTATGGAAGTTTATTTAATTGGCTGCAGCACATAGGTGTAGAAAATAAACAAGGTTTAATTGGTGTTGATGAAGCTGAAGAGGTTGTAAAAAAACTACTTTTAAAAAGTTACGAAGGTGGTTTTAAAGTGATGATTATTTGGATGGCAGAAAAAATGAATACAGCTGCTGCCAATAAATTATTAAAACTAATTGAAGAACCACCTAATAAAACGGTTTTTTTATTGATTACTGAAAACGAAGAGCAGATTATAAATACGATAAAATCTCGTTGTCAAGCCTTACATTTTCCTGCTTTAAGCGAACAAGATATTGCAAATGCGTTGGTTATTAATTATCAAGTAGAAGACAATAAAGCTGCAAACATTGCACATCAAGCAGAAGGAAATTTTAATAAAGCTTTGCATTTATTACAAAATGATGGTGCTGATTTAATTTTCGAAGAATGGTTTATTGCTTGGATTAGAACAGCTTTTAAAGCCAAAGGAAATGCAGCAGTTGTACAACAATTAATTTCTTGGTCAGATTCAATTGCAAAAACAGGTAGAGAGACTCAAAAACAGTTTTTAGAATATTGTTTACAATTTTTTAGACAAGCACTTTTATTGAACTATAAGTCTGACCAGTTGGTTTTTATGGAAACAAAAACAGATTTCAAGCTTTCTAAATTTGCGCCTTTTGTGCATTCTGAAAATATTTTAGATATCGAAAAAGAAATTAGCGAAGCCATGTATCACATAGAAAGAAATGGAAATGCAAAAATTATTTTGTTAGATCTTTCTATGAAATTGACCAGGTTTTTGCATAAGAAAGAGGAGAAGGTTTAGGTTACAAATTCGTCAATCGAGCTACATACTTCCCAATTACATCAAACTCTAAGTTTACAGTATCACCAACTTGCAAAGTTTTAAAAGTGGTGTTTTCCCAAGTATAAGGAATAATGGCTACAGAAAATCCTGTTTTTGTAGAATTAACTACTGTTAAACTAACGCCATTTACAGTAATAGAACCTTTTTCTATGGTAATATTATTTTTATCAGAATTATAGCTAAAGGTGCAAAGAGTACTTCCGTTTTCATCTTTAATGTTTGTGCAAATTCCAGTTTCATCAACATGGCCCTGAACAATATGTCCATCTAATCTATCACCCAATTTCATGGCACGTTCTAGGTTTACAATATCTGTAGTTTTTAACTTACCAATATTGGTTTTGTCTAAGGTTTCTTTAATTGCAGTAACTGTATATTCATCATTATTAATAGCAACAACTGTTAAACAAACTCCATTATGAGCCACACTTTGGTCTATTTTTAACTCATTTGTAATAGAACTTTTAAAGCTTAAATGTACATTTTCTTGCTCTTTTAAAATATTTGTTACTGTGCCAAGTGTTTCTATTATTCCTGTAAACATGTCGTTAAATTTAAGTACTTTTGTAAGTACAAAAATAGGCATATTACAAGAGTTACTATGGATAAATCAGATAAAATAATTGTTGGAATTTCTATCGGAGATTTAAATGGAATAGGTATTGAGGTGATTTTGAAAACTTTCGAAGACAAACGAATGTTAGATTTTTGTACGCCTGTTTTATTTGGCGCAACAAAGGTAATCTCTTATCATAAAAAAGCATTAGGCATCGAAACTCCTGTGCATGGAATATCATCAATTAACCAAATAACACATTCTAAAATAAACATTTTAAATGTTTGGAAAGAAGATGTGAATATTGAGTTGGGGACATCAACTAAAGAATCTGGAGAATATGCAGCAAAATCTTTAGAAGCTGCCATGAAAAATTTAAAAGAGAACTCAATTGATGTTTTATTAACAGCGCCAATTAATAAAGAAAACATTCAATCAGACACCTTTAATTTTCCTGGTCATACAGAGTATTTGGAAGCCAACTTAGAAGGTAAAAGTTTAATGATTTTAATGACAGATAAATTAAGAATAGGTTTAATTACTGGTCATATTCCTATTTCTAAAGTTGCAGAAACGATTACTCCAGAATTGATAAAAAGTAAGGTTGAAATTATGTACAATTCTTTGGTAAAAGATTTTGGCATTAATAGACCAAAAATGGCGGTTTTATCTTTAAATCCTCATTGTGGAGATAAAGGTGTTATAGGCCAAGAAGATGATGAAATTATAAAACCAACAATCGAAGAAATAAGAGAAACAGGTAAATTAGTTTTTGGGCCTTATGCAGCAGATGGCTTTTTTGGCTCTGAAACTTATAAACAATTTGATGGAGTATTAGCTACTTATCACGATCAGGGTTTAGCGCCTTTTAAAGCGCTATCTTTTGGTAAAGGAGTTAATTTTACAGCAGGTTTAAGCCATATTAGAACTTCTCCAGATCATGGAACTGGCTTTGACATTGCAGGTAAAAACTTGGCAAATCCATCATCGTTTATAGAGGCTTTGTTTGCTGCAATTCAGATTTTTAAAACAAGAAATGAATACAAAGAATTAACCGAAAACGCTTTAGCAATAAGGTAAAATTAAAGAATATTCTTTTTTTAATATAAAATATTGCAGAAATACATTTTTTTGTATCTTTGCACGCTCAATTGATGTTTGACAATGAAAGACTTGAAACAATTCAACATACAGTTTGTAGGATTAAAAGAAGGGAAACACCAGTTCGATTATTCAATTGATAACAAGTTCTTTGAAGCTTTTAATTATGATGAATTTGAAAGTTCATCTATTGAAGTTTCGCTAAATTTTGTAAAAAAGAGTACATTATTAGAACTCCTTTTTACTGCAAAAGGTACCATAGAAGTTCCTTGTGATGTAACAACAGAGTTATATGATCAAGAAATAGATTGTGAATTATCAATTGTAGTAAAATTCGGCCCAGAATACAATGATGACAATGAGGATGTTTTAATTTTACCTCATGAGGCTTATGAGTTTAGTGTAGCTCAATTTATTTACGAAATGATTGTTTTAGCGGTTCCTAATAAAAGAGTGCATCCTAAAGTTTTAGATGGCACAATGGAATCTGAAGCGTTAAATAAATTAGAAGAACTAGCAATAAAAGAAAAAAGAACTGTAGAAAATGCAGACCCAATATGGGATAAATTAAAGAATTTAATAACAGATAAAAAGACATAAAATGGCACATCCTAAAAGAAAAATATCTAAAACAAGAAGAGATAAAAGGAGAACACATTATAAAGCATCAGCTCAACAAATAGCAACAGATCCAACAACTGGAGAAGCTCATTTATATCATAGAGCTCATTGGCATGAAGGAAAGTTATATTATAGAGGTCAAGTTGTTTTAGAATCTGCTGCTGCAGAAGCATAAGAACTTCTCTTTTAAAGTATTCGAAAACCCTCAAAATTGAGGGTTTTTTTGCGTTTTTTAAATAAAAACGGATCCTTTTAAACTATTTTTAATAAAAAAGTGTTTTTTTTCACTACTTTTGAATATTCTATACTTTAGAAACTAAACCTTAATTATGGTAAAAATCACTGCAGCGATTTCAGCAGTAGGGAAATATGTTCCTGATTACATTCTAACAAATAAAGAGTTAGAAACCTATGTTGATACCAATGATGAATGGATTACTTCCAGAACTGGTATTAAAGAAAGAAGAATTTTAAAAGGTGAAGGTTTAGGAACTTCTTTTATGGCAATAAAAGCAGCAGAAGATTTATTAAAAAAATCGAATATAAAACCAGAAGATATAGAATTGGTATTGGTTGCAACTGCAACTCCAGATTTACCAGTAGCGTCTACAGCTTCTTATGTAGCTTCAAAAATCGGAGCTGTAAATGCATTTTCTTTTGATTTACAAGCAGCATGTTCTAGTTTTTTATATGGTATGTCTGTAGCAGCTAGTTATATAGAATCTGGCAGATATAAAAAAGTTCTTTTAATTGGGGCAGATAAAATGTCTTCTATTATAGACTATAAAGATAGAGCAACTTGTATTATATTTGGTGATGGGGCAGGTGCAGTTTTGTTTGAACCGAATTCAGAAAGTTTAGGTTTACAAGATGAATATTTAAGAAGTGATGGAATAGGAAGAGATTTTCTAAGGATAGAAGCTGGGGGCTCTATTATGCCACCAACAATAGAAACTGTAACAGAGAAAAAACATTTTGTTTATCAAGAAGGAAAAACCGTATTTAAGTATGCAGTTTCGAATATGGCAGACGTTTCTGAAAAAATGATGACTAGAAATAACCTTAAAGAAGAAGATATACAGTGGTTAGTGCCACATCAAGCAAATAAAAGAATTATAGAAGCAACTGCCAATAGAGTTGGTGTAAGTTCAGAAAAAGTAATGATGAATATCCATAAATATGGTAATACAACATCCGCTACTTTACCTCTTTTATTGGCCGATTACGAAAATCAATTAAGAAAAGGCGATAATTTAATTTTTGCAGCATTTGGTGGAGGTTTCACATGGGGAGCCATTTACCTAAAATGGGCGTACAATTCATAAATTTAAAACAACTAAACAAGTAAGAAGCATGGATATTAAAGAAATTCAAAATCTTATAAAATTTGTAGCTAAATCTGGTGCAAGCGAGGTAAAGTTAGAGATGGAAGATATAAAAATTACGATTAAAACGGGTTCAGAAAAAACGGAAACAACAATTGTACAAGCTGCTCCTATTGCAAGTGCACCACAAGCAGTGAATATAATTCCAACTCAAACATTGGAAGCTTCTGCATCTTCAAAAAAGGAAAGTGAAGATGCAAAATACATAACTGTAAAATCTCCAATAATTGGTACATTTTATAGAAAACCAGCTCCAGACAAACCAAATTTTGTAGAAGTTGGTTCTGAAATAAGTTCTGGCGATGTAGTTTGTGTTATTGAAGCTATGAAATTATTTAACGAAATAGAATCAGAAATTTCTGGTAAAATTGTTAAAGTATTAGTTGATGATTCTTCTCCAGTAGAATTCGATCAACCTTTATTTTTAGTAGATCCATCATAATAGATAGAGTTTATATTTTGGAGTTTAGATAGTAGATTTTCTAACTCATAACTCAAAAACTCATAACTCATAACTCTTGTACTATGTTTAAAAAAATATTAATTGCCAACAGAGGTGAAATAGCTTTGCGTGTTATTAGAACATGTAAAGAAATGGGTATTAAAACTGTTGCTGTTTATTCTAAAGCAGATGAAGAAAGCTTGCATGTAAGATTTGCAGATGAAGCAGTTTGCATTGGGCCACCTCCAAGTAGTGAATCCTACTTAAAAATGTCTAATATTATTGCAGCAGCAGAAATTACGAATGCAGATGCAATTCATCCAGGCTATGGATTTTTATCAGAAAACGCAAAATTCTCTAATTTATGTGAAGAACATAATATTAAGTTTATTGGTGCAACAGGTAAAATGATAGACCAAATGGGAGATAAATCAAATGCCAAAGCAACTATGAAAGCTGCTGGTGTGCCTTGTGTTCCAGGTTCTGATGGTATTATTACAGATTTTGAAGATTGTAAAAAAGTGGCTTTAGAAACAGGATATCCTGTAATGCTAAAAGCTTCTGCAGGTGGTGGAGGTAAAGGAATGCGTGCTGTTTGGAAACCAGAAAACTTAAAAGATGCTTGGGATTCTGCAAGACAAGAATCTAAAGCTGCGTTTGGAAATAACGATATGTACATGGAAAAACTTATAGAAGAGCCAAGACATATCGAAATTCAAATTGTTGGTGATTCTTATGGAAAAGCCTGCCATTTATCTGAAAGAGATTGTTCTGTACAAAGACGTCATCAAAAATTAACTGAAGAAACACCTTCTCCTTTTATGACAGATGAATTAAGAGAAGCTATGGGTAATGCAGCTGTAAAAGCAGCAGAATTTATAAATTACGAAGGTGCAGGAACTATAGAGTTTTTGGTTGATAAACATAGAAATTTCTACTTTATGGAAATGAATACTCGTATTCAAGTAGAGCACCCAATTACAGAAGAAGTTGTGAATTACGATTTAATTCGTGAGCAAATATTAGTCGCTGCTGGTGTTCCAATATCTGGTAGAAATTACTATCCTCAGTTACACTCTATAGAATGTAGAATTAATGCAGAAGATCCTTATAATAACTTTAGACCAGCTCCAGGAAAAATAACAACATTACATACGCCTGGAGGGCATGGAGTTAGAATGGACACGCATGTGTATGCAGGTTACATGATTCCACCAAATTACGACTCTATGATTGCAAAATTAATCGTTACTGCTCAAACTAGGGAAGAAGCAATTAATAAAATGAAACGCGCTTTAGACGAGTTTGTAATAGAAGGTGTAAAAACTACAATACCTTTTCATAGACAGTTAATGGAACATCCAGATTATGTTGCTGGAAACTATACTACGAAGTTTATGGAAGATTTTAAATTGAAATAGAAATTTAATCAAAAAAAAAATTAAATAGAGGATGCAGTTTGTGTTCTCTATTTTTTTTATCTTTAAAACAAAATTATTGAATGAAAATTGATGGGATTGATAAAATTATTATTAAACGATTAGTAAAAGATGCAAGAACACCTGTTTTAAGTATTGCAAGAGAGGTAGGAATTTCTGGAGCTGCTATTCATCAACGTTTAAGAAAATTAGAAAAGTCAGAATTAATTGATGGCTACAGAATGGTTATTAACCCTAAATCTTTAGGGTATACCACATCTGCATTTATTGGTGTTTTTTTAGAATCTGCAAGCTTTTATTCCTCTGCAATTAAAAGATTAAAAGAAATTCCTGAGGTAGTAGAAAGCCATTATACAACAGGCAATTATGCAATTTTTATCAAAGTAATTTGTAAGAATAATGAAAACTTAATGCACCTATTAAATAAAGATATTCAAAACATTAAAGGTGTTTCTAGAACAGAAACGTTTATTTCTTTAGACCAACAGATTGATAGACAGATTAGTATTTAACTAATAATCTATGTAATTTTACCATTAAAGGAGTTTTTTAAACGACTTATCAAATAAAGAAACATTTATTTGGTTTTTTATATCATTTTTGAAAATCAATAAGCACAAATGAAACCACTTTCCATACTCCTAGTTGATGATGACCAAATAGAAAGATTAAAATTTAAGAAAGCATGCAAAAAAATTAAATTTGTAAAGTCTATTGAAGAGGCACAGAATGGTAAACAAGCACTAACTTTATTAAATGATCATTATGATTCTTTTGATATAATTATATCTGATTTGAATATGCCAAAAATGAACGGTTTTGAGTTTTTGATAGAATTAAAAAAGAATGATAATTATAAAAATATTCCTATCGTAATTATGAGTACCTCTGAAAGTCAGTCAGACATAAAAAGATGTTTAGAAATCGGCATTTCTGGTTACATTACAAAGCCAATAAAGTATTCTGAATACGAACCTAAGGTTACTTCACTTTTAGAATATTGGAGTAATAGCGAAGCTATCTACTAATTTAAAGAAATATAAGGTCTATCAATTTTATACATAACCGAACCTAAAAACTTCTATGGAGCAACCTAATTTACTTTTAATTAAAGAAATTTCTGGAGATGATTTAGACTTTGAGAATAGTATTTTAGAAATCATAAAAAAAGAATTTTTAGAAGAAGTAAACTCCTTTCAAAAAAACTTTTCTTCACAAAATTATGCTGAGGCATCAAATACTGTTCATAAGATAAAACATAAAATAGGATTACTTGGTTTAAACCAAGGATTAGAAATAGCCACTAATTTTGAGAATCAGTTAAAGAAAGGTAATATTACATTACATAAAAATTTTCTCGAAATTTTAAACAAAATTCACGTATATTTATACCAATAAATAAATTTTTTCTAAGCTATCATATGGATTGTATAATAATTGATGACGACGAAACTGCAAGATTAATTCTAAAACAACTTTGCTTAAAAACGAATAGAATTAACGTATTAGAGGACTTCTGTTCGGCTATTGAGGCAATAAAGTTTTTAAATAATAACAAAGTAGATTTAATATATCTAGACATACACATGCCTACATTTTCTGGTTTCGATTTTATTGAAACCTTAAAAAAACCGCCAAAAATAATTTTAACAACGTCAGATAAAAATTTAGCATTAGAAGCTTTTGAATATAAAAGTGTTGTAGATTATTTAGTAAAACCAATAACTGCAGAAAGGTTCTCGAAATCTTTAGAAAAACTAGATACATTCTCTCACTTTGAAGAAGAAAAAGAGACTATTAAAATTGATGAAAACTCTGATTTTTTATATGTTAATGCAGATAAAAGACTGGTAAAAGTTCACATACCAAGTATCTATTTAGTGGAAGCAAAAGGAGATTATATTAATATAAAAACCGATGGTAAAAATTATATTGTACATTCTACATTGAAGAAAATTGAAGAAAAATTAACATCTAAAATATTTTTTAAAGTACACAGATCTTATATTATAAATACTTCTGAAATTATAGATATTGAGGATAATAGTGTTTTAATTAGAAAAGAAGTTGTACCCGTAAGCAGATCCAACAAAAACGACTTAATGAAAAAACTAAATTTATTATAATTTTTTTAATTAACAAGATATCTGCTTCATTCGTCGAAAATTAAAACCCAATCAACGAAATCAATTAAAAACTTGCTAAAAGTATCGTTTCTTTGTTAACGGTTAGTAAATAAATATTATAAGTCGACTGATTTATAATGTTACACAAAGGGTTGATTTTTTCAACCCTTTTCTTTTTTTTAAGGTTTTGCTCTACATGGTATTTTAATGAACACATTTAAGGCTCTTTTCATAATTTCGTGTAAATTTTAAAAGAAACTTTTTAACGAAGATCCAACTTTAGACTAATTGAAAAAAGGGTTTTATTTATATTTGTATTGTTCATTAGATATCTTACTAATATTTTTTAGATACGTTTACACAACTTAAGTTTAAGCAAACAGGTTTTAAAGAATAAAAAAGGAATAAGAATGTAAAATCTAATTAAATAAATATCAACAAAAAAAGATTGTAACGTGTTTAGAATAAGTCCATTATCAGAAAAAGAAAAAGATTATTTAATTCTTCAAAATTCAAATAATTCATCATCAGCAAGAATTAGTTTGCACCAAGGAGGAAGTCTTCAAGAACTGAAACTGAAAGATATATATCTAATTAAAGAACAAGAAAATTTTGATTATGAGGTTTCATACGCATCTTCTATTTTATTTCCATTCTGTTCTAGAATAAAAAAAGGGGTTTATAAATTTAAAGAAGAAAAGTATCAACTAGCATTAAATGATAATGGAAAAAGTGCGCTACATGGTTTAGTTTATGATAAATATTTCGAAGTTTTTGAGCCAGAAGAGCATCAAGATAATTGTTCTGTTACCGTAAATTATTTCGAAAAGGATTTAAATATAGGCTTTCCTTTTAAATTCTTTATCTCTACTACTTACACCCTTTTCGATACAGAATTGCAAGTTAGAGTAACTGTTAAAAATATGGATACTAAAGCATTTCCATTTACTTTAGGTTGGCATCCTTATTTTATTTCTAACCAATTAGAAAAAAGTTCCTTAACATTTAAAAGTGATAAAAAAGTTAAGTTTAGTAAAAATTTAATAGCAAAAAAAATTGTAGAAATTAATCAAGAAGAAAATTTTAATATCGAAAACAAGCAATTAGATGACTGCTTTTTTTTAAATGATGATAAAGTGAAATTTACAACCCCAAACTATGGAATAGAAATTTCATCAAATGCCAAAGAAAACTTTTTACAACTTTACACGCCACAAGGTTTACCATTAATTGCTATTGAGCCTATGACAGGAATTTCTGATAGCTTTAATAATAAAATAGGTTTACAGGTTTTAGAGCCTAAAGAAACTTATGTGATTACTTGGAAAGTAAAATTAATGAAATAAGTTTTTTTTAGATTAATTCTCTTAATTTAAATGCTGCAATTTCTGCTGTGATATCTCTTTGAGGCGAGCCAAACATTTCATAACCAACCATAAATTTCTTAACTGTTGCGCTTCTTAATAAAGGAGGATAAAAACTCATATGCCAATGCCAATGGTCGTTTTTCTCCCCATTTGTAGGCGCTTGATGAATTCCGCTTGAATATGGAAAAGAAGTATTAAACAATTTATCGTAAGCTTTAGTGATTACAGAAATTGCTTCAGCAAAATTTAAAGCTTCATTTTCTGTCATTTCTGTGATATCTTTTTGAGACTTTTTAGGAGCAATCATTACTTCGAAAGGCCAAATTGCCCAAAAAGGAGTAAGCACTAAAAAATCATCATTTTCAAAAATAATTCTTTCTTTAGCAACTTGTTCTTGTTTTAAATAATCGCCTAAAAGACTGCTATTATTTTCTTTAAAATATGCTAATTGTTGTTGGTTTTTTTTATCAACTTCGTTAGGTAAAGAACTCTGGCTCCAAATTTGTCCATGAGGATGAGGATTGCTACAACCCATAACTGCCCCTTTATTTTCAAAAATTTGTACGTAATTTATTCCATCAATTTCGCCAATAGAAACATATTCTTTTTGCCAAGCATTTACTACTTTTTTAATGTCTAGAACTTCCATATCTGCTAAACTTTTAGAATGATCTGGACTAAAACAAATTACTTTACAAATTCCGTTTTCGCTCTGTGCTTTAAATAAACCATCATTTACATTAAATTTTGGTGAATCTTTTTGCAGTGCAGCAAAATCATTTGTAAATATAAAAACGTCTTTGTAGTCAGGATTTAACTCCCCATTAATTCTTTTATTTGTTGCACATAAGTAACAACTTTCGTCGTAAGAAGGTCTTTTGTCTTTCGTAATTTCTTCATTTTGTCCTTGCCAAGGTCTTTTTGCTCTATGAGGTGATACTAAAACCCACTCTCCTGTTAAAATATTGTATCTTTTATGAGAGTAATCTTGCAAATATGTATTTTTCAAACGATTGTTTTTAGTTGATTATTTTACCAAATGTGTACCATCAGAAAGTTCTATAAAATAGACAGAACAGTCTTTATTAAATTTATTGTGATATGCTTTCGAAGCTAAATTTGCAAAGTTTTTGGCTTCATCTTTTTTAATTAAATTTATGGTACAACCACCAAAACCTCCACCCATCATTCTTGCGCCTAAAACATTTTTATTTTTCTTTGCTTGATTTACTAAGAAATCTAATTCATTGCAACTAACTTTATATTGGTTTTGTAAACCATTATGAGAAGCGTAAATTAATGCGCCTAGCGTTTCTAAATCATTTTCTTCAATAGCTTTTGCAGCTCTTTGTGTTCTATCTATTTCTTGAATTACATATAAAGCTTTTTGGTAATTTTCGGGAGAAACTTTATCTATGATTTTTTCTAAATCTTCTTCAGAAGCTTCTCTTAAAGTTTCTACACCTAGCAATTGTGCTACGCTTTCGCAGGCAGAACGTCTATCATTATATGCACTATCAGACAGACTGTGTTTTACGTTTGTGTTAATTAACATTAATTGATGGTCTTTAAAATCGATTTTATAAGGTTTCGATTCTATAGATCTGCAATCTAAAAGCAAAGCATTGTCTTTAATGCCAAACATACTTGCATATTGGTCCATAATTCCGCATTTTACACCCACATAATTGTGTTCTGCTTTTTGTGAAATTAAAATCATTTCGGTTTTGGTCAATCCTAAATCGAACAATTCGTTTAAACCAAAAACCACACTATTTTCTAAAGCAGCAGAAGAAGACATGCCTGCACCTCCTGGAATATTTCCTTTAAAAACGATGTTAAAATCGCCAATAATTATATTCCTATTCTGTATTTCTGCAACTACACCAAAAACATAGTTTTCCCAACTACCTTCTTTGGATGGTTTTAGTTTATCCAATTCAAATTCTATGGTGCTATCCAAATCTAAAGCAATTGCAGTACAGGTTCCAGAATCACTCTTTTGTAATGCTGCAGCAATACCTTTATCTACAGCAGCAGGAAAAACAAAACCACCATTATAATCTGTATGCTCTCCAATAATATTTATTCTTCCTGGGGAAAAAATAAGAAAAGGATTTGTAGAAAATTTTTTTTTGAATTTCTCTTTTACTTCTTTAATTAATTTACTGCTCATATTGATTTTCTTAAAATTAATTTACTTGGATTTTCAATTCTTAATTTTTCATTATTTAATATTGATTTGGCTAATTGTTTACCCATTAAATTAAAATCTGTAGATATTGTTGTAATTCCTCCTTCTACAACTTCTTTTAAAATAGTATCATTTACAGAAATAACAGCCACATCTTTAGCAAGAATAAATTGATTTTCTTTTATTTTTTTGATAACTCTAATTAGATTTATATCGTCTAAAACAAGATAAACATCACCAAAATTTAGAGTTCTATTATGTACAGAAGAAACAATTTGATTATTAATATTGTTAAGGTTACAAAATTTTTCAAACCCTTTTAGAATTCCTTTGGGTTGTTTGTCTTCAGAAAAGACCAGAATCAATTTCTTATAAGTTGTAATTTTAGTTAATAGTGATGAAAGTCCGTTAAAAATATCTTTTTCAAAATTTTGATAAATAGCAGGATATTCTTCTAGTTCTTTATGAACCTGGTCTAGAATATACACTTTTTCTTTGGGTAAGTTATTAATGGTTTTTTCTGTTCCAGCTAGGTTTGCAGGCATAATTACATAATAATTATAATTTCCTATGTTGTCATTAATTAGTTTACTAAAAATAGTAGGATTAAAATGATGAAAGAAAATATCAACTTGAATATTATCATTTAAATTTTCTAGAAAAGAATTATATAAATCTTCTTTAAAAGAATTTAATTCATCAAAAAGTAAGAATATTTTTTGTTTTACGGCTATGCTTTCTGTTAAAACATAATATCCTTTACCCACTACAGAATAAATAATTCCGCGATTTTTTAACTCATTAAAAGCCATTAAAACAGTATCTCTAGAAAGAGAAAAGTTTTTTTTAACAGTGTTTAAAGAGGGTAATTTATCATCTTTTTTTAATTTTCCACTTACAATTGCATCTTCAATGGAAGATACAATTTGTTTGTATTTTGGTATAGCAGATTCTTTTTGTAGATGTAAAATTCCCATAGTACAAATATATAAAAAACGAACAATAAAACAACTAGTAGGTACTAGTAGGTTTTTAACCATTCAAAACCTAAAAAAATTAGTGGATTATAACAAATAAGATGAAGTTAAGTGAGTAAATATTTAAATTAATAAATAGAAATATTAGAAACAAAAAAACCGTAACAAATAATTGTTACGGTTTTCGTACTGAAGGCGGGACTTGAACCCGCACGAACATTACTGCTCACTGGATTTTAAGTCCAGCGTGTCTACCAATTCCACCACTTCAGCATTGGTATTTTAATTTGAATAGAGCGACTTAAAATGCTATATACCAAATATATATATAATTTTATAATTTAAAATATAAATATAAAATTAAAAAATGTTGTACCTATGTTGTACCTATTTTGTTTATTTTTGTTAAAAGAAAATAAAAAAATGGCATCAAGTATTAAAATAACGTTGAGAAAAAAAGCAAATAAAGAAGGATTGTATCCCTTAGTGATAAGAATAACAAAAGACAGAAAAACAAATTTTCTATACACAGGATATTATTTAGATAAGAAACATTGGGACGAAAAGAACTATAAGGTAAAAAAATCTTACTCAAATTCAACTAGTCTCAATAATTTATTATTAAATAAGTTATCTGAAGCCAGTAAATTAGTGATTGATCTTGAGTCAAATAAGCAGGATTTTTCTTCAAGAGAAATAAAAAGAAGTATTGTAAATCCATTAGGAGAAGAAACATTTAATAGTGTAAGTCAAAGATTTTTAAAGGATCTTTTAGAAAACAAAAAGCTTTCAAGATTGAATTCTGATAAACCTAGAATTAATCATGTGATCGATTTTGCAAAATCAGAAAAATTATATTTCAATGAAATTAATGAAGATTTTTTAAAAAGATTTATGTCCTATTTAAGAACAAAAAGGAAAAATTCAGAAAGATCTATCGTAAATAACCTCATCGTGATAAGAACACTTTACAATATAGCAATCAAAGAAGGTATTATTGAACGAAAATTATATCCTTTTGGAAAAGATAAAGTTAAAATTAAATTCCCGGAATCAGAAAAAATAGGTTTGACAAAAGAAGAGGTTCAAAAGATTGAAGAACTCGAAAATCTAAGTCAACAAGAAAATCATGCAAGAGATATTTGGTTGTTCAGTTTTTATTGTGCGGGAATGAGGGTTGGAGATGTTATAAAAATCAAATGGGCTGATATTTATGATAACAGATTGCACTATAAAATGAATAAAAATTCAAAAAGATTATCGATTCCATTACACAAAAAATCAAATACTATTTTAGAGAAATATAAAGATGAAAAATCAAATTCTACTGATTTCGTTTTTCCAGAATTAAAATTGGCAAATCAAAAGAGTCCAAAAGATATTTTAAGCAAAACAAAAACTGCCACTAAAAAATTTAATAAGTATTTGAAAAGTATTGCTAAGAAAGCAGAAATCGATAAAAAAGTGACGATGCACATCGCAAGACATACCTTTGGAAATATTTCTGGGGATAAAATTCCGATTCAAGTTTTGCAAAAATTATATAGACACAGTCATATTAGTACTACCATGAATTATCAATCTAATTTCATGCACAAAGAGGAAGATGAAGCTCTAGATAAAGTGATTAATTTTTAAAAATAAATTATCTTTTTAATTTGTTTAGACGATGCTGCCTTATCTAAATTATGTAAATCGTCAGCAAAAAGTGTACTGATTTAGACAAAAATTAAGAGAGTGTTTTCAAAATCATTAAATTTGAAATCTTATGAAAACACCCAAGAAACAAACCTCAGAAAATTTTATTAAAGAGATTCGCAGAAATACACGCAGAATCTTTAGCTCAGAACAGAAAATTCAGATTGTCATTGAGGCTTTACGAGCAGAAATGTCAGTTGCAGAACTTTGTAGAAAGTATTCCATTCATGAATCTCAGTTCTATAAATGGAACAAAGAGTTTTTAGAAGCTGGAAAGAAACGATTGTCAGGAGATACTGTTAGAGAAGCAACCAGTGACGAAGTAGTAGAACTTAAGAAAGAAAATCAGCGTTTAAAGGTCATGATTGCTGATTTAGTTTTACGCTACGATATTGTAAAAAAAAGCTTGGACATGCTGGATTAACTGATAAATTCAATAAATACATGCGACTTACAGTATCCGAAAAACAAGAAATCATTCACATGGTTACTCGTTCAGAAATTGGTATCATGCTTATAGCAAGAATGGAGTTGAAGGCTTAATTCCGACCAAGAGAGCATCAAACAGGCAATGGAACAGCATTCCTCAAGAGCAGAAGAATTTGGTGGTAAAATTAGCTTTAGATTATCCCGATTTATCTTCACGTGAATTAGCTTATAAAATAACCGATGAACAACAAATATTCCTATCAGAATCAAGTGTATATCGAATTTTGAAAGCAAGGGGATTAATAACTGCTCCAGCTCATATTTTCCTCAGTGCAGGTGATGAATTTACCAACAAAACAGGGTTTGTACATCAAATGTGGCAAACCGATTTTACCTACTTTAAAATCCTGGGGTGGGGTTGGTATTACTTGAGTACAGTTTTAGACGATTACAGCAGATATATTGTGCATTGGGAACTTTGCTCAAATATGAAAGCAGATGATGTAAAAAGAACTGTGGATATGGCCATTAAAAAAGCGAAATTGATCACTAAACAAAAACCAAAACTCTTGTCTGACAATGGCTCGTGTTACCTTGCAAATGAATTAAAATCCTATTTAAAAGATAATTATCAAATGGATCAAATTCACGGAAGACCCAATCATCCTCAAACACAAGGAAAAATTGAACGCTATCACAGAACCATGAAAAACGTAGTAAAACTCGATAATTACTTCGCTCCAGAAGAATTAGAAGCTGCTTTAGAAAAGTTTGTGTACCGTTACAACAATCAACGCTATCATGAATCATTAAACAACTTAACACCCGCTGATGTCTATTTTGGAAAAGGAGAATTAATCTTGAAAGAACGTGAAAGATTAAAAAAAATAGCTATTGTAAAACGTAAAATTGAGTACCAAAAATTAAAATTAACAACTAATCAAAAAAATCTTTTATCTTTGAATTTGTAACTAAACACTCTCTTAACAAAAGTCCACTTTAGTTTGAAGACATACATCTATAGTTTAATAAACATTTTCCCAAAATTCAAAATCAGATTTTATTACATTTGAACATTATTATTATAAATAGATTCATAAAGTTTTTAATGAGAATTTTAATAAGACATTTTTTTCTTTTTATTATAAGTTTTTCAATTACTATAACGTTCTCACAAATTTCAAATCTTCCAGGGCTACCTTACACAAAAAATTTTTCAAAAGAGGAGGTTAAAGTAGGATTAAAAATTTTTGATATTTCTCAAGGTGCAGATGGCTTGCTTTATTTTGCTCAACCTGGGTCATTAATTGAATATGATGGCTTTAGATGGACAAAATATACTGAAGGAGTTCAATCAGATCTAAGAGCTGTTTTGTATAAAGACGATAAACATATTTATACAGGGGGGCATGGTGGTTTTGGGTATTGGTATAAAACTACAAATGGAAAATTAAAATATAAAAGTTTATTTTTTAAAAAGCCAATTAAAGAAGCTCCTTTATTACCTGTTTTTTCAAATATCATAGAAGTTCAAGGTAAAATATATTTTCAATCATTTCAATTAATTTATGTTTTTGATCCATTGACGAATCAGCTGAACACAATTCATGCGGACAAAGGATTTAGTAACCTTTTTTCCTCTAAAAAAAGGGGATTTTTTCAAGATGTTTCTGTTGGATTATTCGAAATTATTAATTCAGAAAAAAAAATAATTAAGGGGACAGAAAAAATTTCTATGGATATCGTTGGTGTGTTTGTTGAAAAAGATAATTCATTACTAATTGCAACTAAAAATAATGGCTTTTGGTGTCTTAAAAATAATGTTTTAATTAAAAAGGATTGGACAGTAAATACGAGATTTGAAAAATTTATAATAACTGACATAGAGAAATATTCTGATAATCAATATGTAGTCGGAACACTTAGAAATGGATTTTATATCATTTCTAATGATGGTGAGATTGGAAATCACATTAATAAAAAAAGAGGTATAAGCAACAATTCTATTCTAAAAGTATTTAATGACATAAATAATAATATATGGGTAAGTACTGAATCTGGCATTAGTTATGTTGAAATAAATAGTAATTCAAAATATTTACTAGATAACAATAGTAGCTTTGGCACTGTATACTCCAGCTATTTAAAGGATTCAATACTTTATTTAGGTACTAATCAAGGATTATTTATGAAAAATATAAATTATCCGCTAGCAGAACCAAGATTAATTGATGAAAGAAATGATAATATTTGGGAAATTGAAGAGATTGATAATGAAGTTTTAGTTGGAAGTCATAGGGGGTTGTTTGCAATTAAAAATAATTTTTTAAAAACAATTCATTTAGAAGGTGGTGGTTGGATTTTTAAAAAGCATCCTAAATTTAAAGACATTTTATATGTTGGTTTTTACTCAGGATTAGCTGTTTTTAAGAAAATAAATAATGAATGGACATTTATAAAAAAATTCGAAAACTTTGGAGAGTCCTCTCGTTTTTTAGAGTTTGATCAATATGGTCAAATTTGGATTGCACATCCTCAAAAAGGATATTACAGACTATTATTGTCTCCTGATGGCCTTGAACTTAAAGAATTTGAATTTTATGGTGTTGACAATCAAACTATAGAACCCTACGCTTATTTTACAAAGATTGATGGCAATTTAGTTTTTTTCAATCCAAAAGGGTTCTTTTTTTATGATGCCATAGATAATGTATTTACAAAAGCAAAGTATCCTTCAGAAATTTTTAAAGGATTGCATAACATCAATCATATTTCACAGAACGAAAATGTATTTTGGTATTCAACTTCCAATACGCTAGGGTATGTTTTAAGGGATCAAAATCATTTTAAGGTTAATGAAACTGTTTTTTATAATATCTGGGACAAACATTTGAATGATTTTAATAAGTTTAAAAAAATTGACAAAAATATTTTTGGAATTGGGATAGAAAATGGAATTGTTTTTCATAATTCAGATAGATTAATAACTTCTGAAATTAATACAACACCAATCGTAAAATCAATTGAATTGATAAGTTCTAAAGATACTATTAGAGCTCCAATTGGTGGAAAAGAAGAAATTAAAATTCCGTATTCTAATAATTTCATCAAAATAAAAATTGCTGTCCCTAAAGCGCCTTTAGGAAATTCTAAATTAATACAATACAGATTAAAAGGACTAAATAATAATTGGTCAAATTGGATCAACAAACTTGAAATTAATTTTCCTGGATTATCATCTGGTGATTACATATTAGAAATGAAGTCCAAAACTGAAGATGGGATAACTTCTGAAATTATTAGTATTCCATTTTATATTAAGTATCCATGGTATTTGAATAATTGGGCTATAGCTTTTTATGTTTTAACTTTCATTGTTGTTTTTATAGTTTATAGGGCATATTTAAACATGAAAAACATAAAAAAGGTAAACCAACTTATTGAGATAGAAACCCAAAAAAGAGAACGCCAAAAAGAAAAGTTTGATTTAGAAAAATTAGAAGCAGACAAAAAATTATTATTGCTGAAAGAAGAAAATTTAAACTTGGAGATTAAAAAGAAAAATGCTGCTTTAGCATCATCTACATTAAACAATATCAAGAAGAACGAATTATTAATGGATTTAATAAATGATATTAAAAGTATTGATAGTGAATTGTTAAATAGTTCATTGCATTACCCAATAAAAAAAGTAATTAAAAAAATCAATAGTCATTTAGTTGATAAAGAGGATTGGTTGACTTTTCAATTGCATTTTAGTAATTCTCATTCCCAATTCTTTCAAAATATAAATGAAAAACACCCTGATTTGTCTCCAAATGAGATTAAATTGTGTGCATATTTAAAATTAAATCTATCCTCAAAAGAGATTGCTTCTTTAATGAATGTAGCTATTACCAGTATTGAACAAAGTAGGTATAGACTACGCAAAAAATTTAACTTAGATAAAGAAGAAAACCTTTTACATTACATTCAGAAATTTTAAATTCCTTGATAACTGATAATCAAATAGTTATATTTTTAACAAAGTTTTTGTAGAGGAAGAATCAATCCAATATTAATTTTTGTAGAGGTTAATAAATTGTTAATTATCAGTTTATTATATCTATTTGGCATAAGAAAATATTTATTGTTTACCTAGAAGTCATATTTCATTACTTGAAATCAATTCCTAATAGATAAATAATCCCATTATTTTCTAAAATCTAAACTATTTTAATTTATCTATTTTATTATGAAAAAAATTATTTTCACGTTTATTTTATTGGCAAGTAGTGTTGTCAATGCTCAAAACCTAATTACAAATGGAAGTTTTGATGACGCCTCAGGTTGGACAATTGTAAACCAGTATGGAACCGATAGCACAAATGGCTCAGTAGCTATTACTGGAGGTGAAGTGAATATTGGAAAAATTGACCCCACTAATGAAGGTTGGATTCACATGGGGCTTTACACTAGTGTAAACCTTGATGCTGGTTGGTACCAATTTGACATGGATATGTCTTATGACGGCATTAATGACATATGGGGCGAAGTATACTTTGGATCTGTGCAACCAGTTGAAAATACTACGTATAACGGTGACCAACTTGAAAATGGAAAATCACAGGTTATTAAAGCCTACAGCGCTTGGGATTGTGGTAGTATCAAAACTTATTCTGGATCAGCTGTTGCTGCTGGATGTGATACTTCCAGTCCAGGAAAATTTCAAATTACTTCTGCCGGGACTTATTACATATTATTTAGAACTGGAGGTGGAACATTTGGGGCTTCTGGTATAACTTTAGATAATTGGTCGCTAGTTGCTGATAATCCACAACCAGTTGCAAATTTTTCAGAAGTAACATCTACATCAAATCTTACAGCTACTTTTACGAACACGTCTACAGATGCAACAAGCTATTCTTGGGATTTTGGAGATGGTACAACTTCTTCCGATGTAAATCCTGCTGCCCATACCTATGCTTATAAGGGTCAGTATCTAGTTTCTTTAACAGCCTCAAGTACTGAAGGTTCTAATACAACTACTAAAGAAATTTTTGTTGGTGCGGTTAATACGCCAATAACAGATTTTAGTTTTGATTTTAGTTTACCAACGCCATTAAGAAATGAGAGGCTTCTTGATTATGCTGAAGCTGGTGGTATAGCAACAGCTTCTGGTGTTAATGATGATTGGTGGTCTCAGATAAAATATATTAATAATGCAGGAATAGACTTATCTTCTGGTGATAGAGGATTCTCAATAAAAGTAAAAGGACCAAGAACATCAATCCTAACCTTAAAAGTTGAGGACGGAGGATCGGAGCATGCTGTAACTGCAAACTATACTACACCAAATGTATGGCAAACCCTAACGTTTGATTTTTCAAGTTTTAACTCTACCAATAATAGAAAAATAGCTTTATTTTTTGATATACAAACCAATTTTGATGCTGGAGTTGATCCTGCTCAAAATATTTTTCAAATAGATGATTATGTTTTTGGAGAATTTGCTGTCCTATCTTCTTCCACTTGGACAGGTGCAGTAGACAATGATTGGAATACTGCAGGTAACTGGAGTAATGGTGTGCCAACAGGCTCAAATAATGCTATTATTCCTGAGGTGACAAATGCTCCAGTTATTGGTAATTCAACAAATGCACTTGTAAACGATCTAACTATTACTGAGGCAGATGGTTTATTAATAGCTTCAGGAGGTACCTTAATCGTAAATGGTACTTCAACAGGTAATGTTACCTACAATAGAAACTTACCAACTACAAACTGGTATTTGGTTTCTTCACCAGTTTCAGGGCAAGCCTATAATGATGCTTATGTAACCGCAAATGGAATTGATTCTGGAACAGGTTCTAACAGAGGAATTGCAACTTATACAACTTCGACCAATCAATGGGCTTATTTACAAGCAGCAGGTTCAGGAACTTTCAATAATGGTCAAGGTTATTCAGTAAAAAGAACTGCTTCTGGAGATATTTCTTTTACAGGAACCATCAATACAGCAGATGTTTCTGTGGCTGTTTCAAATGCTAGTAATGGATTCAATTTAGTAGGAAACCCATATACTTCTCATGTAAATAGTGCAACCTTTTTAACTGATAATTCAGCAAATTTAGTATCACAAACTCTTTGGGTTTGGAATCAAGGGACTAATAATTATGAAGTAAAAGTAACTGGAGACTCATTTGTGTTAGCACCAGCTCAAGGATTTTTTGTAAGATCTTCTAATGGAGCAAACATCAACATTGCTGAATCATATCAAGCTTCAACAGGTGGTACATTCCAAAAATCAGCAAGAACTGAAGTAAAATTACTAATGAACGATGGATCTACTGATAGATTTGCAAAAATGTATTATTTAGACATTGCAACCAAAGGTTTTGACAATGGTTTTGACGGAGAAACATTTGGTGGAGTTGAAAACTCTGTGGATGTATTTACCAATTTAGTAGAAAATAACGAAGGGAAAAAATTCCAATTACAATCGTTACCAATTTCAGAAATGGAAACCATGATTGTTCCTGTAGGCGTAAAAGCTGCTGCAGGTAAAGAAATTACCTTTACTGCTGAAGCAATGAATTTACCTGGAGATACGAAAGTATTTTTAGAAGACAGATTGACAAATACCGTTACTCGTTTAGACGAAGCAAACGCTTCTTACAAAGTAACATTGAATGATGCTTTAAACGGAACAGGACGTTTCTATTTACACACAAAAGCATCAGGTGTATTGAGTACTGATGAGGTTGTTTTACAAAACACAAGCATCTATGCAATCAACAACAATACTTTGAGAGTGGTTGGTTTACCATCAGGAAATGCGAATGTAAAAATGTACAACATTCTAGGAAAACAAGTGATGCAAACTTCTTTTAGTTCAACAGGAGTGAAAGAAATTTCATTGCCAAAATTAGCAACAGGAATGTACATCATTCAATTAGAAACTGCAACTGGTAAATTGAACAAAAAAATCGTTTTAGAATAATAAAAATAACTTAAAAAACTATATCTCATGAAAAATCAAGATAATAACACACCAGAAATCACACGTAAAGAAGCGATCAAAAAAATTGGAAACTACGGTAAATATGCAGCATTAACAGCCTTAGGAACCTATATGATTTTAAATCCTAAAAAAGCGCAAGCTGCTTCACCTGAAGCTCCCGGAACAGGATTTTAAACAAAAATAATAATGCTTTAATTTGCATTAAGCTTACAAAAAATGGATTATCTAACTTAGATAATCCATTTATTATTAAAACATTTCATATGATTTCACTAAAAAAAAAGGTCTTTTATTTTGATATTTAAAAATTAATATTAAATCGATTTTGTAAAAAATAAAGTTTTCTTTAGCATATAATCTTCTAAATCTAGACACTATTTTTTATGGCAAGAGATAAAAAATTAATTAAAAGGAGATAAAAAATTTTATTTCATCGAAAAATTGAAATAAATAATTTATACTTACATCGATTAACTGTATCTAAATAATTCTAAAGTTTTAAACAATGAGGATGATTTTAAATTAAAATATTTTTGCAATTAAAAATATTAGAAAAGATTTAATAAATAAGTGTTTATCATTCTCAATTCTTTCAAAATTAAAGCAACGTAATTCTAAATTTGTCCCTGAATCAAATTAAGGTATTAGCATAATTAAAACTAAATCAATCCTCAAAAGAGATTGCTTCTTTGATGAATGTAGTTGTAACCAGTATGAATAAAGTAGGTATGAAATGCTTAAAAAATTTAACTTAAATAAAGAAGAAAACCTTTTACATTACATTTATAAATTTTAAATTCCATATTTCCTGACAATCAATTAGTTGCGTTTTTTAACAAAGGTTTTGTAGAGGAAGAATTAATCCAATATTAATTTTTGTAGAGGTTAATAAATTGTTAAGTAACAAGTTTTAACTCAAATTTGTGTCCTAGTATAATTTCTAGGTTGATTACAATGTATAGTAAATTACAAAAGTACATATATATCAATATTGTAAACAACATAGTTTTTATCTAAAATGTATGTTATTTTAACTTAATTACTACTTAATTATGAAACTAAGATTACTTTTAGGTCTATTTTTAACTTTCAGCTTAGCAAAAGCACAAGAAGTTACACACATAGATTTTGACACAAACAATCCTAACATTGTTTTTAACAGTTGGAACACATCTTCAACTTTTGCAAAGGTGGCAAATCCTGTATCAGATGCAACAAATTCATCGAGTTTTGTTGGTCAATTTACTGCTGGAGCAGATAACGGAATTGGAATTGGAGTTATTGATCCTACTTCTGTATTTCCAATGCCTTTTAATTTAGCATCAAATCCAATCTTTAAAATGAAAGTATTTTCAACAGAAGAAATAGATGTTACTTTTCATTTAGAGAATTCTCCGGATTGGGGTAATAATATAGAAGTAACTTCATCTGTGACAGCTGCAAATATAAATGAATGGGTTGAACTAACTTTTGATTTTAGTAGCTACTCTAATATATACATGAATAATATTGTCATTAAAATAGGCGGTTCAAATACTACGCAAGGTGATGTTTATTTTTTTGATGATATAAAAGGTCCAGCTTTATACTCTTCTCCAGCAGTAGAATACAGTCCTACAAATGGAGCGGTTGATATTGCAATTAATACCAATTTAGTAATTGGAACTAATAGTAAATTTAGAAATATAGATGACGCTGAAATTACAGATCTGACAAATAAAGTAGCTTTAAGAATAGGTGATGTAAATGGTGCAGATGTTCCATTTTCAGCAACAATTAATGGAGATAAAAATAAAATTACAATTGACCCAACAAACGATTTAAGCAATGCTGCTACTTATTGGTATGGTGTGATTGATAGTGCAATTGAATTTTCTACAGATGAGGCTGTAACAGGTATTTCTGCAAGTTTTACAACTAAAGCAGCAGTGATAGGAGATATCAATGAAATGTTATTTGATTTTGATACAACAAACCAAGAAGTTGGTTTTGTTTCTTGGGCAGGAACAGGTTTTGCTAAAATTGCAAATCCAGATAAAAGTGGAATTAATCTTTCTGATAATGTAGGAGAATATACACATGCTGGTAATGATTCTGGTTTAGAAAACGGTTTAGTATCCAATGCAACACCATTAACTCCTTTAGATTTTGCAGAAACACCTTTCATAAAAGTAAAAGTGTGGGTTAGCAAACCTGTAGCCGTTACCGTAAGAGTTCAAAACTTCCCGGATTATGGGAATGGATCAGAACAAATTATAAATGTTACAGAAACAGATAAATGGGTAGAGTTAATATATAATTTTGGTGCTGTTACAGCAAATAACTTGGATAGAGTTCAAATTTATTTTGACAGAGATAGATCTGGAGGTTCAGTAGCAGGAGATAAATACTATTTTGATGATTATTTAAAAAGTAATGTTCCACCAGCAGTAAGCACATCATTAAGCCCTGCTGAATCAGAAACAGGAGTTTCATTACTTGCAAACCCTACAATAACATCAAATTTTCAATTTAGAAATTTAGACAATTCAACTATTACAGATATTTCTAGCTTTGTAGAATTAAGAGAAAATAATGCATCAGGTACTTTAGTTTCTTCGAATGCAATTTTGTCTTCAAATAAATCTACAATTACTATTCGTCCATCACAATTATTAAAACCAAATACAACCTATTGGTTCGGTATTATAGACAATACGATTGAATATAAAGAAAATGATACTGCTATTTCAGGGGTTTCAGCAACATTTACAACTACTACCTCTGATATAAATATGTTTACATACAATGATTTTGACGGAACATCACTAGTATCAGTGTCGGAATCTATGGGAGAAACACCTGGTGTTTTTGAAACTGTTTCAGATCCTGAAGGTGGTACAAATATGGTTGCCAAGTGGACAAAAGGAAATACTTGGGGTGGATGGGAAAGAATCCATTTTCAATTAAATGCTCCTTTTGATGCAACTAAAGACGATATCTTTTCATTCAGAGTATATTCTCCTATTACTACCAACTTTATGTTTAAATTATCAGATGCAAAAGAGGATGGTGATCAAAATGCAAATCTAGAAAAATGGGGAGATATTTTAGTCGCAAATCAATGGCAAACAATTTATATTGATGCATCAGAGTTAGCTGATGGTGTAACTTTTGATCATGTTTTTATTTTTATAGGTCCAGGAAATGGGGGTGTTACCGGAGATTTTTATATAGATGATTTGATGGGGCCACAATTACAAGGCACTGCATCTATAGATGATTATGATGTAATAAATTTTCAGTTTTTCCCAAATCCTGCAAATGATATAATTCAAATTAAAAACTTAGAAGGAGAAAAAGTAATCAGAGTTTTTGACATTAATTCAAAATTAGTATTAAAAAAGAAAATTCAGAATAATGAATTATCAATTGAAAACTTAAAGCCAGGTCTTTATTTTATCAATATAAATGGTAAGTTCAAGAAATTAATTAAAAACTAAAGTAAACTTCTTATTAATAGAACAGAAGTAAAAAGCTTCTGTTCTATTATCTCTAAAAAATACTTATGGAAAACTCTAGATCCATTTTTTTGAAATTATTACAAGTATTTATAATTTCTTTCTCAATTTCTTCTCTATCACAAACGGTAATAGTTTCTGGGGAAGTAACAGATAGTTTAGGAAATTTACTACCTGGTGTTTCTATTCTAGTAGAAGGAACAACTAATGGAACAACAACTGATTTTGATGGTAAATATGCAATAAATATAAAAACCCCCAATGCAATATTAGTTTTTTCTTATCTAGGTTTTGAAACTCAAAAAATAAAAGTTTCAGACCAAAAAAAGATTAATGTCATCTTAAAGGAGGCCTTAGATCAGTTAGAAGAAATTCAAATAGTAGCCTTTTCTAAGCAAAAAAAGAACAGTGTAATTGGCTCTATAACTACAGTAAAAGTAACTGATTTAAAACAACCTACAGCAAATTTAACAAACTCTTTGGCTGGTCAAATTTCAGGTCTAATTTCTTATCAAAGATCTGGTGAACCAGGCCAAGATAATGCAGCCTTTTTTATTAGAGGTGTAACTACATTTGGGTTTAATAATAGTCCCTTAATTCTTTTAGATGGATTACAAATTACTTCTGACGACTTAGCGCGATTAGAACCAGATAATATTGCTTCTTTTTCTATTATGAAAGATGCAACAGCTACTTCTTTATATGGTGCTAGAGGTGCGAATGGGGTAGTTTTAGTCACTACAAAAGAAGGAAAAAAAGGAAAAGCAAGAGTTTCTGTTCGTTATGAAAACTCTATTTCTAGTCCATCAAAAGTAAACAGTTTTCTAGGTGCAGTTGATTATATGGAATTGTATAACAGAGCAGAAAGATCAAGAGACCAGTCTGCTAACTTATTATACTCTAAACAAAAAATTGAAGGGACAAGAAATGGATTAGATCCAAATCTTTATCCAGACATTAATTGGCATAAGGAACTTTTTAATGATTTTGCTATTAATAGAAGATTTAATGCAAATATAAATGGAGGTGGGGAAGTTGCACAATACTATTTGTCTGTTACAAGTGCCAATGAAAAAGGATTATTAAAAGTAGATCCTTTAAATAATTTTAATAATAATATTGATATTAATAGATCTAATTTAAGGGCAAATATCAATATCAATTTAACAAAAACAACTAAAGTTTCTGCGAAGTTTTACTCTTTATTCGAGAGATATAATGGCCCCATAGTAAGCGCTTCAGATATTTTTAGACAAGTAGCTCAAGCAAATCCTGCAAACTTCCCAAAAGTTTTTGAAACGGATGAAATAACGCAATTTTTTAATCATACACTTTTTGGGAATAAAGGAAATGGTGGTTTCCCAAACCCTTATGCTGAAAGTGTAAAAGGATTTAGAGATCGTTTTGCAAATACTACTTTAGCACAATTTCAGGTAAATCAAGATTTAAGTTTTATCACTGAAGGCTTAAAAATGAGAGCAATGGCATCTGTTAGAACATATACAGAAAATCAAAACGAAAGAAGTTTTACTCCTTTTTTCTATGGATTATCTGAAATTGAAACGCCAACAGGTATTGTAAACACATTGTATCAAATTCAAGAAGGGACAGAGTTTTTAAACAATCCAACTGTTAATAATTATGGCAATAGTAATTTTTACTATGAGGGTGTCTTAGAGTATAATAGAAACTTTAATGAAAAACACGAAGTTGGAGGTTTATTAGTTACTTATTTTCAAGAAGCTTTAAACACAATAGGTGGTAATACCGCATTTTCTACTTTGCCTTCAAGAAATATGGGGATATCAGGTAGAGCATCTTATAGTTACGACAGTAGATATTTTGGAGAATTCAATTTTGGCTACAATGGTTCAGAAAAATTTGCTGAAAAAAACAGGTTTGGTTTTTTCCCTTCTATTGGGATTGGTTGGATTATTTCTAATGAACCGTATTTTCAAAAAAATATTCCATCTGTTAATATGTTAAAATTAAGGTATACTTATGGATTAGTGGGGAATGATGGAATTTCTAGTCCTAGTGATAGATTCTTTTATTTATCAGATGTAAATTTAAATAATGGCGGTACAGGGTATACTTTTGGAACCGATTATAATAATTATTATAACGGATTTATTATCAATAGGTATGCAAACGAAAATGTTACCTGGGAAGTCGCTACAAAATCTAATATAGGTTTAGAATTAGGTCTGTTTAAAAAGATTAATCTTATAGCCGATTTTTTTACAGAGCACCGTAGAAACATTTATATGGAGCGTGAATTCATTCCTGAAACATCTGGTTTAACCACAGTCATTAGTAGTAATATTGGAGAGGTTAAAACTAATGGGATTGATCTTTCATTAGATTACAACCATGCATTTAACGGTGATTTTTACATTACAGCAAGAGGTAATTTTACGTATTCAACAAATAAAATACTAGTAAATGGAGAACCAGAATTTCAAAATAAAAATTTAAGTAGAATAGGTTATCCTGTAAATCAACAATGGGGCTATATTGCAGAGAGACTTTTTGTTGATCAAGAGGATATCAATAACTCACCTGAACAATTTAATGGTTTTTCAACATCAAACTCATACTTGCCTGGGGATATAAAATATAGAGATGTAAATAATGACGGGGTTATAAATGAATTAGATCAGACACCAATTGGGAAGCCAAATGTACCCGAAATTGTTTATGGTTTTGGATTTTCGGCAGTGTACAAAAATTTTGATTTTTCAGTATTTATGCAAGGAGTGGCAAGATCATCGTTTTTCATCAATCCCGGTGAAATATCACCATTTGTTAATGAAAGAAATGCATTAAGTATTATAGCCGACAATCATTGGTCTGAAAATAATCCAAATCCAAATGCATTTTGGCCAAGATTGTCGACTTATCAAATAGAAAACAATGAAAAACCATCTACTTGGTGGTTAAGAGATGGTAATTTTTTGAGATTAAAAAGTGTTGAATTAGGATATACAATTCCTGAAAAAGCAGGTAAACTATTCTCTATGGCAAAAACTAGATTGTATTTTACAGGATTAAACTTACTTCATTTCTCAAAATTCGATTTATGGGATCCTGAGATGGCAGGAAATGGACTCGGTTATCCTCCTCAAAGAGTTGTAAACCTTGGTATTCAAATAAATTTTTAAAAAGAGAAAAATGAATTTTAATAAAAAATTTATAACATTAATTATTTGTAGTATTTCAATACTAACAAGCTGTGAAGACTATTTAGACATTGTTCCAGATGGTACACAAGAACTTAGATTACTTTTCAATAGAAAAGAAACAGCATACAATGCCTTGGCAAATTCGTATAGTTATTTGCCACAGAATGACGGAACATATGCGAGTTATGTATTAATGAGCGATGAATTAGCAGTACCTGTTCCTAAAGAACCTGATGCAATTAGATTGATGAAAGGACAACAAACCGTTTCTTCTCCATTAATGGGTTATTGGAATGGATATGGTGCAATTGGCAGAGGGCAAGGCTCTTTATGGGAAGGAATTCGTAGTTGTAATATTTTGATTGAGAATATTGATTTAGTAGTGGATATGAATCAAAGTGAAAAAAATCAATGGAAGGCAGAAGCGAAATTTTTAAAAGCCTACTATCATTTTTTATTATTGAGTAACTACGGTCCGATTCCAATTATTGATGTAAACTTACCAATTTCAGCTTCTGATGAGGAAGTAAGAGTTAAACGAGAAACTGTTGATGACTGTTTTACATACATCGTACAAACTATTGATGAAGCAATTAATGATTTACCTGTAAAAATAATTGGTAATAACGATGTTGGAAGGATAGATCAGGTAATTGCAAAAGCTATTAAAGCAAAAGTTCTATTGTTTAGTGCAAGCCCTCTATTTAATGGAAACTCAGAATTTTATTCAAATTTTGTCAATAGTAATGGAGAACACTTTTTTAATCATACCTATGATGAGTCTAAATGGGATTTAGCAGCAAAAGCAGCAAAAGAAGCTTTAGATGCTGCTTTAGCTCAAGGAACATCAATTTATTATTATACAGGTGCTGCGCCACTTTTTGATACTAATAACTTCCAATTTAAATTGGTTAGAGATCAATATAATCATCGTTTTTCAATTACAGACCCTTGGAATTCTGAGCTTATTTGGGGAAATTCAAATCCTGTAACGAATGGGCAATTTTGGCAAATTCAATCTCCCGCAATGATGAAAAATCCAACGTCTTCATCTGTTGAGGCTTCTTGGCAATGGTTAGCGCCAACATTAAGAATTGCAGAAACCTACTATACTAAAAATGGACTACCTATTGATCAAGATTTATCTTTTGATTATTCAGATAGATATGGGGTTACTAACATTGCTTTTAATCAGCGTTTTTATGCTCAATTCGGTAACAGAACTGCAAAATTAAATCTTAATAGAGAGGCTCGTTTTTATGCTTCAATAGGTTTTGACAGAGGAATCAATAGAACTTGGGGGAGCATTTGGAATTTGAAAATGAGAAAATCAGAAATCCATGGTAGAATTGCAAACACAGGTGATTATTTAGTAACAGGATATGCACTTAAAAAATTGGTTCACCAAGATTCTGAAGGGGATGCATACAACAAAGCTGTAACTTATCCTTGGCCAATGATACGATTAAGTGATTTGTATTTAATGTATGCTGAGGCTTTAAATGAACTTAGTGGTCCATCCACAGAAGTATATAACGCCTTAAATGTCATTAGAGAAAGAGCAGGAATCCCTACAGTACAAGATGCTTGGAGTAATGCAGCATTGGCGGCAACACCAAACAAACACACAAGTAAAGAAGGCTTAAGGGAAATTATTCAACAAGAAAGAATGATTGAATTAGCTTTTGAAGGTCATCGTTATTACGATATAAGAAGATGGAAACTTGCTGATAAATACTTTACTGCTCCAATTCAAGGTTGGTCTGTAGATGAAGATTCTGAAGCAAATTATTATCGAATAATGAGTGTTGGTCAAAGGTCTTTTAGTACACCAAGAGATTATTTGCAACCCATAAGTTTTACAGAACTGTCTAGAAATCCAAATTTAATCCAGAACCCAGGTTGGTAAAAAATATAGTATCATGAAAAAACAAATAAAAATAATAGCTCTTTTTTCAGTCTTAATTTTTACAACAATTATTGCTTGTTCTAAAAATGAAGATTTAGATTCAAATGCACCAGGTGTAGTTACTAATATTAATGTAACACCTACAAATGGAGGAGGTATTATCAATTATACACTTCCTTCGGATGATGATATTTTGTATGTAAAAGCAGTGTATAGAAACTCACAAGGCGATGAAGTTTTTAGAGTTTCTAGCAAATACAATACTTCAATAGAGGTAAACGGTTTAAATCAATCAACACCCGTAAATGTAAAATTATATGTTGTTGATGAAAGTGAAAATACATCAAAAGAAGTTCAAATTGAGTTTACTCCTTTAAAATCCTTTATTTTTTTAGTGCAAGAAAGTATCAATATTTCACCAGATTTAGGTGGAGTTAAAATTACTTGGGATAACATTGCATCAAAAACAGTGTTTGTATATGTGCATATTTTAGATGGCGGTGAAGAAACTATCAGAATATTATCATCAAACAACGCTCAAGAAAGTATTTTTATCCGTGGTTTACCATCCAAAGAGTTAACTTTTTCAACAAAGGTTGAAGATTTTGATGGCAATATCACAAAGCTTGAAGAAAAAGGAAGATATACTCCGCTCTTTGAAGAAAAAATTGATAAATCTACTTGGACACTTGTTGCAGGACAATCCATAAATGGAAATGCGTATGAGGGTAGAACTGTTAATTTTTGGGATGATGTTGTAGATACTGTTGAAACAGATGCAGACAATAGTTATTTTATAATAACAAGAGATAACAATGGGGGTAGTTTAAACTTTCCTTTAGATATAGTGATTGATTTAAATAAAAATGTTAGAATCCAAAGATTCAAGGTTTGGCAAAGAGCTTACTGGTATAATGGTGGAGGAATAACGTATCATTATCAAGAAGAAAATTTAAAATCATTCAACTTATACGCAAGTAATGATGCTCAAACTTGGAATTTATTAGGGCAATTTGATATTGGAGACCCAAGAGATGCTGCTGGTAATATCCCTACAAAAGCATTCCAAGAGGCTATCGAAGGTCATGAGTTTAGCTTACCCAACACTTCCGATCAATTTAGATATTTAAAGTTTTCTATTACATCAAATTACGGCAGTACCTCAATAACAGTAGGTTCAGAAATTACTTTATACGGTTTGGATAATCTTTAAATATAACAATAATATATATGAAAAATTTTTTAACGTGCATATTTTTAATATGTGCAATAAACTTTAATGCTCAAGGATTGAAAGCTTCTGGGAAAAAAATTATCAATTCTAAAGGAGAAGAAGTTTTTTTAAGAGGATATGGCCCCGGAGGTTGGCAAATTATGGAAGGATATATGATGCAGACTTCTGGAATTGCTGGATCTCAACATGAAATTAAGGAAAAATTAATCGATTTAATGGGAGAAGCAAATACAGAAACCTTTTTTCAAAAATGGCGAGAAAATCATTTTACAAAGCGTGATGTAGATTCTTTAGCAGCATGGGGCTTTAATAGTATCCGAATACCCATGCATTATAATTTATTCACCCTTCCTATTGAAGAAGAGCCTATAGCTGGTCAAAATACATGGATAGAAACAGGTTTTGAATTAATTGATAATGTGCTTTCATGGGCAGCACCTCACAATATGTATATTATCCTTGATATGCACGCAACTCCAGGTGGGCAAGGGAGAGGTTCTGAAATTAATGATTATGATCCTGATAAACCTTCATTATGGGAAAGTCAAGCAAATAGAGATAAGCTTGTGGCATTATGGACTAGAATAGCGGAAAGATATAAAGATAATGAGTGGATAGGGGGATATGACCTTATTAATGAAACACATTGGGACTTAGGAAATCAAAATACTTTGCTTAGAGAAATTTATGAGGATATTACTGCAGGAATAAGAGGTGTTGGAGATAATCACATTCTTTATATTGAAGGAAACTCATATGCGAACGACCATAGAGGTCTTTTACCTCCTTGGGATAATAATTTAGTTTATAGCTTTCATAAATATTGGACTTACAATAGCCCAAATGATTTAGATTGGATACTCCCATTAAGAGAACAGTATAATGTACCCTTATGGATGGGTGAATCAGGAGAGAATTCAAATACTTGGTTTACAGATGCCATTACCCTTTTTGAAAACAATAATATTGGTTGGGCTTGGTGGGCAATTCGTAAAATAGGTGATATAGATAGCCCTTATGCTGTGAACATCAATCCAGGTTATCAAAAAGTAATTAATTTTTGGAAAGGTGAAGGATCAAAACCAACAGTACAAGAAACTTTTGATGCTATGATGCAATTGGCGGATAATCTATTAGTTGAAAACAGTAAATATAGAAAAGATGTTCCTGACGCCATTATACGACAAGTACAAACAGATGAAATCTTACCTTATCACGGTAAGCCTGCTCCAATTCCTGGTATTATTTATCTCTCGGATTATGACTTAGGAAAAAATAATTTTGCATATTATGATACTGTAGTAGCTGATTATAACCTATCAACAGGAAACTTTACCGCGTGGAACTCTGGTTGGGAATATAGAAATGATGGAGTAGATATTCAAACCAATCAAGATCAAATTAATAGTAATGGCTATCACATAGGTTATACAGAAAAAAATGAATGGGTAAAATATACCATCAATGTTGAAGAAACAGCATTTTATGATTTCAAGTTTAGATATGCTACTGAACAATCAGGAGGCAAACCAAAATTTTTCATTGATGATATTGATTTTGCAGGCGACGTAACACTTGGTAACACAGGTAATTGGAATAATTTTGTATTCCAAACAGTTAAAAATAAATATTTAGAGGAAGGTAAGCATGTTTTAAAAATTTTAATTGATGGCAATGCTTCATTTAATATGAGTAGTATTGAATTTTTAAAATCAACAGATCCAACCCCTGCATTTCAAGTTTTAAGCGCTAGTACTAGTGATGACGAACAATCAATAAATATTGTTGTAAATCAACCAATAAATGTTCAAGAACTTAGTACTAATTTGTTTGAGGTAAGAGTAAATAATATTTTAAGAAGCATTGCATCAGTAAAAATAGATCCATCAAATAATAGAGTAATCAATATTGTACTTGATAAATATTTATTTTATCAAGATGAAATAAAAGTCAGTTATAATGGAGATATAATTACATCTTCTTTAAATGCTAAGTTACCAACTTTTCAAAATAAATTGGTAAATAATTATTTGATTACTAGACTATTAATTCCTGGAAAAATTCAAGCTGAAAATTATAGTAATCAATTCGGACTACAACTAGAAGATACCAGTGATTTAGGCGCTGGTAAGAATATAGCTTATACAGATGCTGGTGATTATGCCGAATATTTAATCTACATTTCAAATGATGGATATTACAATTTAAATGTAAGAACAGCTTCTCAATCTAGCGTAGGTAAAATAGAATTTGAATTGATTAATAATCAAGAAACTCAGTCTATTGCTACATTAAATTTACCAATAACTGGGGGATGGCAAACTTGGACAACTTCTTCAACTCAGGCAATTTTAAAAGCGGGTATTTATACCTTAAAAATGAAAGTTTTACAAAGTGGCTTTAATATGAATTGGTTTGAATTTAAATTTACAAGTAGTTTAAGCGTTGAAGATAACTTAAATGATGAAGTAAAAATATTCCCAAATCCTTTTTCTGACACCTTTAGTATAAAATTATCACCACAACAAAAAATTAAAAGCCTAAAAATTGTGGATTTGAATGGTCGTTTGGTTAAAAATATTCAACCAAATATAACCTCAAATAGTGTATATAATTTATCAAATTTAAAATCAGGGATATATTTAGTATTAATTGAGACAGATCAAGGATTCGCACAAAAAAAGTTGATTAAAAACTAAATTATAAAAATTTAACTGTTTAATGATTCATTATATCTATTTGAAATGTTAGAATTATAAAACGAATTTTGGTTTATTATATTTTGAAAACACTTAAACAACAAGTTGGTGAATATCTTGAAGCTCAAAGACCTTATTATGGTGATGAGGAAGTTGATGATAATTTAAAAATATTAAAAGATCAAAATGATGATTTATCAAATATTGATTCATTACATAAAATATTATTGTTAAGACTCATTGACGACCATCTATTATATAAAGAAATAGAGGCCTCTAAAACTTCAGAAACAGAATAAATAGAATATCACCTAATTTAAAAACCCAAAATCATGAAAAAAATATATGTTTTAATAACCTTATTAGCTGCTCTATTATTAATAGCTTTTAAAACAAAAGATAAAAAACAATCTGATAAAACACCAGAAATTATAGAATGGGAAATAGATTTTCTTGACAATTTCGACACCTTTAATACTGACAATTGGCAAGACCAACGCATTTGGGTAAATAACGAAACACATTGTTACGTTCCAGATAATGAATTTGGAACAAGAGAGGTAAGTAATGGTACCTTAAAATTAAAAGTAGTTAAAATTGATAAAAAATACGATTGTGATAATCTAGATAAACATGGTAAAAAACATCCTGAAACTGAATATGTAGCAGGACGTATTGCTTCAAAAAACAGAAAAGAATTTATCAAAGGTAAATGGACTGCAAAATTAAAACTAAGTAGTAATGGAGAACCAAGCATGTTTCCTGCTTGGTGGATTTTGGGGGCGCAAAATAATGAATCACCAGTACAAGAAGAAAATGAAAATATATGTTGGCCACTAACAGGTTCTGGTGAAATCGATATTTTTGAACATCATGGTGATCATCAAAAAGACCATTTTACAGCAGGTGCTATTAAAAGTTTGGGCGAATGTGATAAAGGAGATTGGTGGAGTTTACGAAAAGGATTTGATGTTACGTTAAATGAATATCACGAATATTCTGTTGAATGGCAAAATAGTGATTTGGTATATAGAGTTGATGGTAAGGAAATTTATAGAAATGTAGGTGAAGGAGATAAATACCCTGAACCCATGTTTGCAATATTAAATTTCGCAAAAATTACTGATTCTCCTATGAAAGGTTCAGAGTGGGTTATGGAGGTTGACTGGGTTAAACACGAATATAAAAAATAATATACTTTTAAACGGATTAGTAGTGACTTCTTTTAAAAAAAATCAACTGTATTTACTATATGACTTCAAAAAGTAGGAGCCCTAAATTTTACTTGTTATCAATTTTTGTCTTGATGCTATTTTTACATGCATATAAAACAGATATTTATACCGATGAAAATAAAATAATTGAAAGCAAAGTTGATTCATTATTAGCTTTAATGACTTTAGATGAAAAAATTGGTCAAATGACTCAAGTTAGGCATTTTGCAGATTTAGGTTCAGATAATGAAATTGCCACAAAATTTATTGGATCCGTAATTCATACCCAAGGACCAAATCCAGGAGAAAATGCTTTAGGCTGGCAAAATAGATTTAAAGCATTACAAGAAAAAGCATTGTCAACACGTTTAGGAATTCCTTTATTATTTGCTGTAGATGCGGTTCATGGACAAAACACTTTTCAAGGGGCAACTATTTTTCCTCACAATGTTGGTTTGGGAGCAACACAAAATACCTCTTTAGTAAAAGAAATTGCCCAAATTACAGCCCTAGAAGTACAAGCTACAGGTTTTAACTGGACATTTTCTCCTTGTGTTGCAATACCATATAATGAAAAATGGGGAAGAGTCTACGAAGCTTTTTCAGAAAATACAGAATTAACAAGTAAAATGGCGAAAGCTTCAATAGAAGGCCTACAAGGAAATTTAAAAGATGGCCATACTGTAATGGCAACTGCGAAACATTTTATTGGTGATGGTGCTACAGATTTTGGAATAGAAGGAGGAAACACTTCCTTAACCATGAAAGTAGTTTCTGAAAAATTATTACCACCTTATAAAACCGCTGTGAAAGCTAAAGTAGGGGCAATAATGGTATCATTTAATTCATTATCAGGAATATCAATGCATAGTCATAAAGAATTAATTAATGATACTTTAAAAAAAAGTATGGGTTTTGACGGTATTGTTCTTACGGATTGGAAAGGCTATTCTAGGTTTGGTAAAAATGAAGTAATTAATGCTGGGGTAGATATGGTAATGGCTGTTGATGGTGATTTAGATGTTTTTCAAAATGGATTAAAAAATGCAATAGCTACTGATTCGGTTTCTATTCATAGAATTAATGACGCTGTTAAAAGAATTTTAAGACAAAAATTCAGGTTAGGATTATTTAAAAATCCATTTCCAAATGCATCATTTATATCAAAAATTGGAAACCAAAACCATCGAGATAAGGCGAGGCAAGCTGTCCGTGAATCGTTAGTTTTATTAAAAAATAAGAATCATATTTTACCATTAAATAAAAACTTTAAAAAAATAGTAGTAGTAGGTGAGCATGCTAATAATGCAGGACTACAGTCTGGTGGCTGGACAATGGCATGGCAGGGTACAAGAGAAAATTATAAAGGAGCAACAACTATTTTAGATGGGATTAAAAAAATTTCAAAAGCAGAAATTGTTTATGATAAGGACGCTACAGGAAATCATGTTGATGCAGACGTAGCCATTATTGTTGTGGGAGAAACACCATATGCAGAAATGTTTGGGGATATTAATGATGAAAATATAGAAAATAAATTAACCTTAAGTGAATTACATCAAAAATATATAAAAAAGTATTCAGAAAAAGGTATTAAAACAGTGGTTGTTTTAATTTCTGGAAGAGCGTTAGTAACTACAAACCAAATCAATGATTCTGATGCATTTGTTGCAGCTTGGTTACCTGGTTCAGAGGGAGATGGAATCGCAGAAGTACTTTTTGGCGATTACGATTTTAAAGGTAAATTACCGCATTCTTGGCCAGCATCCGAAGCTGATTTTAAAGGTAAATATGGAGTGAATTTTTGGGACACATCAAAAAAACCACTATTTGATTTTGGGTATGGTCTAAATTATAAAAAAGAGAAAGTGATAAAAAGTAACCATAAATAAGTCATTCTAATAGTGTATCAATAAAAATCAAATAGATGAAAAAATTTTTAAAAAAACAATCCGTATCATTTTGTATTCTTTTTCTTTCTTTTGGGTTTTATCAATGTAAAAATTTTAAAAATAATAGTAAAAGCGGTTATCAAGAGGAACAAATTACTTTTGATACGAACAGTGTAAAAGCAAAAGTATACACTACAGCTCACAATTCAAATTTAAAACTCACATTAACGGATACTATTTCGTTTTCAGAGTTTAATCAACCATTAGAAACGGAGATTGATATTGTGGTTGATCCTAGAAATGAGTTTCAAGAATTTATTGGTATTGGTGCTGCTTTAACAGATGCATCTGCAGAAACATTTTATAAATTATCAAAAGAAAATCAAGAGTTATTTTTACAAGCCTATTATGATACACAAAAAGGAATTGGGTATTCGTTAGCAAGAACTATTATTCATAGTTGCGATTTTTCAAGTGCAAGTTATACGTATGTTGAAGAAGGAGATAAAGATTTAAAATCTTTTTCCATAAAGCATGATAAAAAATATAGAATTCCATTTACAAAAAAAGCAATCGAAGCTGCTGGGGGTAAACTAACTATGTATGCAAGTCCTTGGAGTCCTCCTGCATTTATGAAAACAAATAACAATATGTTAAAAGGAGGTAAATTAAAAGAAGAATTTTATCAACCTTGGGCTAATTATTATGCCAAATTCATCAAAGCATACGAAAAAGAGGGAATTCCTATTTGGGGATTATCTATTCAAAATGAACCAATGGCAATTCAACGCTGGGAATCCTGCATTTATACAGCAGAAGAAGAAAGAGATTTTTTAAAAAATTATTTAGGTCCTACTCTCGAAAATGAAGGCTTAGGGGATAAAAAAATAATAGTTTGGGATCATAATAGAGATTTATTATATCAAAGAGCAAGTACTATTTTAAACGATCCTGAGGCAGCAAAATATGTATGGGGAACAGGTTTTCATTGGTATGAGGATTGGAAAGATGACAATCCAATGTATGAAAATGTTGCAAGAGTCAATGAGGCATATCCTGATAAAAAGCTAATCTTTACGGAAGGCTGTAATGAAGGGTATGATATTTCTAGAATAGAAAATGAAGATCCAAAATTAGCAGAGCGTTACGGAAAATCGATAATAAAAGATTTTAACAATGGTACTGTTGCTTGGACAGATTGGAATATTCTTTTGGATGAGACTGGTGGCCCAAACCATGTGGGAAATTTATGCTTTTCTCCAGTGCATGGTAATACACAAACGGGTGAACTTACGTTTACGAATTCTTTTTATTACATAGGACATTTTTCTAAATTTATAAGACCAGGAGCAAAAAGAATTAGTAGTGTAACTAGTTCAAATAAAATTATTTCTACAGCCTTTAAAAACAAAAATAAGAGTATTGTAATTATAGCAATGAATAGCTCAAACGAGTCTTTAAATTATTCAATTACTGTTGATTTAAAAACAACAAAATTACAAATATTGCCACATTCAATCCAATCAATTGTACTTAACTAACTTTTTCTTATGTCAAAAAAACTAGCACTCATTGCATTTGTAGTCTCTTTAGGAGGATTTTTATTTGGTTTTGATGCTGGAATTATTTCTGGAGTCATGTCGTATGCAAGTCCAGAATTTCAATTAACAGAACTACAAGAAGGTTGGGTGGTAAGTTCACCTTCTTTTGCGGCAATGATTGCCATGTTATTTTCTGGGAGATTGAGTGATATTTTTGGTAGAAAAAAAATCTTATTGATTGTGGCATTTTTATATGCTTTGTCTGCATTATTATCGGCAATTGCCAATTCTTACGAAGTTTTATACATCGCAAGAATGATTGGTGGCTTGGCTTTTGGAGCAGCTTTGGTATTAGCGCCCATGTATATTGCCGAAATTTCTACTTCAAAAAATCGAGGAAAATTAGTAGCAATTCAGCAATTGAATATTGTTTTGGGATTTTTTGCAGCTTTTTTAAGCAATTACTTTTTCAACAAATACAACACTCCTGAAAGTTCTTTTTTAACCGATGAAAACGTTTGGAGATACATGTTGGGTGTTGAATTGATTCCTGCGTTGTTGTATTTTATCTTTCTATTTTTCGTTCCAAAGAGTCCAAGATGGTTGTTTTTAAAAGACAAACCTGAAGAAGCAAAATTGGTGCTCATCCAAATTCATGGAAAAATTACTGCGGAGGAAGAAATTGCTGCCATCGAAAAAAACGTGACAGACAAAACGAATACATCAACCATAAACATCAAAGATCTCCTAAAACCAGGATTGAAGTTTTTGTTTTTAGTGGGTTTGGTCATCGGAATTTTGCAACAAATCACAGGCATTAATGCCGTTTATTTTTATGCCACTTCTATTTTCAAACAAACAGGAATTGGCACAGATGCATCCTTTTCATCAGGCATTTTATTGAGTTCTGTTTCTGTTATTTTTACTCTGATTTCGATGTATTTGATTGATAAAACTGGTAGAAGATCTCTGTTATTAGTGGGCACTTTTGGCATTGCATTTAGTTTGATTTTATGTGCTTACGGATTTCAAAAAGCCACCTATCAATTGACCACAGAAAAAATAAATTCTTTGACTTTTGAAGATGCTCCCAAATTGTTACCCATAGCAAATAATGTTTTTACCAACGATTTGGATTTTAAAAACGCAGCAAAATCATACTTAGGAAATCGGATATATCAAAAAAATGATGGTGCTATTTTGGAAGTTGCCACCAATATCAATGCAACCTTGGTTTTAGTTGGAATTTTAGGATTTATTGCTTGTTTTGCCTTTTCATTGGGCCCTGTAATGTGGGTGATCTTATCCGAAATTTATCCTATAAAATATCGTGGTTTGGCAATTGGCATTATCGCGTTTATCAACTCTTTAATCAGTTCTTTGGTGCAATTGGTTTTCCCTTGGGAATTGTCGAATTTTGGCAACGCATTGACCTTTTTTATCTTTGGATTTATCGCGTTGATTGGGTTTTTTGTGATGCTAAAAATCGTTCCAGAAACCAAAGGAAAATCGTTGGAAGAAATTGAAAGGGAATTTGTGATTAATTAATCGATTAAAACATCTTCATATCTAATCTTAACAATTTTAATACAACAATTGCATTTGGGATTATTTAAAAAAGTTTCTAATTAGTTTGCATTTAATTTATAAAATTTACTGCCAAAAGCTATAATTATATTAGAAACTATTGAATAAAATATTATCAAAAGTAAATACAATGATTACTTAAAAAAGTCCTTTTAAATAATTACAATTATTTTTTAAAGTTAATTATTAGCGTACAAAATAGTTATAGAATAGATTTTCAACGATTTTCAGCGATTTTAATATAGTTAAATCGATTTTCAGCTACTTATCTTTTTCTGTGTTAAAATCATTTTGCAATAAATTAATTTTCCTACAAAAGATAAATTTATAGAATTTAATAAAATTTTGGAACCAGATTATTTTATTGGAAGAATGGGTTATAATAAAGTAAAAGGAAAGTGCTTTTTATGGGTTAATACTTACATACCTACAAGACTTAATTTTATGTTGAGATAAGTAATTTAAATAAGAAACACGTAATTAAAATTATTAACTTATTAATTAAGTAAAAGAATCAAATAAGCATTTTAATATTTTCATTAAATAATTGAAAAGTAAAAATAATTTCAATCTGTCGAACCTTATCTTTTTGTTTATTTTTTTGCATATAATGTTGAATTGCAAAAAAACTTATTGAACAAGCACTAAAGATTAACATACCAGAAAGTATATATAATTGTTTTTGTTCATTTTGAATTTGTTCCGGTTCTTTAATTGTCACTATAAATTTACCTATTTCTTCAAGAGATGCTAGGCTCTGCATGTCAGTTAATATTATTGAATTCATGAGCTATTATTTTTTAAACACTATGCATTTGTTTACCATTTCAAAAAAGACATTGTACACATGATATAGTTGTTTTGTTTCACCATTATCAAACTGTACTTTCCTGAAATAGGTTGATTAAAAATTAAACCATTAATTATAGTCACATATGAAAACACATAATGAACACTGGCGAAAAAAAGAGTTCCAAAAAGACTTCCAGCAAGATATCATTGCTGATAAAGAACTCATAATAGTTTTGATATGTCAAATCATAATTAACCGATGTTTTAAAAACCAAAAAAGAGATAAAATCAGAATAGGCATGTTACTGCACTATTCTGATTTTCTTTTTCTATCCATTATTCTTTCCTCTGATCCAACTAATAATTAGCTCGACAGCTTCACTAATAACCCTAGAAATTTTTTCCTCTGAACTCTCTTTTTGATCCATCTTTTTGTAATTTTTTATTATTTCTATAAGGTTTGCTTTCCATTAAAAAGACCTCAACTCGAGGTCTTTTTTATTTGTCTAGAAATGATAAAATTTCACCCATCATTGATTCCCAAGCGAACCAAGAGAGCCAATTAAAATATTGAACCTCATCAGTTGAGCTCGGTTTGTTTTCTAACCTCCCACAGTCACTTTCAAAATCTTCTAAAATCTGAAGTATTTGTAAATGATGCTTTTTTGCAAATGAAACGGTGTCTTCATAATAAATCATTCCTGGAACAGATCCGCTATCTGCGGCATAATAATCCTCTGGATTTTCTTTCAGTAAAGACCATTCTACGTCTCCTTGTTTTAATAATTTCTTGTGGAAATTTGGAAAGGAACTATGGCTTTCTAAAAATCTTTTCTTGCTTAATTTTGACATAATATTTGTTTCTAATAAGGGGATTTTAGAACAATTTAGACCTCAAAAAATATGACTGTTATATTCTACAAGATAACCAGATACCTCCCTTCACTACTACCAAATACAACTAGATATTTGAGTGTACCAGTTGGGATTTAATGCACACTATTATATAACAACAATTGGTAAATCCCAACTGGTACATTTATAAAAGTTTATCAATGCAAAAAATAGATTAAATGATTAAGAATTATGATTATTTAGTAAAACATACTTTTTAACGTATTAATTTACAAATGGCTAGAGTCGTTATTCTGTATAAAAAATTGAACAAGAAAGAGCTTTTGATTCGATTAGAGAATAAAAGAGAACTATAGGAAAAGGTTTAATTATTATTTTTAAAACTGAGCCATGTGTTTAATGAGTAATTCTAAAGAGGCAATTTAAAAATTGTTTACCACTTTACCAAATTCTTTACCACTAAAATACTAGCTGTAACCCTTTCTATTGTTGAGGTTTACCAACTTTACCACGTTTACCACCCCCTATAAGTATAAGTGTTTATTTGATTCAAAAAAGTTTGAACAAAAGTATTTTAGATTGCTTTCGGTTCCTAAATAATCAAAACAAATACCGCCTGCTTTTTTTTGATGAAGCTTTTGTTTGCTGTATTTATGTATTACTTCATAGGCTTCTTTTATGAATTTGAAATTTACTCCAGATTAGAATTTTTTATCCAAAAAACCCAAAACAGCGAGTTAAAAGTCATGACCTTATAAGTAGAAATTATAGTGTACCAGTTGGGATTTAGCCCTAGCTATTATATAACAACAAACGGTAAATCCCAACCGGTACACTTAAGAAGTTTTATCAATATCTTAAACAGATTAAATTATTATGAATTACTATTACTTTGCTACTCATACGACTAATCCGTCAATTGAAAAATGGCTAGATGCAGGTCTAAAGTATAAAAAAATGAGTGCAAAAGAACAGAACCTACTTGACCAATTAGTAGAAGGATACAATAAAAGAGACAAAAGCAAAAGCGTTTTAAATTTCTGTTCTGAATTTATTAACAATCATCCTCTAGATTTTAAAAAATTAAACAAAGAATTTGGTTTTGAACTTAAGTATTTCCTTATGGATTACCTTGGGTTTCATTTCAAATGGCAATCCAGCATGAGGTCCTTTGGAAAATGGGATGATTATTTAGGAGAGAAAATAACAGAGTCAGATCTTATACAAGAATTGACAGATCCAAAAGGAACTATAAAGGAATTATTGGACGCAGCAGGCGGTGATGTAACAATCGTAAAATCATTCTTGCCTTTTATCATGATATCATTAGATGCCAACACTAGAGATAAAGAGAAAATGGAGTTCAAACATACGGGAAGGTTTGTTTTTGATTTTGACAAAATTGGAGACGAAACGACAACCATCGATTGGATGAATAAAGTTTGGAAAGGCACCAAAAATGTAAAACCATATATGGCTTTCGTATCACCAAGTGGAAATGGTTTTAAGATATTCTGTAAAGTTGATATTTCAAACCCCGATTTTATAAAGGATTTCGCCAGTGAAGAAAGGAAAGAGGTCATGATAAAGCATAAGCTTTGGTACGAAGGAGCGCGTAAGGAATTAGCTGCTGAATTTCCAGAAATTGAAGGAAATATTGATACTGCCACTAATGACCCTCAACGTTTAACACTGCTACCTTTCATATCCAATAAGTCAACTAATTTTAAATACGATTCTAAGGTATTTTCTGATTATTCAAATATAGTAGAAGCAGAGAAAAAACTTAAAAAAGAAGAACTTGACCAGAAAATTAAACAAAATGAAGCTGAGGTAAAAAAAGTCATGGAAACGAATGGCATCAAATCTAAACAAGATGCGTACCATTTACACCTTAAAAACAAGTCTGGAGATTTTGATTTAGAGTATGAAACTGACAAGTTTAAGCAGGTTGTAGAGTTTATAGTTCAGCTATCTCAAAAAGATACTAGAGTCAAAAAATGGTCGGAAGAAAATTTTTCTAGTTATGAAATCTTAAATAAACAAAGTTGGGTTTTATACGGAGTATTCGGTAGTATGGCTATTGATGAATTAAAGAAATTAATTCCTTTAGGTTCAAATAAGTTGGATGAAAATCATGGTGATTATAGATGGGCTAATAAAAGTGATGAAAATTATGATGATGACGAAAGACAAAAACTTACTCCAGCTTCCTTCTATAGATTAGTATTTGAAATTGGAGAAGTAAAAGATTTTATACTAAAGAATTACGTAGCAACCTCTAAACAAGTATCAGAGTTTAAGCTTTTAAACGAATGGCATGAAAAGTATAAATATAATTTGGATTTATCTATTGAAGATGAAGAGCAATCAGATTTATCAGAATTCCTAAATTATATAAAATCATATCTTGATAAGAAAAAGATACGATTACCCTTAATTAAAGATCTTGAGGAGATTAATGCTGAGGTTGAGCTAGGTCCTAATGAATATTTGGATAAAGATGTAATGGAGAATCTTTTCAAGGTTAAATATGCAGATAAAAAGATCTTCGTTTTAAGATCACAATGCGGTACTTCCTGTGCCGTCCTATAAAGGAATTTATAGGTAATAAAACATTTGAATTGCTGGAAGGCTAACCAATATTTCTTTAGAAATTTTGTATGCTAATCAGCAGCTAAGCTTTCATGTAAAAATACTTTTGCGTGTACCAGTTGGAGGTTTGTATATGTTGTTATATAATAGATATGGGCAACCTCAAAATGGTACACAAATTAAATTACATGATTGAAAGTTCAGAGACTATCCCGAAAGGGAGTACGCAGGGAGTCCTGTGGAAGCGAATGTCACCTAGACCAGGTGAAGATATAGTCCGATCTTATGGGAAACCATGAGCTGGAAAGGCATGCCCTTTTCCGGGTAAGGGTTAACGACCTTTACTGAACCTAACCGACAGGTAAAAATTCAATTGCATCTCATCCTAAATATGGGATTTCTGGAAGAGTCATTCTTGCAGTACCTTACAGAGTAATTAATGATCAAATGGCTAAGGAAGCCTCTGATAAAGGAGATAGACAAAACCAAATTTTTGTTCATTCAGGGATGGAAGAAACCGCTTTGACTTTTAAATCTCAAAATAAAGAAAAGGTGAGTATAAAACATGACAAAAGTCTGCATAATGTAACCTTACCAAAGGACAATGATCTTGTAGTTCATACAACTTACAATCAAATATTAAATCTATCTCACGAAAAGCTTGCAACATTCGATTATATATTTATTGATGAATCTCATGCTTTAACTAACGACATAGAGTTTCGTGCTGACACTATAGCTCAATTGATTTATCATCTTGTAGAATTCGTTGCTAAGAATTCTGACACTAAAACTAAGATTATTTTCATGAGTGGTACACCAAATGTAGAAACCAAAGTCTTACTTGATATAATGACGGATAATGATATTGATGATTTATTTCAAAGAATTATTGTTGATAAAGAATATAAAGTAACTCCTTCTATTAATTTAACTCATCTTGATTCGAGCATTAAGTCTGAGAGAGAAGACTCGGTAATTAATCAAATTAACGATTATCTAAAAGAAGGTAGAAAGGTTTGTTACATCTTCAACAATAAAGAAAAGATGGATGAAATGAAAAGATTAATCCAAACTAAACTTAGCAATAAAATCAAAGTAGGATTATTTTATTCTGGATCAACAGGAGAATGCACTGAAAATATCATATCAGGTAAATTTGGAGATTTTCATGTGGTATTAACTACTAACTATTTCATCAATGGAATTAATATCGATGGAGATGGATTAACAGATAATGATAAAAAAGCGGGTAAAACCTCAACTCAGAAATATGCCGTTGTATTAGACTTAGGTTTAAAATATAGTTGTATCAGCTCCATGGATACCATACAAACCATTAACAGGTTTAGAAATAGGTTGTGTCATTGTACGGTGTTTTTCCCTAAGATATTTAAACCAGATGAAGATAAACCGTCAAGAAAGTTTCATTTTGTAAATGCAGCTAAAGTATTACTAGGCATCAATAGGTATAATTATCATTTACTATCTGTGAATGAGAATGCTGCTGCAAATCAATTTGAAGAAAAAGACAATGCAGAAAAATTACATTTATTAGATGAGTTCCGAAAGAATCCGCTAAAAGTATCATTAGTTGATATTGCCGCCGCAACAAAAAAAGAGGAGCATAAAAATATAGTTACAAGTAAAATTACTCAAGAATCAAGGCTGTATAAAGATTGGTTTTACTCTTTGGATGGATACTACTACTTAGCTAAAGATGCTGGATTCGATCTTGAAATCATGAATAAAGACTTAGGAGAACCCCTTAAGGAGTTAACAGAAGATCAGGTTGAATTAGAGAATATAATTATTAGAAAATTCATTGAAAATAAAGATGTTATCCAGAAAATCTTTGAAAAATTAGAAGTTGGAAAAAAAATTATCATCAAAGCTTCTGATACAGTACTTGACCCTTTAAGTATTAGGGTTGATAACTTCTCAGTTAAAGACAATAATGATACTTACATCTTTGTAGGAGATTTCCATAGTTCTCATGAAAGAGCGTTGAATAAATTAATACGTTGTTATTCAACATTAAGTTTTCTTTACAAAGCAGATGAAGCTCACAAAATTCTAGAGTATTTGATCAATCCAGAGATAGATTTTTTACCGACAAGACATAAAAGTGTTCTCAAGTACATAACAACTTATGTTAAATCCTGTAGAGCTTTACAAAGTAAAAACTCCCTTGATGCTTTGAATTACATCAAAACATTAGATTATCTATCTCATTTAAATATTGGAATAGTTAAAGAGACCAAACCTACTTTTAATTCTTATACAATAATTAATGAAAAGCTAGTTGAGGTGCTTAAAAACATGTGGGCAAAAAACCAATTAAAAACAATAAATTACAAAATTAGATTATTTACTCAAAAAAATCAGTGGGGCATGCTTTCAGAAAAGAATAAAAACTTACACAATACATTGGTTAAATCATATAACTTCTTTGAGCATGAATTTGAAAATACTTTTATAAATCATCATGATAAAAAAGCTTTCAAAAATTATTTTTCGAATAAGGAATTAATTAATCAGCATGATCTTGAAAAATTAGAAAAACAATTAAAATATATATCTAATTATAAAAAGCTAAGTTACACTACTGATGGGAATCTTAAAAGTTTAGAAACTATAATAGTGCCTAAAATTATGAGAAGTTCAAAATTACTCCTACCTCTTGAAACGGAAAAAAATGAGTTTATGTTACCTAGAAAATCAACTTTAAAGAATAATGATGATAAATTCAACAAACTTATCGATGATCTTTTAAAAAAACTGGAAACTTATTTAACTACAGCTGTTGCAAATAATAACGCCCTCTTAGAATTTATATTTAGTTTTTCTATTAATAGGTTAAAAAGTAAAGACGTATTTGGGCTAATACAATATTTAGAAACTTTTATTAAGAATCCTAATACAGGTAAAACCGCAGATTTATTACCTATGATTACTACTATACAGAATGATCTTAACAAAATTGATCAAATAATTTTATCCGCTTTTAAAACTGCAGAGTACACAACATATAAGAATCTTAATGATCAAATAGTTTCCCCTTTTGATGATGAAATCTTTTTCTGTGATAAAAATTTCAAACTAGAAAGCTTGAATCAAAAAACTACTTTTAATTTAAACAATATAAAAGAGAGTGACATATTTGATTCTTTGTGCAAAAACTCTACTCTTTATAAGGATACTAAAAAAATAAGACTGAGATCTATTTCTGGCAGCAGACCTACTTTAAACAAGTCAAATATAATAACTAATGCTTTTGTAGTGATTGATAAAAACAACAAGTTGCTTTTTGCAGATTTTTCCAAAAGCAAAGCCTGTAAATTTTTGTGTGATTATGCCTATAAGAAAGAAAGCTTTAAATTAAAAGACGGAACTAGTCCTATAAAAAAATCTAATAGGGGTATTTATAATCCAGCAACTTTTAGATTAGAATATTACCCGAAGAAATCTATTAATAAGACCGTTGATAATTACAGTATTGAAGAATTAAATGTAGACATTAAGAAATATAAAGATTATGTAGATTCTTTATAAAAACAAACCAACCCATTTATTGGGTTGGTTTTTTTATCTTTTATTGTAAATGTATCCTCTTCTTTTTTTAATTCAAATAATTAGTAATTGATAACCATCTTTAATCATTGTGGAAATTAACTCGTTTTGTGTCATTTTTTTGATCTATGATCTTTTTAGAGTTATAAGGTTTTAATAATTTTATGAGGACCTAAATTATTTTGATTTTATTGATATAGAATACATAGGAAAAATCAATTTGTTGTACCTATGTTGTACCCAACAAAAAAACCGTAACAATTAAATGTTACGGTTTTTGTACTGAAGGCGGGACTTGAACCCGCACGAACATTACTGTTCACTGGATTTTAAGTCCAGCGTGTCTACCAATTCCACCACTTCAGCATTCTGATAGTAAAATATTGTAGAGCGAAAGACGGGATTTGAACCCGCGACCCTCACCTTGGCAAGGTGATGCTCTACCCCTGAGCTACTTTCGCAGTCATTTTAGTCATGAACTTTTTGCAATAATTTTTAAAATCTAAAATTTAGAGCGGTGCAAATATAGTAAGTTTTATATATGTAACAAATACTTTTTCCGTTTTTTTAATTCCAAAAATTAAATCTAGTTTTTTAGGTTTAATAATGTAATGTAGCTCCCCCTTATGTGCTACTATCGAACCAATTGTATTTGAATATCAGTGAGTTAGTGTAGTTTTGATCCCCTTTTATACATCGAACCACCCTGTTTTTGAGTTAGCTTTTCGAATTTTCGAAAAGGCTTGAAAAATGAAAATAATTTTATTTTTGAGTAAAAATCACTTTTATTTGTGAAATGAAAAAGTACAATTCATATCATTCATCCGTAAAAATTTGCTATGCTTTAGGTATTCAAAATCATCTATTGCCAGATAATTTTACATCAACGATAAAACCATCAACAGCTCATTACTGGAAGAACGATAATCCACATAAGTATTTGGGCAGTGAATTCTCAACAAGTATCAATACTAATATTGATGACTTACAAATCATCTATGATGAAAAAGTACTACAACTCAAAAAAATGTTCATCACTTTTTGTAAAGTGTATTTAACCATTTTAAACTTTATAGGGGAAAAAGAATTTAAAGCAATCATTAAAAAGAATAGAAACACAATTGTAAATCTTATAGAAAGTGTTTCGACTACTAATCACGAGAAAAACTTAATATGTAAATTTCTAAAAATAACCCCTCATAGTTTTCAAACTTGGAAACGCTATCAGAATTATTATTGTGAATTTTCATTAATCAATTTATGCTTTAAGAAAGTACCACAGCAAATTTCAAGAAATGAAATTGACGTGCTAAAGAAAATTATGAACAATAAACGATTTTACCATTGGTCAATCGCTTCAGTTTGGGGACTAGCTTTTAAACAAGGAAAAACCTCAATGTCTAGAGGTACTTGGTATCGCTATTCAAAAATTTTAGGATTAAGCAAGAGAAGAAATCAATACAAGAAAAAGCGAAAACGAATTTCAACAAGAGCAAATATTCCTAATGAAATATGACATATGGATGTGACCTATTATAAAACTATCGATAATATTCAATACTATATTTATACGATTGTAGATAATTTTTCAAGAAAGATTATCGCTTATGATGTATCCAAAAAACTATCAGCTAATATTAGATTGGAAAGTTTAAAGCGAGCCATTAAAAACGAGTTTAATGTTTCAGTAGGGAAGTCGAACGTAGATTTAATAGTAGATGGAGGTTCAGAGAATAACAACCATACAATTCACGAATTCATAAAAAATCAACACGTAAAGATTAATAAGAAAATAGCACTAAAAGATGTGAGGTTTTCAAATTCAATCATTGAAGGAACTTATCGAATATTAAAGAGTAAATACTTTCAAGATAGACCAATATTATCTACATCAATACAACAGGAAGTCGATTTTTTTGTGAATGATTATAATAATGTAAGACCACATTATGAGCATAAAATTTATACCCCGAATGAAATATTTAGAACGCCCTCATTAAAACAAATCAAACCTATATTAAAGAAATCATACAAAACTAGATTAATAGCAAACCAGTTAACTTCTTGTGAGAATAATTGCTAAAAGGGAAGATTAAGTCAAGTTTGAATTAAAAAACTCTTTTATTAAGGCAAAAACCAAAATTCAAAAAATATTAATAGAAGAAATCTAAAATTTATAATTAAAGAATTAGATTTAAGACCAATTTTACTCAAAAAAGAAAAAGTAGTTTTTCTAAAGGTAGTAATTCGAAAATTCGAATGAACTGATTAGGAAGTGTTTGGTTTCTTTAATCCTTTTAATAGTAAGACTTTGCTTGTAGTTTGTTGATTCTGTTTTCTCAAAGTATTTTTTTTTGACTTATGAGATGGAGTCTCGAACCGCTTCTATGAATGAACTCATTGCGATAATTCTCAGTAAACATAAGGGTTTCAGAAGACTGAAAATAAAAACACCTCGCCAAAATGGCGAGGTGTCTAAAAAAGCTCCCTCTCTTGGGCTCGAACCAAGGACCCTCTGATTAACAGTCAGATGCTCTAACCAGCTGAGCTAAGAAGGAGTTTGCAACACAAATTGTGTTTAGCGAGTGCAAATATATATCTTTTTAAAATATAGGCAAATACTTTTTTATATTTTTTAATAAAATTTAAAAGATTTATCATAAAAAATGATTTACATTTTATTCTTAAAATTGTATTTTTGTTTTAATATTTAGCTTACCAAAAAAGCATACATTATTATATGGACAAATTTTCGTTCTTAAACGCAGCACATACAGGCTATATAGCCGATTTATACGATCAATATTTAGTAAACCCAGATGCTATTGAGCCAAGTTGGAGAAGCTTTTTTCAAGGATATGATTTAGCAAATGAAAATTATTCTATAACAGAGGATCAAAATTCATTAGAAATTCCGCAAGAAGTTCGTAAGGAATTTTTAGTCGTCGATTTAATAAATGGTTATAGAACTCGTGGGCATCTTTTTACAAAAACAAATCCTGTTAGAGAAAGAAGACAATATCGACCTACTTTAGATATCCAAAATTTTGGTTTGACTGAAGCTGACTTAGAAAATGAATTTTCTGCAGGTGACGTTTTAGGAATTGGTAGAGTAAAATTATCTACCATAATTAAGCATTTACAAAGTATTTATTGCGATTCTATAGGTGTAGAATACATGTACATGCGTAACCCAGAAAAGCTAAAATGGTGGCAAAATCGTTTGAATGAAAATGATAACCATCCAAGTTATTCTATAGATTCAAAAAAATACATTCTTTCTAAATTAAACCAAGCTGTAACTTTCGAGAGTTTTTTACAAACCAAGTATGTTGGTCAAAAAAGATTCTCTTTAGAAGGTGGAGAAACATTAATTCCTGGAATTAGTGTTATGTTAAGAGAAGCTGCAGAAAAATATGGGGTTAAAGAATGCGTTTTAGGAATGGCTCACAGAGGCCGTTTAAATACTTTGGTAAATATCTTTAAAAAACCAGTTAGAGATTTATTTAGTGAGTTTGAAGGTAAAGATTTTGAAGACGAAGATATAGATGGAGATGTAAAATATCATTTAGGTTTAACACTAAGTAAAACCTATAGAGATGGACATCAAATAAAAATGAATTTAGTCCCAAATCCATCGCATTTAGAAACTGTAGCAGCTGTTGCAGAAGGTATTACAAGAGCTAAAATTGATAGAAAATACAATGGAGATTCAAGTAAAATTCTTCCAATTATAATTCATGGTGATGCAGCAATTGCTGGTCAAGGAATTGCTTATGAAATAGTTCAAATGGCAAAACTAAATGGTTATAAAACAGGGGGAACTATTCATATTGTAGTCAATAATCAAATAGGTTTCACAACGAATTATTTAGACGCACGTTCTAGCACCTATTGTACAGATGTTGCAAAAGTTACTTTGTCGCCGGTTTTACACGTAAATGCAGATGATACAGAAGCAGTATGTCATGCAATGGAAATGGCTTTGGAGTATAGAATGAAATTTAAATCGGATATTTTTATTGATTTACTTGGTTATAGAAAATACGGTCATAATGAAGGTGATGAGCCTCGTTTTACACAACCAACATTATACAAAGCAATTGCCAAACATAAAAATCCAAAAGATATTTATGCTGCTCAATTACTAAAAGAAGGCTCTATTAGCGCTTCTTTTGTTGATGAAATTACTGATGAATTTAAAGAAATGTTAGAAAGAGAATTCGATAATTCTAAACTAGACACCACTTCAAAAGTAAAAGAATTTATGCAATCTACTTGGGAAGGTTTTGAGCGTCAACATCAACCAGCAATGTTGCAAACTCTAGACACTAAGTATTCTGAAGATAGATTAAAAGAGATAGCCAAAGTAGTTTCTACAGTGCCTGCAGGTGCAAATTTTGTAAGAAAAGCAGAGCGAATTTTAGACGGAAGAACTAAAATGGTTTTTGAAACCAATGAATTAGATTGGGGGATGGCTGAGAATTTGGCTTATGGTTCTTTAATGGAAGAAGGATTTAATGTTAGAATTTCTGGTCAAGATGTAGAAAGAGGAACTTTTTCTCACAGACACGCCATTTTACGTGATGAGGTTACAGAAGAAAGAATTAATTTATTAAATACAAACCCGAACACAAAAGGTAAAATGACGATTTACAACTCGTTATTATCTGAGTATGGGGTTTTAGGTTTCGACTATGGTTATGCAATGGCAAACCCAAATACATTAACAATTTGGGAAGCTCAATTTGGAGATTTTTCGAACGGAGCACAAATTATGTTCGATCAATATATTTCTGCTGCAGAAGATAAATGGAAAGTTCAAAACGGAATTGTAGTTTTATTACCACATGGTTATGAAGGGCAAGGTTCTGAACACTCGTCAGCAAGAATTGAGCGTTATTTACAATTATGTGCAGAAGATAATATGTCAGTTGCAAACTGCACAACACCTGCCAATTTCTATCATTTATTGCGCAGACAAATGAAACGCAGTTACAGAAAACCTTTAATTGTATTTACTCCAAAAAGTTTATTACGTCATCCAAAAGCTGTAAATTCTGTTCAAGATTTAGCAAATGGCGAATTTCAAGAAGTTATAGACGATGTTTTAAATCCAGAAAATGTAAAAAAATTAGTTTTTTGCATGGGTAAATTCTATTACGATTTACTAGAGGAAAGAGAAAATTTAAATAGAGACGATATTGCTTTGGTTAGAATAGAGCAATTATTCCCTTTACATAAAGAAAAAATTCAAGCTGTTATTGATAGATATCCAAATATAGAAGAATATATTTGGGCACAAGAAGAACCAAGAAATATGGGAGCTTGGAGTTATATGTTACAACGTTTTGAGTTGGTAAAATTAACAGTTCGTTCTCGTAAATATTACGCTGTTCCTGCTGCAGGCTCTAGCACGCGTTTTAAGAAAAGACATAAAGCTGTTATTGACAGTGTTTTTAGTAATGAGTAAGTTGCGTTAAGGATTGAAACGACATCCTTTTCTTTGTCTAAATAAATAGGCGTCTTTGCGAGGAACGAAGCAATCTGTTATAATTAAAAGATTGCCACAGTTTACAAAAAAGTAAACTTCGCAATGACAAAAAAAGAAAAGATACAGTGGAAAGCCTGTTAAAACGCCCAAATAATAAAAAAGAATTTCAGATTAAAAAAAATAAAGAAACCATGAGTGTTTTAGAAATGAAAGTTCCTTCTCCAGGAGAATCAATTACAGAGGTAGAAATTGCAACTTGGCTAGTTGAAGATGGAGATTATGTTGAAAAAGATCAACCTATTGCAGAAGTAGATTCTGACAAAGCAACCTTAGAATTGCCTGCTGAAGAAAGTGGTATTATTACTTTAAAAGCAGAAGAAGGTGATGCAGTTGCTGTAGGTGCTGTAGTTTGTTTAATAGACACCAGTGCAGCAAAGCCAGCAGGTGATGCTCCAAAAGCAGAAGTTAAAAAAGAGGAAAAGAAAGTTGAAGTTAAAGAAACTCCAAAAGTAGAAACGTATGCAACAGGAACAGCTTCACCAGCCGCTAAAAAAGTTTTAGCAGAAAAAGGAATGGATGCTTCTTCTGTTAAAGGAACAGGAAAAGATGGTAGAATTACTAAAGATGATGCTGTAAATGCAACACCATCTATGGGAACGCAACCTACAAATGGTTCTAGAAATACGGAGCGTAAAAAAATGTCTATGTTACGCAGAAAAGTAGCAGAACGTTTAGTAGCTGTAAAAAGCGAAACTGCTATGTTAACTACGTTTAACGAAGTAAACATGCAGCCAATTTTCGATTTACGTAATGAGTATAAAGAAGCTTTTAAAGCAAAACATAATGTTGGTTTAGGCTTTATGTCTTTCTTTACTTTGGCAGTAGTTAGAGCACTAAAAATGTATCCAGATGTAAACTCGATGATTGATGGCGATTTCCAAATACAAAACGATTTTCAAGATATTTCTATTGCAGTTTCTGGTCCAAAAGGATTAATGGTGCCTGTAATTAGAAATGCAGAAAACCTATCTTTTAGAGGTGTTGAAAGCGAAGTAAAACGTTTGGCTTTAAGAGCAAGAGATGGGCAAATTACTATCGATGAAATGACAGGAGGAACTTTTACAATTACCAATGGTGGTGTTTTTGGCTCTATGTTATCTACGCCAATTATTAACCCTCCACAAAGTGCAATTTTAGGGATGCACAATATTGTAGAAAGACCAATTGCTGTAAATGGTACTGTTACAATTGCCCCAATAATGTATGTAGCACTTTCTTACGACCATAGAATTATTGATGGTCGTGAATCTGTAGGTTTTTTAGTAGCAATTAAAGAAGCTTTAGAAAACCCTGTGGAATTGTTAATGGACAACAACCCAACAAAAGCATTAGAAATGTAGGCTTTGTCAAACTGAGCTTGTCGAAGTTTCGCAGATAAATATTAAAATCCTGAGCTTTTATGCTTGGGATTTTTTATTTGAAGCTATTTCCTGCTTTCGCTACTCGCTTTTTTTGCAGAAAAAGCAAAAAAGAGCTCAAACAAAAGGCTCAATCAGGGCTAAGTTTGTTTACGAACTTCGAACATTTTTTAAGGGTTTGTGTTTTTAAAAATTAGACAACGCTTTATAACGATTGATGAAAAACCAAAAACCAAAACACGTATCTTTGCCCAACTAAAAAATTAGATGGTTCCTACCTTACTTTCAACACCTTTACAAGGCTTTACAGATTTTAGATTTCGGAATGCTTTTCAGCATTATTTTGGTGGCATAGATACTTTTTACGCACCATATATTCGCTTAAATGGGAAGTTAAAAATCAAGCAATCATATCAAAACGATTTGCAATTGGAGAATAATTCCACTTTAAATGTGATTCCTCAAGTAATGACGAATGACCCAGATGAATTTCTGTTTGTAGTTAAATATGTACAAAGCTTAGGTTACAAAGAATTGAATTGGAATTTAGGGTGTCCTTATCCTATGGTTACAAAATCTGGAATGGGTTCTGGCTTAATTTGCAATCCAACAAGAATTAACGAAGTTTTGCACAAAGCACATAACGAATCTGATATTGTGGTTTCTATGAAAATGCGAATGGGTTATGAAAATGCAACAGAAATTTTAGATGCTTTTCCTATTTTAGACAAGTATCCGCTGAGAAATATTGCCATTCACGCAAGAATTGGAAAACAATTGTACAAAGGTCCTGTAGATTTAGATGCTTTTGAAAAATGCCTTAGCAGCACAAGACACAAATTGTATTATAATGGAGATATTACCAGTGTTCAAAGCTTTAAAAAAATTCAAAATCGATTTCCAACAATCGACCATTTTATGATTGGTCGTGGTTTAATAGCAGATCCTTTTTTACCAAATATGATAAAAAATGATACTACAGTATATCCAAAAAATAGATGGGAAATTTTTTCTGAATTCCATGATCGTATTTATCAACAATATGATGAGTATCTTTCAGGACCAACTCCCATAAAAATGAAAATGTTAGGTTTTTGGGAATTCTTTTCGCAATCTTTTCCCAATCCACAAAAAACATATAAAGCAATTAAAAAAGCTAGCACTCCTAAAAAATATCAAGAAACAGTGGCATCAATTTTAAAGAATGTTTAGGGTTTTTCAACTTTAAATCAGAAAAAATTATACGTGTTTAAAAAAATAAATATCATTCTTCCCATTATTGTAATTGCTCAATTTTGTTGCACAACTCTTTGGTTTGCTGGCAATGGAGTTATTTATGATTTAATTGACAATTTTAACCTAAATAGCAATGCTCTAGGTTTGTTAACTTCTGCTGTGCAATTTGGTTTTATTGCAGGCACTTTAACCTTTGCCATCTTAACAATTGCAGATCGGTTTTCTCCATCCAAAGTGTTTTTTATAAGTGCTTTACTTGGTGCGTTTTTAAATCTAGGCATTTTATGGGAAGGGAATAATTTAATAAGTTTACTATCAATTCGGTTTTTAACAGGCTTTTTTCTGGCAGGAATTTATCCTGTTGGAATTAAAATAGCCGTCGACTATTTTGAAAAAAGTTTAGGAACAGCGCTTGGTTTTTTAGTAGGTGCTTTGGTTTTGGGAACCGCTTTTCCTCATTTACTGAAAGACTTAGTCAATTTTAACGAATGGAGAAATGTGTTAATTATTACATCTATACTTGCTACATTTGGAGGTTTTATAATGCTGTTATTTGTTCCAGATGGTCCTTTTAGAAAACCTAGTCAAAAAATAAATGTTCTCGCTTTTTTAAAAGTTTTCAATCATAAAAAATTCAGATCTGCAGCCTTTGGCTATTTTGGTCATATGTGGGAATTGTATGCCTTTTGGACTTTTGTGCCAGTTATTCTTACCAAATACAGCATAGAGCAACAAAAAACATTGAATATTCCTTTTTTATCATTTATAATTATAGGAATTGGAAGCTTAGCTTGTATAAGTAGTGGTTATATTTCGAATTCTATAGGTGTAAAAAGAACTGCTTTTGCCTCATTATTTTTATCCTGTTTATGTTGTATTGTTTCACCATTTATATTAACAAGTGATTATGAAATAGTACTAATTGTTTTTCTTCTTTTCTGGGGAATGGTTGTAGTTTCAGATTCGCCACTTTTATCAACTTTAGTGGCGCAAAATGCACCTTTACAATTAAAAGGAACCGCAATTACCATTGTAAACTGTATTGGTTTTGCAATTACAATTATTAGTATTCAACTTTTAAATAGTTTAACCAATTTATCAGACTCGAATATTATTTATATGATTTTGTCAATTGGTCCAATTTTAGGTTTGATTTCTTTAAGAAAGAGAAAGAAAATGATAACGTAATAATTTTTGATTCTTTATCTTGCATCAAAAAGCTACAATGTCCAAAAATCCTGAATTAAAACTTGCCATAAATTTCATAGAAAAAACGGATAGAAACCTGTTTATCACAGGAAAAGCAGGTACAGGAAAAACTACTTTTTTACATCAAATTAAAAACGAATCTTTAAAAAGATTAGTTATTGTAGCTCCAACAGGGGTTGCTGCTATTAATGCAAAAGGGGTTACGATTCACTCGTTTTTTCAAATGCCTTTTGGGCCAATTTTACCAAATCAAACTCAAAATAATCAGCAACAAAGAAGGTTTTCTAAAACGAAAATCGATATTATAAAATCGTTAGATCTAGTAATTATTGATGAAATTTCTATGGTTAGAGCAGATTTATTAGATGGCATAGATCAAGTAATGCGTCGTTATAAAAATCGAAATAAAGTATTTGGTGGCGCACAAATTTTAATGATTGGCGATTTGCAACAATTAGCACCAGTTGTAAGACCCAATGAATGGAGTTTGTTGCAACCCTATTATGAAACTGTGTACTTTTTTAGCTCTAAAGCATACCAAGAAGCCAACGTAGTTTCTATTGAGTTGAAACATATTTATCGTCAAAAAAATGAAGATTTTATCAAAATTTTAAACGAAGTTAGAAACGATAATTTATCTGATGAATCTGCACAAATTTTAAATAAAAACTACAATCCAACTTTTTCTCCCTCAAAAGATGATGGCTATATCACCTTAACAACACATAATAATAGAGCCAATTTAATCAACGATTCTCAACTTAATAAAATCAAAAATAAAAGCTATTTTTTCGATGCTGAGGTTTCTGGAAAGTTCAATGAAAACTCGTATCCAAATGATGAAAAGTTAGAGTTAAAAGTGGGTGCACAAGTAATGTTTATCAAAAATGATTCATCACCAGAAAAAAAATATTTTAATGGTAAAATTGGTATTGTAACCGATATTTCTAAAGAAAATGTAACTGTACAATGCCCTAATGAAATTGATGAAATTGTTACTGCAAAAGAAACTTGGGAGAACATCGATTATTCTATTAACGAAGAAACCAAAGAAATTAAAGAGGAGATTTCTGGTGCATTTTCACAAATTCCTTTGCGATTGGCCTGGGCAATTACCATTCATAAAAGTCAAGGTTTAACCTTTGAAAAAGCCATTATAGATGCAGAAGCTTCTTTTGCACATGGACAAACGTATGTAGCTTTGAGTAGATGCACTTCTTTAGATGGTTTGGTTTTAAAAACACCCATTACTAGCAACGCAATTATTAATGACAAAACTGTAAGTTCTTTTAATTTAAGTGTCGAAGAAAATCATCCTGATGAAACTATTTTAAACGAATCTGAAAAACAATTTCAACTAAATTTAATATCAGAATTGTTTGATTATCAACCTTTTTTATATCCAATAACAAGATTGATAGACATTTTTTACAGAAATCAAACGAGTATAAAAGGTGATGTAATTGATCATTTACAAACCATAAAAGATGATGGAGTTGTAAATTTGATGAAAGTTTCTAACGGTTTTAAAAATCAACTTTTACAAATTTCTCAAGACAATATTTTGCCCGAAAATAGTTCTCAAATTCAAGAACGATTTATAAAAGGGGTGGATTATTTTATCAATCAAACACAAAATAACATTCAAAAACCTTTGGATGCGATTGCTTTTTCATCAGACAACAAAGCTGTAAAAGCAGATTTTACAAAACAGTTTGATAGCTTGCAAGAAAAACTAGATGAGAAACTTTTTGCCTTGCAAAAATCGACTGAAGGCTTTAAAACACACCAATATTTGCAAGTAAGAGCCAATGCAGTTTTGCAAAAAACCGAACCTAAAAAGAAGAAAAAATTAAGTTCGAAAAGAGACCCAATTTTAGCTCTAAAACTTCGTGAATTAAGAGATGGAATTCGAATTGCAGAAAATATACCTGCTTTTCAAATATTTACGCAAGAAACGTTATATGCCATGTGTGATGCTTTGCCAAGAAGTAAAAAAGAGTTGTTGCAAATTTCTGGAATGGGTAAAATTAGAGTGGAAAAATACGGAAAAGAAATTTTAGAAACAATTGAAGCCTATTGCTTAGAAAACGGAATTAATAAATTTAACGAACAGAAAAAAGAAGATAAAAAAAGCACCAAACAAATTACTTTTGAGTTGTTTAAATCTGGACTGACAGTTAAAGAAGTTGCTAAAGAACGCAGTTTAACAAAAGGAACTATAGAAAGTCATTTGGCAAGTTTTATTCCTTCTGGTGAAGTGGATATTTTAGAATTGGTACCTCTTAAAAAGTATAAAAAAATTATAAAAGCAATAGAAGAAACAGAGTTTAAAAACCTCACAGAACTAAAAGAAAAAGTAGATAAAACGTTTACTTTTATGGAGTTAAGAATGGTTTTATTGTCTATGGAGAGTTGAAAAATACTGTCATATCGAATTTGATTTTTATCAAATTAGTATAGAGATGTTATTTTAAAAAGTTCTCGATACAATTTTTCTCATTACAATCGAAAAACCACTCGAACTTACAAACACAATAAATAGATTAGAATAAAAAATATTTTCTTAACTTTAAAAGATCAACCAAAAAACAAAAAGTATGAAATTAGGTGCAATGTCAATTAGTTTATCAGTAAAAGACATACATAAATCACGAGAATTTTATGAAAAATTAGGTTTTACAGTTTTTGCAGGACAAATAGAAAAGAATTATTTAATTCTCAAAAACGGAAATGCTTTAGTAGGTCTTTTTCAAGGAATGTTCGAAAATAACATTTTAACCTTCAATCCTGGTTGGGATGAAAGTGCCAATAAATTAGATGAGTTTGATGATGTAAGAACCATTCAAAAACACTTAAAAAGTGAAGGTGTAAAACTAGAAACTGAAGCAGATGAAACTACTTCTGGGCCAGCAAGTTTTGTGGTTTTAGATCCTGATGGAAATGCTGTTTTGATTGATCAGCATGTTTAGATAAATACTCTTAATGCGAAATAGCCATAGATTTATTTAATCTTCTTTCTATTGCATTTCTACCCACTGTATAGCAATAAATACTACTTGGTGTAAAATCGTAAATAAGTCCATCATTTTCTTTAATTTCTTCTATATCTATAGTAGTAATTAAAGTTCTATCTAAATTATTTTTTTCACAAAAAGATTTTAGATTTGAAAGTTTTTGTAAACTTTTTACAAATCTATTACTCCATTTAATTTCTACTGCCCATATAGGTTTTTGTTTTTCATTAGATAAACTTACAATATCAACTTCTCCATTTTTCCATCTTGCATAATAAGGGGTAAAACCTGTATTATGACCCCACTGAGAAAAAATGGCAGTTTCAACCATATTCCCAATAAAATCATCACCTTTATCTAAAGGTGAAAATAACGCACTTCTTAAAGATGGGTTTGTTAAATAAATTTTAAAAGAAGTAGCTCTTTTAAATTTTTTTGCATTTTGATCTATTTTGTTGATTACCCTTATTAAAAAGGCTGCTTCTAAATATTCTATATATTTTTTTAAAGTATTTTTTACAATTCCAGAGTTTTTAGATAGCTCTTCATAAGTAAATTCGTTTCCAGAATTATAAGCAATCGTTGTAAATAAAGAGTTTAATTCTTGTACGTCTTTTATACCATAAAGACTTGGTAAATCCCTTAGTAGTACTTTATCAACAATATCATTTCTAATATATCTTCCAGGATCTAATTGAATTTCTTTTGATAGAGAAACCTCAGGATAACCACCAAAATTAATATAGTCAATAAAGTGCTTATTAAAAATCGCTATTTTATCTGTATGATAATAATTACCGGCAACTCCTTTCCATTTTTTAATTTTTAGTGATATTAAATGAGATAAATTTTTTAAATCTATATATTCATAAAAAGTTAAAGGAGGTAACATAAAATCAGTAAATCTACCTGCTCCAGATTCAATACTTTTTAATTTTAGAGCTGCTGCTGCAGAACCAGAAACAATAAATTTAATTTTATGATATGAATCTACCAAAGCTTTTAAATGAACTTCCCAGTTTTTTAAATATTGAATTTCATCAAAAATAACATACAATTCGTTTGAAGAAGATAGCTTGTTATATTCTAAAAAATGAAGTAACATTTCTTCTAAAGAAAGACTATTATAAATTGGGTTCTCTATAGATAAATAACAGATATTTTTTGCAGGAACATTATTATCAATCAAATCTTGTATTAGATGAAAAAGCATTACAGTTTTTCCAACTCTTCTAGGTCCCATTAATACAATAGCTCTTTTTATTTTTTTTTCATAAACCAATGGAGAAAATAGTTCAAAATAGAGTCTTTTTTTCATCGATGAATAATATTCATCAATTTTATTGTTTTTCCACCAGGGATTTTCAAAATTAATTTTATTTATAATTTGTTCTTTAGAGAAAGCTCTTAATAAACTCATTCTTTGATGTTTTTTGTGCTAAACAAATATACAAAAAATAGAGTCAATTAAATGACTCTATTTTAATTTCGACTTTAAATATTTTTTATATAGCTGAAATTCAAATATATACAACTTTATTAATAGCTTAAATAAGAAAATCTATTTCAAATCTTTTAAAACCAATTGCACAGATTTATAGCCATTCCATTCGTTTTCATCTAAACTGTAAACAATATCAAAATCATCTTGAACAAAGTCCATTTTATCCCCCAAATTAAAACCAATAGCATTGTAGGTTTTTTGATTATCACCTTGAAAAACATTTAGTTTTAAATGCGTTTCGTTTGCACCAACTTTTTTCCCATAACCATTATCTCTCACACAAGAAGTTTTAAAAACAGGCTTCATATTCTGTGGTCCAAAAGGTGCCATTTGTTGAATAATTCGAAAAAATTTAGGTGTAATTTCTGTTAGTTCAATTTCTGCATCAATAGAAATTTCTGGAGTTAAGAGTTCTTTATCTATGGTTTTTGCAACTACGGCTTCAAACTTGTTTTTAAAATTCGGGTAATTTTCTGGCAACAATGTTAAACCAGCAGCATATTTATGGCCACCAAATTGTTCTATAAATTCTTCGCATTGTAACAAAGCTTCATAAACATCAAAACCTTTTACAGAACGTGCAGAAGCTGCTAATTTATCACCACTTTTTGTAAAAACTAAAGTGGGTCTGTAGTAGTTTTCTATCAATCTAGAAGCTACAATTCCAATAACTCCTTTGTGCCAATCTTCTTGATAAACTACTGTAGAAAATCGATTTTCTTCTTCATTATCAACAACTTGAATAATGGCTTCATCTGTAATTTTTTTGTCTAAATCTTTTCTATCTGCATTAAAAATTTCAATTTCTGCTGCAAATTTAATGGCAGTTTCAAAATCCATTTCTGTTAATAATTCAACAGCATAATTGCCATGTTTCATTCTTCCAGCAGCATTAATTCTGGGTGCAATTATAAAAACAACATCTGTAATTGTGAGTTCTTTTTTCTTAATTTGATGAATTATGGCTTTGATTCCATTTCTCGGATTTTCATTAATTACCTGCAAACCATAATAAGCCAAAACTCTATTTTCGCCAACCATAGGCACTATATCTGCTGCAATTGCTGTGGCTACCAAATCTAAATAGGGTACAAAATCTGTAATAGTTTGGTTTCTAGAAACACCCAAAGCTTGAATGAGTTTAAAACCAACTCCACAGCCACAAAGCTCATCAAAAGGATAGTTGCAATCTTCTCTTTTTGCATTTAAAACAGCGACTGCTTTCGGAATTTCTTTTCCTGGTTTATGGTGGTCGCAAATAATAAAATCGATATTTTTTTCGGATGCATAAGCTACTTTTTCGATGGCTTTAATGCCACAATCTAAAGCAATAATTATAGAAAAATCGTGGTCTTCTGCAAAATCAATTCCCATATAAGAAACCCCATAACCTTCAGCATATCTGTCAGGAATGTAAGTTGCTACGTTTGGTGTAATGGTTTTTAAATAGGAAGAAACTAAAGAAACTGCAGTAGTTCCATCCACATCATAATCACCAAAGACCAAAATATTTTCGTTGTTGGCAATTGCAGTTTCAATTCTTGCAACAGCAACATCCATATCTTTCATTAAAAAAGGATTGTGAATGTCTTCTAAACTTGGCCGAAAGAATTTTTTTGCATCCTCAAATGTTTCAATATTTCTTTGACAGAGAATTTTTGAAATAGTTCTATCAACATCTAATTCTTTTGCTAATTGGTTTACCTTTTCTTTATTTGGTTCTGGTTTTAAAGTCCATCTCATAGCTTTTTATTAAGACTTTTTTTACAAATTATTTAAATGAATTTCAATTTCCACGTCTGCGAATTGCCTAAACATTTCCATCACTCCACAATATTTCGTGACCGATAAATTTACTGCCTTTTGAATTTTTTCAGGTTGCAGTTCTGTATCAGAAAAATAATAATCAACTTTTACCTTGTTGTAAAATTTTGGATGCTCATCTGTTAATTCTGCAGTAACTTCAATATAAAAAGCTGCAACTTCTGCACGCATTTTTTCTAAAAGTGAAACTACATCTAAACCAGAACAACCAGCTAAAGAAGAGAGCATTAATGCTTTCGGAGCAAAACCAATAACATTTCCATTGTCTTGAGATTTATCGAACATTGTAAATGTATGTCCACTTGGGTTATCTGTTTCGAACTGCGATTTCTGTGTCCATTTTGTTGTAACAATATTTTTAACCATAATTTATATTTTTTTAAAAATTGAAGTCTTAAATTGTGCTTTCTTACAAAAATAAGAAATCACAAAGAAGTTACTCATTAAAATGGATAAATCTCTATATTTAAAAAAGGTATTTTTTTATCTTTTTTTGTTTTTTTTTACAATTTCATTTGCTCAAACAGATAATGCACCAGTTGTTTTTGCAGAGGGAAAGCAAGTTTTTTGTCCAGGAAATCCAATCAACATTGTTACAGATTTTACAATAACAGATTTAGATGATACTACTATTGATGCATTTTTTATACAAATTTCGTCTGGTTATCAAGCAAATTTTGATAGATTAGAATTAACAGGCAGTCATCCAACTATTTTTCAAAATTGGAATATTACAGAAGGGAAACTAACTTTGTTTTCATCAAATAGTACATCAATTTTATTAACAGATTTAGAAAACGCTGTAAAAGAAGTAGTATTTACTACTACAGCAAGTACTATAGAACCAGAAAAAACATTTTCTTTAACTATTAATGATGCCAACTATTTACCTTTAACCGACCATTTCTATCAATTTATAGACGAGCCAAATATAACTTGGAGCAATGCAAAGATAGCTGCAGAAAACCAAACTTATTATGGGAGAAAAGGTTATTTAGCAACTTTAACTAGCCAAGAAGAAGCAGATTTTGCAGGAAAACAAGCCTCAGGTGCAGGTTGGATTGGTGGTTCTGACGAAGAAACAGAAGGTGAATGGAAATGGGTTACTGGCCCAGAAGCTGGTACTGTTTTTTGGCTAGGACAAGTAAATGGAACAACACCAAATTTTGCATTTTGGAATAATAACGAACCTAATAATGTAGGCAATGAAGATTATGCGCATATTACAGATCCTTCCATTGGAATTCGTGGAGCTTGGAACGATTTACCAAATGCAGGTGGTACAGGTCCATATATACCAAAAGGTTACATTGTAGAATATGGAATACCTTCAGACCCACCATTAAATATTGTTGCAAGTACAAGTATTTATATTCCTCAAATTTTATCAACCACAACAGCTACAATTTGTGAATCGGGTTCTGCTACAATTACTGCAAACCCAAGTGAAGGAGATATTTTATGGTTCGATGCTCAAACTGGAGGAACACAACTAGCTGAAGCATTGTCTTTTACAACCCCAAACTTAACACAAAATACTACTTTTTATGCAACAATTTTTGCTAATGGATGTTCAAATTTTCTTAGAATTCCTGTAGAAGTTATTGTAAATCAAAGACCTATAATAACAAGTACAACAGACGATTTAATTTGTTCTGGAACTGCTGTTTTAAAAGCAGAAGTTTCCAATGGAGAAGTATATTGGTTTGAAACTTTAACAAGCACAACACCCTTGTTTATTGGTGCTAATTTTCAAACACCAACATTAAACACAACAACAAGTTATTTTGTTGAAGCCAATAATAATAGCTGTATTTCTGCTACAAGAACAGAAGTAATTGCTGTGGTAGATAATACAGTTCCTGTATTTGAATTGCTTCAAAACACTTTTGCTTTGTGTGAAGATATAGGTTCTTTAGAATTAGAAACTATAAATGCCCAGGGAAATTATAGATATGTTTGGAAAAAAGAAGGCGTTATTTTAGCTGGCGATTTATCAACCATAACCTTAAACGCATCTGGTATTTACACAGTTAGTGCAATTTCTGAAGCTGGTTGCCAATCTTTAGAACAAACCATTACAGTATCAGATTCTGAAAAAGCAACCATTACAAAGGAGGATGTTATTATTACTGATGATTCAAATAATAATTCAATTAAGGTTGCAAATACAAATTTAGGAAATGGAGATTATGAATTTGCTATTGATGATGAATTTAGTGTTTATAAAGATGACGGATTTTTCTCAAATTTAACAACAGGCATTCACACCTTATATGTTAGAGATAAAGGAGGATGTGGAACAACAGCATACATTTTTTCAATTTTAGCATATCCAAAATTTTTTACACCAAATGAAGATGGACAAAATGATGTTTGGGAAATATCTGGTTTTGATAGTACTTTTTATACAATATCAGATATTTATATTTATAATAGATTTGGGAATCTCGTTTATAAAATAGATGAAAACAGCAAAGGTTGGAACGGAATTTCAAGAGGCGAAAAAGCACCTTCTAACGATTATTGGTTTCGAGTAACTTTAACAGATATCAATGGTTTATCAATAGAAAAAACAGGAAATTTTAGTTTAATAAGAAAATAAAAAACATGGCTTTAGTAACTCCACTTGCAGCAGAACACGATTTAGAAACCAAAAAGTTGGCAGAATTTTTTAATGAAACTCTAGGTTTTTGTCCAAATTCAGTTTTAACAATGCAAAGAAGACCAGCCATTTCTAAAGCATTTATCAATTTAAATAAAGCAGTTATGGCCAATGAAGGCAGAGTTACATCTGCATTAAAAAGAATGATTGCTTGGGTTTCTAGTAATGCAACTGGTTGCAGATATTGTCAAGCACATGCAATTAGGGCTGCAGAACGTTATGGAGCGGAACAAGAACAATTAGATAATATTTGGGAATATAAAACACACGAAGCTTTTTCTGATGCAGAAAGAGCAGCTTTAGATTTTTCTTTGGCAGCTTCAATGGTGCCAAATGCTGTAAATGCTGAAATTAAGTCAGCACTTTATAAATATTGGGACGAAGGAGAAATTGTAGAAATGTTAGGTGTAATTTCTTTATTTGGCTATTTAAATAGATGGAACGATTCTATGGGAACAACTTTAGAAGACGATGCCATAGAAAGTGGCAATCAGTTTTTAGGCAAACACGGTTTTGAAGTTGGCAAACACGATGGTTCTAAATATTAAAATTATTTCAATTTCAGAGGCTCATAATTAAAAGATAAACCTTTAAAACCAGTTTTCATAAAATTTCTAATATTTTGATGAGAAGTTCCATTGGCATCATTTAAAACACTTTGATAATGCTCACCAAAACAAAATAAGGTTTCTTCTTTGGTAAATTGATGATGTTTTGCAAAAGCAAATAACTTGCAAGAACCAGAGTTTTCTCCTGCTTCATTTTTAATTTTTCCATTTGTAAAAGCTGTAGGTATAAAATGATAAAAACCATCTATAACTAACATAGTTTCTGAAAAAGTAACCTCAGTTGGATTCGCTTCTAGCTTATTTTTAAATTCTTGAAGCGTCATTATTGTTTGGGATTTACAATAGGAATAGGCTCAACTTTTTGCTCTAAAGTTTTAAAAGTGAATTCATTAACTAATTGTTTAAAAAACTTAGCATCTAAATCGTTCATAAAAATTAGATATAAAATCTGACCATTCGAATCTAAAGTTGAAATATTTGTAGGGATTGCATTTACATTTTTTCCTGTAAAATACTTGTAAAAAGCCAACCCTAAAAGATACGTCCCATTGGAAGATGGATGTATATCATCATGATACAATTCTAAATTAGGTCTGTATTTTATTGAACTAGCAAACAAAGGACCACCAGGAACAAAATTAGAGTTAGTAGTTTCGCAAAGCTTTTTATACATTTTTTCAATTTCTGGCAACATTAATGGGTTAGATTTGTAAGCCCAAGTCATCATAAAAATGGGTTCTGCACCTTTTGTTCTTACTAAATCTGCAAACTTTTTACCATAATCCATAAAACCCTCAGGCTTTTCAATAGAACTTAAACTATGATTGTTAAAAACTACATAGTCCCATTTTTCTAATTCTATCATGGTTCTAGTTTGAGTACCTCTTTCACTTTTCCAGTGATTTTCGAGGCTACTTCCACCAACTGTAGAATGTTTCGTTTCAATAATAATATCTTGCGATTTTGCCATGGCAGAAACTACATGAGGCAAATTGTTATAATAGGTAAAACTGTTCCCTACAAACAAGACTCTAATTTTTTTATTTTGAGGAATTATCGTAGTTGTATTTGTAACTGTTTGAGCAGATAATGAGCTGTTTACAAATAAGATAACTGTTAAAATATATTTAAATAATTTTGTTTTTAATTTCATAAATAAAGGATTAAATAGACCACAATATTAATGATTTTTTTAGTGCTAAAGTGATAAGTATTTTAATGATTTTCAATTAGATTTTATTAAAACAGTTATTTTTTCCCCTCTACAATAATAACAATTTCACCTTTTGGAGGCTTAATTGTATAATGAGCTAGAACTTCAGTTACAGTTCCTCTCACAGTTTCTTCGAACATTTTTGTGAGTTCTCTTGAAACAGAAACTTGTCTATCAGCTCCAAAATATTCTATAAAATTTGCTAAAGTTTTAGCAAGTTTATGTGGCGATTCATAAAAAATCATTGTTCTTTTTTCTTCTGCTAAAAATAAAAAACGAGTTTGTCTTCCTTTTTTTACTGGCAAAAAACCTTCGAAAATAAACTTGTCATTTGGCAAACCAGAGTTCACTAAAGCTGGCACAAAAGCAGTTGCACCAGGTAAACAATCAACTTCAATATTATTTTCTACACACGCTCTTGTCAATAAAAAACCAGGATCTGAAATGGCAGGTGTTCCAGCATCAGAAATTAAAGCACAAGTTTCACCTTGTTTTATTCTTTTTACAATTCCATCAATAGATTTGTGTTCATTATGCATATGATGACTGTGCATTTGCGTGCCAATCTCAAAATGTTTTAAAAGTTTTCCACTTGTACGTGTATCTTCTGCCAAAATAAAATCGACTTCTTTTAAAACACGAATCGCTCTAAAAGTCATGTCTTCTAAATTACCAATTGGTGTTGGTACTAAATATAGTTTACTCATTCATTTTAGTTTTTTGTTGTTGGTTGGTTTTTTTTGGGAGTTATGGAAAAACCACTAACTATAAACCAAAAACCACCAACTAATTTAAATGCTTTCATAATTTTCCACAGTAATATCAGCCATAATATCTCCTGTATGTTTTATAGAAAGAGGTTCAAATAATAAAACATGAACTTCTTCTTTTGCATTAGGTTTGTGTTCTACTCCTTTTGGTACGATGTAAAATTCACCTTCTTTTAAAGTGATGGTTTTCTCTCTTAACTCAATCTGCAAAGTACCTTTTATCACTAAAAAAAACTCATCTTCATGTTCGTGAGAATGCCAAATAAATTCACCTTTAAGCTTTGCTAATAATACTTGTTGCCCATTTAACTCTCCAACTTTTTTGGGAGTCCAATGTTCAGAAAATAATTTGAATTTCTCTTGAATATTAATTGCGCTCATACAACAAATTTACAAAGATTTTGTGGTTATAAATCAAATACTAAAACACGACTTTTTTCTGATGAAATGATTAAATTTGCACCTTAAATTTTAGAGAAATGTATAGAAGTCATTCTTGTGGCGAGTTAAGAGCATCACACATCAATTCAGAAGTAACCTTAGCTGGTTGGGTTCAGAAAAGTAGAGATAAAGGATTTATGGTTTGGGTAGATTTACGTGATAGATATGGAATTACGCAACTTATTTTTGATGAAGAACGCACACCAATTGCAATGATGGACAAAGCAAAATCTTTAGGAAGAGAGTTTGTAATTCAAGTTACAGGAACTGTAATTGAGCGTGAATCGAAGAATGATAAAATGCCAACTGGAGCTATAGAAGTTTTGGTTTCTGAGTTAAAAATCTTAAACGCTGCAAAATTACCTCCATTTACTATTGAAGATAAAACTGATGGTGGAGAAGATATTAGAATGAAATATAGATATCTTGATATTAGAAGAAATCCTGTAAAAGACAGTTTGATTTTTCGTCATAAAGTAGCCATGGAAGTTCGTAAATATCTTTCTAATCAAGATTTTATTGAAGTAGAAACTCCATATTTAATCAAATCTACTCCAGAAGGCGCACGTGATTTTGTGGTGCCAAGTAGAATGAATGAAGGACAATTTTATGCATTGCCACAATCACCTCAAACCTTTAAACAATTGTTGATGGTGGGTGGAATGGATAAATATTTTCAGATTGTAAAATGTTTCAGAGACGAAGATTTACGTGCAGACAGACAGCCAGAATTTACACAGATAGATTGTGAAATGGCGTTTGTAGAACAAGAAGATATTTTAAATGTTTTTGAAGGATTAACACGTCATTTACTAAAAGAAATTAACGGAGTAGAAATTGAGAAATTTCCAAGAATGTTGTATGATGATGCCATGAAAATGTATGGAAATGACAAACCAGACATTCGTTTTGGAATGGAATTTGGCGAGTTAAATGCAGTTACACAACACAAAGATTTTGGTGTTTTTAATAGCGCAGAATTAGTGGTTGGTATCGCAGTTCCAGGTGGAAATTCTTACACAAGAAAAGAAATCGATGCTTTAATTGATTGGGTAAAAAGACCACAAATTGGAGCTTTAGGCATGGTTTATTGTAGAATAAATGAAGACGGTTCTTACAAATCATCCGTAGATAAATTTTACGACCAAGAAGATTTAGCAAAATGGGCAGAAATTACAGGTGCAAAAGCAGGCGATTTAATTTGTGTTTTATCTGGAGCAACCAATAAAGTAAGAACACAATTATCTGCTTTAAGAATGGAATTAGCAACACGTTTAGGTTTGAGAAATCCAAAAGTATTTGCGCCACTTTGGGTAGTAGATTTTCCATTGTTGGAATTAGATGAAGAAACAGGGCATTATCATGCAATGCATCATCCATTTACATCACCAAAACCAGGACAATTAGAAATGTTAGATACAGATCCTGGAGCTGTAAAAGCAAATGCATATGATTTGGTTTTAAATGGAAATGAAATTGGTGGAGGTTCTATAAGAATTCACGATAAAAAAATGCAAGCAACCATGTTACGTCATTTAGGTTTTTCTGATGAAGATGCCAAAGCACAATTTGGATTTTTAATGGATGCTTTCGAATATGGAGCACCACCTCATGGAGGTTTGGCTTTTGGTTTGGATAGATTGGTTGCTATTTTAGGAGGACAAGAAACCATTAGAGATTTTATTGCATTCCCTAAAAATAACTCTGGAAGAGATGTGATGATAGATGCTCCTGCATTTATAAATAATGAACAACTAAAAGAGCTAAGTTTGAAACTAGATATTCAAAAATAAATTGAAATCCTGCTTTTGCAGGATTTTTTATTACATTTAAGTTATGAAAAAAATCACCACACTTCTGTTCCTTTTCACTTCAATAATTTCATTTTCCCAAGAAATTACAGGAAGTCAATTATTAGAAAAAGCAATCGAATTTCACGATCCAAATAACAATTGGAATACTTTTAATGGAGCACTTTTTGTAACCATGGAAACTCCTAAAAATGGTGATAGATTGAGTAAAATAAACATCAATTTACCAAAACAATATTTTTCTGTTGTTGCAAAAAGAGATACCATTATTACTGAATTTATTGTTGATAAAAACAAAATCAGCTTTTCTCTTAATGGCGATAAAAATCCATCAGAAGAACTAAAAAAGAAATTCAGTTTAAATGAAGATAGAGCCAATTTGTATAAAAATTATTACACTTATTTATATGGTTTGCCTATGAAATTAAAAGATAAAGGGACAATAATTGATGAAAAAGTAGAGCGTAAAAAGTTTAAAGGCAAGGAATATTTGGTGCTAAAAGTTACGTATCCAAAAGAAATAGGAAAAGATACTTGGTATTTTTATTTCAATCCTAAAACGTATGCAATGGAAGTCTATCAGTTTTTTAAAGACACAAAAGAGAGTGGGGAATATATTTTATTGTCGGGTTTAGAAACAATAAATGAAATCAAAATGCCAAAAGTTAGAGCTTGGTATTACAACAAAGACAATGTGTTTTTAGGTACTGATATTTTATCAACTAAAGAAAAATAATTGTATACGAATGTCATTTCGAAATGAGCTTTTTTGCGATTGAGAAATCTCAAAATAAAACCATAAGATTTCTCCATAATGTCGAAATGACAAGCTATTTTTATCTTTAGATTAAAAACAAAATGCCAACAAAAAATAAATACTTAAAACAAATTCTTATTTGGAGGTATAAATATATTTCCGAGCGTCAATTTATTTATGTTTTAAGCATTTTAGTAGGTTTTTTAGCAGGTTTAGGAACGGCTGTTTTAAAAAATTTAACCTTCTTTATTGAAAATGTCATAGAAGGAAAATTTATTAAAGATTTTCATTACTCGCTATATTTTATTTTCCCAATTATTGGTCTGGTTTTGGTGTATTACATCAAAAAGAAAATCATTAAAAAGGAAATTGGTCATGGTATTTCAACCACTTTGCATGCTGTCTCTAAAAAAAACGGAATTATAGAAAAATACAAAATGTATGCTTCTTTAATTACGGCACCTATTACTGTGGGTTTTGGAGGTTCTGCAGGTTTGCAAGGACCAGCTGTAAGCACTGGAGCTGCTTTAGGTTCTTATGTTGCGCAATTATTTCACATGAGTGCAAAAACCAGAATGTTGTTAATTGGTTGTGCAACTGCAGGAGCTATGTCATCTATGTTTAAAGCACCTGTTGCAGCTATTATTTTTGCTGTAGAAATTTTTAGTTTAGACTTGGCTTTTGCTTCTTTAGTACCACTTTTATTGGCTTCTGTTTCTGCTGTAATTACCTCTTATTTTTTCTTTGAAAAAGATGCGCTTTTTGGTTTTAAATTGATTGATGCTTTTCAAATAAAAGACATTTTTTATTACATTATTCTGGGTTTTGGAACTGGTGTTGCCTCTGTTTATTTTTCTAAAATTTATTTTAGAATTACCAATTTTTTCAAACGGATAAAAAAACCAATTCATAAGTTAATTGTTGGTGGAATTGCAATAGGCATTATGCTGTATTTAATTCCGCCTTTATATGGAGAAGGCTATGGCCTAATCAACAATTTATTAAATGGAAATACTTCTGGTGCCTTAGCAGACATTCCTTACAAAGTAGATTTAACCAATATTTGGATTGTTATTGGCTTCTTGTTTTTAATAGCTCTTTTTAAGGCAATTGCAATGACAACAACTTTTGCAGCTGGTGGAGTTGGAGGTATTTTTATACCCACATTGTTTATGGGCGCTACTTTAGGAAACGTTTTTGCCAAAGTAATTAATACTTTAGGAGGCAGCGTTTCTGAATCTAATTTCACCTTAATTGGTATGACAGGTTTAATGGCTGGGGTTTTACACGCGCCTTTAACAGCCATATTTTTAATTGCAGAAATTACAGGAGGTTACGAACTTTTTGTGCCATTAATGTTGGTGGCAGCCATTAGTTTTGCGTTTACAAAATACTTTATTGCAAACTCCATTTACACCACAGAACTTGCCAAAAAAGGAGAACTTATTACACATGATAAAGATAAAAATGTGTTAATGATGATGAAAATTGACAGACTTATTGAAAAGAATTTCAAGGCAATAAACCCAGATATGTTATTAGGTGAAATGCTAAAAAACGCAGTAGCAAAATCTACTAGAAATATTTTTCCAGTGCTTAACAAAGAGAAACAATTTTTAGGAATTGTACTTTTAGACGATATAAGACCCTTTATGTTCGATACAGAAATGTACAATAGTGTAACTGTAGAAACCTTAATGAAATCTGCACCAGAAATTATTTTTTATAATGATTCTGTAGAAGAAATTATGCAAAAATTTAAAACTAGTAATGCTTGGAATTTACCTGTTATTAAAGACGATAAGTATGTTGGTTTTATATCAAAATCTAAATTATTAACAGCTTACAGAAATAAATTGATTGAGGTAACCTCCTAATTGTTGATAATTAAGTCCAAGGTTCATCGTTAATTTCTAACTGTTTCTGACTTGTTAAAACAGAATTTGAAGTACGTTCGGTTTCTCCTACTTTTAAACAAGAAAATAATAAAAAACAAAATTCCAAATCTTTTTTATCTAAAAGTAACAATTTAATTTTGTCTTTATACTCTTCGCTTACACAAGCTTCGTTAAATTCGGCTATTTTAATTCCGTTTTTATAAACAGATTTTTTCTTTTTGTAGTGAACTTTTATCTCGTAAGTAATCTCTTTAACATCAATAGAATAAATAGTTTTTTTGTTGTTTTGAGAAATTAATTCTGATAACACCATGTTATCTTTTTTAATTTTATAAACCATTCTCCATTTCCAAAACTGAAACTGTTTGTATATAGAATAAATTATTTTTTCTTCTTTATTAAAAACCTCGCAACCAAATTTTCCAAACTCCATAAACCAACTAGAAGAATATAGCTTTTCGTTAGAAGAATACAAATCTAAAGTGTTATTAAAGTGTTTTATAGCGTAAATGTTTAATTCCATAAAAAGCAAAGTTTAATATCAAAAATAAGGTAACTTAAAGTAAATTAGAATGTTTTTACGAATTAATAATTAGTTTTTTGTTTTTCTAAAAAAGAGATTACTTTATTTGGGAAATCTGTAAAAGCACCATCTACATTTGCATCTATTAATAAGGTTTCCATCATTTCTTCAAAAGAGGAAAACTCAGCTAAAGCATCTGCTCTAAAAGTATATGGATGCACTTGTAAACCCAATTTATGGGCATCAGAAACTAAAGAAGTAAATGTAAATTTACCATCAATTTTTTCTGATAAAATTTGTCTGTACCAAGGTCCAATTCCATCTGCATACCTTGCAAAATGACCTAGTTTTTTTGCTTCATCTTCAAACTCCATCAATTGTACTAAAAATAACTCAGACTTTAATTCTTTTCTGATTTTTTCTAATTCTTTGGCATCAAAACATTGCAGAATACAATTGTCATTTTTGGTGTTGTAACCATAATCTGCCAAAACTTTTAGAACAATTTTGGTTAGATTTTTTCCTTCTTTCGCATGAAAAGCTGGTTCTTTAATTTCTGGATAAATTCCGATATTTTTTTGGGTTGATGCATTTAAACCCTGAATCAATTCAATTTCTTCTTGTAAAGAATGCAGTTTAAAATTCCCTTTCCAAATAGGAAAACGATTTTTATAAACTTGTTCACCAGTTTCTGGATTAAAACGTTCTGTTACTTGTAAAGTTTTTAGTTCATCAAAAGTAAAATCGATTACATAAAAACGGTTGTCTTGTCTTTTTCTATTAGGAAATTTTGTAGAAACATTAGTAACATCATCCAAATAAATATCATGAATTACAATAGGCACATCATCTTTGCTCAGCACCAAATCTTGTTCAATAAAATCAACATTCATTTCATGTGCCATTGCTTTTGCTTCTAAAGTATGTTCAGGTAAATATCCAGAGGCACCTCTGTGCGCAATAACAATTTTCGGTTTCATAGTCTGTGGTTTTTTAGTTTGATTGCAAGAAATAACAAGCAAGCAAATGAAAAATAATGAAATTGATTTCATTTTTTGTAATTTTAATCTAAGTCGAACAATGTCGAAATCTAATCATTTTTCAACTTCGCTCGAAAAGATCTATTTATTTAAAAAATAAAGATAGAACTTTTGTAAATTTACAACATGAAAATAGCGTTAAAAATAATGTTTATCGTCTTTTTAGTTTGGGTGATTATTGGTGTTTATTTAATAAATATCGAAGACGAAAAAGCCCAGGTTGTAATGGGTTTAAGTGTTTTTTACTTTTCATTTTTGTTTATGCCATTATTTATTTATTACAGATACAGAGATGGTAAGTACAAAAAATACATTTTAAATGATGAAAAATTATTGAATGCTTTTAAAAATCAAGGGAAAGATTAATCTCTTTTTTTATTAGAATAATTTTTCAATTCATAACCTAAAATATATGTTTTCTTAACCTTTAAATGTTCTTGATTGTCTTAAATCTATATAAATTTGTAGGGATAAAAAATTTGAACAAGGCTATTGAAAAGAAAAAGCAAAAAGTAAATTTGAATTTGAATTAATTAGGAAATCCTCAACTTGTTGAGGATTTTTTTGTGTGCAAAAAACAAGTTTTGTTCGTACTTTTGTTTTATGATAGATCAAAAAGAAGCCATTTCTGAAAAAGCCGTTTTAATTGGAGTTGTTACTCAAAATCAAAACGAAATTAAATCTAAAGAATATTTAGACGAATTAGAATTTCTTACACTTACAGCAGGTGGAGTTGCTGTGAAACGTTTTGTTCAAAAAATGGAAAGACCAAACCCTAAAACTTTTTTAGGAATTGGAAAATTAGAAGAGGTTAAAAATTATATTGATGCCAATGATATTGGAACAGCCATTTTTGATGATGAATTATCTGCAGGTCAATTAAGAAATATAGAGAAAATTTTAGATTGTAAAATTTTAGACAGAACCAATTTAATTCTAGATATTTTTGCACAAAGAGCGCAAACAAGTTCTGCAAAAACGCAAGTAGAATTAGCACAAAACCAATATATTTTACCTAGATTAACCAGACTTTGGACACACCTAGACAAACAAAAAGGGGGAATTGGAATGCGTGGTCCTGGAGAAACTGAAATTGAAACAGATAGACGTATTATTCGCGATAAAATAGACGTTCTAAAAAAGAGATTGTTAACCATAGATAAGCAAATGGCTACGCAACGTAAAAACCGAGGGCAAATGGTTAGAGTTGCTTTGGTTGGTTACACAAACGTTGGGAAATCTACTTTAATGAACGTAATTAGCAAAAGCGATGTTTTTGCAGAAGACAAGCTTTTTGCAACTCTAGACACTACAGTTCGTAAAGTGGTGATTAAAAACTTACCTTTTTTAATGACAGACACAGTTGGGTTTATTAGAAAATTACCAACACAATTGGTAGAATCTTTTAAATCTACTTTAGATGAAGTTCGCGAAGCAGATTTGTTATTGCATGTAGTTGATATTTCGCATCCAAATTTCGAAGATCATATCGCTTCTGTAAATACGGTTTTAGATGATATTAAATCTGCAAACAAACCTACTTTAATGGTTTTTAACAAGATTGATGCTTACGAATATGAAACCATTGATGATGATGATTTGGTAACCGAAAAAGGAAAAGAACACTACACTTTACAAGACTGGAAAAAAACTTGGATGAATGATAAAGAAGTTGCCTCTATTTTTATATCTGCTTTAAACAAAGAAAACTTAGAAGATTTTAAAGACAAAGTTTACGAGGAAGTAAAGAAAATTCACATTCAACGTTTTCCTTACAACGACTTTTTATATGATGAGTATAAGGAGGAGGAATAGAAAGTTGGGAGAGTACTGTTTGGTAAAAAATTATGAAAATGACAGAGAAAGAAACTTACTATGCCAAAAGAGGAAATTTCGTCGAAAAAACCAAACGTTATTTTGAGTTTTTGATAACTGAATTTGATTTTGACAAACCGATTTACAAGTTTTCTGAACAACCAAATGGTGTAATAATTTCGGATGAATTTGAATTCAATAATGAGGACAAAAATCTAAAAATTGTTTTGTCTAATTCCTATCATCCTGTTGATTATGGATTTGAAATAATCTTGATTAATTTAAAAACCGGAAATGAAGAAATGCTTCATTACGTTCTAAAGGAAAATCAAGATGTCGAACAGAACTATCTAATAAAAGCAGCTCAATATTTAAAAAACGGATTTATACAAAGATTAAGCTGAAATAAAATAAATCACCAAAACAAAGAATGTCTAAAAACAATTTTTAATTTATTCTTCTTTCCCATCTTCAATAATTCCCATACGTTTTGCTCTGTTTTCCCAAGATTTTCTGGCCAAAGCTTGCAAATCTGCAACAGAATCACTTTCGTCCATAATTTCTAAACCTAGTAAAGTTTCTATAACGTCTTCTTGAGAAACAACGCCAGAAACAGAGCCATATTCATCTACTACCAAAGCAATATGTTCTTTTTCGTTGATGAGTTTATCAAATAAATCTGGAATCGATAAATCTCTACTCGTTATTAAAATATTTCTTTTGATGCTTGCTAAAGTGTCATTTCCTTTTTCATTTATCATGGCTTCTAATAAATTATCTTTTAGAAAATATCCTGTAATTTCATCAGGATTTTCGGCAAAAACAGGAATTCTAGAAAAACGTAAATTTTTATGTTCGTTGTAAAAAGAAGCTATGGTTTGGCTTTCATCAGCAATTTCTAAAACAGATCTAGGGGTCATTACATCAGCAACTTTTATGTTTTTAAAACCTAATAAATTCCTGATTACCTTGCTTTCGTTCTTTTTAAAAACTCCATCTTTTTCAGCCATATCTGTCATCACTAAAAAGGTTTCTCTACTTAAAATACTTCCATGACCTTTACCTCCAATTAATTTTGTAGTTAATTGTAATGCCCATAAAACACCAGTATATTTTAGTGGAAAAATTAAAATATTTAATGCTGTAGCAGTAAAGCTTGCAAGCTCTTTCCAGTAAGTTGCACCAATGGTTTTTGGTATAATTTCTGAGGCTACTAAAATTAAAACAGTCATTAAAGTCGAAACAATTCCAACCATAATATCTTCTGTAAATGCAAAACCAAAAATGGTTTGTTCTGCTGTTCCATACATTTCTGCATAGGCTACTTTTGCCTGTACACCTACCAAAATTGCACCAACTGTATGTGCTATTGTATTAATAGTTAATATAGCAATTAGGGGTTTGTCTACATCCTTTTTTAAAGTTTCAAGTATTTCAGCATATTCTAAACCTTCGCTTTTTTTTAAGTTGATAAAAGTAGGAGTAATGCTAAGCAAAACAGCTTCTAGAATAGAGCAGAGAAATGAGAAAAAAATTGAAATTGTAGCGCAAATAATTAATAGTGTCATTCACAGAAATTTAAAATACAAAAGTAACTAAAATAAAAAACCTCAAGAATTTCTTGAGGCTTAAAAATTATTTCTTTTTTTATTTCTAGAAATTGTAGCTTAAACCAAATAACCAGTAAGATTGTAATTTGTTATCTGCATTTGCCAAAGCAACATTCTGAAAGTTTGCAGCTTCTTGTCTGTTATTACGCAAACCGAACTCAAAACCTAAACCAATTCCATTCCAAATTGTATACCCAAAAGAGTTGGTCCAAGTCCAGTTAGAAAAATTACCATCTTTATAACTTTGGAACATAGATAGGTTAGATTTTACATTTAACCCTCCATATTTATTGGTATAATCTGCCACAATTTTTGCTCCCATAGAAGATTCAAAAACAGTATTTCCACTACTAAAAACAAAATTGTAGTTTCCAGGGTGCATTACTACAACTAAGTGGCTAGTTGGAGTCCAAGTAAAACCAGCACCAATATCTAAATAACCTGGATCGTTAAAATTATCTAAAATGGTAGTTCTATACTCTCCAAGAGTAGAAACTGCCCACTTACTGCTAAGTTTTCTACCATACAAAGAAGAAATGGTAAAAACATCTGTTGCAGTTTCGAAAGCATCGCTATCAGTTGGGTCGTCTTTGTTATCTATTTTAACCCAACCTAAATTAACAGTTGCTGAGTTTCTCCAAAAGAATTTTTCTTCAAGTAAATTAGCAAATCCATTTATTGTAATTCCAATATTTCCTGCAGAGGTATTTGGAGCTGTTCTTGCATACCAATTGCTAAAGCCAGATAGACTTGCACCAATGGTTCCAAAAGCACCTTTTCTCCAACCAGGAAGAGCATCTATTTTACCTTGAAGAGCATTTGCTTTTGATTGTAATTTAGAAATAGAATCTTTCTTAGAAGCTAATTCTTGTTTTAATTCATCTGCTGTTTGTGCATTTGCAGAAATTCCTACAAATATGAACGTTAATAAAATGAATATTTTTTTCATTACCTATAAGTTTTTAAATTTTCGGTACAAATTTATATTTTTTTCGTTTTTAATTAAAATTTTTTAGACGAGTAACTTTAAAACAAGTAATTTAATACTGATTTACAGTGCTTTAAGTTTTGTTTTAATTGGTTGAATGCAATCAATATATACTAATAGGTTACTTTTTGATGAAAACTATAGTTTACTCCTAAACCAAATAATTGTCTGTATTGTATTTTGGAACTCGCATTATCATCTGCAATAACATTTATTGTAAAATTCATTTTTACATATTTGTTTACAATAAAGTGAATGTTTGTTTGATGTTCTAAATCTATGTTTAAAATTACATCTAAATAATCTGAGTATAATGTTAAAATGTTTTCTACTTCAATGTTTTCCATCAAATCAAACTTGTAATAGCCAGCAAAGTTTAAACCTAAGCTAAATGCTGTATTTCTTCCTTCTTCTACACCAAAATTTCCCGAAAAATTATCATTTACAAAAGTATATCTTGCAGTTGCAGGAGCGAAGTTAAAACTTAAATCGTCAGATTTTTTCCACAACATTCCTGGCCCGAAACTCAAATAAGCAGGAGATAAAAAGTCAGAAACTACTTCTTTCGGCTCTACTTTGTAATTATATCCTTTGGTATATTGTGTTTTAAAGTTTACGAAATAGGAGAAAAACCAGTAATTTTTGGTTTTATATCCAAAAAGGGAATTAAACTCAAATCTGTCATTTGTTTTTCTTAGTCCTTTAGCACTTATGTGACTTAAACCATAACCAGTTAAAAGTCTGCTATCCCAATTTATGTTTTTTTTCTTGTAGTTAAAATCGTAGTTTATATTTATATCTCCAGCAATGGTATTTTCGCCACCAGCAACCCAATTAGAAAATGAAGACTGATTTAACACAAAAGCGAATCTTCCATGAATTTTCATCTTCGGAATTGGAAGTGTATCTTTTTTCTTCTTTTTTTGAGCATAAAAAGTAGATGAAAAAATGAGTATTAAAAGAAGTAGCAAACTTCTCATTTGGTAATTTTAGAAGAGCAAAAATAAAATTATCTAATTAAAAATAAAACTATTTTTTAGATTTATAAAGAGGAACTGTAGAGCAAGCTTCACCAAAAAGTATACTTTTTGCTATGGGTTGCAGTTTTGCAATTAAAAAAGCATAGGCAGAATTTGGAATTGGTTTATTTGCACAACCTTTTATAATTACAGGTTTATTTACAAAATCTTTAAAATCTAAAAAACTTATTAATTCTTGATAAATAACAGTTTCTAATAGTTCTAAATCTCCAATAACTATTTTGTGGGCATAAGGCGTTAATTCTGATGAAATTAACATAAAAGCCCAAGAAGGAATAATTGCATCTACAGAGCAATTAATAGCAACAAAAGAATTTTTATATTGAGACCAGTTGTGATTTTGAACAAATTCTCTAAAGTCCTTTTCTTTTAAGATAATTTCTTCAAACAACCAATCTTTTATATCGAATAAAACTCTTTTTCCTTCAGGATAAATTTCTTCTAAATCGAAGGTTTTAAGTTTACTGTTTGCAACTCTATTTATAATTTCTTCCATTTTTTTAGTTTCAAAGTTTCAAAGTTTTCAGTCACCACTCAAAACTCAACATTTATAACTACTTAAAGCATTCCTAATTCTAACTTAGCTTCTTCGCTCATCATTTCTGAGGTCCAAGTAGGATCGAAAGTAATTTCTACTTCGCAGTCATTAATTTCCTTTAAAGATTTTACTTTGTCTTCCACATCTCTAGGTAAACTTTCTGCAACAGGACAATTAGGTGATGTTAACGTCATTAATATTTTTGCGTTGTTTTCATCACTTACAAAAACATCGTAAATTAACCCTAATTCATAAATATCTACAGGAATCTCAGGATCATAAATAGTTTTTAAAACTCTTATAATTTTATCGCCTATTTCTTCTAATTCTTTATCTGTCATTTTAATTTGCTAATTTAGTTTGTTGCGCAATCGCATACATTTTAATTTGTTTTACCATAGAAACCAACCCATTTGCTCTTGTAGGTGATAAGTGTTCTTTCAAGCCAATTTCATCAATAAAACCAGTTTCTGCGGTTAAAATATCTGCAGGTTTTTGTCCAGAATACACTCTTAATAATAAAGCCACAATACCTTTGGTTAAAATGGCATCGCTATCTGCAGTATATTTTATGGTTTCATTTTCTAATTCAGAATACAACCAAACTTTAGATTGGCAACCTTTAATTAAATTTTCATCTAATTTATAATTTTCATCAATAATTGGTAGAGATTTTCCTAATTCTATAATGTATTCATAACGTTCCATCCAATCATCAAACATCGAAAACTCATCAATAATTTCTTCTTGTATTTCTTTGATAGTCATTTTTAAAACTTATTTTTGCGCTGTTTAATTGTTTGTACAATTCTTGTGCAAAATTACTGATTAAAATTAAGAAATGAGCAAATTATTAGCAGTTGGTACTGTAGCATTTGATGCAATTGAAACACCTTTTGGTAAAACTGATAAAATATTAGGAGGTTCAGGAACCTTTGTAGGTTTAGCAGCAAGTCAATTTGGTGTAAAAACAGGTGTGGTTTCTGTGGTTGGTGGAGATTTTCCAGAATCTTATTTAAAAATGATGAATTCTAAAGGAATTAATACTGATGGAATAGAAATTATTAAAGAAGGAAAAACGTTTTTTTGGAGTGGTAAATATCATAATGATATGAATTCACGTGATACTTTAATTACAGAATTAAATGTTTTAGAGAATTTTAAACCAATTGTTCCAGAGAGTTTTAAAGATTCTAGCATTGTAATGTTAGGTAATTTGCACCCTTTAACACAGGCATCTGTTTTAGATCAAATGTCTAAAAGACCAAAATTGGTTGTTTTGGATACCATGAATTTTTGGATGGATATTGCTTTAAATGATTTACACACTGTTTTAAAAAGAGTAGATGTAATTACGATTAATGATGAGGAAGCTCGTCAACTTTCTGGAGAATATTCTTTGGTAAACGCAGCAAAGAAAATTCATAAAATGGGGCCAAAATATGTGGTGATTAAAAAAGGAGAACATGGAGCTTTGTTGTTTAACGAAGGAAAAATGTTTTTTGCACCAGCTTTGCCTTTAGCTGAAGTTTTTGATCCAACAGGAGCAGGAGATACTTTTGCAGGCGGTTTTTGTGGTTATTTAGCAAAAACAGAAGATGTATCTTTTGAAAATATGAAAAACGCCATTATTTATGGTTCTAATTTGGCCTCTTTTTGCGTAGAGAAATTTGGTACAGAACGAATGCAAAATTTAACAGATATTGAAGTAAAAAAGCGTTTACAAGCTTTTAAAGACTTAACACAATTCGACATTGAGTTATCATAAATGAAAATCCGCGTGTAAAAATGCGGATTTTTTTATACATAAAACAGTAAATAACACCTAAGTAAATGAGTGACGCAATTAAGCACGAATGTGGAATAGCATTAGTGAGATTAAAAAAACCTTTGCAGTTTTATAAAGACAAGTATGGTTCTGCTTTTTACGGCATTAATAAAATGTATTTATTAATGGAAAAGCAACACAATCGTGGCCAAGATGGGGCTGGTTTTGCAAGTGTTAAGTTTAATGTGCAGCCAGGAACAAGATATATAAGCAGAGTTCGATCGAATCAAACACAACCCATACAAGATGTTTTTGCACAAATAAACGAACGCATAAATGGTGTTTTTGAAGAAAATCCTGATAAAAAAGACAATGTTGCTTGGCAAGAAGAAAACATGCCTTATGTGGGTAATCTTTTTCTGGGACATGTACGTTATGGAACTTTTGGTAAAAATAGCATTGAAAGTGTGCACCCGTTTTTACGTCAAAGCAACTGGAAACATAAAAACTTAATTGTAGCTGGGAATTTTAATATGACAAATTCCAACCAAATGTTGCAAGAATTGGTAGAATTAGGTCAGCATCCAAAAGAGTTTACAGATACTGTAACTGTTATGGAAAAGATTGGGCATTTTTTAGAAGATGAAGTTGGTAAATTGTATCAACAAGCAAAGAAAAAAGGCTTTAATAAAAGAGATGCATCGCCTTATATAGAAGAAAATTTAAGCTTAAAAAAGGTTTTAAAAAGATCTTCTAAAAATTGGGATGGTGGTTATGCAATGGCTGGTTTGGTTGGTCATGGAGATGCGTTTGTATTAAGAGATCCAAATGGAATTAGACCTACTTTTTTTTATGAAGATGATGAAGTTGTAGTAGTTGCATCAGAAAGACCTGTAATTCAAACGGTTTTTAATGTTGATATTGATGATGTGCAAGAGCTAGAAAGAGGACATGCATTAATTATTAAAAAAAGTGGCAAAGTTTTTATTAAGAAAGTAAATGAGCCTAAAGAGAAAAAATCTTGTTCTTTTGAACGTATTTATTTTTCTAGAGGAAGTGACGCAAGTATTTATAAAGAGCGTAAAAATTTAGGGAAATACGTTTTTCCACAGATTTTAAAATCGATAAATTCTGATATTTCAAATAGCGTTTTTTCCTTTATTCCAAACACAGCAGAAACTTCTTTTTACGGAATGACAGAGGCTGCAGAAGATTTGCTTAACAAGCAAAAGACAGCGAAAATTTTAGCTGGGGGTAAAAATTTATCAGCAGAAAAAGTAACTCAAATTTTATCAGAAAGAGCACGTTTTGAGAAAATTGCTATTAAAGATGCAAAATTAAGAACGTTTATTGCAGATGATAATTCACGTGATGATTTAGTAGAACACGTTTACGATATTACGTACGGAGTTGTAAAACCAACAGATAATTTAGTTATTATAGACGATAGTATAGTTCGTGGAACCACACTTAAAAAGAGTATTATTAGGATTTTAGATAGATTAAATCCGAAGAAAATTGTGGTAGTTTCTTCTGCTCCACAAATTCGATACCCAGATTGTTATGGAATTGATATGGCTAGAATTGAGGATTTTATTGCTTTTAAAGCAGCAATTGAATTGTTAAAAGATCATGATAAATACCATATTGTGGATGATGTTTATAATAAGTGCAAAGCACAATATGGAAAACCTGATGCAGAAATTATAAACTTTGTAAAAGAAATTTACAAAGCTTTTTCTGTCGAAGAAATTTCTGCTAAAATTGCAGAAATGCTAAAAACAGAAGATATAAAAGCAGAAGTAGACGTTATTTATCAATCTATAGAAGGTTTGCACAAAGCATGTCCAGATAATTTAGGCGATTGGTATTTTACAGGAAATTACCCAACTCCTGGAGGAATGAGAGTTGTAAACCAGGCTTTTATTAACTTTTATGAAGGTAATAACAAAAGAGCTTATTAGATAAAGCCGGCCTAAACATAGGTTTAGATTATTATTAATTAAAATTAAGCCAGTGGATTTATTTTCTCTGGTTTTTTTGGATATAAATTTAGAAGATTTTCATATTAAGATTCAAATATGGTCTTTTATTATTAAAAACTTCCATTGACCTACTAGTTAATTGGTTTAATTCTTTGGCTCACCTATGTTTGACCCAAATAAAAAGCTGGAGTTTAAAACTCCAGCTTTTTATTATGTACTCAAGGTGGGAATCGAAATGCTTATATATTAGATTTTTAAAAACCCTTATAAAGATTGATAAAGCCTTTTAAAATCAATACATAATTAATAAAAAGAACTTGTTGAGGTTGTCTAAATTTATCTAATGAATATTAAAAAGGTTGTAAATTGGTTGTCAAAACGTTGTCAAATTAAATGATTTTGTATATTTTTACATTATCTAAATAGTATTATTATGGCAACTATAAAATTTGAAGTTTTAAGCAATTCACAAACTGCACCAATTTATTTAAGGTTATCAGTAAAAAGAGGTATTACTCCAAGAACAAAAACAGGTTTGTTTATCAATAGTAAAGATTGGAGTACAGATACTAAACTCCCTAAACAAACAAAGTCAACAAATAAGAACATTACGACTGACTTAATAAAACTCAAGGTTTTTATTTTAGATAAATTAAACCAATCTGTTATTAAAAATGATACTATCAATAAACAATGGTTAGAACATTATATAGACGTTTTTTTCAATAGAATAGACGAAAACAAAACTCAAACAAAAGTTACTTACTGGATTGACTATATCATTAAAAACGCATCTTTAATGGAAAATACAAAAGGTGGTTATGGTTTGAGTAAAAGTAGAGTAAAAGCCTATAACAGTTTATTAAAAAGGTTTACAGAATATCAAAATAATAAAACAATCAATATAAAAGATTTGGATAAAAACGGTTTCAATGATTTTAAAATATGGTTGTTTGATATAAAAAAATATAGTCCAAGTTCAGCAATAAAACTATTAACAGATTTGCAAAAGGTTGTAAGGGTTGCATCAGAATTTACAACTATTGCAGAAAATTTTCACTCTATTAAGTTTAAAAAGGTTTCTACTTATGATGACGATATGAATGTAATAACTTTATCATTAAACGAAATTCATAGAATAAAAGATTTAACGATTACTAATGAATCATTGATAAACGCAAGAAAATGGTTAATACTTGCTTGTTTTACTGGTCAGAGGGGAGGTGCTTTACTTGATAGAATTAAAAAAGAAAATTTTCATTTTTACGGTAAGGATTTAATTATTACAATTAAACAAAAAAAAGTAAATCAAAATATCACTATTCCTGTTTTACCTCCTGTAAAAGAAATATACGAGCAAGGTTTACCTTATAAAATATCTACTCAAAAACTGAATAAGCATATTAAAACAATTTGTGAACTTGCAGAAATTAACGAGTTGGTTATGGGTAAAAAAAGAAATAAAGAAACCAATAGAAACGAAAAGAAATTAAGACTTAAATTTGAATATATCTCTACTCATACAGGGCGCAGAACCTTTGCAACTTTGCATTATAATAAAATACCTACTCCTATTATTATGAGGGTAACAGGGCATAAAAAAGAATCTACATTTTTAGAATATATCAATCAAAACAATGACGACCATTTGGATAAATTTTTAGACTTCTATAAGACTAAAGAACTAAAGGAACGTAAAGAAACTGTTTTGAATGTGGTAAATAGGTAGTTAAAATACTGTTTATCAGTTTGTTAAAACATAGTTATTAACAATTTACGCATTTAAGTTGTTGTTTTTCAAGAATTTAACTTTTTATAAATTTACTCAAAAACATAAGTAACTTAAAATAAGTGTTTTAAGTTTTTTAAATAGTTGATAACTTGGTAATGAAAATAAAGTTCAATTTAATAATGTGCATTATATTTGTAGAATAACAAAAGGTTTACACTTTTAAAGCATAAACCCTTGTTTATTGTCTTATTAAGTATATTTTCGACGACGTACTTAATAATAATAGTTTCGTAAAACTTCTACAAAGATAATTATATATTTTGATTTTAAATATATTTTTAAGAAGTATTTTAACTCATCAATATTCAAAGGACTTATTTTTTTACTGTGTAAACTCATAAAATTAATAAATTATGAGTGATACTGCAAGAACAGTACAATTTATTCAGGTAACGCCTGAACAACTACAAACCTCAATAATTGAGGGCGTAAAACAACAATTTAAGGAGTTTAAGGAACATTTTAAACCTGATGAACCAAACGAATATATAAGTCGTTCAGGGGTTGCAAAATGGTTAGGAGTAAACGAATCAACAATTCACAATTGGAAGTGCAAAGGAATTATTTCTGCATATCAAATTGGAGGGCGTGTTTTCTTTAAACGTAAAGAGGTTGAAAGTGCAATAGTTAAACTTAAAAACTAATTGTATGGCAACCAAAATACCGAAACCAAGTATCTATATTTATAAGGAAATAAATGTAGGTAAGTACAGTACTACAAAACATTTTGAACTTGTTAATCAAAATAATGATAACGACAATCTTACAAATCTAATTAAGATTAGTAAAGATAGGGGTTTTGCAAAGTCAAATCCTTTGTATTGGTTGAATACACAAACCAATAATAAATGGAATAAAAGAAACTTAACAGGGTTGTTTAAAACTTCAATATCAAACTTATTTAAGGGTGATATTGATATGAAAAAAAACCTACTTCTTATTAAGTTTTCAGAGGGTGCAAATAGTTTAACAGTTTATTGCTTTAAGAACTACTATACAAGCAATTTAGATAACGTTTTACAATTAATATACTAACGTTTCAATCAAGTATTAAGAGGGTGTAAAAACCCTCTTTTATTTATTTGATAATGTTTTGTTGAATTTACAACTGTACAATAAATTTACTCTACTTTTTTATTGATTGACTTTATAAAAATATATGTTAAGAATATAAATATCGATTTAATCGAGCATAACCCTCTACTTGACTTTTTGCTATTGATAAATACTAAAACAGGTGAGTTTAATTCTTATAAAAGTGCCTATTATAGAGGTTTGGAATTCAAGATATATGAACCAACAGAAAAAACAAATTATAGGCGTTTAACTATTGAGGGGAGTTTACATAAATACTGGAATAATGGGGCGCATAATTTTAATGATTTTGGCATAGGTGAGGTTTACAAAGTTGTTAATGAGTTGGAATATTTATTTAATATTGATATTTCTTTTTGCACTTTAAGACAATTAGAAATTGGAGTAAATATAAACCCTCCTGTAAGTACAAAACAAATCTTAAAAGCCTGTATAAAGTATAAAACTAATGATATTAAATGGGTTTATACAAGTGATGAGGGCAACTATATACAAGCAACAAATCAAAGGCATTTTATAAAAATATATGATAAGAAAACCCACTACACAAATAAAGGTTTTCAAATTGAAAATGATATAATGCGCATAGAAAAAAAGTGGCGCAAAATGGTTGAGTTAAACGATAAAGGAATCTACACATTAAAAGACCTGTTAAACTATGGTTTAAGCAACTTTAAACAAGACTTATTAAAGGAGTGGAGTAATGTTCTTTATTGTGATTTTAATACGGTAAAAGGCACAAAATACGAGGACAAATATACCAACGTAAATTGGTGGGAACGTTTGAGTTATGATAAGTTAAAATATCATAGAAACAACCTCAACAAAATGATAAAAAATGATAGTGATAATTTTAAAAATCAAATCTCAAGATTGAGTAGTTCTAAAGTTGATTTTCTAAATATGGAAACCTCCGAAATTAACCCTTTATATATAGGGTTAAAAAAGGGTGTTTGTACTAATGATAAACAAGATATAAATAGGCGTTTTTGTTTGATTACAGGGTTAAATATTTCAATGCAAAAAAGCAATAGTTTTTTATTATCTCATACAGGATTGAAGTATTACTATAAAACAGATAAAAAGGTATTTTTGGAGGTAAAGAGTAAATACTTATCTGTTAAATGGATTGAAGCAAACCACAAAATACAGATTAAAGAAATTGCACATAATATTAGAAATAAATATAACAACAATCTTTTAAGT
>NZ_JBASWY010000047.1:0-1760 GCF_049276715.1 Polaribacter sp.
TCGTTGCCCGGCCGGTCGCCCCAGCGACCGGAGCGGGCCGGGTCGTCGGCGGTATGCGCCTTGTCGTCGACCGCCGTCACCCCCACTTGCGCATAGGCCACCGGGTCGGCATGGCTGGTGGGCAGATCAACACCGCCGCGGTCCGCATCTCCGGGGGCAGGCAGGAACAGTTCGTAGCGCCGGACGCGCTGGCCGACTTCCCAGGCGGAGGCCCCCGCCACGTTGGGTGCCGCGTCGAGCGTCAGTTCGCCAGCGCCCTCATCGACATGCATGATCCGGTAAAGCCGTGTCGGCCGCGCGGTATCGCTTGCCAGGAACAGGTGCGTATCGAACGGCTGAACCCCGGTCAGTTCGGTCCCGCCCGGCAAGCTCGCGGTATTGCCTGCCACTGTCGCCCCTTCCCCGGCCATCCAGTCGCCCTCCGGCGTACGCTCGGGCACCACTCCTTCGGCCACGTGATCGTCAATGCCCACGACCCAGAGCCGCGCGTCCCAAGCCCCCTGCCGCGACAGATCGGCGGCCAACGGATGGGTCGAGCGGTTCCCGCCGGGCAGGATCACGCTGGCCCGCATCCCCGCGACCGGGGCCTCATCCTGCCCAGTGCCAAGGTTCTCCACATCCAGCACCAGCGGATCGCCGCCCTGCGATCCGGTCACTGTGTAGGACCGCTGCCCCGAACGCAGGACCGCCCCCGTCCAGGCTCCCGCCGGCTCGCTGTTGGGAATGTCGGTGGTCACCCGCGATGCGGTCGCACCCTGCGCGGCAACGGAAACGATGCGGCCCTTGAAGGTATTGGCCAGCCCCGGACTGAAATAGACCCGGAACTCCGCAGTATCCGGCGCCTGGCGCATTTGCGCAAAAGTCCAGAGCCAGCGTACCCGCAAGCCCACGACACTGTCCTGTTCACCCTGTGACAGGGTCGCGAACCATGCATCGAACCGCTGGTCGCGCTTCAAGTAGCGGTCGAAGGGATCGAGCGCGAAGGCTTCCACTCCGACCGGCGGCGGCGGGGCTACCTTGTCGAGCAGGCGCACCGCATGCGGATGCACCTGCGCATCCCCCTGAGACGTGTCCTGGTACCACGGCGGTCGCCAGTCCTGCGCACCGGAAGGCTGCGCCCACTGCCACCACTCGGCAGGCGCCGAAGGCGCGCTCCACCGGCCGAAAATGTCGATGGCGGTCAGCCGGTAACTGTACCAGCCCTCGGCCAGGCCGCTGTCGATGAAGTTCAAGCTGTCGGGTGGCCAGTCCGCGGCACGCCCCGTTTGCGTGACGCCGGGCGGCAGGTTGGCATCCGTCACCGCATGGGGCCGGTCGGAGACCTGCGCATGTTGATCGGCCGCCACCGGCGCGCCCGGTTCGGCGTCGCCCAGCACCGCGCGGCGCACACGGTAGAGCACCGGCGCGCCGCCCGACAGTTTCTGCCCGTCCGTGGTCGGGATGTGCCAGCGCAGGCCCGCATTGTGTTCAAGCTCGTCCAGCGCGCCGTCTGGCGCCTCGCGCGTGCCGCCCGGCAAGGCGAAGGCGCGCAGGTCTTCCGGGGCCGGAAGCGGATCCGGCACGCGCAGGCTCAGATTGAAACTGATCCAGGCGTCGGCGCCGAAGGAAAACACCGCCTGCGGCGAGGAAAGATATCCCAGAATGGCAGATGGGCCGCCGGGGGCCACGTTGTTGTGATCCGCGATGATCAGGTAGTCGTAGCGCGTGCCCGGCTCTGCCGTGGCATCGACCCAGTAGAGCCCCAGCATCTGCGACACCTG
>NZ_JBASWY010000048.1:0-1512 GCF_049276715.1 Polaribacter sp.
CGGTGCTGGGCTGCCAACATGAACAACCTTTACCTCAGCGCCCCATCAATCAGGGCGAGTGAACTAAGCAGAAAGGCGGGTACGGCCCTTGGCGCGCCGGGTAGCCAGAATGCTGCGACCAGCACGGGTGCTCATACGGGCCCGAAAACCGTGGGTCTTTGCCCGACGGCGGGTATTGGGCTGGAATGTACGCTTCATGGGTCTCCTTGAGGTCTTGCTTCCCTCTGTCACCAGAGCGATAAGCAGCGTAATGTTACGCCATCACCTTTACCCGGTCAACTCCAGCCCCGATCGCACTGTTGGTAGTTAAGCACTTGCTACCACTAAGACTAAAATATTTCGGTAAAGACACACCTCCCCTTGTGGTGTCCCCTAGCATGGTTATAGGATCGTCCCACTCATCCACATCTGTGGATAAACATGTGGATAGATTATGGATATTAGGGGTGTTAAGGGCTAATGGCTGGAGATAGTGAACTTACCGCAATGTGGAATGCGGCTTTGAACACGCTCTCCGATGGAATTTTAAGTCCCCAACAGAAAGCTTTCGTCTCACTCACGCGCCCCCTGGGCTTGGTTGGAGACACTGTGTTAATCGCCGCCCCGAATGAATTCACAAAAGACGTACTTGAGACCAGGCTTCGTCCTCTGGTGAGTAGCGCGCTCAGTGAAATTGTGGGCCGGGAGATCCGCCTTGCGCTCACCGTTGACCCTTCAATCGCCCCCACCCTTGATGAGGACCTGACCGATGAAGTTGCCGACTCCACTTATGCAAATGATGAACCTACTAGTGACCTAGGCCGCGGTAATATCCGTGAAGCAAGTTTCGATCGGCCAGGTATGGGATCTCCGAGTAATAAAGAAGAGTTTGGTCGGCTTAATAACAAATACACTTTCGATACCTTCGTGATTGGTACAAGTAACCGCTTCGCGCATGCTGCAGCAGTTGCAGTTGCCGAACAACCAGCTAAGGCCTACAACCCACTATTTATTTATGGTGGATCCGGGCTGGGAAAAACCCATTTGTTGCACGCTATTGGGCATTACACCAAAACTTTATTTAAAGGTACCCATGTTCGTTACATTAGTTCCGAAGAATTCACCAATGAATTTATTAACAGCATCCGGGACGACAAAGCGGCAAGTTTCCAGCGCCGCTATCGCGATATTGATGTTCTACTGGTTGACGACATTCAGTTTTTGAGTGGAAAAGTTCAGACACAGGAAGAGTTTTTCCATACTTTTAACACTCTACATAATGCGAATAAGCAAATCGTGATCACAAGTGATCTACCGCCAAAGCAACTCCCTGATTTTGAAGACCGGATGCGTTCTCGATTCGAGTGGGGTTTGATCACTGACGTTCAACCACCAGACCTTGAGACCCGAATTGCTATTCTTCGTAAAAAGAGCACCCAGGAAAGACTGGTGGCTCCCCCTGAGGTTCTCGAATACATTGCTTCGAAAATTTCAACCAATATTCGTGAACTTGAAGGTGCCTTGATCCGGGTC
>NZ_JBASWY010000049.1:0-5184 GCF_049276715.1 Polaribacter sp.
ATTACGAGCTAATCGTTTCTTTAACTGGAGAAATTGATAAAGAAACAGGTTATGTTTATGATTTAGGAATTTTAAGAAATATTATAAAATCAGAAATTGAAGATTGCTTTGATCATAAAAACTTAAACATTGAAGTGCCTGAATTTAAAACATTAAACCCAACTGCTGAGAATATTTGCGTAGTTACTTATAATAAACTACGTAAACACTTACCTCAGCAATTGGATTTAGAAATAGTACTTTATGAAACTCCCAGAAACTTTGTGAGTTATTCTGGTAAATAATTTCTTTAAAAATCTCCCCCAGTTGCAGCTGGAGCACTACTAGCAGCCTGAGCTGTTTTTGGGTTTAAAATCATGTAAGTTCCTAAAGCCGTTAATGCTATGTACTTACCGTAATTACCAATTTTTTTAATGGCCTCTTTCCTTGTAATATTTTCTTGATTTTTTTTCATCATTCTTAAATTTTATCTATTATAATGCTATAACTATAATATAATTTTTTTAGTGATTGTGCCTTTATTAGTTTCAATATTAACTACATAGACTCCTTTTGCTAAATTAGGTAGTTTGATATTCTTTACATTATTTACCTTAAAAGTAGATCCTATAACTTGTTTTCCAAGTATGTTATACAACTTAAAACTTACTTCGCCTTCTAAGTTACCTTTAAGGGTTAATGTTTCGTTATTAGATTTGTAAATACTAATACTTGCTAATTCTAAATCGTTTGTATTTAATACACTACTTGATTTTGTATGAAGATAAAAACGACCAGTACCATTTAAAGCTTCATTTAAAGTAACTTTATACTCGCTATTTAATTCATCTAAACGTGTAATTGTGTTGGTAGTTTTATCTTCTAAAAACACTTTAATATCTGTTGGAAGATTTTCTATTTCTGTAGAAAATGAAATTTCTTTCCCTGCATCAGCAGAAATACCTACAGGTACAATCATTGTTTCGAAATCTTTATTTGGTAAAGCTTGTATTGCTAAATTTTTATCACTATCATTAGAAACTACCTTTGTGTAAATAGAAAAACCATTACTACCAAATAGAGAACCATCATAGCCATTATCGAATGCTTTGGTTACTTTTTCATGTTCTAAGTAATAAATGTCTGTATCTCTAACAGAATTACCCTCTTTTACTTTTAAGTTAACTTTTGTAATGTTATTACTACTTTTTTGAAAAGTAGGTGTAGCTTGGTGTGTTTGTAATTCTCTATTAATTACAAAAGATGAAGCACTAGCAGCTTTTACAAAAAATCCTTGGCCAGGAGCAATATTTAGTGCACCTGTTAAATGGTTAAAAGTATCATAGCCTCCTGCACCACTATTATTTGCCTGATTCCAAATCCAAATAGTTGCTTCGTCTAAAATACCAGAATTTGACGCTAAAATATTCGTAGTGTTTGCAGGATTGTTTCCTGGAATATAAGATGGAAATGGGTTCCCTAAAAAGTTAAAACCATTATCTGTGTTTACAAGAGTTGTACTAAAATTTGTTGTAGTTATTTTACCAGAGAAATCTAAAGTACCACTACCAGCAGTAAGATTTGTAGAATATCCTTTTCCAAGTTCAAAATTACCTGTTCCAGTAGCACCATTTTGATAATATGTCCAAGTGTCATCAAGTGTATTATAAGTACCTAATGCTATATTATCTGTACTTCCTGGAGTAGTACTTTGTTGTAAACCAGAAGCAGTTACAAAAGCATCTATGTCTTGTCCTGTAACAGGAGAAGTAATATTATACCAAATTGGTAGTAGCCAAATCTAAAGAAGCTTTTGCATTATTAACCAAAGCAGTTTCGTTACCTAAAAGGATTAAAGAACCTCCACTTTCAATTAGAACATCATCATCTGCAGTAGATTTAAGTACTCCTGTAACTGTAAGTCCAGCACCAGAAGCAATACTTAATGTTGAGTTAGAAAGTAAATCTACATTTGCAGCAATAGCTTCACCAGAAGAAATAGAAACAGTGGCTCCATTTGTTATAAAAGCAATACTAGAAGATGTTGGTACACCTTCAGACCAGTTTGCAGCATTATTCCAATCATTATCTACATTTGTATTACCATTAAATGTTGTATTACTTGTACCAATTGAAAAAGCAGAGGAGCTAAATGGAGTAAAATTACCATTATCTCTACCATCCCAATTTGATGCTGTGTTTATTATTGAAAAATAATTACTGTAGGAGCCTTGGTTAGCTCTAGAACCATTATATCTTCCTTGATCTGGATGTGGAGTTGCACTCCCATCTCCATTACCAGGCATTACACCAAAATCGTTATTGTTCATTCGCAAGAAATCTGTACCTATTGTTAATCCAGTACCCGCTAATTCTGTAGTAACATCTCCGTTTTTATAACCTGTAAGAAATAAACTAGGCGTATTTTTATTTGAGCCTAAATAAGCAAATACAGTTTCACCATCATTTATTAAATTCATTGTGCCATCTATTGTTATAGACCCAATAGAAACATCAGAAGTTCCAGTATCTATTCCAGTAAAATGGATTATTGTACCCGCTATTATAACGTTATTTCCTGAATTCCAAGTTAAAAAAGCATCTGGTGCACTTGGTGCACTTACTGTAAAAGCACCACTATTTGTTTCATCCCAATCATAATCTGTAAAATAAATGGTTGTATTTGCAGGTATGTCAGCTAATGCAGCTATTGCAAAGCTATCTGCAGCATCAGTATCAAAACCAACAAAAGCAATATCTCCTTTAGAAGGTGTGTTTGTATTGATAGTAAAATTCGTTGGAGAAGAAGGTAAGTATGAACCTCCTCCACCATCTGTTCCTTCCCAATTGGATGGTTGGTTTATCGTTGCGAAATAATCGCTAAAAGAACCTAAGTTTGCTCTTTCTCCATTATATTGTCCTGCATCATATTGTCCACTAATAGTACCACTTGCTGTACCAAACCCTACTTGTACTTCAATAAAGTCTATACCTACTGTTAGCCCTGTATCTGTTAGATCTGTTCCTACAGCACCATTTTTAAATCCTGTTAAAAAAAGTGTAGGTGTATCTCTATGCGAACCTAAGTAAGCAAATACAGTTTCTCCAGCATTTAATAAATTCATATTCCCTCCATCTCTAGATAGCGTACCTGTAGATGCAGTAAAACCACTTCCTTCACTAACATTTGTAAAAGTTACTATGGTTCCTGCAGTAATAATTGAGGCTCCTGTACCCCATGTTAAAAAAGAATCTTCACCACCACTTTCTACGAAAGCACCAGCACCAGCATTAGCAGTTTCATCCCAATTTGAATCTGTAAAGTAGATGGTTGAATTTGCTGCTATATCTGCTAAAGCAACTATAGAAAACCCATCTCCAGTACCATCTGTATTATAGCCAACAATGGCAATGTCTCCTTTAGATTGTGCGTTTGAATTAAAAAACACTAAGGTTAGTGTAATAAAAAAAAGGAATTTTTTGTTTGTAAACTTTTTCATAAGATGAGGTTTTAAAGCCTCAAAAATAAACCTTTCGATTTTAACTGTAAAATAAAGTTTTATTTTTTTTCTGCTTTTTTAAAAAAAATACAAGATTAACAATAACAAAGGTTTAAAAAAATTATCTATGTTTTAAATGGGTAACATATTTAAGATAATCGTAATTGTAGTAACTAAATCCGTTCCAATTTATGTGGTCATCAAGGTGTTTTTCTTCTTTACGCAAGCTATCAAAAAACTTTTTTTCTGCTTCGTGTAATTCGTGATTTTTAAAATAATCACCTAAAAAATTCATTTCTGCAGAATATAAAATAGATACTTTTATATTAGAATCAATTTCATCTAAAAGCTCTAGTCTCTTTTTTACATAAGGAAAAACACCTTCTATTCTTCTTACATAATCGTGTATTAATAAACGGTCTATGTGCTTAGAAATTTCTTTTACTTCTTCGTGGTTGTACCTGCCAATGTATGCTTCTACTTCAATATCATGGTCTATTTCATCTGCAAGAAAACGCATTGTTTCTAAAGAACCTATAAAATACTTAAAAGAATTTTCTCTATTACACTTCATTTGTGAATTTACTAAGTAATTTCTACAATAATAACCACCATCTAATGATTCATGCTCATTCCAATATTCATATTCTAAGTTATATACATCAAAACGTTCAAGTTTATTTTTTCTAGATACATTGTAAGGATGAATGGCTTCGATAAAGAAGTTGCCACTTTCACCTGAAGCACTTATTCGCTCCACGCCATATTCTTTTTTTGCTTTTACAATAAAGTCAGCAAGTATTTGGTTCTGAGTACTATCTCCTAGAGGAAAACTTTTGTTAATTTTATGTAAATCGTATAAAATTAATTCTTTTATTTTGTGTTTTTTTGCAAATTCAAGAAGCTCATTTTCTGGTGAATAATTACCAAGTATATTGGCAAAATTATCTACATATAAAGTTCTATTTTGGGCTTTTATTGTTATGAGCGTGCTTATAAGGATTAAGGAAAAAAATAATTGTATTTTAATTTTCAAAATAATTGTATTTTATTTTTAATACACAAATATAATATCTTCTAAAAATATTTTAATAAAAATTAGTGTTAATTTTTTTAAAATTACGTGTTTTCTATAAATTGAGTGGAATAGAAGCGTTTCACAAAAACAAAACTAAATATGTAATAAGCAAAGAATTACAATAATAAGCTAATTTACTGCATGAAAATAATTTAAAACTATATGCATCAATTGCTAGTATTTTCAACTAACTAAAAGTTGTATAGCAATAATATGAATAACAAAAATGAATAGATGTAGTAGAAAATCTTTATTTAGAGTCTGGTTTTTTGCCTGTTCTTCTAAGCTTTTCAAAAATAAATGCTTCTTTTAAATCAGAATATTTAAAATAAGTAAATCCAATAAAATTGTTGTTTTTAAAATTATATTTAAAGAATCGTATCAAAACTTAAAGAATACCTAAAGTTACCGTTAATAGAAAAGCGCATTTTAATGCAGCACATAGATTATATAGAAAAGATTGGTCTGATGCTAAAAACTTCGAAGTTTTTAATAAATGCAGTAATCCTAATTATCATGGTCATAATTACGAGCTAATCGTTTCTTTAACTGGAGAAATTGATAAAGAAACAGGTTATGTTTATGATTTAGGAATTTTAAGAAATATTATAAAATCAGAAATTGAAG
>NZ_JBASWY010000050.1:0-30922 GCF_049276715.1 Polaribacter sp.
ATTTAATTAGGTATATAAATAAGTTGGGGGACTTATTTATATCACTACTAGGCACCCGAACAAATCTGTTTGGGTGTCTTTTAAAAGAAATCAATAGTTTAAATAAATTTTTAGGGGTATTAATTTACGACTATTGATCCCAAGAGAGCTGAGAAATCAGCTCTCTTTTTTTGTTTTTAATTTGAAGTACTAAAAGTGTATGCGCAAACAGCGCAGTTATATTTGACTTAAATAAAAAGATAAGTACAAAAAAAAATGAAGTATTTTTTTTGGTTTTATCAAGATATTTCAAATTCTATAAAGTATGAGAGCTAAGTTTTTGTATTGCATATAAAATTAAAGAATTCAAAGTTCTTTATGCAATAGCATAATCAAAGTGTTACAGAATTTACACTACAATATTATTTGTAAAAGGGAAATAATTTTAGGCTCATGAAGGTGCGTTTTTTTTACTTCAAAACAGCATTAATTTCATCCAATTCCTCATCAGAAAAAACCGTATTTTCAATCGCTTTCATACTATCTAAAATTTGCTCAGTTTTACTTGCGCCAATTAAAACAGAGGTAATTCTGTCATCTTTTAAAATCCAAGAAATGGCCATTTGTGCTAAATTCTGATTTCTATTTTTAGCAATTTTATTCAGCGCTTTAATTTTTGGCAACATTTCTAAAACTTTGTCTGTATTTAAAAACGGACTTTCTTTTACTGCTCTAGAATCTTTTGGCAATCCATTAATGTATTTATTGGTTAACATTCCTTGTGCTAATGGCGAAAAACAAATAGTTCCAACTTGTTCTTTTCCTAATAAATCTAACAAACCATCTTCTACCCATCTATTAAACATGCTGTAATTTGGTTGATGAATCAAACAAGGTGTTCCTAAATCTTTTAAAATTTTAAATGCTTGAGCTGCTCTTTCTGGTTGATAATTTGAAATACCTACATACAAGGCTTTTCCTTGTCTTACCATTAAATCTAAAGTACCCATAGTTTCTTCTAAAGGAGTATCGTAATCGGGTCTATGATGATAAAAAATATCCACATAATCCAATCCCATTCTTTGTAAACTTTGGTCTAAACTCGCCACTAAAAACTTTTTAGATCCTAAATCTCCATAAGGTCCAGGCCACATACCATAGCCAGCTTTTGATGAAATGATTAATTCATCTCTATAATTTTTAAAATCTTTTTTTAGAATTTTACCGAAGTTTTTTTCTGCAGAACCTGGAGGAGGTCCATAATTATTTGCCAAATCGAAATGTGTAATGCCATTATCGAAAGCACATTTTAAAAGATTTCTTTGATTTGTAAAATCGTCATTTTTGCCAAAATTATGCCACAATCCTAAAGAAAGTTCAGGTAAAAGTAAACCACTATTTCCTGTTCTTCTATAATTCATTTTATCATAGCGATTTTCATCAGCTATGTATTTTGATTTTTTTTTGCTCATAATTATTTTTTTAAAGCCTCTTTTAAAATAGTTATTGGGTGTTTTGCAATACGCTTTGTCCCATCAAAAATTTGATGTCTGCAACTGGTTCCTGCTGCTGCAATTTCTGTCTCTTTTGGTGTGTTTCTTACTTTTGGAAACAACGTATCCTCACCAACTTGCATGGAAACTTTATAATGCTCTTTTTCATATCCAAAACTTCCAGCCATTCCACAACAGCCTGTATTTAAAATAGTTACAGAGTAATTCTTAGGAATATTCAACACCTGAAAACTAGAATGTGTTCCAGACAATGCCTTTTGATGACAATGTCCATGAATTTTAATATCTTTCTTTGCTGATGTAAAAAGTGAAATATCAATATTTTCTTTTTCAATTTCTTTTGCTAAAAATTCTTCGAAAGTAAAAACGTTTTTTGCAATTTTTTCTGCGGATGTTTTATCATCTGCCAAACGAATATATTCATCTCTAAACGTCAAAATCGCTGAAGGTTCAATACCAATTAATGGGGTTTTATCAGTGATTATATCTTTAAAAACAGTAATATTTTTGTTGCAAATTTCTTTTGCTTCTTTTAAAAATCCTTTAGAAATATGACTTCTTCCACTTTCATAGTGGAAAATATTTTTAACTTCATACCCTAATTTTTCCAATAGAAAAACAGCATCTTTTCCAATTTCTGAATCGTAATAATTTGTAAATTCATCTTTAAATAAATAGACAATTTTTTTAGATTTTTTTGGCTGATGTTTTCTCATCCAACTCTCTAAAGTTTGGTTTGCTAATTTAGGAACTGAACGTTCTACAGCCACTCCTAAAACTTTTTTAGCAACTATTGAGTTTGTAAAAAAGTTCGTTATTTTCGGTAATTTACTGCCTAACTTATTGTATTTGGCATTATTGGCAAACATTTTATTTCTAAAAGAATACCCATTTGTTTCTTGATATTGATATAAAAACTCAGCTTTCATAGTGGCAATATCCACATTGCTTGGGCATTCTGAAGCACAAGCTTTACAACTTAAACACAAGTCGAAAACTTCTTTTAATTCTTGGTGATTAAACTTATTAGCTTCCTCTGAATTTGTTAAAAATTCTCTTAAAGTATTCGCTCTTGCTCTTGTGGTGTCTTTTTCATTTTTTGTGGCTCTGTAACTGGGACACATAGTTCCTCCAGCTTCTACTGGTTTTCTGCAATCTCCAGAACCATTGCATTTTTCAGCAAGTTTTAAAATACCTTCGCTATCAGAAAAATCTTGAATGGTTTTAATTTCAGGTTCAATTCTATCTACTTCATAACGCAAGTTTTTGTCCATGGAAAAAGCATCTGTAATTTTTCCTTGGTTAAAAACGTTTTTAGGGTCAAAAGCTTTTTTTATTCTTCTTAACAATTGATAATTTTGTTCGCCAATCATCAACGGAATAAATTCTGCACGTACAATACCATCTCCATGTTCACCACTAAATGAGCCTTTGTATTTTTTGACTAATTGCGCAGTTTCCGTAGTTATTTTACGAAACAACACAACATCTTCTTGCTTTTTTAAATTCAAAATAGGTCGTAAATGCAATTCTCCAGCTCCTGCATGTGCATAATACACAGCATCTTGCTGATATTTTGTCATGATTTTCGTAAACTCTTCAATATAATTAGGCAAATCTTCTAAAGCAACAGCAGTATCCTCAATACAAGCAACAGCTTTTAAATCGCCAACCATATTTCCAAGTGCACCTAAACCAGCTTTTCTTAAATAATGTACTTTTGCAATATCTGCTCCATACACTTTTGGGTGATGATATCCGAAATTATTTTTGGTTAAATCTTCAATCAAAGCATCCGCTAAAACTTCTGCTTCTGGCAATGTATTTGCAGAAACTTCTAACATTAGAACAGCTTCAGGATCGCCTTGCAAAAAGAACCTGTTTTTAGCTAATTCACGATTGTTTTTTGTGCAATCTAAAATGGTTTTATCCATTAATTCACAATTGTATAAATTGTGATTCATGGCAATTAAAGTCGCTTTTAAACTTTCATTGATACTCGTAAAATGAGTACAAACCATAATACTTTCGGTAGGAGGTAAGTTGTCTAATTGTAAAGTAATGGCTGTAGAAAAAGCCAAAGTTCCTTCACTACCTGATAAAAATTTTGCGACGTTTATAGTCGATTCTGAGCCTCCAAATAAATCGGATTTTAAAAATTCATCAACTGCATAACCCGTATTTCTTCTATGAATTTCTGGTTTTGGAAACTCATTTTTTATTTCTTGTTGATTTTCTACTGAAGAAAGTTCGTCAAAAATTGTTGTATAAATTTTTCCTTCAAGCGAGTGTTCTCTTTTCTTATTGATGAATTCTTGAGATGATATTTTTTTAAAAATTGCTGTGCTTCCATCACTTAAAATAGCATCAATTTGTAACACTTTATCACGTGTAACTCCGTATTTTATGGAGGTACTACCAGAAGAATTATTACCAACCATTCCACCAATCATACATCTGTTAGAAGTTGAGGTGTTTGGACCAAAAAATAATCCATAAGGCTTTAGAAAATCGTTTAAAGAATCTCTAACAATTCCTGGTTGAAGGGTTATTGTTTTTGCTTGTTCATCAAAAGAAAGAATGTTGGTGAAATGTTTAGAGACATCTACTACAATTCCATCTCCAACACATTGCCCAGCCAAGGAAGTTCCTGCAGTTCTTGGTATTAAAGTGATGTTATTTTTGGTTGCAAATGCAATTAAAGTTTTAATATCATTTTCATCCTTAGGAAAAGCAACTGCTAATGGAATTTTTCTATAAACTGATGCGTCTGTTGCATACAGGGTTTTGTGTAAGTTATCGAATAAAACATCACCAGAAAGCGAGTTGTGTAAGGTTTCTAAAACTGTATTTGGAATCATCAAAAAAATATAAAATATCTTATTTACAAATATCCGAATAATATTAGTATTTCAGTAAAATTAGAAAACGTTTCGATTTTTTTTATTGATTTGATAATTTAAGTTTGAATTTATTCAATATTTAGGTTTTATTAAGTTCTGAATTGAAACTAAATATCTAAAAAAGAAGCTAGTAATAATTATTACTAGCTTCTTTAGAATTCTTTTATTTAAAATCCTGAGAGTATTAATTTGAAATAATAATGAGTTTAGATTGATTTAAACCACTTTCATTTTGTAGTTTAATAAAATAAGCACCTTTTGAAAGTTTGCTTATATCTAGTTTAATTTCTTTTTTAGAATCTTTAATATTTTGATTGATAATTAATCTACCATCTAAACTGTAAACACTTAAAAGATTGATAGAAATTTTAGATTTAATATTTAAAAAATCTTTTGCAGGAACTGGGTAAATAGAGATATTTTTAACATCGAAATTATCTGTAGACAAGGATGCTATAGATTCTCCATAAAATTCTACTTCAGTAATATTTGTCCACACGCTTTTTCTACTGTTTCCAGCTGCATTAAAACGTCCAAAAGAAATTAACTTTACATAACGTGCGTTTGAGGTTATTGCATATTGATCAAAAGCCGTTCTTGTTCCTGTGGTTGTTGTAATTAGCAAATCTCCAGTTGTAGGTAATGCTTTGGTAAAATCTGATGGATTTGTTCCAGTTGTAGAAACCCAAATTTGTATTCCATATGGGTCTGCTTTATCATCTGTAGCGATTTGGATTAAATCTAATTTATACTCTTCACCTAAATCAAAAATGATAAATTCTCCATCACCTTTATAATCACCAGAAACAATGGATCCATCATCTGCAGTCCACTGAGTATTAAAATCTTTGTCTAATGTATTTGTTGCAAAGTTTGTTTTTCCAGCATCATCTTCTTGTTTTGAGTACGATTGAACTACAACTTTATCACCTGATATACCTGTATTTATAAGGCTGTATAAATCTGTTGCATTTAATCCCTCTTGCGATATTGTTAAGGTTTTAACGATATCATCTCCACCAGGAACCTGAGAAAAAGTTATAGAACCAGTTCTGCCAGAAGTTGATTCATTTTTATCAACAGTAACTGAAATTGTTGCATCACCATTTCCTGAATTGATATCCATAGAAATCCAAGCATCATTCACAACTGCTGTCCAACTTACGTTTGCATTTACAGTTACTTGGTAAATATTAGCACTTGCAGAAATTGTAGGTAAACTGCTCACATTTAAAGTTTCACCTATTATAATTGAGCAATTTGTAGGTGTAATGTTTGCACCTACATTGTTTAAAAAGCAAGCGCCAATTCCATTACCAACCATATTGTCAGTTGCTGGTTTGTAAGCTCCCAAATTAGCACCTTTGTTGGTTACACCAGTAATTGTAAAAATTTCACCATCTGGTGTAACTGTAATTGCATTATCTTCAGAAAAACCTGCATTTGTTACTCCTAAATTAGTTCCTTTAAAAACATTGCCTGTATAAGTTAAAGAAGTACCTAAATTGGTGTAAGAATTAGGAGTATCACCAGAAATAACATCCGTTAAATTTTGGTTAGTAGCATCAAAATAAATTAAGTTATTCGTAACTGCTCCAGTAACCTTAGTTGATCCTTTGTCTGTGTTATAAAACAAAGGAGCGTTTGTATTGATAATGGTATTGTTCGAAAGATTAATATTTAATGATTTTTGATATCCGTTTGAAACACTTGTAGAATTACAATTTACATCAGCATTATCTCCACCACCAATAAACGTGATACCATTATTCCATTTTGCTTGATCTGCAATATTTACACAATCTTGAATGTAATTATTTGTAATTGTATGATTGCTATCTGTAATTCTGATTCCTCCAGTTCCTTCTACATTTTCTCCCAAGAAATAATTGCCTTCAACTGTGGCATTAGATCCATGACGAAGCACTAAAGAACCTCTAGATCTTCTAAAAGTATTGTTGATGTATTTGTTGTTTTTACTTTTATTAGTAATAATTTCATTTTCACCATCAGCTTCAACAAAATAATTATTGCTAACTGCAGTATTGCTATCTACATTTTGAAATTCACTGGTACCAACTCGAATTGTTTCACTATCTCCAGCATTTGTTAAAGATGCATCAATTTTAGCATATTTGTAGAAATAATTATTGCTAATTGTATGGTTTACTTGCGCACAACGTGTGTTTGTTGTGCCATCGTCTGGAGATGCGTTGTATTCTAATTCCACCAAAATTAATGCTCCAGCACTTGGTTTATTCATAAAAGAACAATTTATTACAGTATTATTTGTGCCATATAATACAATCCATCTATGTTTTACGCTTGTGCCAGCTTGTAAATCATCTGGATCTACTTGCAAACCATCAATAGCACAATTTTGAATTTTACTAAAATTAGCATAGGTTGAACTATCTCTAAATTCGATAAAATTGCTAGCACCAAAACCACCTTTCCAATGAAAACCATCTACAATAAGAAAATCTCCTCCAATACTCATTTTTAAACCACCTATAAATTTAACTCCTCCAGGCGTTTGAGGTCGAAAAGTAATTGGCATTGCAGCTGTTCCAGACGCACCAGCAGGAAATTTAATTCTTGCAGTAGATGTATATGTACCATCTTGTAAAATAACAGTATCACCAGGAGCTAATGTTAAACCCGATAATGCTTCTGGATTTGTTATATTATGGGTTGTTTGAGAAAATATCTTACAACTTACCAATAAAAACAAAACCAAAATGGAGGTTTTAATGAAATTTTTTTCAGATAAAATTTGGTTATGTTTTAGTTTCATTTTATAATAATGTTTAGCGCATTAATATTGGTCAACCAAATTGGTTAACCAAATATAATAATAAAATTGTAATTAGTGTTTTTTTATAAAAAGTTTATCGTTTTTCATAAAAATGAATTTGATTCTTTTGATCTGAATAATTCGAATGTTAAATTTTTAAATAGACACTTTATGAATTCTTATATTTGACAAGCAAATTAAACTTTTATTAAATGAAAAAAATACTTGTCCTATTTTTACTGATTTCGAATTCTCTATCTGCACAAAAAGTAGATTTATCTTATTATCTGCCAAAAAACACAACTTATAATCAAAATATACCAACTCCAGAGTCTGTAATTGGTCATGAAGTAGGTGAGTGGCATATTACACATGACAAATTAGTGGAATACATGAAAGTTTTGGCAGCCTCTTCAGATAGAATATCTATAGAAAATAGAGGTAAAACCTATGAAGATAGACCTTTATTATTATTAACGATAACATCACCAGAAAACCATAAAAATTTAGAAAGTATTAGAAAAAAACATATTGATGCTACCAATAATAATTCAGTTGATGTTTCTAAAAATCCGATTGTTGTTTACCAAGGATTTTCCATTCATGGCAATGAGCCAAGTGGCTCGAATGCAGCATTAGCAGTTGCTTATTACTTGGCTGCAGCTGATAATATTGATGATTTATTAAATAATACTGTGATACTTTTCGATCCATCTTTTAATCCTGATGGTTTGCAACGTTTTGCTTATTGGGCAAATACCAATAGAAGCAAAAATATAAACCCAGATCCAAATGATAGAGAATATTCTGAAATTTGGCCAAGAGGAAGAACGAACCATTATCAGTTTGATATGAACAGAGATTGGTTGCCTGTTCAATTACCAGAAAGTAGTGCAAGAATAGAGAGTTTCCATAAATGGTTGCCAAATATTTTAACAGATCATCATGAAATGGGAAGCAATTCTAGCTTCTTTTTTCAACCAGGAATTCCAAGTAGAACAAATCCGTTAACGCCACAATTGAATCAAGATTTAACTAAAGAAATTGCAACCTATCATGCAAAAGCTTTGGATAAAATAGGTTCTTTATATTATTCAGAAGAAAGTTTTGATGATTTTTATTATGGCAAAGGTTCTACATTTCCAGACATTAATGGAAGTATAGGAATTTTGTTTGAGCAAGCAAGTTCTAGAGGGCATGCGCAAGAAACCGAAAACGGAATTCTAACATTCCCTTTTACCATTAGAAATCAGTTTACTACAGCATTATCTACGTTAGAAGCTGCCAAAAATATGAGGGTAAAAATCTTACAATATCAGCAAGATTTTTATCAAGAATCTAGAAATACTGGAACTAGTAAAGCCATCGTTTTTGGTGATGAGAAAGACGCTGCAAAAAGTTTTCATTTGGCAGAAGTGATGCAAAAGCATAAAATTAAAATCCATGAAATTAAAGATGATTTTACAGAAAATGGTAAAACCTTTAAAAAAGGGTATAGTTATGTTGTACCCATGAATCAGAAAAATCAACGTTTGGTAAAAGCCATGTTCGATGTTCGTAAAACATTTAAAGACAGTTTATTTTATGATATTTCAGCTTGGACTTTTAACCATGCTTTTGGTGTTGATTATGCTGAAAACATTTCACTTTCTAAGGCTGGAAATGAAATTACAGATTTAAAAATGAATGCAGGAAGTGTATCCTTTAAAAGTGATTATGGATACTTAATACCTTGGAATGAATATTACTCACCAAACGCTTTAAACACCATTTTACAAAAAGGAATTAGAGCAAAAGTTTCTATGAAGAACTTTAAAAATGCTGGAAATTCTTATGATTATGGAACTGTTTTTATACCTGTACAAAATCAAGAATTGAATGCTGCTGAATTGTATGAGTTTTTAAGGGATGTAGCAACTGAAAGTCATTTAAAAATTGTAGGAGTTACAACAGGTTTAAATGAAGGTATAGATTTAGGTTCTGGTAATTTCGAAGCAATTACAAAACCAAAAGTAGCTATGTTAGTAGGAGATGGAATTTCTGGAAACGATTCTGGAGAAATTTGGCATTTGTTCGACCAACGTTTTGATATGCATTTAACACGTTTAGATACGCGCGATTTTAATAGAATAGATATTGATAAATATACACACATTGTAATTCCAAGCAGTAGTTTAGAAAAATCTGCGATTGAAAAACTAAAAACTTGGACACAAAATGGAGGTGTTATAGTGGGTTACCAAAATACAGCAAGATGGTTGACAAGTAATAAAATGATTACGTTAGATTTTGAGAGCACAAAAAAAGATTCTATTCTAAATGTTTCTTTTGAAGATAGGTCTTTACAATCTGGAGCACAAGTTATTGGAGGTGCCATTTTCGAAGCAAAAGTAGATAGATCTCATCCTATAAATTTTGGTTATAAAAATGATAAAATAGCCTTGTTTAGGAATTCTACGATGTTCATTAAAGCAGATAATCGTAGTTATAACAATCCAATTCAATATACTTCAAATCCATTGTTAAGTGGTTATATATCTAAAGAAAATGCCAAAGTGATTCCTAATACTGTGCCATTTAAAGTACAAAGGTTTGGTAAAGGTAGAGTGGTTGTTTTTACAGATAACACAAACTTTAGAGCTTTTTGGTTTGGTACAAATAAGTTGTTAATGAATACCATTTTCTTTGGAGATAAGATGTAGTTTTTAAGTTTCAAAGTTTCAAAGTTTCAAAGATTCAAAGTGGTTAATTAAGGATTGTCACTTCGAGTGATTTTCGACTTTAGGAGAAAATTGTATCGAGAAGTTTTAGAAACGAAGATTTAAACTTAGTAAATACCCAACTTTGTAACAAAACTAAGAATAAAACGTCTTATGGATATAACCAACTACGTTTATAAATGAGCATCTTTAGAGTTTTATTCGCAATCATTTTTCCTCCACTTTCTGTGATCGATAAAGGTTGTGGTTCTTTCTTTATTATTTTTTTACTAACCCTTTGTGGCTGGATTCCTGGGGTTATTGGAGCTTTGGTGATTTTGAATAATCCTAGAAGGTAGTTTAACGTTTCAAAGGTTCCATGTTAAAAAAGTTTTCATTTTTTCTAAAACCTAAAACCTAAAAACTAAAAACTAACTAACCTGTTCACCATTTTTTACAGTTTTAGAAGCTTTTAATAAAACCACATTTCCATCTGTATTATAAACTCCTAAAACCAAAACTTCACTTATAAAATTTGCAATTTGTCTCGGTTTAAAGTTGATAATTGCAGAAACTTGTTTCTTTAAAAGTTCTTCTTTGGTATATAAATCTGTTATTTGTGCACTCGATTTTTTAGTGCCTAAAGCACCAAAATCTATGGTAAGTTGATAGGCAGGTTTTCTGGCTTTTGGAAAATCATTTACTTCTATAATAGTTCCAATTCTTATATCAACTTTTAAAAAATCTTCGAAAGTTATTTCTGATTTCATATTATTTCTTCTGTCCTAACTTCTGAATCACCCAAAGTGGCCCAATTAGTAAAAATTCTAAATCCTTTAAAAATGATGGTTTTGCACCTTCAACTTTATGACCATAAAACTGACCAATCCAAGCCAAAACAAAAATGGTTATAGAAACATAAAATAAATTTGCGTTATTGCTAATCCAAAAATTACCAATAATGCATAATAGGATTACAAATAGCATTTCTATAAAAAACCAGAAACCTAATCTTAGATAAAATATGGAAATAAACAGTGTAACCATTACAGCCCAGTTTTCTAATAATGGGTTATACAAACCAAAAGTATTTTCTAAAAAAGTTGTTGGAATACTCATTAACAAACCAATCACACTAAAAAATATCAAAGGAACACAAATGTAGTGAATGGCTTTATTGGTTTCATTTTGATGACTTACAGCATATTCATCAAAATATTCTTGGGCGGTTTTCATTATCTCGTAAATTTGAAATTTAAAGATACTATATTTTTTAGTAAAAATACAAATCAGAGCGCCTCAGTTATTTCCATCCTTTTCGGATCATTAATTGGGCTATATGTGCATAATGATGCTGACAATGCCAACCATAAATCCCAATATTTTTCTTTAAACTTATAGCTTCATTTCCTGAAGGATGAATAAATGTTTTCTCTAAATCTTTGTCAGATAAACCTCTTAAGAAATATACCCATTTTGCATGCAAGCCTTTTAAAGCATCAATAGTTAATAAAATTGGACCATTTTTAGAATCATCTAAATCAGCCCAAAGTTCTTCATAGTACACTTTTATGACAGGGTTATTTTCAGTTAAAGCCCATTTAAAGCGGGTGTAAGAATTATGATGACTGTCATAACAATGATGTATTACTTGTCTTATTGTCCAACCATTTTCTCTGTAAGGAGTGTCTAATTGATTATCTGAGAGTTCTCTAACTAAATATTCTAATTCATGAGGAAACCGTTCAATATCAGATATCCAATTTTCAATATTCTTTTTTGAGATATTTGCTGGTATATGTGCTTTTCCTATTGGATATTGTAATTCTTCGAGAGTCATAATTATTTAGCTGTTAATTTTAAATATGCCTTTTTTGCATTCGATTTTTCAGGATTAATAGCCAAAGCTTGTTGGTAATATTCGATGGCATTTAAGGTGTCTTTTTTAGATAAGTAAGCTTCAGCCATACTATCGTACACATTTGAACTTTTTGGGTAAAGAGCAATATTAATTTTAAAGATTTCGATAGCCAAATCGTATTCGTTATTTCTAATATAATTGTAACCAATTCTATTGATGTCACGTTCTCTAATATTTGGGTTTAAAGAATCTTTTTCTTGAATGTCTTTAAAAGCTACTAAAGCCTTATCATATTCTTGTGCTTTAAAATATTCATCTGGTGTTTTCTCACCTTTTTTCATTTTTTCAAAGTGATATAAAACTCCATCATGTTCTGTTTTTGGAGCTAATTCTATATGCATTTTTGGGTTACTTACAAAAATCATTTTCTCATTTAGCTCTTTCATATAAAAAGAATTATCATCTACTTTTAATAATTCTATATCATTATTTCCACGCCATTTTGCGTGCATTTCTGCATTTTCAAAATAAATTTCTAAAACTTCATTTGCGTTAAATAAATAACGTCCAGAAGTTGTATTTATAAAATCTTCAGAGTTTTTTTGAGAAGTACAATTAGATAACAATAGAATTAATAAGAAAGGAAAGAGAATTTTTTTCATGGTTAGCTGCTAAAATGATTCACTATTTTAGACGACCAAACTAAGGTATTTGTTACATTTTTCGGGAATCAATTTCTAATTTTTGCAATCATTGTTACCAAAATAAATGAAAAGTATACATAAAAATAGATTTAACTGTGTAAAAAAATGGATTATTATTTGAATGAAATACATACCTTATTTTTCCATGTTAAGATATTTTATGAGTGAGGTGCTACAAATCAAGGAAAAACAGAGTTATTGAAAATCTTGAAAATTCTATGAAATTAAAATATAAAAAGCACAATAGCTAAACATCTTGATAAAACAAGCATATTGGTAATACTTAACGCTACCTTTGTTGTAAAATTTTCACCTGAAGATTTTTAAAACAATATATAAGTAATAAAATATGAATACTATATTCACAGATGCTAGTTTTCAAAACATGATAAATGTAGCAAATAGATATGGAATTAGTGCAAACGCAGTTACAGATTTAACGCAGGGATTAATGAGAAGTGGAGGAACAATGGCTCAGTTTAATATTTCAGAATTAGGTGGTGGAGGTCAATGGATGTTAGGTGGAATGACCATGGTTGGAGATATGTTTAACAACGGATTAAAAGCAACTGTAGATAACTTGTGCATGGAACTTTCTAATTTAATAAATCAAGGAGGAATTCAATATAAGCCATTACCAAAAGTGCAAAATCAAAATGGTTTTATGTCTGGAAATGCTGGGAATTGGTGGGGAGATTTAGGTTTTCCAAACTCTACAGGTAGTCAAAATAATACCAGTTATGCTATTTTTTCGAACATACATCGATTAGCAATTCAAGAAAACGGAAAAGTAACTATTTTTGATACTTTAGATCATCAAATAGGAGGAACAGGACAACAACAAAGTGGGACTTATTCTGTATCATTTACAAGTCAGTATGGTAATGTGGATTTAAATCAATTACCAATTATCTCTGGAGGTAATAACAAACAAAATCCGGTAAATAATACTAAAATTCAATCTGTTCTTCAAAATCAACCTGAACAAATTATACAAGCACCTATTCCAGTGGCAACCAACAATACAAGTGCTTTCGAAGAAGATATTTTTACAAAAATCGAAAAAATAGCAGGTTTAAAAGACAAAGGTATTTTAACCGAACAAGAATTCGAAAACAAAAAAGCAGATTTGTTAAGTAGACTTTAAAGTTTAACTTTCTTGCAATAAAAACCTCAATATTTCCTCTGGATTTATTGAGGTTTTTTGCTTATTTAGTTTAATATTATTTTTTTTCAGAAGTAAAAATGAAGGAATTTGTTATTTATTAAATTCTGGAAGAATGAGGGCAAATCAGAAAAGTAAAATAATCTATTTATAAAATTAAATTTTTCTGAATAAAATCATAAAATTATTTATTAATTATATTTACTTTATCAATAAAAGAAAAAAATGAAAGTAGTTACCTTAACCATAAATCCGGCTTTAGATAAAAGTGCAACAATTGTAGACATGACACCTTTTGATAAATTAGAATGTCATGATATTACCTATCATCCTGGAGGTGGAGGCATTAATATTTCTAGAGTTTTAAATCGATTAAAAATAGAAAGTCATTGTTTGTTCCCTTTTGGTGGTAAAACTGGTGAGCACTTAATAGAATTATTGCAAGAAGACCATATAGAAGTTTTTGCTACACCAATTGCTGTTTTAACAAGAGAAAACTTTGCCGTTTTTAATAATAAAACCAAGTTGCAATACAGATTTGGAATGCCAACAGCGGCTTTTTCTGAAAACGAAATGGCAGCTTTAGAAAAACTTATTAATGAACAAGTTTTAGAGAATGATATTTTGGTAATTAGTGGAAGTTTGCCAAAAGGATTACCCGTAAACTATTATACTAAAATTATTCAAAATGTAAAGGCAAAAAACGTAAAAGTAATTGTAGATACTTCTGGACCCGTTTTTAATGAGGTATTAAAAAATGAACTGTTTTTAATAAAGCCAAATCAAAAAGAATTAGCGCGTTTAGCAGGCAAAGAAAGTTTGACAAAAAAAGAAAGAGAAGCATTTGCATTAAAAATGGTTGTTGATAAAATTGCAAAATATGTAGTTGTTTCTTTAGGGAAAGAAGGTGCATTTATGGCACACGAAAAAGGAATAACCTATGTGAAAGCACCTGTAATATCTGTAAAAAGTACTATTGGAGCAGGAGATAGTATGGTAGCTGGCTTAATTTACGGAATTATAAAAAACGAAACTCCAAAAAATATTTTACGCTGGGGAGTAGCTTGTGGTGTTTCTGCAACATTAAGTGAAGGTTCAGATTTAGCACACAAGGTGAATATTGATGCTGTTTTAAAGCAGTTGTAGATTTAGTTTTTAAAAATATTAGTTGATTTGTGCAGTAATTATTTCCAAATTTTCTCTTGCTTTGTTAAGTTTTTTTTCTATTCTAATTTAATTAGTATTATTCAATAATCTCATAATCAATATCTAATTTTCGCAAAGCTCTTAAAGCAGAACCTGTATTTTTATCATTTATCTCAAAATCTACAACATCACCTTCTAAAAGAATTTCTGTAAATTCATATGCTAAAGACTCACTCACATTCACAGATATTTCTGCAATACATTTGGCAATAGCTCTTTTATCTGGTTTTTGCGCAGTACAAGACAATAAATTTACATACATAGTTTCGGTTTAAGATTGTAAGGTACGTGAATAGAAGTAAGTTTGGGTTTTATAAAGTTATTTTATATCTAAGTTGTTAGGTCTTTGAGACGCTCAGCCTGACATTTTGAGTTTGAATTGAAATTATAAGTTAAGATTTATTTTGAGTTTTTTAAAACTAATTTACTCTTCAATCTTCTTAATATTTGAGTTATATAAACCAATTAAAATACTGTTTCTATTAGAATCAATATTTAAACCACTACGTTTTATTTCTATTTATTTTACGACTTACGCTTACTGAAAAAAGAAAGATTTAAGCCAAAACTTATGTCTTATGTTTTTGCAGAATATTTGGCTCTATTTTGTTGAAGCCTTTGCTGAACTCGATTCGTTATTCATCAATGCAAAAGAAAAATGAATAGAGTAGTAAAGAAAAATAGAAACCCACAAAAATAAGTAGGCATCGTATTTACAAATAATTTAAAAGTCTAATTATCAAATATTTAAATCATTTCAAACACTTTGAATATCATAAGAAAGCACAAATTAAAAGCAAAATTTCTAATAATAAACTTACATTTGGTAGCTGATATTAAAACCAAGAAAAAAATACAAAAATGGCAAAAACATTATTTGACAAAGTTTGGGATTCGCATGTAGTGCGTAGTGTAAAAGATGGACCAGATGTGTTTTTTATAGATCGTCACTTTATTCACGAGGTTACTAGTCCTGTTGCTTTTTTAGGCATAGAAACAAGAGGTAATAGTGTTGTTTATCCAGAACGTACTTTTGCTACTGCAGATCATAATACACCTACAATAAATCAACATTTACCCGTAGAAGATGCTTTGTCTGCAAACCAGTTAGATGCTTTAGAAAGAAATTCTGCAAAATACGGAATTTCTCATTGGGGTTTAGGTGACGAAAATAACGGAATTGTGCATGTTGTAGGTCCAGAAAACGGAATAACATTACCTGGAGCAACTATTGTTTGCGGAGATTCTCATACATCAACTCATGGCGCTTTTGGCGCAATTGCCTTTGGTATAGGAACATCTGAAGTAGAAATGGTGTTGTCTACACAATGCATTATGCAACCAAAACCTAAAAAAATGCGTATTAATGTAAATGGTAAATTAGGGTTGGGAGTAACGCCTAAAGATGTTGCTTTATACATTATTTCTAAACAAACTACTTCAGGTGCTACAGGATATTTTGTTGAATATGCAGGAGATGTTTTTCAAGATATGTCTATGGAAGGTAGAATGACAGTTTGTAATTTATCTATAGAAATGGGTGCAAGAGGTGGAATGATTGCTCCAGATTCAAAAACTTTCGAATATATAAAAGGTCGCTCTCAAACTCCAAAAGGAGCAGATTGGGATAAAGCCATGAAATATTGGGAAACGTTACATACAGATAAAGATGCCAAGTTCGATATTGAATTTAATTATGAAGCATCAAATATTGAACCAATGATTACTTATGGTACAAACCCAGGAATGGGAATGGGTGTAACAAAAACCATTCCAACTGCAGCAAATGCTGGAGGTGGTGCAGAAACCTACAAAAAATCTTTAGGCTATATGTCTTTTAGTGAGGGCGATTCTATGATAGGAAAACCAATTGATTTTGTATTCCTTGGATCTTGTACAAATGGGAGAATTGAAGATTTTAGAGCTTTTTGTTCTATTGTAGAAGGACGTAAAAAAGCAGACAATGTAACAGCTTGGTTAGTGCCAGGTTCTCATAAAGTGGTAGATCAAATTAAAGCAGAAGGTTTAGATAAAATAATTACAGATTCAGGTTTCGAGTTAAGAGAACCAGGATGTTCTGCATGTTTGGCTATGAATGATGATAAAATTCCATCAGGAAAATTGTCGGTTTCTACATCAAACAGAAACTTTGAAGGGCGTCAAGGACCTGGTTCTAGAACTTTATTAGCAAGTCCTTTAGTGGCTGCAGCATCTGCAGTAGAAGGAGTAGTAACTGACCCAAGAACATTATTAGTATAAAAGTTATAGAGTATAAAAGTACAAAAGTTGGAAAGTAAAATGTTAGAATGTTCTCAAAAGTGAGAACTTTGAAACTTTGAAACTTTAAAACTTTACAAACAACAAAACAATGGCTTACGATAAATTTAATGTATTAACAAGTACAGCATATCCATTACCAACCGAAAATGTAGATACAGATCAAATAATTCCAGCTCGTTTTTTAAAAGCAACCGAGCGTAAAGATTTTGATATCAACTTTTTTCGTGATTGGAGATACAATCAAGATGGAACCCCAAAAGCAGATTTTCCTTTAAACAAAGAAATCTATGCAGGCTCTAAAATTTTGGTTGGAGGAAGAAATTTTGGCTCTGGATCCTCTAGAGAGCATGCAGCTTGGTCTGTATACGATTTTGGTTTACGTTGTGTAATTTCATCAGCATTTGCAGATATTTTTAAAGGAAACTGTTTAAATATCGGAGTTTTACCTGTAGAAGTTTCTCCAGAATTTTCAGATACATTATTTGCAGCAATTATGGCAGATCCAAAAACAGAAATTAAAGTCGATTTACCAAATCAAACAGTTACGCTATTGGCAACAGGAGAATCTGAATCTTTTGAAATCAATGCGTACAAAAAAGACAATATGTTAAATGGTTTTGATGATATTGATTATTTAAAAAATATCGAAAACGAAATTTCTGCTTTTGCTGAAACAAGACCTTTTTAAGAATTCTATTTAAAATTGATAAATGGCAAATAGAAAGATTGAAATAATGGATACCACTTTACGAGATGGAGAACAAACCTCTGGAGTATCGTTTTCAGTTTCCGAGAAATTAACCATAGCTAAATTACTTTTAGAAGAATTAAAAGTAGATCGTTTAGAAATTGCATCTGCAAGAGTTTCAGAAGGAGAGTTGGAAGCTGTTCAAAAAATAACTTCTTGGGCATCTCAAAATAATCAAATACAAAATATTGAGGTTTTAACTTTTGTTGATGATGGAAAATCTATAGAATGGATGCTAGAATCTGGAGCAAAAGTTCAGAACTTATTAACCAAAGGTTCTCTAAATCATCTAACACATCAGCTTAAAAAAACGCCAAAAGAGCATTTTTCTGATATTAAAAGCACCATTGATTTAGCCGCTAAAAACAATATAAAAACAAATGTCTATTTAGAAGATTGGTCTAATGGAATGCGAAATTCGAAAGACTATGTTTTTGAATATTTAGATTTTTTATCAACTCAAAAAATAGAGCGTATTTTATTGCCAGATACTTTAGGGATTTTAACGCCTGAAGAAACGTTTATCTTTATACATGAAGTTCGTAAAAAATATCCAAATTCTCATATCGATTTTCATGGTCATAATGATTATGATTTAGGTGTTGCAAACGTTATGCAAGCTGTAAAAGCTGGCGCAAACGGTTTGCATTTAACTATAAATGGAATGGGTGAACGTGCAGGAAATGCACCAATGGCCAGTGTAATTGCTGTAATTAATGATTTTTTAACGGATGTAAAAATCACTGCAAACGAAAAAGCATTGCACAAAGTTAGTAAGCTAGTAGAAACGTTTTCAGGTTTTCGAATTCCTGTAAATAAGCCAGTTGTTGGCGCCAATGTTTTTACGCAAACTGCAGGAATTCATGCTGATGGAGATAACAAAAACAATCTTTATTTTAACGATTTAATGCCAGAACGTTTTGGTAGAAAACGCAAATATGCATTAGGTAAAACATCTGGAAAAGCAAATATTCAGAAGAATTTACAAGATTTGGGTATCAGTTTAAATGATGAGGAATTAAAAAAAGTTACACAAAGAATAATTGAATTAGGAGATAAAAAAGAAGTAGTTTCTCAAGAAGATTTGCCATATATTATTTCTGATGTACTAGATTCTGATACCATAGAAAAAAGGATTGTTGTAGAAAATTATGTTTTAGGACATGCTAGAGGTTTAAAGCCCTCAACTACATTGCAGTTAAGAGTCGAAGGTGTATTATACGAAGCACATGCGCAAGGAGATGGACAATTTGATGCTTTTATGAATGCATTAAAAAAGTTATACAAAACGCACAGTAAAAAGGAACTACCAAAGTTGATAGATTACGCTGTAAGAATTCCTCCAGGAAGTAATTCTGATGCTTTATGCGAAACAATTATTACTTGGAAACAAGATAAAAAAGAATTTATTACGCATGGTTTAGATTCAGATCAAACAGTATCTGCAATCAAAGCAACCGAAAAAATGCTGAATATTATTTAGTTTAAAAGTTAGAAAGTTGAAAGTTCAAAAAGTTCTAGTTAGAACATGAAAACAACAACTTTAAAACTTTATAAACTTTAAACTTTATAAACAAACAACAAAATGAAACTAAAAATAGCCTTATTAGCTGGAGATGGAATTGGACCAGAAGTTATAGATCAAGCAGTAAAAGTATCTGATGCAATTGCAAAAAAGTTTAATCACGAAATTACTTGGAGACCAGCTTTAACTGGTGCAGCAGCCATTGATGCTGTTGGAGAACCTTATCCTGATGAAACCCATGAAATTTGTGTAAGTTCTGATGCAGTTTTATTTGGTGCAATCGGGCATCCAAGGTTTGATAATGATCCCTCTGCAAAAGTTCGTCCAGAACAAGGATTGTTAAAAATGCGTAAAAAATTAGGTTTGTTTGCGAATGTTAGACCAACATTTACATTTCCTTCTTTATTAGATAAATCCCCTTTAAAAAGAGAACGAATAGAAGGAACTGATTTGGTTTTTTTACGTGAATTAACAGGTGGAATTTACTTTGGTGAAAAGGGTAGAAGAGATGATGGAGAAACTGCTTTCGATAATTGTGTTTATACAAGAGCTGAGGTAATAAGGTTAGCAAAAAAAGGTTTCGAATTGGCAATGACACGTTCTAAAAAATTGTGTTGTGTAGATAAAGCCAACGTTTTAGAAACATCACGTTTATGGAGAGAAACTGTGCAAGCAATGGAAAAAGACTATCCAGAAGTTACAGTTTCTTATGAGTTTGTAGATGCAGTTGCAATGCGTTTAGTACAATGGCCAAATAGTTATGATGTATTAATTACAGAAAATTTATTCGGAGATATTTTAACAGATGAAGCTTCTGTAATTTCTGGTTCTATGGGTTTAATGCCAAGTGCGTCTTTAGGAGCTAAAATTGGTTTGTTTGAGCCAATTCATGGTTCTTATCCACAAGCAACAGGTTTGAATATTGCAAACCCTATGGCTACTATTTTATCAGCAGCAATGATGTTCGAAAATTTTGGTTTACTTGAAGAAGGAAAAGCCATTAGAGATGCTGTAAATGAGGCTTTAAACAAAGGTATAGTTACTGAAGATTTAGCTGATGGAGGAAAAAGTTATGGAACCAAAGAAGTTGGAGATTGGATTGCCGAAAATATATAAGATTTAGATTTTAAGTTTATATGGACGTAAAAAAATAGCTCTCGAATTTTAGAGAGCTATTTTATATTTACTCACATACCATTGCATTTTTTGTCTTATTTTAAACAGAAATCAAAAGAATTCAATAGGTATAAGAAGTTTTTCAACTAACTAATTTATGAGATAATAAACTTTATTTTAAGGATTCTTAATCTTTAATAAAGGTTGATTAGAACCACCAATCTCTTTTTTCATGACCTCAAATTTGTCAATATTTTGAAACAACTTTGTTAATGTTTTATATCCATAAGTTCTAGGATCAAAACTTGGGTCTATTTTTCTAATGTTTAAACCTAATGCAGAGATGTAGGCAATATCATCTTCATTTGTAGAAATATCAAAAGCTTTGTTAATTGTTTTCCAATCTTCTTTTGTAAGCCAAGTTTTCTCAGGAGTTGCTTTTACTAATTTGGCAGTTTTTTTTGTTTTAGATTTTGTCTCTTCTATTTCTACTTCTGCTTCTTCATTTTTTAAATTTTCTGTAAACGTAAAAACTTCACAAGATTTCACGAAAGCTTCTGGTGTTTTCTTCTCTCCAATTCCCATTACAAAAAGACCTTCTTCCCTTATTCTTTTTGCTAAACCTGTATAGTCGCTGTCACTAGAAACAATAGAAAATCCTTCAATGTTTTTACCGTGTAAAATATCCATGGCATCAATAATCATAGAGCTATCTGTCGAATTTTTTCCAGTTGTATATGCAAATTTTTGAATAGGACTTATAGAATGTTGATTTATAATTGCTTTCCAACTATTCATTTGTTGAGACGTCCAATCGCCATAAATTCTTCTAATGGTTGCTTTTCCATATTTAGAAACTTCCTCTAAAATTTCTTTTATTAATTTAGGTTGGGCATTATCTCCATCTATAAGTACAGCAATATTAAATTTACTTTCCATTTTTTGTTGATTTTTTACTTTCTATAAAATTAAATAGAAGGCGAAGTTAATTTTTTTTCTTTAGATAATAGAAAAGTAGAATCATCTATTTTTAAAATCGAAAATCCTCATAATTTTTTAAGATTATGAGGATTAAAAATATTTTTAAAATTTATTTTTTATTATTTTTGAATGACTTGTTAGGATATTTAGGAACAGGAGGTACAGTTCTAGGATCTTCTTCAATCAATTTTGTTAATAATTCAATTGCTTTATCGAGTTGTGCGTCTATACCATTAAAAGTTTGATGAGGTAAATTATCAATAACAATGTCTGGTTCAAAACCATGACCTTCAATTCTCCATTTTCCATCGCCATAAACACCAAACATTGGTGCTCTTGCAAGGCCATTATCACTTAAACTATTTTCACTAGTTAACCAAATTTCTCCTCCCCAAGTTCTTGTTCCTATAGATACACCTAAACCAAGTTCTTTAAATCCATCTGCAAAAGCTTCTCCATCAGAATAGGTGTTTTCGTTCACAAGAATTACAATATGACCTCTAAATGCATAAGGCATATTCCAATATTGTTTACCAGATCTTCCTTTCCAATACATCCAAGCTTTTCGTAGTAATTTTTCTAAAATAAAACTATCTATGTTTCCACCCCAATTGTAGCGAACATCAATTATTAATCCTTGTCTGTTAAAAATCGGGTAAAATTCTCTATAAAATTGATTGATATCATTAGAGCCCATAGCTCTTAGGTGCAAATAGCCCATAGAATTTTTTGATTTTTTTTCTACATATTTTCTATTTCCATACTCCCAGTCTCTATATCTTAGATTGAAAGAATTTCCAATAGGAGTTACAATTATATCTTTAGAAACTTTATCTCTTTTAATGCTTAACCTAACCTGTTTTCCAACTTGATTTCTAATTAATTCGCCAATATCTATAGCAGATAATACATCTTTTCCATTTACATGAGTAATAACATCTCCTTTTTTAACGTCTAAATATGGGTCATCTAAAGGTGATTTTTCATCTGGATAATCTGGGTCAACTTTATAAATATAGTCTATTACAAATCCTGTTTTTGCTTCATCACGCAGTAAAACAGCACCTAAGTTTGCAACTAGAATGTTTTTTGAATCACTTCTTTGATCCCCACCCCTAACACTTGTATGTAATGCAGATAATTCTCCAACAAATCTTCCAATTAAATCAGAAAGTTCGTTTCTGGTTGTAACTCTGTTAACTAATGGAAAATACCTGGTATACATTGCATCCCAATCTACACCATGCATGTTCTTATCATAAAAATAATCGCGTTCCATTCTCCAAGCATCTGTAAAAATTTGTTTCCAATCTTCTTTTGGGGTTATTGGAAATTTCCATCCACTTAAATTGATGCTATTTTTATTGTTAACTGTAATTTTATCTGTGCCAGCTTCTGTTATATAAAAACTAGTTTCTTTACTAATAAAAATTTTCTTACCATCAGCTGTTAATTGATACCCTTTAATATCATTAAGGATTGGTTTGATATCAATATCTTCATTTGTGATTTTAATTACTGCTAAATGAGTTTTTGAATTTAAACCAGTATCTGAACTAAGCACATAAAGAGCACTTTTATTTACAGCTAAATTTCTATAATTTCCAGGTTTTATGGGAACAGCTTCTATTCTTTGTTGAATTCCTTCTTCATCAATTAAAACAGTTATTTCTTTGGTGTCACAATCTTTACATTCTTCTTTCTTATACAACTCGTCATTTGGTCTAAATGGAGATCTTGTTCCTTTTTGTAAAGCCACATGATATATTTTTTCACTGGCATCAAAATAAGGTTCAGGTTGTCTTGTTCCCCAAGGACTTCCAACGATTGTGGTGAAACTTCTATCAGAAATAAAATAAAGGAATTTACCATCTGGACTCCAGCTAGGACTCATGCTATTTGCTCTGTCTGTTGTTAAGTCAAAACTTTTCTTGCTATCAACATTATAGATTTTAATTTGTAACATTGTATTTTCTGCAGCTTGTACAAAAGAAATCCATTTACTATCTGGAGACCAGGTGTATCCATTAATACCTTCATTATTAGTGGAAATTTTAGAACTTTTACCAGTTTCAATATTCAAAATATGCATCTCTTGGTTTAAATCACTGTATGTTATCCATTTTCCATCAGGAGAAGGAACACCTTCATATCTTAAAATTTCACCATTTTTTGTGATTGATTTAGAATTTCCAATACCATTTGCTGGCAGGCTTATAAATTCAAATTCACCACTTTCATCAGAAAGTGTAATAATTTTTTCTCCATCAGCAGAGAATGTAGCATCTCTATATCTCACATTTGAGTTATCTGAAAAAGAAACAATTCTACCAGATTTAACAGGAGCCACAAAAACTTTTCCTCTAGCTGTAATTACAATTTTAGAACCGTCTTTATTAACATTTATATTAGTAATATATTTTGATGGATTTTCATCCCAATTTTCCATAAGTTGTTCATGATCAGAAACTAATTTGATATCAATTTTACTCGAAGATTTTGATTCGATATTATATTTCCATAAATCTGCGCCTAGTTGATAAACTAAATTTCCATTAGAAACATTTGCATATCTTACATCAAATATGTTATGTTTAGTGTGTTGTATTAAGTCACTCCCATCGTCGTTCATTGACCAAATATTCATGATTCCATCTCTATCTGAAATAAAATAAACTTTATCATTATACCACATTGGATGATGACTTTCTCCTAAGTGATCTGTTGTTAATTTTATAGCTTCTTCATCTCCTTCAGTAAATTTCCAAATTTGCCTAGCTGTCCCTCCTTTATATCGTTTCGTTACATTTCCATGATCTGCAGGTCTCACAAAATAAATAGTTTTTCCATTTTTATTAAAACTAGCTTCGCTTGCTTGATCTAAAGGAATAAAGCTTTTTGTTTTTAATTGTGTGTCAATTTTCACCAATTGATTGTCTGGTTTTTTGTTATAAGCCCAAGTTGAGTAAACAATATTACCATTTGGTGTCCATGTATTTGCGACTGAAGCCTCTCTTTCATATGTCCAACGAGTCGTTACACCTCCGTTTATTGGAATGGTATAAATTTCTGTTGGACCTTCATAACTTGCAGAAAATAAAATGGTTTTTCCATCAGGAGAAATTGAAGGAAACGTTTCTTCTTCTAGGTGTGTTGTTAATCTACTTGCTAAGCCTCCAGAGAGAGGTACAGTCCAAATATCGCCTTCAGCCGAAAAAACGATTGTATTATTATGCACATCAGGAAACCTATAATAACCTTCAAAACCCTGCGAAAATAGTGAAGAGCTAAGGAGTAAAAATGAAATAAAAAAATAAAAAATTTTTGGTGTTTGGTCAGTCGGTTTTGAAATCATTAGTTTTTATATTATAAGAATTTAAAATTCAATTGACTTATTATCAAGTTCAGAAATATTTATTTTTCACAATAACTAGCCATGTTAAATTTACAAAAATAAATTTTATTCATTTTAGGTTTTTAAATGTGGTTTTTTGATAATTAATAAAAAAAAAACTATCATAAGAAAATCATATAACAAAGAAAAAGGCGGTGATAAAAAATCACTACCTTTAAATTATTAACTTTGTAACTCTATTTTAGGACGTCACAAATGGTTATAAATTTATTTTACATTCATTAATTCTACATCAAAAATAAGTGTTGCATTTGGTGGAATTACCCCACCAGCACCTCTTTCGCCATAAGCCAAGTTTGATGGAATCACAAAACGCGCCTTATCACCAACTTGTAGAAGTTGAATTCCTTCATCCCAACCAGAGATTACTTGTCCAACTCCAACATTAAAATCGATAGGTTGTTTTCTTTTATATGATGAATCAAAAACAGTTCCGTCTAATAATTGACCTTTATAATGCACAGAAACTTTTGCGCCTTTTGTAGCTTGTTTTCCATCTCCTTTTTGCAAAACTTTGTAGCGTAAACCGCTTGCAGTTTCATCATATCCAGTAGCTATAGAATCTAATAATTCTTTTTGTTTCGCTTTCTCTTCTGCTTCACGTTTTTCTCTAGAACCTTCAAAAGTTCTAAATGCTTCAACAGCATTAAATTTTTCGGCAGCTTCACCTGTTCTAATTATTTCTACAGACATTCCATCACCTTGAGCTACAAGGTCCACTATATCTTGCCCTTCAATAACAGATCCGAAAACAGTATGTTTTCCATCTAACCAAGGAGTAGGAATGTGCGTAATATAAAACTGACTTCCATTAGTTGCAGGACCAGAATTTGCCATTGCTAATTTACCTGGAGCATCATGTTTTAAATCTGGATGAAATTCGTCATCAAATTTATAACCTGGGCTTCCTGTTCCTGTTCCTTGAGGACATCCTCCTTGAATCATAAAGTCTGGAATTACTCTGTGAAATTTTAAACCATCATAATAAGGTTTTCCTTGCTTTTTAGCTGAGTTTTCCATATTTCCTTCTGCTAAGGCAATAAAATTACCAACTGTTCCAGGAGTTTTTTCGTGTTCTAATTGTACTAAAATTTCACCTTTTGGAGTGGTGAATTTTGCGTAAATTCCGTTGTTCATAATCTTGTTTTATTCTTTAATTGTCTACTCGAGCGCAGTCGAGAGGTTTATTAATTTATGAGTTCTCGACTGCGCTCGAACTTACATTAACAAAGTCTAAATTCTTTTAAGACTTTCTATTTTTTTGCATTTAAGATGGATAAGCCATAAGACAATCCAATATTTATGTTTGATGAATTTACATTTCCGAAAGGTGACCACATTTGTCCTCCAGAAATGTTAATGGATAAATCATTATTAACATGATAATTAATACCTGCTGTTGGTCTCACTAAAATTCCTTCTCCAGAATCGACTCTTCCACCACCAGCAACACCAGCTGCTACTTCTGCAAATAAAGACAACTTATTGCTAGCGAATTTGTTAGATTTAATTCCTAAACCAAAAATACCATGCGCATAACCACCAGACTCGCCTTCGTAAGCAAAAGAAGCTTCACCAGCTACATAGAAACGTTTGTTTATATCGTACATTATTTTAAGAGCAATTAACTGTAAATCGCTATTAGGAATTCCGAATTTAGCAACATCAAAATAAGATTGATTTTGTGCTGAAATTTTAAGACCCTGTGTTTTGATTTTAGTTGCTTTTTCGTTTGTAAACGGATCTGAAATCCCTCCACTTAAACCATAATATTTAATACTAAAACCTGCTGTATAAGCTTCAAAGCTAGCAATACCTCCAATAGATTTATGATAACCCCCATGAATGCTTAATCCAAATTTTTCTGTAATTCTAAAATCTGCACCAGCATTTGGATAGATTGTTAAGCCACCTTCTGGGAAAATTCTACCCCCTGCAGCTCCAACTCCCATTTTTGCAAAAAGGTTAATATATTTAGTTTCAACAAAGTTTTTACCAATTCCAAAAAACACATCCATAAAACCAGCAGTTAAACCAGAATACATAGCATCTACGTGCGCATAAACAAAAGTATTTTCGTTTAAATATCTTTGGTATTCAAAACCCAGTAGTGATAATGTTTTATCTATTTGCTGATAACTTGGATTTGTGCTTGCATCAGTTCTAGAATTTCCAAAAGGAAACAGATAATCAAATGTAACTTGTTGCACACTTTTTACTGCGGGTTTTTGCCAAATTTCGTCTTTGGTATAGTTTGTAACTTTAAATATTTTTTTTGAATTTTCATAAGAAGTGGTTCTTACAAAGGTTGGAATTTCTACAAAGAAAGAAAAATTATCATCTTTTTGAATTCCTGTAAAAAAATTAACATATCCATATTGTACACCAAAAGAAAACCCTTTAGCTTTATATTGTAAACCAGCATTTGGATAAATAATTCCTCCACCATTTACTAAACTTCTATAACCTCCACCACCTCCAAAATGTACATTTGCATCAAAGTATAAATTTTTATAAATAGGAAAATTAACCCCAAGGTTAACTCCTAGAGTAAATAAACCACCTTGATCTCCAGTAATTGCTCCGTGAAAACCAGCACCAGTATATAACCAATCGTTCAAAGGAATGTTGTAGTTTAAACCAATAAAACCCATTGTTGGTTGCAATGCATAACCCACTTTATCAACTGGTTGTCGAACTAAAATATAGTTTAATCTTATATTATTATGCAATTCCTTTACTTCAAAATCATTCAAAGTATTTTCTTGAGAAAAACATTGAAAACTAAAAACCGTAAGAAAAATAATTAATAATTTTTTCATATTTTTATTTTTTAAATTCACTCGTAAAATGCAGTTTTACTGATGGATATTTACTTTGAGTCATTTGAATTGTAAATTCAGAATCTGCTAAAAAAACAAGTTGACCTTGTTTGTCTTTAGCCAAATAACGTTGTTTTACTCTTTTAAAATCTGCAAATTCATCATTTTTAGAATCTTTAGGTTCTACCCAACAAGCTTTGTGAACGCTTAAATTTTCATACGTACATTTTGCACCATACTCGTGTTCTAATCTATATTGAATTACTTCAAACTGCAAAGCACCTACTGTTCCAACTACTCTTCGTCCATTCATTTCTAGGATGAATAATTGCGCAACTCCTTCATCCATCAACTGGTCTAAGCCTTTATATAATTGCTTAGATTTCATTGGGTCTGCATTGTTTACATACCTAAAATGCTCTGGAGAAAAACTTGGTATTCCTCTAAAATTTAATTCTTCACCTTCAGTTAACGTATCACCAATTTTAAAACTTCCAGTGTCGTGCAAACCAACAATATCTCCAGGATAAGATTCCTCTACAATTTCTTTCTTTTCCGCAAAAAATGCATTCGGACTAGAAAATTTTACTTTTTTGCCATTTCTAACATGCAAATATGGAGAGTTTCTTCTAAAAACACCAGAGACTATTTTAACAAAAGCAAGTCTATCTCTATGTTTAGGATCCATATTTGCATGAATTTTAAACACAAAACCAGTTAAGTTTTTTTCTTTAGAATCTACCAAACGCTCTTCTGCTTTTTTTGGTTGAGGTGAAGGTGCAATTTCTATAAATGCATCTAATAATTCTTTTACGCCAAAATTATTTAAAGCCGAACCAAAAAACACTGGTTGCAAAGCGCCATTTAAGTATTCTTCTTGGTTAAAATCTGGATAAACTTCACTAATCAACTCAATCTCTTCTCTTAAAGTTTTCGCTGCTTTTTCTCCAATAACTTTATCTAATTTTGGGTTAGAAAGATCATCAAACTCAATACCTTTTGTAATTTTCTGTTTATTATCCGCAGAAAAAATATTAAGTTTCTTTTCCCAAATATTGTAAATTCCTTTAAAATCGTACCCCATTCCAATAGGGAAACTCATGGGAGTTACTCTTAAACCTAATTTTTGTTCAACTTCATCCAATAAATCAAAGGCGTCTTTACCTTCTCTATCTAGTTTATTAATAAAAACTAGCATGGGTATGTTACGCATTCTACAAACTTCTACTAGCTTTTCTGTTTGTGGTTCTACACCTTTTGCAACATCGATAACCACAATTACACTGTCTACAGCTGTTAAAGTTCTATAAGTGTCTTCTGCAAAATCTTTGTGACCAGGAGTATCTAAAATATTTATTTTTTTGTTTTTGTAAATAAAGGCCAAGACAGAAGTAGCAACAGAAATTCCACGCTGACGCTCAATTTCCATAAAATCGGAGGTCGCACCCTTTTTTATTTTATTATTTTTTACAGCACCTGCTTCTTGAATTGCGCCACCAAATAATAATAATTTTTCAGTTAATGTAGTTTTACCTGCATCTGGATGCGAAATGATACCAAATGTTCTTCTACGTGCTATTTCTTTTAAAAAACTCATCTACAAAATTTGAGGAGCAAAGATACATTTTACAATGGCAAATATCAATCTAAAATTTCAATAGTCATTTTTATGTCTTTCACTGGCCATTCATCAACACCAACTTTTACTTTAGATATTTTATCCATGGTATCAAAACCAGAAATAACCTCACCAAAAACGGTATGTTCATTATCTAAATGATAGGCCCCATCTCTTTTATGCACCATATAAAATTCAAAAGGACTTGAGAGTTTATCTGGGTTATTTTCCCATTGTCTTGCAGCAGCTAAAGCACCATATTTATGCTTTCTATTGCTTCTAAATTCTGGTTGCATTAAATAATTACCATATTTCCTGCGCTGTTTTTGGGTATATAAATTGTCTGAATTGCCACCTTGAATTACAAAGTTTTTTGCAACTCTATAAATAACGGTTGTATTAAAATATTTAATTTTTGTAAGAAAAATAAAATTTGATCTATGTACAGGTACATCCTCATAAAGGAGTATTTTAATATCACCAAATTTTGTTTTAATAACCACTTTGGTTTCTGGATTTTGTTTACCAAATTCGGTTAAAAAAGCCTCTGTATTAGAACTATTTAAACTGTCCCAAGGGTTTTTAATTTTTTTCTCTAATTTAGATTTTGCTAGAGAATCTCCCTTTTTTTTTAATTGTAAATTTTTATCATTTTCTTTTTTCTGATCATCACATTGATAAAAAGAAACAAATGTAAAAAGCAAGAAAAATCGAAAAATAAACTTCACACGAATAAATATTAATGAACTTCAAAGATAAATCATCAAAATAAAAGAATAGAAAATTCTAAAGATTTTATAAAAAAATTAAGTTTTTAAGCTATTTGATTGCTTTATATTTGCAAATATGGAAGAACGAGTAATTTTAGTTGATGAAAATGATAATCAGCTAGGGGTAATGCCCAAGATGGAAGCCCATGAAAAAGCGGTTTTGCACAGAGCCTTTTCTGTATTTATTTTTAATGATAAAGGACAATTAATGTTACAGCAAAGGGCTGCTTGTAAATATCATTCGCCTTTATTATGGACAAATACTTGTTGCTCTCATCAAAGAGAAGGGGAGAGTAATATTGAAGCTGGTAGAAGAAGATTGCAAGAGGAAATGGGTTTTACAACAGAATTAAAAGAAGTTTTTTCTTTTATTTACAAAGCGCCTTTTGATAATGGTTTAACAGAACATGAACTAGACCATGTTTTAATAGGTAGTTTTAATGGAAATCCAAATTTAAACGCAGATGAAGTTGAAGATTATAAATGGATGACATTGCAAGAAGTAAAAGCTGATATGGATAAAAATCCATCCATTTACACAGCTTGGTTTAAAATAATATTTGATAAATCTTTTGATAAATTGACACATGCCTAAAGTTACAGTACATAGAAAAGCGCATTTTAATGCAGCACATAGATTATATAGAAAAGATTGGTCTGATGCTAAAAACTTCGAAGTTTTTAATAAATGTAGTAATCCTAATTATCATGGTCATAATTACGAGCTAATCGTTTCTTTAACTGGAGAAATTGATAAAGAAACAGGTTATGTTTATGATTTAGGAATTTTAAGAAATATTATAAAATCAGAAATTGAAG
>NZ_JBASWY010000051.1:0-6011 GCF_049276715.1 Polaribacter sp.
CTTGAGAAATTTCTCAAGCTTTTTTATTTATCTTCTACTATAATTTGGTGCTTCTTTGGTAATTGCTACATCATGAGGATGACTTTCGTTAATACCACTTGCAGTAATTCTTATAAATTTGCCTGTTTCTTTCAAGGTTTCTATATCTTTTGCTCCACAGTAACCCATTCCAGCTCTTAAACCTCCAATAAATTGATGAATACTTTCATATAATTCTCCTTTATATGGAACTCTACCCACAATTCCTTCTGGTACTAATTTTTTTATATCATCTTCTACATCTTGAAAATATCTGTCTTTAGAACCATGTCTCATAGCCTCTACAGAACCCATGCCTCTGTAAGATTTGAATTTTCTACCTTCATAAATAATAGTTTCTCCAGGAGATTCTTTTGTACCTGCTAATAAAGAACCCAACATTACAGTATCTGCACCAGCAGCAATTGCTTTTGGTATATCTCCAGTATAACGTATTCCACCATCTGCAATTACAGGAACTCCACTTCCTTTAATAGCTTCTGCAACCGCTAAAACTGCAGAAAATTGAGGATAACCAACACCTGCAACAACTCTTGTAGTACAAATAGAACCAGGGCCAATACCAACTTTTACAGCATCTGCACCAGCAGCCACTAAATATTGCGCAGCTTCTGGAGTTGCAATATTACCTACTACCACATCTAATTCTGGAAATTTTTCTTTAATCTTTCTTAGTACATCAACTACACCAACTGTATGTCCATGGGCAGTATCTATAACTACTGCATCTACACCTGCATTAACCAATGCCTCTGCTCTATCCACTGCATCTGCAGTAACACCTAAAGCAGCAGCAACTCTTAATCTACCAAAAGTGTCTTTATTTGCAATTGGTTTTTGAGTAACTTTTGTAATATCTCTAAATGTAATTAAGCCTTTTAATTTGTAATCTTTATCAACTATTAAAAGTTTTTCGATTTTATTTTTTTGAAGAATTTTTTCAGCATCTTTAAGAGAAGTACCAACAGCAGCAGTAATCAAGTTTTCGCTTGTCATTACTTCAACAATTGGTCTGTTATTATCGTGCTCAAAACGTAAATCTCTGTTCGTCACAATTCCTTTTAAAATTCCTTCTTTATCAACAATTGGGATACCTCCAATACCATGTTCTTTCATGTTATGTTTCGCATCTAAAACAACAGCAGTTAGAGGTAAAGTTACTGGGTCTAGAATCATTCCACTTTCTGCACGTTTTACTTTTCTTACTTCTTGTGCCTGCTCTTCTATAGACATGTTTTTATGTAAAACTCCAATTCCTCCTTCTCTGGCAATGGCTATTGCCAAGGCAGATTCTGTTACTGTATCCATAGCTGCAGAAACTATAGGAACGTTAATGGTAATATTTCTCGTAAATTTTGTTTGTATACTTACTTCTCTTGGAAGCACTTGTGAAAAAGCTGGTACTAAAAGTACGTCATCGTATGTTAAGCCTTCTCCAAGAATTTTACTTTCGTTAATCATTATTTTGCAATTAAAGTATAATTGCGAGCAAATTTACAATTATTATTACTGGTAAACTAATAAATCTATCATCCATTCTTAAGCTCGATTTTTAAAATTTCACTTTTAAGAAATAAATATTTATTTCTAGAAATTGATTATGAATTAGTTACTAAAATTATTTTTATTTATTCTAAATAAAATTTGTAAAAGTATTATGAGTTCGTATATTTGCGCCGGTTTTAAAAAACTATTTATAATTAATCTAAATAAAATGAAGAGAGGTATTATTGTTTTATCAGCCTTATTTACACTAATTGTTAGTTCTCAAGAAAAGAAAAATAAAGAAAAATCTTTAGATTCTATTCAAAAATTAGATGAAGTAATTATTTCAACTGCGGCTATATTTGGAAACAAATATGCAGCCAAACACAGAAGTGGTTCTGCCTATTATTTATCTCCAAAAGAATTGCAAAAATTCAGTTTTACGGATGTAAATAGAGTTTTAAGAACGGTTCCTGGAGTAACTATTTATGAAGAAGATGGTTTTGGTTTACGCCCAAATATAAGTTTGAGAGGAACATCACCAGAAAGAAGTTCAAAAATTACCTTAATGGAAGATGGTGTTTTAATTGCTCCAGCTCCTTATAGTGCTTCTTCTGCTTATTATTTTCCAACAATTGCAAGAATGGAAGCTGTAGAAGTTTTAAAAGGAAGTAGTCAAGTTCAATATGGTCCTTTTACGACAGGTGGGGCTATTAATATGATTTCATCACAAATTCCTGCTGAATTCGGTGGACAGATTAGAGCAAACTATGGTAGTTTTAATTCGAATCAAATTCATGCAAAAGTTGGGAATAGTAATGATACTTTTGGATATATGGTTGAATATTTAAACTATGGTTCAGATGGATTTAAAACTTTACCAAGTGGCAAAAATACAGGCTTTAATAAAAATGACTTGGTAGCTAAATTTGCCTTAAATCTGTTTCCAAGTGCACGTGTTAAACAATCTTTAGAATTCAAGTTTCAATATTCTGATGAAGTGGGTAATGAAACTTATTTAGGTTTAAGTGAAGCCGATTTTAAAACAAATCCGTTTTCTAGATATGCATCTTCTAATGAAGATAAAATGACCACAGATCATACACAATATGCAATTACACACAAAGCCAATTTTTCTGATAATATTCGCTTAACAACTACTGCATATCAAAACAACTTTGCCAGAAACTGGTATAAACTAGATGCTGTAACTGTTAATGGAAATAGAAAGTCTCTTGCTTCTATTTTAAATGATCCAACTACATTTTCGGAGTATTACAATATTGTAAACGGAAGTGTAAATTCTGCATCAGATGCCATTAGTGTGAAAGCAAATAATAGAAAATATTATTCTCAAGGAATTCAAACAAAACTAGATTATCATTGGTATAAAGGAGATACTTTTCATGATATTGAAGTCGGAATGCGTTATCATTATGATGAAGAAGACAGATTTCAGTGGGTAGATAAGTACAGTATTTCAAGTGCTGGAGATTTAAATTTAACAACAGCAGCTATTCCTGGAACAGATGCAAACAGAATTACAAGTGCCAATGCATTTGCTTCTTTTATCACTTACAAAGTAAAATATAATAATTGGACGTTTACACCAGGAATTCGTTACGAAAACATCACTTTAAAAAGAGAAGATTTTGGTTCAAATGATGTAACAAGATCTGGTATAAATTTAGCTGAAAGAGAAAATTCTGTAGGTGTTTTTATACCTGGAATTGGATCTAATTACAAGTTTAATAACGACTTTTCAATTTTTGGTGGCATACACAAAGGGTTTTCACCTCCAGGAAATCAAGAGGGCCAAGAACCAGAAGAAAGTATTAATTACGAATTAGGAACTCGATTTAATTTTGCTGGAATTTCTGGAGAGTTTGTTGGTTTCTTTAACGATTATTCTAACCTTTTAGGTAGCGATTTAGCTGCAACAGGTGGCACTGGTTCTCTAGACCAATTTAATGCTGGTGAAGTAAATGTAAACGGAATTGAACTGTTATTAAATTATAATTTTGCAAAAGCAAACGCTACAATTGCGCTCCCTTTTTCATTTGGTTACACTTTAACCAATACAGAATTTCAAAATAGTTTTGGTAGCTCAAATGATTTATGGGGAACAGTTACTGTAGGTGACGAATTGCCTTACATACCAAAACATCAATTTAATATTGGTTTTTCTATAGAACATAAAACATTCGAAGTAAACTTTAATGGAAGATTTAATGGTGAGTTTAGAACTTTAGCAGGTTCTGGAGCTATACCTAATAATGAAAGAGTTGATAGTAATTTTATAGTTGATGTTTCTGGTAAGTACTTTGTAACAAAACAATTAAGCCTTACTGCAAATATTATTAATTTATTAGATGAAACTTACGCAGCTTCTAGAGTACCTGCAGGTTTAAGACCTGGACATCCTTTTGGAGCTTATGCAGGTTTAGAATTTAGATTTTAAATCTTTTCAAAATTATCAATAAAAAAACTCGAACAATTAATTTTTGTTCGAGTTTTTTTATTTTATAAAACATTAATGTTTTTCCTGTTTCAATAATTCAGGAAACTTCTTTTTAAACTTATTTAATCTAGGAATTGAAACTGCTTTTACATATCCTTGATTTGGGTTTCTCCTTTCAAAATCTTGATGATAGTCTTCTGCCTTATAAAATTTTGTAAGTTTGGTAACCTCTGTTTCAATTTTTCCATTATAAACTTCTTTATTTAATTTGGCAATTGCATTTTCTATAATTTGTTTTTCAGTATCATTCTCATAAAAAGCAATAGACCTATATTGCGTTCCATAATCTGGATGTTGACCATTTTTAGTAGTTGGGTCATGAGAGCCAAAAAAAACAGTAACTAAAGTTTCGAAACTAACTTTTTTGGGATTGTAATAAACTGCAACTGTTTCTGCATGCCCTGTAGAACCAGTTCCAATACTTTGGTAAGTTGGGTTATTTGTATGGCCACCTGCATAACCAGAAACTGCTTCTTCTACTCCATTTACACTTTCGAAAATAGCTTCCACACACCAAAAACAACCACTCGCAAAATAAGCGATTTTAGTATCTTGATTCGATTTGTATTCCGATTTCAACTCTTTGGTTTCCTCTTTTTTAGAAAAACCCAAACATGAGATTAGCAATAACGAAAATGTTATTGTAAATATTGATTTTATGAATTTCATTTTTATCTATTATGTTTATGAATACTGTTTTGTTCTGAATAAAATTTGCACCAAGAATAAACTAAAAAAATTCTTGGCACAAATTTCCGAACTTTTAATTCGATAATAAAATCGAATTACTAATTTTGTCGTATCAAATTTCAAGTACATACAATTTGTTTACAACTTTAGCATTTTATTAAGAAACCTAGTTGTTAAAAATAGATGAGATACTTATTTTTGTAATCGTAATTCAAAAAAAATATGGAGCATTTTATAGTTTCTGCACGCAAATATCGCCCTCAAAATTTTGAGGATGTTGTTGGGCAACAGGCTATTACAAATACGCTCGAAAATGCTATTAAAAATAATCACTTAGCACAAGCTTTATTGTTTACAGGTCCTAGAGGTGTTGGAAAAACATCTTGTGCAAGAATTTTAGCTAAAAAAATAAATCAGCAAGATAAAGAAGTTGCAGAAGATGAAGATTTTGCATTTAACATTTTTGAATTAGATGCTGCTTCTAATAATTCTGTTGATGATATTCGAAATTTAACAGACCAAGTTCGTATTCCACCTCAAACAGGAAAATATAAAGTTTACATTATTGATGAGGTTCACATGTTGTCTCAATCTGCATTTAATGCTTTTCTAAAGACTTTAGAAGAACCTCCTGCACATGCAATTTTCATTTTAGCAACTACAGAAAAACACAAAATAATTCCAACCATTTTATCTCGTTGTCAAATTTTCGATTTTAAAAGAATTGGCGTTTTAGATGCAAAAAATTATTTGAAAACCATTTGCGAAATGGAAGATATTACTGCAGAAGATGATGCTTTGCATGTAATTGCTCAAAAAGCAGATGGTGCAATGCGTGATGCTTTATCAATTTTTGATAGAGTTGTAAGTTTTTCTGGCAAGAATTTAACACACCTAGCTGTTACTGAAAACTTAAATGTTTTAGATTACGATACCTATTTTAACATGACAGATTTGCTGCTAGACAACAAAATACCTGATGTTTTAAACGCCTTTAATATTGTTTTAGGAAAAGGTTTTGAAGGGCATCATTTTATAAACGGATTAGCAAGTCATTTTAGAGATTTATTAGTTGCCAAAGACAAAGCAACCATTCCGCTTTTAGAAGTTGGTGATGCTACTAAAAAGAAATATTTAAATCAGGCAACAAAAGCATCAATCCCTTTTTTAATGCAAGCCATTAACAAAGCAAATGATTGCGATTTGAATTACAGAACAAGCAAAAATCAACGATTGCTTGTAGAATTAACTTTAATGCAGATTGCCTCTATCACTT
>NZ_JBASWY010000052.1:0-122063 GCF_049276715.1 Polaribacter sp.
TTAAAGTTAAAAAAACTATTTAAGAATCTCTTCTATGTTTATGATATTATCATCTGGAATTCTGTCTATCATTTTATTATAAGGATCTATACCTGCTTTTAAAGGTAGTTTATCAGTTGTAAAAGTATAGGTTGATGTTCCAGGTTTAACCCAAGTTTTTTCTAAAAATAAAGGAGATTTAATAGTCATACCTTGTTTATTTTTAATGTCTGTATCAAAAATGGCTATTTCAAGTAAGTTTGGTTTTGTGCCTTCTTCCAGTAATTTTCCATTACCATCAAAATAATTTTTAGCACTTTCTACTTCAATACTTACTTCATATTTATTATCACTTATTTTTTTATAAGTCGCTTTTTTAATTTTATTAGAATACAGTGTTATTTTTTCGAAACTGTCTTCTAAATAATATTTTAAAGAATCTGGTGTAACTCCTTTCATATAATCATACCATTCTAAAGTAGTTGTAAATGGAGCTTCTCTAAATTTCGCAGCATTTGTATAGGCTTTAAAACCTGAGTTTAGACTATCTTCTCCTATTAAATCTTGCAATGCATAAAGTATTAAACCACCTTTTCTGTACCAAACATAAGCTTGATTATCATTATCTAAAAGTGTTTTTTCAAACTTACTTTCGTTGGCTCTACTTCTTAAATATCTGTCTAATTCTTCTTTTAAAAATTGCTGCATGGCATCAACTCCATATTCTTTTTTCATCACCATTAAAGAAGAATACTCTGCCATAGATTCTGATATTTGATTTGAACCACGTGTTGCAGAAGGAGATATTTGATGTCCCCACCATTGATGCGCAACTTCGTGAGCAGTTACTGTGTACACATAATCTAAATCGTTTGGATCACTAAAATCGCCAACCCAACCAAAACTTTCTGCAAATGGAACAGTATTTGGAAAAGATTGTGCAAAAGTAGAATATCGTGGGAATTCTAAAATACGCATTTGTTTGTATTGATAAGGCCCATAATTTTCTGAAAAATAATCCATAGAATGTTTTACACCCTTTACAAAGCGATCTAAATTATAGGTGTGTGTTGGGTGATGAAAAATTTCGATATTCACTTTTTCTCCAGATTTACCATTCCAAACTTCACGATGAACTGAATATGCTGCTGATGAAATATTATAGAAGAAATCCAATTCTCCAGACATTTTATAATGATAATATTTACGTCCATTTTCTTCCCATTCTTTTTGTAATTTTCCTGGCATTATTGCAATCTGATTTGGAGCTGTGCTAACAGTACCTTCGAAAGTTATGTAATCTGCATCATCATTAAAAAGTAAATTACTAGTTCCCCAAGCATCAGTTTGGACAGGTAATTGATAATCTTTTATTGGCAAATTGTATTTCTTTCGATCTTGATCGCTTGTTAATTCTCCTTGTGAATTGTAGCCAAAAGAAGGAAAAAAATTATTGTTTAAAAATGTACCATTGTAAACAATATCTGCTCCTGAACCTTCATTAGGAAAACCTTTATACGAAGCAAAAACTTCCATTTCTAATGTAATTGTATCTTTGGGTTGTAAAGGCGTATTGAAAGCATAAATTTCATAACCATAATCGTCAAACCTTTTTCCTAATTTCGGAGATTTACCATCTAAAGTAAAAGATTTCACTTCCTTTTTAAGCAAACCTTCAGGCCCCCAACTTAAATGTAATGAGTCTATAACTTCATCACTTTTATTAACCATTATATAAGTCGTTTTAATAGTTGCAGAGCGTTCTTCTGGAATTAAATCTGCATTTACTTTTACATCTATAATTTTAGGTTGTGCAATTTTATTGTACTTGCCTAAAATTTTTTCGTAATTAGCAGAACCAATTGTTCCTGCTTTTACAGTTGCGTATTTATTGATTGTTTTTGTATTGTGGTTTATATACAACCCAGAACTAACGAATACAATTAACAAAATAATAGCAGTACTTAAAGTTTTTACATTTAATCGTTCTTTTACTATTGACCATCTTGCTTTTCTTCCAGAATCTGTTCCACGTTTCCAAAATAAATAACCAATAACTGTGAGAAAACCTCCACAAGCTAACCAATACGTTCTGAACCAAAATAAAGCTTCACCAAAATGCCCAAAACCATTCATATCAGAAACAGTATAACCAGGAGAATAGCTATATAAATATAAGTTGTTGTTTATATCTGCTAGATTATTTAAACCAAATAACAGCACCCAAATTGCGATGGCAATTACATGCCCCATAAATTTTTTGGTAACTAAAGAGTGTACAAAAAAAGCAAGCATTATAAAGGTGATGTATTTTGGGAATTCTATGAGATATAAATCTGTAAAATACAAATCAAACTCAAAATTGAAATATCCTTTTAATACTTGATTTAGAACACCACTTACCAAAATTAAGTTCACTAAAATGAAGCTAATCATTACCAATGCTAAAAACTTAGAGCCGTAAACAATTTTATTAGGAAGTGGGAGTGAGCCAAAAATTTGATCGTAATTTACATTACGTTCTCTATGTAAAACTTCTCCTGTCATAAAAACAATCAGAATAAATATAAGAATAACATACGTAAAACTTTTTACTTCTAACATGTAAATTGTTAAAGGTAAAGAGGGTGTTCCATATAAAGGAGAACCAAACCAACCATCAAAAAACAAGAATAAAACTGCAGCTATTAATATTGCTTTAAAGAAATTGTCTCTCACAATATTTTTTAGCTCCATAAAAGCCAAACTAAATAGTAATTTTACGTTTAAACTGCTTGAAAATAGTTGTGTAACTTTTGGTATTTTAGTTAAAGCTGATAATGGTTTTGCTTCATCTAAATTATCGTGTTTCTTTTTAGTATTATAATTTTTGTTCAAAAAACGAATAAAATCGAATCTAAAAAGAGTGTATAAAAAAGCAACTAAACCCAAACCTACCCAGATTAAACGATTCCAAACTAACATTCCACTAAATGGAACTGTTAATGAGTTTTGCTCTTCAGGGGTCCAATATTGAATAATATTTTGATACGTTCCTAATCCAAAAGGATCTAATAAACTTACCAAGTTTTTGTTTTCAATATCTTGAGTTAAAGTCAACGTTATCAAATATGTAATAAACAGAATTGCACCACCTGCATACGCTAACATTACTTTTTTAGTGAGACTTACTAAAGCAAAAAAGATACAGCCTGCAAAGAAGAAATTTGTCCAATACAACATAAGTGTTGGTTGTAAATAATGCCAAAAATTAAAAGTTGTAAAACGTTCTGGTTCCTCGTAACCAGCAAAAGGACCAATAAAAAAACCGATAATTAAACCAATTTGTAATCCTAAACTTACCAAAAATAGCACAGACATAGAGCCGAAAAATCGACCTAATAAATAGCCTTTTTCAGTTAAAGGATAAGAAAAATAATAATTTTCTGTTTTGTGTTCTATATCCCTATAAATAGGAACCCCCATAATTGCGCTCGAAAGCATAATGCCAAAAATACTTATGGTAGAAAGCATTGTTGCAATTGCAACTGGTGAGTTTACAAATACTTTTTCTGATGCAGGACCATTTCCTCCAATGGAAACGATTAGCCCAAAAATTAAAAGTATTCCAAAATAAGCCCATGTTGCAGGACGCTTTAATCTATATTTTATTTCGAATATAAAAATTTCTTTAAACATAATTGATTGATTTTAGTTTGGTTAATAAACAATTATGCATGAATAGATTCCATACGTGAAGTAATTTCAGCAAAATAAACATCTTCTAAAGTAGCTGGACTAGATTCAAACGTTGAATCTGGCTGATTGTCATTTAGCACGTGGATTACAGTTTGTCCTGCTTTTAAATGCGTAGAAATAACTTGCATTTCGTTTTGATAGTTTTCTAAATCTGCTTTTTCAATGGCTTTTTTCCAAATTTTACCTTTTACAGCTTCTGTTAAAACTGCAGGATTTCCTTTGGCTACAACTTCCCCTAAACAAATAATTGCCATATTGTTACACAAATTAGAAATATCATCTACAATATGAGTAGATAAAATAACAATCGTGTTTTCGCCAATTTCACTTAATAAATTATGAAAACGAACACGTTCTGCAGGATCTAAACCAGCAGTTGGTTCATCTACAATTATTAATTTTGGTTCGCCAATTAAAGCCTGTGCAATTCCAAAACGCTGTTTCATACCTCCAGAATACGTTCCTAAACTTTTATTTCTAAATTGCCACAAATTTGTTTTATTTAATAAAGATTCTACTAAATCTTTACGCTCTCCTTTGCTTGCAATTCCTTTTAAAGCTGCAATATGACTAAGCATATTATAAGAACTCACTTTTGGATAAACACCAAATTCTTGTGGTAAATAACCTAAGATTTTTCGAACTTGAGCTTTATCATTTAAAATATCTATATCATCTAACATTACTGTTCCAGAATCTGCTTGTTGAAGCGTTGCTAACGTTCTCATTAAAGAAGATTTTCCTGCACCATTTGGTCCTAAAAGACCAAACATTCCCTGAGGAATATTTAGAGTTATATTTTTTAAAGCGTGTACTCCATTAGAATACGTTTTACTAAGATTTTCAATTTTTAATTCCATAGGTAAAAAAGTTGTTTGGTTAGTTGATTAATATTTCTTTTTAAAACAGCTTTGCTGAAAAAGCTATTTACATAGTTTTCAGAAAGGTACGTTTTTAAAATAAAAGATAAAAATGAAAAAGGACTAATTTAGAGTGAAGAAGAAATTTTAAAGAGAGTTTAAGTCAATTCCTCAATAGATTCTATTAGAATTGAGCAACCTAAAATAAGTTCTTCATCTGAAATGGTTAATGGAGGTGTAATTCTCATGGCTCTTCCTTCGAATAATAAAAAGAATAAAATCAATCCTTTTTCTAAACATTTGTGAATAATTTTTGCGGCTAATTCTGGTGTTTCAACAATAGCAGCCAACATTAAGCCTTTTCCTCTAATTTCTTTAATAGCAGAATGTTGTAAGTGTTTTCTAATGATTTTTTCTTTTCGTAAACTTTCTGAAGTCAAGTTTTGTTCAAGGATTTCTGTAACTGTTGCAAAAGCAGCAGCAGCAATTACAGGATGTCCTGCAAATGTAGAAATATGGCCTAATTTAGGATTGTCTTTCAACAAACTCATGTGCTCAAAAGAAGCAATAAAAGCCCCAATTGGCATTCCACCACCTAAACCTTTTCCTGTAATAATAATATCAGGAATTACATTGTAATTTTCGAATCCCCAGAATTTTCCAGTTCTTCCAATTCCTGTCTGTATTTCATCTAAAATTAATAAAGCCCCAACTTCTTTACAACGTTGTTTAACTTTTGCTAAGTAATTATTTTGAGATTCAATAAAACCAGCTCCACCTTGAATAGTTTCTAAAATAACAGCTGCTGTTTTATTGGTTATTTTTTGCAAGCAAAAATCGCAATTGAAATTGATAAATTTAATTCCAGGAATTAAAGGTCTAAAAGCAGCATTTTGTCTTTCTACTCCAGAAACACTCATGGCACCTTGTGTATTTCCATGATAAGAGTTTTTTGCAGCAATTATTTCTGACCTATTTGTAACTCTTTTTGCCAATTTTAAAGCACCTTCAGTAGCTTCTGTACCTGAATTTGTAATATAAACGGATTGTAAATTCTTTGGTAGAGTAGAGGCTAATATTTTGCACAAATCTACTTGTGGTTTTTGAATGAACTCACCATAAACCATTACATGTGAATAACTATCCACTTGATTTTTAATTGCTTCTGAAACTTTTGGATGATTATGACCTAAACTATTTGCAGAAACTCCAGCTACAAAATCTAAATATTTTTTACCATTAATATCATAAATATAAGATCCTTTTGCTTTCGAAATTTCTATGGCAAGTGGGTGAGGAGAGGTTTGTGCTTGATATTTAAAAAAATCTGATTTCAACTTAATTATCTATTTTTGAAATACCTTTCTTCTTTTTAGGAGAAGGCTCTTTGTCTAAAATTGCAGCAGGTTTTTGAATACTTTTCTTTTTAACTGGAGTTCTATCTCTTTCTTTATCTTGTATAAAAATATCTTGCATCTTTTTTGGTTGCTCATCTTCTCGCCAAATAAAACCTTTTAATCTTCTTACTTCTTCAGGTAACATAGAAGGAGGGTAAGTTTTTCCGTCAGATTTTTTTAAATATTTTATAGTTTCTATTACTCCATCATCTAAAGTAAACTCAATATTGCTAGATATTTCTTTGGTAATTGTTTCTAAAATATCGGTTTCATCATTTCTGTTGTAATAAACAGATTCTGCATTTCCTAAAACTAGTAATGTTTTTAACTTGCTATTTTCAAATTTACCAAACATATTTCTACCTTTTATTTGGTTGAAATCTTCAAGAGATAAAGAGTCTTTAGAGACAATAAATGCATTGTTGAACACTTTTAGAGAGTCCAGTTTCTCGGTTTCTAGGTTTGATTGTAAATAAATAGAATCACCTGTAATCTGGTTTTCCTCTGACCAAATAACAGGATTTCTATACATTTTTGTATATCCAGTTTCTTGATTTGTATAGATAGAATCGCATTTACCTTGTAAATCCGATTTAAATATTTTTACTCTGTGATAGGTTCTGATAATTCGCTTTTCTGGTTTTCCTGTAACCAATAATGTATCACCATGCACAAACATTGAGTCTTTATCTATGATTGATATAGCAACTGCTTTTTTAATGATAAATAACGAATCTTTTTTCTCAAACAATTCTGCATAATTTCCTTTTGATATAAAATTCTGAACTGTATCTATTACTTGAATATTGTTGGTTGCAGATGCAAAACCTCTTTTTTTATCATAATATAAACTATCACCTTCAATAGTTCTTTCTTTTAGAAAAATCTTCGCATTTTTTACAAAATGAGAAATATCAGTTTTGGTATTGTAAAAACCTCTTTCACAATAAATTCTATTTTGATTTTCCGTATTTGTAATGGTTGATGGACCATATAAATAAGCAAGTCCAGTTTCTGTATAGTAATCTAAATGGTTAGATTCTAAGTTATGCTCAGGGTTTACAACAGTTACTCTAGTTGTTGCTATGAATTTTTTGGTCTCTAAATAATAATTTCCATTTTTACTTTTTAGAGTATTTGTTTCATCTTTTATAGTTCCATAACTTTGATAGTATAACTTTTGATTTATTCTATCAAACTGTAAAGTATCTGTGGTTAAAACCATTGTTGGGTCTGTTAAAACAACATTTCCCCAAGAAAGTGCTTGTTTAGAATTTGCATCATAATCTGCATAATCGCTTGTTTGAGTTATGGTATCTCCTTGTTTTATAAAAACATTTCCAATAGCTTTAAAAAAGTTTTCTTTTCTGTAATATAAAGCTTGCTGACAAGTTAAATCTACACCTTCGTGTTTCATTTTCACATTTCCAATAAGCACTGTTGCTCCTGGAAATTTTTCTTCATCAGCTTCTTGTATTTCAGCTTCATATTCAATTTTTTTCTTTTCCTGAGAAAAAGAAATCGATACTGATATAACTAGCAATAAAAAAAATATTCTTTTCAAAAGATTTGTTTTGCAACAAAAATAATGAAAAGAATATCTTAAGCTCTTAATATTTATATAAATCTATCTAAGAATAGTTTGCTTTCTATCTGGACCTACAGAAACAATTTTAATAGGAACTCCAGTTTCTTTTTCTATAAAAGCAACATAATCTAATAAGTTTTTAGGTAATTGCTCTGCAGAAGTCATTTTTGTTAAATCTGCTTGCCAACCTTTAAATTCTGTATAGTTCACAGAAACATTTTCTGGTTCTATATTATAAGGTAAATGTGTTATTTTTTTTCCTTTGTAATTGTATGATGTACAAACTTTTAAGGTATCAAAACCAGAAAGTACATCACCTTTCATCATCATTAATTGGGTAACACCATTTACATCTACAGCATATTTTAAAGCTACTAAATCTAACCAGCCACATCTTCTTGGTCTGCCTGTTGTTGCACCAAATTCGTGTCCAACTCTTCCCATTGTTGCTCCATCTTCATCAAATAATTCTGTTGGAAAAGGTCCAGAACCAACTCTTGTTGTGTAGGCTTTAAAAATTCCGAAAACTTCACCAATTCTGTTTGGGGCAACACCTAAACCTGTACAAGCACCTGCTGCAGTTGTGTTTGATGATGTTACATAAGGATAGGTTCCAAAATCGATATCTAATAAAGAACCTTGTGCACCCTCTGCCAAAATTGTTTTTTTATCTTTTATTGCTTGATTTAAAAACTCTTCGCTATCAATAAACTCTAATGTTCTTAATTTATCGATTCCTTTTCTAAATTCAGCTTCCAATTCTGTTAAATCGTACTCTATCTGAACATCAAAAAACTCTAACATTTTAATGTGTTTTTCTGTTAGAGTATCGTATTTTTCTTTCCAGTTTTCTAATTCTAAATCTCCAACTCGCATTCCATTTCTACCAGTCTTATCCATGTAAGTAGGACCAATTCCTTTTAAAGTAGAACCAATTTTAGCTTTTCCTTTAGAGGTTTCTGAAGCTGCATCTAATAATCTATGAGTTGGTAAAATTAAATGTGCTTTTCTAGAAATTAGTAATTTTGAGGTATAATCGATATTATGCTTGTCTAAATTTTCTAATTCTTTTTTAAAAATTACAGGATCTATAACCACGCCATTTCCTACAACATTTAATGCTGTTTTATGAAAAATACCTGATGGTATTGTATGTAAAACGTGTTTAAAACCATCAAAAATTAAAGTATGACCAGCATTTGGGCCACCTTGAAAACGAGCAATAATGTCGTAATTTTTGGTTAAAACATCTACAATTTTACCTTTTCCTTCATCTCCCCATTGTAATCCTAGTAATAAATCTACAGCCATTTTATAAATTTGTAATTATTTAGTTGTTTATCTGTTGTGTTTTTTTTGCAAACTGTTCATAGAAACTGCTTACTTTTTTTTTGTTCCGTAAAAATAAAGTGAATGATTTTGAATATCGATATCAAAAATATCTTCGATCGTTTTCTTAATGACTTGAATTCTTGGGTCACAGAATTCTTTCACTTCGCCAGTATCTGTAAAAATTACATGATCGTGGTTTTTATCAAAATAACTTTTTTCATAACGTGCCATAGATTGTCCATCAAATTGATGCTTACGAACCAAATTACAGTCTAATAATAAATCTATGGTATTGTACAAAGTAGCTCTACTTACTCTGTAGTTTTTGTTTTTCATTTTAATGTAGAGTGATTCTATATCAAAATGTTCTTCTGCTGCATAAATTTCTTGAAGTATAGCGTATCTTTCAGGAGTTTTTCTGTGTTTGTTTTCTTCTAAGTATGATGTGAAAACCGTTTTAACTACTTCTTGATTTTCAAGAGAATTACTCATTATATTTAATTTACAAAAAACAAATTTACAGTTATTTCTTAATAAAAATCAACTTTTATAAAAATGATATTTACATTCTATCAACACGTTCTACATTTTTAACGCCTTCTACTTTTTGAATGCGTTTAATAAGCTTATGAATTTGTGTATTATTTTTAACGCTTAGAGATATTTTACCATCAAAAACACCTTCGTCTCCAGATATATTTATACTGTGAATAAAAACACCCATATTACTGGAAATTATTCTTGTAACGTTATTTACAATTCCTGAATGGTCTACACCACTTATATGCAAAACAGCCTTAAAATCTTGCTTTGTAGAATCTATCCATTTTGCAGGCATAATTCTATAAGCGTAATTAGATTGTAAAGAAATTGCATTAGGACAGTTCTTTTTATGAACTTTTAAACCATCATTAATTGTTAAAAACCCAAAAACTTTGTCACCAGGAATTGGATTACAACATTTAGAAATAGCATAATCTAATTTTTCTTCTTCTTTGCCAAATACTAAAGCATCGTATTTATTTGTTACTTCATCTGAGTTCTCTTGCGACTCATTGGTGGGAGAACTTCTTCTTAATTTGGTTTTAAAGAAATTTAGGATGGTACTGTTTCTTTGAGATAAGTAGGCTTTTAATTGTGTATTGTCTATAGCACCATTTCCAAACCTATAAAATAAATCGAAACTTGTTTTTAATTTAAAATAGACAACAAGTTCATTTACTGTTTTTTCTGTAAAAGGAATTTTTAAATGACGCAATTTTCTTGTTAAAATGGCTTTCCCTTCTTCTGCAATTAATTTTTCTTCTTCTTTTAAAGCTGCTCTAATTTTGGTTTTTGCTCTTGCTGTTATTACAAAATCTAACCATCTAGAATTGGGTTTGTTTGTAGAACTGGTGATTACTTCTATTTGATCTCCGCTTTTTAAGACGTGACTTAAAGGTACCAGTTTTCCATTTACTTTTGCGCCTCTACATTTTAAGCCTACATCTGTATGCACTGAAAAAGCAAAATCTAAAGCAGAAGCATCTTTAGGTAAAGATTTTAATTCGCCTTTTGGTGTAAAAACGTAAATTTCTTTGGCATATAAATTTAATTTAAAATCTTCTACAAAATCTACAGCATTTAAACTCTGGGTTTCTAAAGATTCTTTTAACTTATTTAACCAAGACTCTAAACCGCTCTCATTTTTCTGATTTTGTTTGTATTTAAAATGCGCTGCATACCCTTTTTCTGCAATTTCATTCATTCTTTCAGAACGAATTTGAACTTCTACCCATTCTGCATAAGGACCAATTACAGTAATATGAAGTGCTTCATAACCTGTAGATTTTGGTTGTGTTATCCAATCTCGTAAACGAGCTGGGTTTGGTTTAAAATAATCTGTAACTATCGTATATATTTTCCAAGCTGCAAATTTATCGTCTTTAGAATCAGCCTTATAAATAATTCTGATGGCATATTTATCGTAAACTTCGTCAAATGTTACATTTTGACTTTGCATTTTTCTACGAATAGAATAAACCGATTTAAAGCGTCCTTTAATTTCGTAATCGAAATTTTCTTTGTCTAAACCTTCTTTAAGTGTATCTGCAAAAGTATTTAAATATTTTTGTTGTTCTTCCTTGCTTTCTTTTATTTTACTTAAAATTCCATTGTAAACTTCTGGTTCTGTATATTTTAGACCTAAATCTTCTAATTCAGTTTTAATGTTATAAAGGCCCAATCTGTGAGCAAGAGGTGCATAAATATAAATGGTTTCTGAGGCAATTTTAAGTTGTTTATCTGCAGGCATTGAATCCATAGTTTGCATATTGTGCAACCTGTCTGCAATTTTTATTAAAATAACTCGAACATCATCATTTAACGTTAAGAGCATTTTTCTAAAATTTTCTGCCTGAATAGAAGCGTCTTGTTCTTTGTTTAAACGAGATATTTTTGTGAGTCCGTTTACAATTTTAGCAATCGTTTTTCCAAATAAATGCTCCATATCATCTATGGTGTAACTGGTATCTTCTACAACATCATGCAATAAAGCAGCAGCAATAGAAACAGCCCCCAAACCAATTTCCATAGCTACAATTTTAGCCACTGCAATTGGATGAAAAATATAAGGTTCTCCAGTTTTTCTGCGTTGTTTGGAATGAGCATCTACAGCAATATCAAAGGCTTTTCTTATTAATTCTTTATCTTCTTTTGATAAAACTTCGTAAGTACCTTTTAGCAAATCTTTGTAACGATTTGCGATTTCTTTATTTTCTTCTTCTATGGTTGCTGTATATTCCATAAACTAGGTTAAAGATTTCTATTTAAAATCTAGAGTGAATTTATGAAATACAATTTTAACGAGCAAGGAATTAAGATTCTAAATTGCGAATTCTTTCTAACAAAGTTGGATGTGAGTAATGTGCAAACACATAAGCAGGATGTGGTGTTAAATTACTCAAACTATTTTTAGATAATTTTTTGAGTGATGTTATTAATGGTTTGCCTGCAAATGTTTCTTTGGCATAATTATCTGCTTGATATTCAAATTTACGCGACATATAATTCATAAATAAGCCTGTAATTTCTGATATTGGCGAATATAAAATTCCGAATGCAATTAAACCAATATGAAAACTTGGTATTGAAACTCCCAAAGCTTCAGATAAAACACTTGAATTTATAAAAAGTGATAAAATAAATAAAGTGAATCCTGTGAGAAGGATAGAGGAAACTAAATTAAAAATGATGTGTTTTCTTTGGTAATGACCAACTTCATGAGCTAAAACAGCGACAATTTCATCGGTTTCCAAATCTTGTATTAAAGTATCGAAAAGGGTAATTCTTTTTTGTGAACCAAAACCAGAAAAATAGGCATTGGCTTTTGTAGAACGTTTAGAGCCATCGATTACAAAGATATTATTGATAGTAAAACCGACTTTTTTTGCGTACTTTTCTATGGCTGATTTTAATTCTCCATCTTCTAAAGGAGTTTGCTTGTTAAATAATGGAACTATTAATTTTGCATAAAACATATTCATAAACAATGAAAAAACAGCGACTAAAACCCAAGCATATATCCAGAAATTTTCTCCAGCCAATTGATAAAACCAAATAATGAGTGCTAAAATTCCTCCTCCTAAAATAATGGACATTAACCAACCTTTTACTTTGTCTAGCCAAAATGTTTTTTGGGTAGATTTGTTAAAACCAAATTTTTCTTCAATTACAAAAGTTTTGTAATAAGAAAATGGTGTTGTTAAAATATCTGAACCTAACATAATAAAGCCGAAGAAAATTAAAGCTACTAAAATTGGATGGTTTGTAAAATTTCTAGCAAAATCATCTACATATTTAAATCCATCAACAAAAAAGAAAGTTAAGGTTAGAATAATTGAAAATATGGAAGTTAAATTAGAAAATTTCTCATTTGTCTTTTTATAAGCTTGAGATTTTTTGTATTCATCTTCATCATAAACATCTGCTAATTTTGCAGGAATTTTATCATCAAAATGTTTGGCATTTAAAATGCCTAAAATTTTATCAATAATAAAACTAATGATGATTATTGAAATTAATAGATAGAATAGGGAAGTAGGTTGCATTTTATTTTTTTAAATTTTTACTTGCAAACAAAGCAGCACCAATAATGCCTGCATTGTTTTTAAATTCTGCAACTTCTACTTTTACGTCCGATTCTAAAAATTGTTTAAAACCGTCGAATCTTTTACTAATGCCACCTCCTAAAATTATTAGACTTGGTGAAAAAACAATTTTGGTGTAATTTAATAAAACATCAAATCTTTGAGCCCATTTTTTTAAGGTTAAACCTTCTTTTTTTCTAACAGAATCTGCTGTGTAAAATTCAATAATTTTTCCATCTGAGTGTAACATTTTTCCTAATTCTAAATTAGGAATTAATTTACCATTATAAAATAGTCCTGAGCCAATTCCTGTGCCAATTGTTATAACAATAACAACTCCTTTCTCATTTTTTCCAGCACCCAAATTTACTTCTGCAACTCCTGCTAAATCTGCATCATTACTAATATAAAAGGGGAGTTTACATTCTTTTTTAAAGAGCTTGTCTACTTTTACATTCAACCATTTTTCACTTAAATTTCCAGAATGAATACATTTACCATCTACAATTGTTGTTGGAAAACTGCAACCAACAGCTTTTTCCCAATTAAAATGATTCACCATTTCTTTAATAATTTTTGCTACAGCTTCTGGTGTTGCTGGTTTTGGTGTTGGAATTCTGTGTCTTTCAGAAAGTAATTCTCCTGTTTTTGTGTTTACTATTGCAGCTTTAATTCCTGTTCCTCCAATATCTATTCCTAGTATTTTCATTCTCTATATTTTAAAATCTCTTTGTCTTTTTGCTTCAAAAATAACAATTGCAGCAGCTACAGAAACATTCATAGAATCTATTTTGCCTTGCATAGGTATATTTATATTTTGTGTTGCTTTTTCTCTAAATATTTCTGATAAACCTGTAGCTTCTGTTCCAACTACTATTGCAGATGCTTTTGTATAATTTTCTTGATGATATTCGTTCGAATTTTGCAAAGTAGTAGCATAAATAGCAATGTTTTTCTCTTTTAAAAAAGTAATTATTTCTTCTGATGAACCCACAGCAATTTGATTGGTAAATAAGCATCCAACACTGGAACGAATTATATTGGAATTATACAAATCGCTTTTTGGATTGGCAATAAAAACGGCATCTATATTTGCAGCATCTGCAGTTCTTAAAAGTGCGCCAATATTGCCAGGTTTTTCGATACTTTCAGCAACTAAAATTAGTGGTTTGTCGTTTGTAAATTGAATGTTTTTAAGAGAGAAATTTTTCGTTTTTGCAACTGCAATTATGCCTTCTGTAGAATCTCTATAAGCCAATTTTTGATACACTTCTTTAGAAATTTCTATTCTATTGATATTTGAATTGAATAAGGTTAAAATATCATTTTCTGATATTAAATCAGCATAAAACAAAACAGTATCAAATTTGTAATTCGCTTCTATAGCAAGATATATTTCACGTTTTCCTTCAATAAGAAACAAACCTTGTTTTTTACGTTCTCTAGATTTTTCTTGAAGTTTAAGAAGGTTTTTTATGTAAGAGTTTTGAATGCTGGTAATTTCTTTCATCAATACAAATATACTTAATTGTAGGTATTTAGGTTTAACTGATTTTAATGATATTTGTTAAATAAAATTATAGTTCTTTTTTATTATTATTTGATAAAAGAAAAATTGCTAAGAAAGAGAAAGAAAAAAGTTTCATGTTATGTTAGATTAAAAAAGGCTCGCAATTGCGAGCCTTTTTCTATTAAAATTAAATTTTATTTCGATTTATATTTATCAGAATAACGTTTCCAAAGTTTTGTTTGATGTGTTTCTAAGCTAATATCTCTTCCTTGAATATATGCGTTGGTCAATTGATTTGTTCTCATATCTAAAGCATCTCCCTCAGAAATAAACAGAGTAGCATCTTTGCCAACTTCAAGAGTTCCAACCATATTATCAATTCCTAGAATTTTGGCAGTATTTGAGGTTAACAATTGCAAAGCAACTTCTTTATCTAAACCATGGGCTGCAAAAGTACCAGCATAAAAAGGTAAGTTTCTAGTGTTCATGCGTTCCATTTGTCCTTCCATTCCTAAACTTACTAAAACGCCTTTGTCAACTAAAATTTTTGCAATGGTGTATGTATAATCATAAGCATCGTCATCGGAATTAGGATTTCTATGAGGTCTGTCTAAAATTACAGGAATATTGTTTTTTACAAGCATATCTGCAACACTTTCTGCACCTTCACCATGCACAATAACAATGTTATTAATCCCTAATTCTTTGGTAGTATTAATTGCATCCGTAATTTCTCTTTGTCCACTAACATGAATAAATAATTTTTGTGAACCATTAAAAAGACCTTTAGTCGCTTCGAAAGGCAAGTGTTTTTTATCTTTAGTACCTGCCAAATAATTTTTTGCATCTGTAAAATAAGCTTTAATATTATCTACATTTTCAGCATATTTTGGATCAGCTTTTAAAGCAGGATCTTCTCCTAACCACCATCTTCCACGAGTAAAACTTCCTGGCCAATTCATGTGAATTGCGTCATCTGTTTTTACAGCAGCGTCTTCCCAATTCCAAGCATCCAATTGAACAATAGAAGAAGTTCCAGAAATAGTGCCTCCTCTAGGAGCAATTTGTGCCATTAATACTCCATTTGGTCTCATAGATTCCACAACTTTACTTTCTGCATTATAAGCGATAATACTTCTTATGTGTGGATTGTTTGTGCCAATTTCGTCTTCATCATCACTTGCTTTTACAGCATCAATTTCTACCAAACCTAAAGAAGCATTTGCAGCAATAAATCCTGGATAAATATGTTTTCCTTCAGCATTAATTACTGTTCCTTGTCTTGCAATTTTCATCATTGCAGAACCTACAAATGTTATTTTACCATCAGCGAACATAATTAACGAATTCTCAATTATTTGTCCATTTCCTAAATGCGCAGTTGCACCCTCAATAGAAATTGCTGAAGTTTGTCTAGCTGCTGGTGTTTGTTGTGCGTATATACTTCCTACAAGAAAGATAAATAGCAAACTATATATTTTGTTTTTCATCATTATTTAGTTTTTTAGTTCTTCTAAAGTATCACATTGAAAGTTTCTATCTTCTCTTTTCATAGGTGCTTTTGTTTTTCCTCCACCCATTTTTTCTTTCAACATCATATTGATTAATGTACTTTTTTCTTCTTTGATTGCTTCACGTTTTTTAGCATCTTCAGTTCTATCAAAAAATACTTTACCTTCAATAATTGTCTTTTCTACTTTGGCATAAATAGACATTGGATGATCACTCCATAAAACTACATCAGCATCTTTTCCAACTTTTATACTACCAACTTTATCGTCTATATGCAATAATTTTGCAGGATTGATAGTTACTGTTTTCCAAGCTTCTAATTCAGACATTCCACCATATTTAATGGTTTTAGCAGCTTCTTGATTCAAACGTCTAGACATTTCTCTGTCATCTGAATTAATTGCTACTGTAACTCCTGCATTGTGCATAATAGCCGCATTAAAGGGAATTGCATCATTTACCTCGTATTTATACGCCCACCAATCTGAAAAAGTAGAACCGCCAACACCATGTGCTGCCATTTTATCAGCTACTTTGTAACCTTCTAAAATATGGGTAAATGTGTTGATGTTAAAGTTGAATTTTTCTGCAACTTTCATTAACATATTAATTTCTGATTGTACATAAGAGTGACAAGAAATGAAACGTTCTTTATTTAAAATTTCTGCTAAAGTTTCCATTTCAGCATCTTTTCTGTAAGGTTTGCCAGATTTTTTTATAGCATCATATTCTTTGGCTCTTGTAAAATAATCTGTAATCATTTGTTCTACACCCATTCTAGTTTGTGGAAAACGGGTTCCATTTGCGCTTCTAGATTGTTTTACGTTTTCACCCAAAGCAAATTTTATGAATTTTGGAGAGTTGTCATAAATCATATTTTGTGCATTTTCTCCCCATTTCAATTTCACAATTGCAGAACGACCTCCAATAGGATTTGCAGAACCATGCAAAATTTGTACAGAAGTTGTTCCTCCAGAAAGGTTTCTGTAAATGTTAATATCTGTTGGGTCTACAACATCTTCTATGGTTACTTCTGCAGATGAATTTTGAGCACCTTCATTAATTGATGAAGCTGCAATATGTGAGTGTTCATCAACAATACCTGCAGTTAAATGTTTTCCTGTTCCATCAATTTCTGTAGCTCCACTAGTGCTTAAATTTTTGCCAATTTTAGCTATTTTTCCATCTTTTAAAAGTACATCTGTGTTTTCTAAAACACCTTCTTTTTCGCTTGTCCAAAGAGTGACATTCTTAATTAAAATGGTTTCTGTTTTTGGCTGATTAAAATTACCAAAACCAATATTTGGAAAGCTTACAGGTATTACTACAACTTCTTTTTCATCATCGTCTTCTTTCTTTTTATCCTCTTTTTTATCCTCTTCTTTTTTCATTCTTTGGCTCGCAGACCAAGGAGTTTCATTTTGCTGACTATCAAAAGCAGTTCCTTCCATTACATTGGCTGCGTTTATAATTTTACCCAACATTCTTGTATAAGTACCACCTTCATTCAAATTGATAGAAACCCAACCATCTTTAAAAGAAAAAGTTGATTTTATTTTTGTACTATCTAATTTAATAGTTGCAGTTTGTTTATCACCTGAACCAGAAATGGTTAAATCGTAATTTTTGTTGTTTACATACAATCCGTAATTTCCAGTGATGTCTTTAATATCCATATCATTTATAACATTTTTATCACCTTGAACCCAATTCTCATATAAGGTTGTTTTGGTATCAAAAATATCGCCAGAAGTAATTATAAAGTTTGCATAACTTCCTGTTTTTAAATTCCCAATAGAAGAATTTCCTATAATATTGGCAGGAATTGTAGTTAAAGCTGCTAATGCTTTTTCTTTATCAAAACCGTATTTAATAGCTTTCTGTAAGTTTTTGTGAAAAGATTTTACATCCTTTAAATTGTGAGTTGTTAAAGCAAAATTAACTCCGTTTTTAGAAAGCACAGATAAGTTAGATGGTTCTTGATTCCATTTACGCATATCTTGTAAAGATATTTGTTGCGCTAAAAGCGGATCTGAAACATCATAAGCATTGCTAAAATTAATAGGAATTATAAAATTTGCATTCGTTGCTTTGATGTCATTTACACGTTCATATTCATCTCCAGAACCAACAATTGTATATTGAATTGCAAATTCATCACCAACTTTATCTGCTCTTAATGCATCTAAATGATTGCCTGTTTCAAAAATTTGGACCAAGTTTTTGTTCCTATTCAATGCCTCAAGAGCCATGTCTTTATTTTTCATATTACCTTTTGCATACCAATCTGCATCATTATAAACTTGCCTTAACAAAGCCATAGCACCCATTCTAGAGCTTGGATATGCTTGATTAGATTGTACGCTTTTATCAAAAGATAAATATTGTGCAGATTTTGCATTTATAATTCTGTATGCATTTGAAGAATTTGGGTTTAAAGCAATTAACAAACCATTTCCACGAATAATTCCATCTTGCATATGTGTATTTACAACACCAAAACCAGCTTCAATTAAACTTTTTGCTTTTTTAGCATCGAAGTTAAATTTATCAACAGGATTTGCATCTGATCTTATATGATCGTTCCAATAATAACCTTCTCTTGTAGGTTCATATTGCGCTGTTCTAAAATTGGTAGAAGCTCTTTTAGGTTTTTCAATTCCAAAATCTGAATACAGATCTATAAAGGAAGGATAAATTGTTTTTCCTGCTAAATCTATTGTTTTTGTGCCATTAGGAATTTTAACAGAAGTACCAACACTTATTACTTTACCCTCTTTAATTAGTAAAGTTCCATTTTGTATAACCTCTGTAGGTGTAACATAAATGGTCGCATTTGTAAATGCAAAAATTGAATTCTCTGTTGTTTTTACTCCAGCATTCGTAGGAAAATATTCTTGTGCTTGCATATCAGTTAGCGACAAGAAAAAGAGTAAGAATAGTAGTTTTTTCATGTAGTTTGATTTATTTTGAATTATTTCTAAATTTATTGATAAGCAACTTGTAAATTGCTAAAAGAAATGAATTTAACAAAATTTTAAGAAAATTAGATTGATTTTGATTTCTCGAAATAAGAAATCAATAAATCTACTACATAGTTGTAAGATTCAACACCTTTGTCTTGTTTGTTAGCTTTTAGGTAAGCATTATATCCTTTTTTTACCATAGGTTCAAAAGGATTTTTATACTGTTTCCAAAAATTATAACTAGCATTAAAGTCTTTAGAAATTCCTTTATTTACTGTTTTCCAAAGTTCGGTTGATAATTCTGGATCACGTTTTCTAAGTTCAGAAATACAATACGCAAATGCCATTCTATAACTTGCGTATTTAAAATAGATATCGTCATTATAATTTGCTGCTAAAAAGCCAACGAAATTTGCTTCATTTTCTGCAGCGAAACCAATTTGATGTGCCATTTCATGACAAGTGGTAGTTGGATAACCCGTTTTTGGAACTCTATCATTAATTTGTGCTTCACCTGTTAAAGGATTTAAATAACCAGAAGTGCCATTGTAACTCTGCAACAAACTCATTAAAGAACTTTTTACAGATTTATATTGATATTTTAAATGTGGAAAATCTTTTTCTAAATTTTTATAACCAGAAACAGCCATTTCATACATTTCCTTTTGTTGGTATGGGTTTTTAGCAAACAGAGAATCGTTTTTGGTAATTTGATATTGATAATAATTTAGCTTTTCTATGATCTGTTTTGTAGTATTTTTAAGTTGTTCTGTAGTATAATCTTTTTGCTGATACCCCAAGTTTTTAGCCAAAGGTTCTCTGTAATAATTTAGGCCCCAGAAAAGATAAAAACAAAAATAAATGATGGATAAAATTGCTACAAAATGAATCATTTTTGGGAATAAATTCGTAAATTTTGTTTTAAACAATCTGAATAAAAACCGAATAAAAGTAAAGACTAAAAAAGCAATTAAAATATCACCAACAGAAAAAGGAATCCAACCAATAAGTATCCTTAAAAATGAAGAAATATATGGATACAATCCATTAGAATAATATTCCTCAATAAAGGTAGTATTTTTTGCAGCAATTTGAATCAAAATGATTTGAATTGGTAAAAATAAAGCAAGAAAAATATGTTTTTTATTCCATTTCATTGCTGTAAAAATAAGACTTCATTTTAGAAGTTGGCTGGTTATTAACAAGATAATAACAATTTTGTTTACAATTTGTGTTTACAAATTAAAGTTTTAATTTAACAGCCCTAATCAACCTAAAAAAGTACATTTGTTTCAATGGAAAAAACGAACACAATAGCAGCAAAAAAGTTTGATAATTCAAGAATAATTAGTCTTGAAAAAGGTAAAATTCCACCACAGGCTTTGGAATTAGAAGAAGCTGTGTTAGGAGCAATGATGATTGATAGAAAGGGAATTGACGATGTAATTGATATATTGCATTCAGATGCTTTTTATGATCAAAAACATCACGAAATATATGCTGCTATTTACGAATTATTCCAAAATTCGCAACCAATAGATATTTTAACAGTTTCTAATTTGTTAAGAAAAAATGGAAAGTTAGATTTGGTTGGTGGCGACTTTTATTTAATTCGTTTAACTCAAAAAGTTGCTTCTTCTGCGCATATAGAATTCCATGCAAGAATTATTTTACAAAAATATATTCAAAGAAGATTAATAAGTATTTCTAGCGAAATTATTGAAAGTTCTTATGATGAGAGTACAGATGTATTTGATCTTTTAGATGAAGCAGAAGGGAAGTTGTTCGAGGTAACTCAAGGTAATTTAAAAAAGAGTTCAGAAGACGCAGGTTCTTTAGTAAAACAAGCTTTAAAGAAAATTCAGGAAATTGGGAATCAAGAAGGAATGTCGGGTTTGGCAACTGGATTTACTAAATTAGATGCACTTACTTCTGGTTGGCAACCATCAGATTTAATTATTATTGCAGCAAGACCAGGTATGGGTAAAACTGCATTTGTAATTTCGATGGCTAAAAATATGGCCATTGATTTCAATCATCCTGTTGCAGTATTTTCATTAGAGATGTCTTCAGTTCAGTTAATTACAAGGATGATTTCTTCAGAAACAGGTTTAACTTCAGAAAAATTAAGAAAAGGAAATTTAGCACCTCATGAGTGGGAACAGTTAAATGTAAAAGTTAAAAAATTATCTGACGCTCCTATTTTTATTGATGATACACCTTCTTTATCAATTTTCGATCTACGTGCAAAAGCAAGAAGATTAGTGTCACAACATGGAGTTAAAATTATTGTAATAGATTATTTACAATTAATGACTGCAGGTGGAAATGGAAAAGGTGGAGGAAATAGAGAGCAAGAAATTTCAACTATTTCTAGAAACTTAAAAGCCTTAGCTAAAGAATTGTCAGTGCCAGTCATTGCACTTTCGCAACTTTCTAGAGCCGTGGAAACAAGGGGAGGAAGTAAAAGACCTTTGTTATCTGACTTACGTGAGTCTGGTGCCATTGAGCAAGATGCAGATATTGTTTCTTTTATATTTAGACCAGAATATTATGGAATGACAGAATGGGATGATGATGAACACACACCTTGTGAAGGTCAGGGAGAATTTATTGTGGCTAAGCACAGAAATGGTGGTTTGGATAATATTCGATTAAAATTTACAGGTCATTTAGCAAAATTCTCTGATTTAGATGAAGGGTTTAGCTCTGAGTTCCAATCATCTATGAATGCAAGTTTTCCTGATGATTTTTCTGTAAACCAAAGAATTGAGCCAAAAGATGCTTTTGGTGATGATGATGAAGATGTACCTTTTTAAATCTTAAATAATTAATAAAATTACAGAAATACACAATTGCTTTTTAGTATTTGTGTATTTTAGTTTTTTATATGAAAAAACTCTTTATATTCCTCACATTTCTGCTAATCTCAAACTCAATTTGGGCATCGTTTATCTATGTTCCTATGAATCACGATAATCAAAGAAACCATTTAAAAGCTTATGGAATTGTTTATTTTGGATTAGAAGCTGGCTTAAAATCGAAATGGTTATTAAATTATGATGGAGGTGCATTTTTAATAGAAAATAACAAAGCCATCGAAAACGAATGTAAAATAAGAGGTGTTTCTTACGAAATTATTTCAGATGCAAAAGCACAATTGATATTGCAAGAAATATCTTCACCATCATCAAATCAAGAAGCTGTAACTTTAGAAAAAGCGCCGAAAATTGCTGTGTATTCTCCAAAAGATAAAATGCCTTGGGATGATGCTGTAACTATGGTTTTAACCTATGCAGAAATTCCTTTTGATGTTATTTATGACAAAGATGTTTTAGAAGATAAGTTACTAATTTACGAATGGTTACACTTGCATCATGAAGATTTTACAGGGCAATATGGTAAATTTTATGGCTCTTTTAGAACTGCAGCTTGGTATATAGAAGCCAAGCTAAATGCAGAAAAATTAGCGAAAGAATTAGGTTTTAATAAAGTTTCTGAAGAAAAATTGGCTGTCGCAAAAAAAATTAGAGACTATGTAATTGGTGGTGGTTTTATGTTTGCAATGTGCTCTGCAACAGATAGTTTTGATATTGCTTTGGCAGCAGAAGGTGTAGATATTGCAGAAGCCATGTTCGATGGTGATGCTTCTGAAATTAATTATCAATCTAAAATCAACTTTAATAAAACGTTTGCTTTTAAAGATTTCGAGCTCACAAGAAGTCCAAATGTTTATGAATTCTCATCTATTGATATGACTAGTAAACGTAGAATTCCGAAAACCTCAGATTACTTTTCTTTGATAGAGTTTTCTGCAAAATGGGATCCTGTGCCAACCATGTTAACACAAAATCACACAACTTTAGTCAAAGGTTTTATGGGGCAAACTACTTCTTTTGATAGAAATACTGTAAAACCTAATGTGCTAGTTTTAGGTGAAAACAGAACCAATAGAGAAGCAAGATATATTCATGGAACCAAAGGAAAAGGAATGTTTACTTTTTATGGTGGTCATGACCCTGAAGATTATACGCATAGAGTTGGCGATCCAAAAACAGAACTAGATTTGCATCCAACCTCTCCTGGTTATCGTTTAATATTAAACAATGTATTGTTTCCTGCAGCTAAAAAGAAGAAACAAAAAACATAGTTTTAAAACTGTTAATAAAACTTCAATAAATATTTTAGAATTTTAATAGAAAGTAAATCACTTTTGTATTTTTGTGATTATAAAATAAATTAAGACAATGCCAACAACTAAAGAGTTACAAGATTTTACACAACAAGTTCGTAGAGATATTTTAAGAATGGTACACAAAGTTAATTCTGGACATCCAGGAGGTTCTTTAGGATGTGCTGAGTTTTTTACTTGTTTGTATCAAGAAGTAATGGACTATTCTACAGATTTTGAAATGAATGGTGAAAATGAAGATTTATTCTTTTTATCAAATGGCCATATTTCTCCTGTTTATTACAGTGTGTTGGCTCATAGTGGTTTTTTTCCAGTCGAAGAATTAGCAACCTTTAGATTGATAAATTCTCGTTTGCAAGGCCACCCAACAACTCATGAAGGGTTACCTGGAATTAGAATAGCTTCTGGTTCTTTGGGGCAAGGAATGTCTGTGGCTTTAGGTGCTGCTCAAGCAAAAAAATTAAATGGAGATGTTAAATTAGTTTATTCTTTACATGGTGATGGAGAATTGCAAGAAGGCCAAAATTGGGAAGCAATTATGTATGCATCAGCAAAAAAAGTAGACAATTTAATTGCAACTATCGATTTAAATGGAAAACAAATTGATGGTGCAACAGATGATGTTTTACCAATGGGAAGCATTAAAGCAAAGTTCGAAGCTTTTGGCTGGGATGTTTTGGAAGTAAAAAAAGGAAATAATATAGATGCAATTTTAGCAGGTTTAGCTAAAGCAAAATCATTAACAGGAAAAGGAAAACCAGTTTGTATATTATTGTATACAGAAATGGGTAATGGAGTAGATTTTATGATGAATACGCATGCATGGCATGGAAAAGCCCCAAATGATGAGCAGTTAGAAAGTGCTTTAAATCAAAATCCTGTAACTTTAGGAGATTATTAAAAGCCCATCCTAACCTTCCCAAAGGGAAGGAACTTTTTATAGACACTGTTTTAAAATAATTATATATAAAAAAGAGTTTTTCAGATAAAATGGAAAGCTCTTTTTTATGATTTCATTTAGATTGATTTGTAAGATTACCTTTATCTTTACAATTATTAAAATATGCTTAGTTACTATGGTTTTAAACTATGGCATTTTAATCTTTCAATAATTAATATGAAAATTGGTATCGTTTGTTATCCAACATTTGGAGGAAGTGGAGTAGTGGCAACAGAATTAGGAATGGCTTTGGCAGATAAAGGTCATGAAGTTCATTTTATTACTTATAATCAGCCAGTTCGTCTAGATTATTTATCACATAAATTACATTTTCATCAAGTTTTAATTGAAGAATATCCTTTGTTTCAATACCAACCTTATGAACTAGCTCTTTCTAGCAAAATGGTAGAAGTTGTACAGAAACATGAACTAGAAGTTTTGCATGTACATTATGCCATTCCACATGCTTATGCAGCATACATGGCGAAACAGATGCTTAAAGAAAAGGGAATTCATGTAAAAGTTGTAACAACTTTGCATGGAACAGATATTACTTTGGTAGGGAGTCATCCTACTTACAAAACTGCAGTAGAATTTAGTATTAATAATTCTGATGTTGTAACAGCTGTTTCTAATAATTTGAAAGAAACTACAAATAAGCTTTTTAACATCAAAAAAGATATTAAAGTTATTTATAATTTTATTGATGTAAAAAAATATAACAAAGCAGAAAGTGAAGAATGTAAAAGAGGTGCATTAGCAGAACCAAATGAACGTATTTTAACTCATATTAGTAATTTTAGACCCGTAAAAAGAGTAGAAGATGTTATTAAAATTTTCTATGAAGTTCAAAAAGAAATTCCGTCAAAATTATTGATGATTGGTGAAGGACCAGAAAGAAAAAAAGCCGAACTTTTAACAAAACAATTAGGTATTAAAAACAAAGTCTTCTTTTTAGGAAATAGTACAGAAATCGATAAGATTTTATGTTATTCAGATGTTTTTTTATTGCCTTCTAAAACAGAAAGTTTTGGTTTAGCAGCATTAGAGGCTATGGCTGCAAAAACCGCAATAATTTCTACCAATACAGGAGGTTTGCCAGAGGTAAATATTCATGGAGAAACTGGTTTTTTAAGCAATTTAGGCGATGTTGAAGATATGGCTAAAAATGCAATTTCTATTTTAAAAGATGATGTAACTTTACAACGTTTCAAACAAAATGCAAAAGAACATGCAAAGAAGTTTTCGTTAGAAAATATACTACCTGTTTACGAAGATATTTACAAGTCTTGCTATAAAAGTGAAGTATCTTAAAAAAAATAAAAAGCTCAAAATTTAAATTTTGAGCTTTTTTATTAAATATAATTTCAATTGTTATGATGAAAGCTTTTTTCTTCTAGCTTAAATTTATTTTCCAAAAAGACCACCAAGCATTCCTCCAATTCCACCTCCAGAAGATTTTTTATCACCTCCTAAAAACATTCCAGCAACATCATCTATAACACTTCCATCACCATCAGCATCTAAAATTTTCTCAAGAAAACTTTGATCATTAGAAGCCGAACTTCCTCCTAACCACCCACCTAAAAGTCCTGTTAAATCTCCTGAGGAACTAATATTTTGTTCATTTTTTTGTTTTGCTAAAACACCCATTATTAAAGGTGCAGCAACCTTTAAAATATTGGCAACAGAACCAGCATCCAAACCAGCTTTTTGTCCTATAACTTGTTCAACACCCTTTTGTTTAGCACCTAAAATATGACCTAGAATTCCAGCACCATCTTGTTTCACGCTTTCATCAACTCCACCACCAAACAAACCTCCAAGATTGTCTAAAATACTTCCATCATGTTTACCAGACAAAGCACCCATTAATCCTTCAGCTCCCTGAGGCGTAGATGCATTTCTTTCCATTGCTTTCATTAAAACAGGCAAAGCCATTGTTAAAACGCTGCTTGTTTTACTCGAATCTGTTCCTGTAGAACCTGCAACACCAGATACTATTTGTTTTCCTAAATCACTACTTAATAAGTCTAAAATTCCTGCCATTTTACGTTTTTATTGATTAATTATTTTACATTGAATAAATATTTGACAATATAGTAATAAAGGCACTTTAATTTTAAATTATTTTTTATCTTTCAAATTCTTTAATAAAATTTTAAACTATAAAATGAAAAAGCTGGCTTTACATTGGAAAATAATTATTGGAATGGTTTTAGGAGTCGTATTTGCTTTGATTTTAGCAAATTTTGAATGGGGTTCTACTTTTATTACAAATTGGATCAAACCATTTGGAACCATTTTTATAAATTCTCTAAAATTAATTGCTGTTCCTTTAATATTAGCATCTTTAATTAAAGGAGTTTCAGATTTAAAAGATATCTCAAAACTATCCAAAATGGGTGGTAGAACAATAGGTTTATACTTAGCCACAACTGTTATTGCAGTTTCTATAGGTTTATTAATGGTAAATCTTATAAAACCAGGAAATTCAATATCTGAACAAACAAGAATAGAATTGGTAAACAGTTATCAAAATGATGCAAATTCTAAAATAGAAGCTGCTGCCAAACAAAAAAATGCAGGTCCTTTGCAAGCTTTGGTAGATATTGTCCCTGATAATATTTTTAAAGCAGCAGGCGATAATGGCAATATGTTACAAGTTATTTTCTTTGCAATTTTTTTTGGCATTGGAATGATTTTAATTCCAGAAGAACAATCCAAACCAGTTAAAAGCTTTTTTGATGGTTTTAATGAAGTTATTTTAAAACTGATAGATTTAATAATGTTGGCAGCACCTTATGGAGTTTTTGCTTTATTAGCAGCATTGGTTGTAGAATCTCCAAGTACAGATTTATTTAAAGCTCTGGCTTGGTATGCAATTTGTGTAATTGCAGGCTTGACCATTATGATAGGTATTTATATTTTATTTGTGTGGATATTTACAAAAAGATCACCCAAATTTTTTATAAACGGAATTTCACCTGCACAATTACTGGCTTTTTCTACAAGTTCAAGTGCTGCAACATTACCAGTAACTATGGAAAGAGTCGAAGAACATTTAGGAGTAGATGAAGAAGTTACAAGTTTTGTTTTACCAATTGGAGCCACAATAAACATGGATGGAACTAGTTTATATCAAGCAGTAGCAGCAGTATTTATTGCACAAGCCTTTGGTATGGATTTAAGTTTTACTGCTCAATTAGGTATCATTGCAACTGCAACTTTAGCTTCTATTGGAAGTGCAGCAGTTCCTGGTGCAGGTATGGTTATGTTAGTTATTGTTTTGGCACAAGCTGGAATACCAGAAGCTGGTTTGGCTTTAATTTTTGCAATAGATAGACCTTTAGATATGTGTAGAACTATGGTAAATGTTACTGGTGATGCTGCTGTATCAATGATCGTTGCAAAATCTGTTGGAAAACTAAAAGATATTCCAGAAGAAAAAAATTGGGACGATAATTATAAGTATTAAAAAAAATGTTAACTAATGCTATAGTTTCTGCTGATTGGTTATTTCAGAATTTAAAAGATGAAAATCTGATTATTTTAGATGCAACAATACCAAAGGTTACAGCTAAAAAAGAGCTAGTTATTGATAAAAAAATGCAAATAAAAAATGCTGTTTTTTTTGATATTCAAAACACTTTTTCAGATCAAAATGCTCCTTTTCCAAATACAGTTTTATCAGCTAAAGAATTTGAGATAAATGCACAAAAATTAGGTATTAATAAAGATAGTTTTATAGTTGTTTATGATGATTTAGGAATCTATTCTTCTCCCAGAGTTTGGTGGCTATTTCAATTAATGGGTTTTACAAATATTGCAGTTTTAAATGGTGGTTTTCCTGAATGGAGATCTAAAAATTATCCTATTGAAAAACCAACAAAACAGCAACTTAAAAAAGGGAATTTTTTAACTGTTTATCAACCTTTAAAAATTAAATTTACGCAAGATGTTTTGTATGCAACCAAAAATGAAAATATTTTGATTGCAGATGCACGTTCAAAAGGGCGTTTTTTTGCAACAGAACCAGAACCTAGAAAAGATTTAAAAGGAGGTCATATTCCAAATTCTATTAGTTTGCCAACTTCAGAAATTGTTGTGAATGGAAAACTTATGGATAAAGAAGATTTAAAAGAAGTTTTTCAAAATATAAATCCAGAAAATAAAGAATTTATTTTTTCATGTGGTTCTGGAATTACAGCATCAGTGTTAGCTTTAGCAGCAGAAATATCGGGTTATAAAAATCATTCAGTATATGATGGCTCTTGGACAGAATGGGCTTCTACAGAAGGTTTACCAATAGAAAAATAATATGAAAAACTTAGAATGGACTAAAAAAGAGTTCGAAGCGTATGTACTTTTATATGCTGCACATTGTAATTTTTTTGAATCAAAAGAGGAAGAAAATTATATTTTGTCTAGAGTAGATAAGAAAACATTCCACAAAATTCATACTGAAGTAGTTATAGATTCTGATGAAAATAACTTGAATAAAATTCAGCAATATTTATCTGAAAATAATTATTCTCAAAACGAAAAAGAAGCTTTAATCAGAGATATAAAAAATGTTTTTTTTGCTGATGGAACTGTAGATGTTTTAGAAAAGAAAGTTTTTGGAATACTTAAAAAGATAATAGATTAAGATTCTAAAAAGTTATTTATTTTACTTTTCTAGTTTAAAAGAATCACCATTCATCATAAAATTAAAAAAGCTTTTATTGTATATTTGAGTTGATGAAAAAAGTGAAAATTATAGAATGTCCTAGAGATGCAATGCAGGGTATAAAATCTTATTTTATACCTACAGAAAAAAAAGCGTTGTACATAAATTCTTTACTAAGAGTGGGCTTTGATACGATTGATTTTGGCAGTTTTGTATCACCAAAAGCAATACCTCAAATGCGAGACACAGCAGAGGTTTTGGCTATGTTAGACCTTTCTAAAACACAAAGTAAATTATTGGCAATTATAGCAAATATAAGAGGTGCAGAAGATGCTTCTCAGTTTGAAGAAATTGATTATTTGGGGTATCCTTTTTCTATTTCAGAGAACTTTCAAATGCGAAATACACACAAAACCATTGAGGAATCTATTGAAACTTTAGACGAGATTTTAAACATCGCCAATAAAACAAAAAAAGAGGTAGTTGCTTATTTATCTATGGGTTTTGGAAATCCATATGGAGATCCTTGGAATGTGGAAATAGTAGGAGAGTGGACAGAAAAACTCTCGAAAATGGGTGTTAAAATATTATCACTGTCAGACACCATTGGTAGTTCAACTCCAGAAGTTATAAATTATTTATTCTCGAATTTAATTCCTAAATATCCAGAAATAGAATTTGGTGCGCATATACATACAACTCCAGATAAGTGGTATGAAAAAGTAAATGCTGCATACAAAGCAGGTTGTTTACGTTTTGATGGAGCTATAAAAGGTTATGGAGGTTGCCCAATGGCTAAAGACGAACTTACAGGTAACATGCCAACTGAAAAATTAGTAAGTTATTTTACTGCTGAAAAAGCAGATACTAATATAAAACCCATGAGCTTTGAAAGTTCTTACAACAAGGCTTTAGAGGTTTTTAACCACTAGTTAAGCCTTAATAAAAAAAGGTAAAATACTTTTATTTTTAAAACTGTTAAATGAAACTAACAAAATCAATTATATTTATTTTAATAATCATTTTTTTATTTTCTTGCAAAAAAGATGATGAAAAAATAGACTTTACTTTTCTACAATTAAATGATGTTTATGAAATATCATCAATTCAAGGAGGACAATTTGGAGGAATGGCCAGAGTAGAAACTGTACATCAAGAATTATTAATTGAGAATAAAAATACGATGCTTTTTATGGCTGGCGATTTTTTAAATCCCTCTTTATTAGGAACTTTAAAAGTTGATGGAGAACGCATTCGTGGCAAACAAATGGTAGAGGTTATGAATGCCATGAATTTCGATTTGGTTGCTTTTGGAAACCATGAGTTTGATTTATCTCAGCAAGATTTACAAAAAAGATTAAATGAAAGTAATTTTCCTTGGATTTCTGCCAACGTAAAATTAAAAACCAATGAAGCTGCAATGCCATTTTACAAGGAAAAAAATGGAATAAAAGAAAATGTTAAAGAAACATTTATTAAAGAGTTTGTAGACAAAGATGGCACAAAAGTTAAAGTAGGTTTTATAAGTGTTTGCATTCCTTCAAATCCGAGAGAATATGTAGAATATGCTAATATGTTTGTAAAAGCAAGAGCTTCTTACATTTCTATTAAAGATTCTGTAGATGTTGTTTTTGGTTTAACTCATGTAAAAGTTGCCAATGATAAAAGAATTGCCAAGTTAATTCCAGAAATTCCTTTAATAATGGGTGGACATGAACACACAAATTCTTTTAATATTGTAGGTGATGTAAAAATAGCCAAAGCAGATGCCAATGCAAAAACGGTTTACATTCATAGAATATCTTATGATAAAAAAACAAAAAAAGCTACTGTAAAATCAGAATTAAAAGAAATAAATTCTTCAATTCAATCCGATGAAAAAGTTGGTTTAATAGTTGATAAATGGCAGCAAATTTTAGAAAAGGAGATTAAAGAGGTTATCCCAAATCCTGATGAAATTATTTACAATACAGAAATTCCTTTAGATGGAAGAGACACTCCAATTAGAAGTGCACAAACTAATTTAGGGCAAATAATTACCAAAGCAATGTCTTTTGCTTATGATGAAACTGTAGATTGTTCTCTCGTAAATGGGGGTTCTATTAGAATTGATGATGAATTATTAGGAGATATAACACCTGTAGATATTTTTAGAGTTTTACCTTATGGTGGTGCCATTGTAAAAGTAAAAATCGAAGGTAGATTATTGAAAAGGGTTTTAGATTATGGAGAATTAGCAGCTGGAACTGGTGCTTATTTGCATAGAAATGATGTTGAAAAAGTAGGAGAGAAGTGGTTTTTAAAAGGTAAAGAGCTGAATATTAAAAACACATATACTGTTGCATTTTCAGATTATTTGTTAAAAGGATTTGATATACCTTTTCTGTCCTCAGAAAATAAAGAAGTCTTGTCTGTATACAATCCAAAAGAGAATGAACTGACTTTTGATATTCGAAAAGCAGTTGTAGAATATTTGAAAGCTCAGTAATAAAAAAAAGCCTCACATAGTGAGGCTTTATATTTTGAATTAAAATTATCTTTCTCTACGTCTTCTTCCAAAGCCACCCGATTTTTTATCAGCAGTAGCTCTGTCTGGTCTATCAGAGGGTTTTCTAGGACTTCTTTTTCTATCTCCACTATCACTTTTTCTATCAGAAGAACCTTCAGAACTTCTGCGTCTTCCAAAACCACCTTCTTTTTTACCAAAAGGTTTTTTACCACCTCTTCTTCCACCTCCAGAACGTTCTTTTTTAGTAACTTCTACGTTTACAGAGCGTCCATCAAAATCTGGTTGATTTGCTGCAAAAGCTTCTAAAGTTTTATCCTCGAAATTTTTATCAATTTCAAAGAAAGAGAAGGTGTCTAAAATATCAATAGCACCTATTTCTATTTTATCGCCAATATTTTGGTCATTGATTAAACCAATTAATTTCGCAGGATTTAAACTGTCTTTTCTACCAATATTGATAAAAAAGCGTGTCATATTATCTGCTGTATCTCTACTTCTAGAGTTGTCTCTGCCTAAATCGTTTAAATCTTTCGAATTTTCGTAATAAGCTAACATGGTATTAAACTCTAAAGAAACAAATTTCTTAATAAGCTCTTCTCTAGATAAATCTTCTAATTTTTTATAAATGCTTGGTAAAAAATCTTTTATTTCAGATTCGTTTACTTCAGTTTTATTAACCTTATCAATTAAATGCATTAATTGATTTTGCACAATCTCTTGTCCAGAAGGAACTTTCGTTTCTACAAATTCTTGTTTAATAATTCTTTCAATAACTTTAAGTTTACCTTTTTCTTTGTTATTTACTAAAACTATAGATATTCCTTTATTACCAGCTCTACCAGTTCTACCACTTCTGTGATTGTAGTTTTCTATTTGATCTGGTAATTTATGATTGATAATATGCGTTAAATTATCTACATCTAAACCACGAGCAGCAACGTCTGTAGCAACTAAAAGTTGTACTGTTTTTGCTCTGAATTTACCCATAACAGAATCACGCTGTGCTTGCGATAAATCTCCATGCAAAGCGTCTGCATTATAACCATCTTTAATTAGATTGTCTGCAACTTCTTGAGTTTCTCTTCGAGTTCTACAAAAAATAATTCCATAAATATCTGGGTTTAAATCTGCAATTCTCTTTAAAGCTGGGTAACGTGTTCTTTCTGTTACACCATAAAATTCATGACTTACATTATCTGAACCTTGATTTTTTTCACCAGAAGTTACCTCAATTGGTTTGGTCATGTAGTTTCTTGCAATAGACTCCACTTCTTGAGGAAATGTTGCAGAAAACAATAAGGTCTGTTTCGTGTCTGGAGTTGCTTTTAAAATACTGTCAAGCTCTTCTTTAAAGCCCATATTTAGCATTTCATCTGCTTCATCTAGCACTAACCACTCAACATTACCTAATTTTAATGCTCTTCTATTAATTAAATCTACTGTTCTTCCTGGTGTTCCAACTACAATCTGAGCTCCTCTTTTTAAAGCTCTAATTTGTTCTTCTATACTAGAACCACCATAAACAGTAACTACTTTTAATTTAGGCAAGTATTTAGAAAATTCTTGAATGTTATTACCTATTTGTACTGCTAATTCTCTTGTTGGAGATAATATGATTGCTTGCGTTTCTTTGCTATCATCATTTGCTAATTGTAAAATAGGCAAACTAAATGCTGCAGTTTTTCCTGTACCAGTTTGTGCAAATGCTTTTAAATCTGTTTTTGAAGTAATAATTTGAGGAATTGCTTTTTCTTGAATAACGGTTGGTTTTTCGTAACCTAAATCCGTTAATGCTTTAATAATAGGTTCTTTTAAACCTAATTCTTTAAATGTTGACATTCTGTGTTTTTTGTAGATTCACAGAAGCCCACCTGCAAATCCGATTATTTATTCGACTTGTTTTTTTTCAAAAATAAAAACGTGCAAAGGTACTGTAAATTAAATAGATATTAGAAGAAATGAAAATTAATTAATTTTATTAAGTTCTTCTAAAAAAGGATTTAAATTGTAGGAAGATATAGAAGCATATCCATTTAAAACAATACCATTTTTATCGATTAAAATAGAACGAGGCATTTTACTAGTTAAAAATTGATGCGCTGTACTTTCTAAGTTTATATAAAATTGATTTTTTATATCTAACTTTTCAATTCTGTTATTTGCGTTATTTGCATCTATTCTTATTTGAATAAATTCAATATTTGGGTATGTCTTCGACAGATAATTCATTCTTGAAACAATGTAAGATTCTGATACAAATTCAGAACTCCAGAAGAAAAGTAGCGTATTTTTTCCTTTTATGATTTCGTAAATAGATCTTTCTGTATTCGAGTAATCTATTACATTAAAATTTTGTATCCTTTTATTGGCTTTTATACTTTTAGCATCATTTAAAAGTTGATGAATGTGCTCTTTGTCTTCGGTATTTGTGCTTAATTCAAAATATTTATCAAAAGGTTTTTGATTCAAATTACAGCTAGATTTATTGTAAAAGTGACTAACTACAGTCTGTTTTAAAAACGCATTTTTAGGGCTTTCTGCTTTAATTTTTTCATCGATAATTGTTAATAAATCAATAGTAAATTTCAAAGAATATTGACTCTTTACTGGTGGATGACCCAATGAATAAGTTTCGTTGTATAAATAATTTTTTACAAAATTAGAATATGGAGGGTAATACATTAAAGAACTATTATTGAACTCAATATCAGTTCGATGTTCATAAAAAGCACTGGTTGTTTTCGGGAAATCTCCTGTTTCTGAAAATCTAGAATAGATTAGTGGATATTTCTCTACTCTAGCAAATAAAGGAAAAGTTAGTGCAATTTTTAAAATTTCTTGAAAGCCTTCAGTTTCATTTGGATAAATTTCTAAATAATCTTTGTATGTGTTTAATTTTAGAGCTGAAATAGAGTCAACTTTTACTTTAAATTCTTTTGGATTTAATTTGTTGTAAGAATAAAATAGATTGTCTTCTTTTTCATTATCTATAAAACAATCAATTAAAATATTATTTCTTTCTGCACCAATTCCTGCAAAAACAAGCGATTCATCAAAATCCCAAGTGTTTAAACGAATCATTAAACTGTCTTGTGGCTCTAAATATATGTACTGATTTTCATTACCATGTGAAAAATGATACAAACCTTCTTGTGCATTTAAGAGTTTACCAATAAACTTATCTTTATCATCCAATAAAAAAGTGTCAATAACTTTATCCATAGAAAACAAAACAACTAAATTAGATTTAGGGTTAATAATTTTTCCTCCAAAATAAGTGACTAAATCTTTTTTTTCTGATTTACAGCCAATTAAGGCAGATAGTAGGATTGCAGAAATAAAATAATGTATATTTTTTATCATATAAAGTAGTTACTTTACTACTCACAAATTTAGGTATTCAGTTGTCCAGGGGTTGTTAATTCGTTGTTAAAAATCTTGTAATAATAACTTAAATTTAACAGAGTAATATTGGCTTAAAAACTCAATAAAACAAATGAAAGAGCAAAATCAAATTCGTACTTTTGCAAAAAAATAAAATACAATTATGTTATCAGTTTCTAACTTATCTGTACAATTTGGAAAACGAATTTTGTTCGACGAAGTAAATACAAAATTTCAAACAGGAAATTGTTATGGAATTATTGGCGCAAATGGTGCAGGAAAATCTACTTTCTTAAAAATTATATCTGGTAAAATGGATCCCACTTCTGGACAAGTTCACTTAGAACCAGGAAAAAGAATGTCTGTTTTATCTCAAAATCATAATGAATTTGATGAGTTGCCAGTTCTAGAAACAGTTGTAATGGGTAACAAGAAGTTGTTTTCTATTAAAAAGGAAATCGATGCTTTGTATGCAGATTATACAGATGAAAACGCAGAAAAAATAGGAGAACTTCAAATAATTTTTGAAGAAATGAATGGTTGGAATGCAGATTCTGATGCTGCTTCAATGCTTTCAAATTTAGGTATTTCTGAGGATTTGCACTATACTTTAATGAAAGATTTAGATGGTAAACAAAAGGTGAGAGTCTTAATTGCGCAGGCACTTTTTGGAAATCCTGATGTATTAATTATGGATGAGCCAACCAACGATTTAGATTTTGAAACCATACAATGGTTGGAAAATTTCTTGGCAAATTACGATAATTGTGTAATTGTAGTTTCACATGACAGGCACTTTTTAGATGCAGTTTGTACGCATATTTCTGATATTGATTACAGCAAAATAAATCATTATTCTGGAAATTATACTTTTTGGTACGAATCTAGTCAACTAGCAGCAAAACAAAGAGCACAACAAAACAAAAAAGCAGAAGATAAAAAGAAAGAATTAGAGGAATTTATTCGTCGTTTTTCTGCAAACGTTGCAAAATCTAAACAAGCAACTTCTCGTAAAAAAATGATTGAGAAATTAAATGTCGAAGATATTAAACCATCAAGCAGACGTTATCCAGCAATTATTTTTGATAGAGATAGAGAAGCTGGAGATCAAATTTTAAATGTAGAAGGTTTAAGTAAAGAATTCGAAGGAGAAAAGTTGTTTGATGATATTCACATCAATTTAAATAAAGGAGATAAAATTGCCATAATTTCTAGAAATTCTAGAGCTGTAACCGCTTTTTACGATATTATAACTGGCAATGAAAAAGCAGATGCTGGCAAATTTTCTTGGGGAGTAACCACAACACAATCTTATTTACCTTTAGATAATTCATCTTTTTTCCAAAATGGAAATCTGAATTTAGTAGATTGGTTAAGACAGTATGCACAAACAGAAGAAGAGCGTGAAGAAGTTTTTTTAAGAGGATTTTTAGGAAAAATGATTTTCTCTGGTGAAGAAGCCTTAAAGAAAAGTAACGTTTTGTCTGGAGGAGAAAAAGTACGTTGCATGCTTTCTAGAATGATGATGAAAAGAGCGAATATTTTATTGTTAGATGAACCTACAAATCACTTGGATTTAGAATCAATTCAGGCATTAAATAATTCCTTAATTAACTTTAAAGGAACTGTTTTATTTTCTACACACGATCATGAATTTGCGCAAACAGTTGCAAACAGAATTATAGAATTAACGCCAAAAGGCGCTATTGATAGATACTCAACTTTTGATGATTATTTGTCTGATCCTAAAGTTAAAGAATTGCGTGATAAGATGTATGCCTAAAATAGTTGTTAGTTTTTAGTTGTTGGTTTTTGGTAATATTATTTTCCAAAAACCAACAACTAATAACCAATTATCAGTTTTATTTTTTCTGTAAGGGACTAATTATTTTAACATCAGAAAAAGCAATAGCTCCTTTTACAACACCATCAATAGTTTTCTTTAGAGCTTCTATCAATTGCATCTTTAATTGCGATTTATGATAAATTAAACTCACTTCTCTTGCAGGTGGTGGATTTGTAAATTCTCGTAAATGAGTTTTATCGATTTCGTTTAAATCTAAGGTATGTAAATAAGGAAGAAGTGTCATTCCTAAACCTTCTTTAGAGAGTTTTATTAAGGTGTCAAAACTTCCACTTTCTAATTGAAATCCTTTTTTGTTATCAAGTTTATGAGTTCTACATAAATTAATTACACTGTCTTTAAAACAATGGCCATCTTCTAATAATAAGATATCTTCCATTTCTAATTCATCCGCAGAAATTTGTTTGTTTTTGTAAAGTCGATGATTTTCAGGAATTAAACCCACAAAAGGTTCGTAATATAAAGGTCTTTCTTTTATAGCTTCATTCTCTAAAGGTGTAGCTGCAATTCCAGCATCTATATGCCCATCATTTAATTTTCTTATAATTTCTTCGGTAGTAAGTTCTTCTATAATTAATTTTACTTTAGTGTATTTTTTTGTAAAATTATTTAAAAACATTGGTAATAAAGTGGGCATTACTGTAGGTATAATTCCTAGTCGAAATTCACCCCCAATATATCCTTTTTGCTGATGAACAATGTCTAAAATTCGATTACTTTCATCTACAATAACTTTACCTTGTTCCACTATTTTTTTACCAACTTCGGTCAATTCAATTGGTTTTTTAGAACGATTAAAGATTTTTACACCTAATTCATCTTCTAATTTTTGAATTTGCATACTCAACGTAGGTTGTGTTACAAAGCTATGTTCTGCAGCAACTGTAAAGTTTTGGTACTCTGCAACAGATAAAACGTATTTTAATTGAGTAATCGTCATTAATAAGAATTTTTGATAAAGATATTAAAACTATCAATAATAATTATAGTTATTCTAAAAAATTACCAAATTTTCTATATTTTTCAAGTTGTAAAGTTTATAGGTTAAAAGAGCAACCTACTTCTAAACCTAAAATATTATAACCATCATTAGGTTTTTGGAAATTTAAATTAGAAATATGGCCTAAATTTGAACCTATATAAAGATAGGAGTTTTTAAAAATATTGTAGTTAAAACCTATAGAGAAATTTTCTAAAAAGGTAAAACCTTTAGCCAAACGTTCTGTTCTAGTATCTATAAAAGAAAAACCTAAGCCAAAAGAAGCTTGAATATCTAGTTTATTTATAATTTTTCTTTTAGCAGAAAAGCCAAACTCTAAGGCGTATAAACTCATTGCTTTTGGTTTCGTAAATTCTAATCTTTTCTCTAAATAGTTTTCTTGATCTGGTGTAATAAATTGTTCGTTTATTAATTGATGTTTTAAAAACTGAACTTGAGGCTGAACAATTAACTCAAAATCAAAACTTTTCCAGTTGCCTAATTTGTAAAAAGCTTGGCCTTTATAAGTATTTGTAGAGTAGGTATAGTCAGGATCATCATGAAAAAAATATTCGTTTGCTCCAAAATTGTATAGAAAGCCTATTTTATAAGGCTTTAATTTCGATGTTTTTTTCTCTTGAGCCATTAAGTTTAATGCAAAAAAAAGGAATACGAATAAAATGCTTTTTTTCATTGACAAGTTTTAAACAAACATCTTAGCAACTTTTTCAGCCTTTCTGCTTTCTGAATAATCATAAAAACCCTCTCCAGATTTTATACCCAATTTACCAGCATTAACCATATTTACTAAAAGTGGGCAAGGAGCATATTTCGGATTTTTAAAACCATCATACATCACTTTTAAAATAGACAAACAAACATCTAAACCAATAAAATCTGCTAATTGCAAAGGACCCATTGGGTGAGCCATTCCTAATTTCATCACTGTATCAATTTCTTCAACACCAGCAACACCATTGTATAAAGTCTCAACAGATTCGTTTATCATAGGCATTAATATTCTATTAGCAACAAAGCCAGGATAATCGTTTACTTCTACAGGAATTTTCTCAATTTTCTTGGAAAGCTCAACAATCGTGTTTGTAATTTCATCAGAAGTATTATACCCTCTAATAATTTCTACCAATTTCATAATTGGCACAGGATTCATAAAATGCATCCCAATAACTTTATCTGGTCTTTTGGTTACAGCAGCAATTTGGGTAATAGAAATTGATGAAGTATTCGTAGCCAAAATCGTATTTTCTAAGCAAACTTCATCCAACTCTTTAAAAATTTTAGCTTTTAAAACGGCATTTTCAGTAGCAGCTTCAATTACTAAATCTACATTTTCTGCGCCATTTTTTATAGAGTTAAATGTTGTAATATTGGCTAAGGTTTTTGTTTTTTCTTCTTCAGAAATCTTTTCTTTGGCAACCATTCTGTCTAAATTTTTAGCAATGTTTGCAATACCTTTTTCTAGAGAAGCTTCAGAAATATCAATTAAATGTATTTTATAATTAAATTGAGCAAAGGTGTGCGCAATTCCATTTCCCATAGTTCCAGCACCAATTACAGCTATATTTTTCATGAATTTGTATTTAAAAGTTTATTGATTAATGTTTAAAAGTTCGAATCATTTAATTTTCCAATCTTTTAATATTATTTTGGGCGTTTTTACGGGCTTTCATTCCTCGCTTTTTTGTGAAAAACAAAAAGAGCTCAAACAAACCATTCAATCCCTAACGCAATTATTTGCCAGCTTTTATAAAAACTATAAATCTGCTTCCGTTTTAAAACAGTTAATTACCCATTGAGCAATTCTTAAAGCTTCAGCACCATTTTTAAGTGTAACAACAGGTTCTGTATCATTTAAAATAGCATCAGCAAAAGTTTCTAGTTCGTCTAAAATTGCATTGTTATTGCTAACTTCAGGGTTTTCGAAATAAATTTGTTTCTCAATTCCTTCGTCATTTTTTAGAATCATTGCAAATTCATCAGGGTTTTTAGGAGCATCTTGTATTCTAACAATTTCAGATTCTTTACTTAAAAAATTTACAGAAATATAAGCATCTCTCTGAAAAAAACGTGTTTTACGCATATTTTTCATCGAAATTCTGCTTGCAGTTAAATTAGCCACGCAACCATTTTCGAATTCAATTCTTGCATTTGCAATATCTGGAGTATCAGAAATTACAGAAATGCCACTTGCATGCACATTTTTTACTTTCGATTTTACACAAGAAAGTATAATATCTATATCATGAATCATTAAATCTAAAACCACAGGCACATCTGTTCCTCTTGGATTAAACTCAGCCAATCTATGTGTTTCGATAAACATTGGGTTGTTAATCTTGTCTTTTACAGCCGTAAAAGCTGGGTTAAAACGCTCTACATGACCTACTTGACCTTTTACATGATATTGGCTTGCCAAAGTTCTAATAGCCTCAGCCTCTAAAACAGTTTTGGCAATTGGCTTTTCTATGAATATATGACGACCTTTTTCGATAGCATTTTTTGCACAATCGAAATGAGATAAAGTAGGTGTTACAATATCTACAACATCTACAGCCTCAATTAAATCATCTATAGAATCGAATAACTTGTAACCAAATTCATTTACAACTTTTTCTGCATTTTTTTTGGATGGATCATAAAAACCAATTAACTCATATTTTTCTGATTGATTTAATAATTTAAGATGAATTTTCCCTAAATGTCCAGCACCTAAAACTCCAACTTTTAGCATATTTGTATTTTATTTTGTCTCCGTGAAAAAAGTAAAAAAAACCAAGTTCATAAATTACTTTGGAATTCACAATTTTAAAGACGTGCGTTTAATGTATTGTTTTTGTATAAAAATCTGATGAAAACAAAGATACAATTTTATAAGAATTTAAATCAATTTATTACTATTTTTAGACTTTAGAAACCAAACCAAAATTGAAAGACACATCAAAACATTTAGGACTTCGAAATCAATTAGCTACAGTTTTAAAAGCAAAAGGAATCACAGATGAAAATGTGTTGAATGCTATTAGAAAAATTCCACGTCACTTGTTTATAGATTCGAGTTTTGAATCTCATGCATACCAAGATAAAGCTTTTCCAATTGCAGCAGATCAAACTATTTCCCAACCTTATACTGTTGCTTTTCAATCGCAAACTTTAGCAATAAAAAATGGAGATAAAGTATTAGAAATTGGCACAGGTTCTGGATACCAAACAGCAGTGTTGTTAGAGTTAAAAGCAGAAGTATATTCTATAGAAAGACAACATGAATTGTTTAAAAAAACGTCTATGTTTTTGCCAAAATTAGGTTATAAACCGAAAAGATTTATTTTTGGTGATGGTTACAAAGGCTTAAAAAGTCAAGCTCCTTTCGATAAAATAATTGTAACAGCTGGTGCACCTTTTGTGCCAAATCCTTTATTAAGTCAGCTAAAAATAGGAGGGATGTTGTTAATTCCTGTTGGTGATGAAACTCAAATAATGACATTATTTATCAGAAAATCTAATAAAGAATTCGAAAAACACGAATTAGGTGATTTTGCTTTTGTACCAATGTTAGAAGAGAAAAATTAGTTTTAGTTTCAAAGGTTTAAGGTTTCAAAGTTTCAAGGTTTCAAGGTTTAAAAGTTTCAAGGTTTAAAAGTTTCAAAGTTGATAATTTTTCAATTTTCCTAAAAACTAAAAACTAAAAACTACTTAGCTCTTTCCCAATAAGCGGTTTTTCCAAGTAAAGAAAAACCAATAAATCCTCTAATTTTCAGCTTGTTAGTATCTTCTAACTGAATATAGCATTTATATATTTTACCATTTCTTGGGTCTAAAATTTTACCTCCAGACCATTCGTCTCCATCTTTCTTTAAACCAGTAAGAATATTTAAACCCATAATTGGCTTGTTTTTATTTTCGCCTTCGCATAAATCACAAATAGCATTTTTTCTTTCAGGATTTTTAATTTCAATAATTTTAGCAAATGCTTTTCCTTCTTTTTCGTATACTTCTATAACAGAATCAACTTCACCAGTTTCATCGTTTTTAGAGTGCCATTTTCCGAAAATATTTTGAGCATTTATCGATAATGTAAAAATTAATAAAGTTGAAATTAATAGTATTTTTTTCATAATAAAAATTGTTTAAGATTTTAGATTAATTATTTAATCATATTTTGCGTTAAAATTATCATCCCACTTTTCTTGTACTTTTAATACTTGCTCTATAATATCTCTAACACATCCTTCACCACCTTTTTTGTAAGAAATATATTTTGATATTTTTTGAATTTCGGGAGCAGCATCATTTGGGCAACAAGCCAAACCTACTAATTTCATTACAGGAAAATCAGGAATATCATCACCCATGTATAACACATTTTCTGGTTTTAAATTGTATTTATCAACCAATTCATTGTATTGTTTAATTTTATCATGAGCGCCCAAATAAATATCTTTAATCCCTAAATTGGCTAAACGTGTTCTCACACCTTCATTTGTTCCGCCAGAAATTACACAAATATTAAAACCTTGGTCTACTGCAGTTTTTAAAGCATAGCCATCTTTAATATTCATGTGTCTAATAAGCTCACCATTAGGCATTATGGTTACCAATCCATTGGTTAAAACTCCATCAACATCAAAAATTAAAGTGTTTATATTTGGTAATAATTGTTTGTAACTAATTTCCATTTTGGATAGATTTTGTTAAAATTTTATAAATTTCTTGTTGCTCTTTATTCAGCAAATTTAAGTGATTTTTTATGGTTTTTTTATCGTTTCTAATTGCTGGTCCTGTTTGTGCTTTTTCTGGGGATAAAGTTTTAATTTTTTGAGATGTTTCCATAATTAAAGGATGTAAAACCTCAAAAGGGATATTATTTTTTTTGCAAATATCTTCCCCAATTTTATATAAATAATTGGTGAAATTATTTACAAAAACTGCAGCAACATGCAAGGTTTTTCTTTGCTCGGAGTTTATTTTGTAGATTTTTTCTCCAATCAATTTTGCAAGTCTTTCTAATAATAGATATTCATCATCATTTTCTGCTTCTAAACAAAAAGGAACTTTAGAAAAATCAATTTTTTTATCCTTAGAAAAAGTTTGTAACATATAGAAAACGCCTTTTTTAGTATTGTTTTTCAAATCCTTTAAGGCAACACTTCCAGAAGTATGCACCACAAAACTATTTTTTATTTTTGAAGAAACTTTAGCAATAGCATCATCTGAAACAGCAATAATGGTTACATCTGCTTGTGGAATGTTTTCTAACTTTCTGGAATTGAGTTGTGTAACTTTTAAAACATCAATAGAGGAAAAAACATTATATAAATGAGTAGCTACATTTCCTTTTCCAATTAGTAAAATTGATATCATAAAACGAAGATATTGAAATTTTAAGACAACATGTTTTTAAGTTTTGTTAAATTAGCATTCAGAAACTTGAATATGGAAAAATTAAAAAAACTAGGAATAAATACAACTTGCGTTCATGTTGGTGAAGTAAAAGACGAACAATTTAAAGGAGCAGTTTCTCCTATATATATGTCTACTTCGTATGCTTTTGATAATGTTGATGTAAAACGCTACCCTCGTTATTACAATACTCCCAACCAAGAAATGTTGTGTAAAAAAATTGCGGCATTAGAAAATACTGAAGATGCACTGATTTTTAGTTCTGGAATGGCTGCAATATCATCTGCAATGTTGGCTTTTTTACAAAAGGGAGATCATGTTGTTGTGCAGCAAGTTATTTACGGAGGAACCTATAATTTTATAGTATCAGAATTTGATAAATATGGAATTGAATATTCGTTTACAGAAAGCGATAATGCTTATGATTTTAAATCTTTAATAAAAGAAAACACTAAAATTCTTTATATAGAAACGCCTTCAAATCCATTGTTAGGAATTACAGATATGAAAGCAATTTCGAAAATTGCCAAAGAACATAAGATTTTAACAATGATAGATAATACTTTTGCATCACCTATCAATCAAAATCCTATTGATTTCGGAATTGATATTATAATTCATTCTGCAACAAAATATATGGGTGGTCATTCAGATATTTCTGCAGGAGCTGTTGCAGCATCAAAAGAACATATAGGCCAAATTTGGAAAACAGCCATTAATTTAGGAGGAAATTTAAGTGATCAAACAGTTTGGTTGTTAGAAAGAAGTTTAAAAACTTTGAATTTAAGAGTGAAAGCTCAAACAGAGAATGCGCAAATAATGGCAGAGTATTTAGAGAAAAACTCAAATATTGATGCTGTTTATTATCCAGGATTAAAAAGTCATTCTCAATATGAAATTGCAAAAAAACAAATGAAAGGTTTTGGAGCAATGTTGTCTTTTCAGTTGAAAGAGGGAATAGATGCTATGGAATTTCAGCGTAATCTAAAATTGATTAAACCATCAATGAGTTTAGCTGGTTTGGAAAGTACAACTGTAAGTCCAGCACAAACTACACATGCTTTGTTAAGTGAAGCAGAACGTTTGGAAAGAGGAATAAAAGATGGTTTAATTCGTTTTTCTGTTGGAATTGAAGAATCTGAAGATTTAATAAATGATATAGAACAGGCAATAAAAAAGGCAAAGAATTAATTCTTTGCTTTTTTTCTTAAATCTGTTTTAATGTATAAACCAACTAACAATCTGTCTAGGTGTAAGTTATTTATATAATGACCTAAATAACCAGCCTCAATAGAAACATTTTTACTTGCTTTAAATCCTATAGAAGATATAAATCTATTTTCTGCAAAAAAATTTCCTTTAAAATTTAAAAAAGATTCATTACTAGACGTTAAGTAGAATTTTTCAGACAATGGAATTTTTGCTTTTAGCTTGTATCGTACTCTATTTATGTTGGTTTTAACTCCCATTGAGTTTAAATATCTTTGCTCAAATCTTAATCTATGAGAAAATGGGAGCTCAAAATATTTAGTAGCATAAATTAATTGTTGATAAATCCTATTCTCTATGGTATTTGGGTCTACATCAGGATCAAAAGTTCTATCAATATCAAGATACATATAACCAAGAGTACCTATTAATTGATTTGTTAATTTATAATTTGTCCCAATTGTATAAAGTGTTAGGTTATAATTTTTAAATGTTTGGTAATTACGCTCTTCAAAACCTGTGAGTATAGTCCATTTATCTGAAATTCTATGATTTGCATACAAAACATACCAACTTCCAAATTTTTTCTCAGCATTAGTTTGACTAAAAGCCATTAGTTTAAAAAAAATCAAAAAATAAATAAAAATATACTTTTTCATTTTAGGGAAATTAAAGGCTAGATTTTTGCACAAAATCTAGCCTTTAAGGTTTCTAATAATTATTAAATATGATCTCCTAAATGATGATGTTCATCAATTAATGGCCCTCCTTCCATGATATGATCTGAAGCTTCTGAGGCAAATTTTTCAAAATTTAAATGAAAGAAATGTGCTAAATGAATTGCTTTACTTACGTAAGCTCCTTTTTGTAACCAAGTATTCATAGGATCTAACATTTCTGTTGGAACACCTGGACAATATTTAGGCATAAATAATCCAAAAATTGGATGTTGTTCAAACTCAACATCGTCTAATTTACCCTCTAAAGCAGCAGTAATCATTGCTCTAGTGTATTTTAGTTTTATTCTTGATCCAACACCATAAGGTCCTCCAGACCAACCTGTGTTAATCAACCAAACATTTACACCAGCATCAGTCATTTTTTTACTTAACATTTCTGCATATTTTGTTGGGTGTAAAGGCATAAAAGGTTCTCCAAAACAAGCTGAAAAAGAAGGTACAGGTTCTGTAATTCCTGCTTCAGTTCCTGCAACTTTAGCAGTGTATCCAGATATAAAATGGTAAGCAGCTTGACCAGGAGTTAATTTTGATATTGGAGGCAATACTCCAAAAGCATCAGCAGTTAAAAAGAAAATATTTTTTGGATTGTCTGCAAAAGAAGATTCTTGAATATTGTCTATATGATTAATAGGATAACTAACTCTGGTGTTTTGAGTAATTGAACTATCCATAAAATCAACTTCTCCATTTTCTTTAAATACAACATTTTCAAGGATTGCTCCAGGTTTTATAGCTCTATAAATTTCAGGTTCTTTGTCTTCTGATAAGTCAATTACTTTTGCATAACATCCTCCTTCAAAATTAAAAATTCTGTTTTCTGCTGTCCAACCATGCTCATCATCGCCAATTAGTTTTCTATTAGGGTCAGCAGATAATGTGGTTTTACCAGTACCAGATAATCCAAAGAAAATAGCAGTATCACCATCTTCACCAACATTTGCTGAACAGTGCATTGGTAAGACTTCTTTTTCTGTAGGTAAGATTAAATTTAAGGCAGAAAAAATTCCTTTTTTCATCTCTCCTGTATAAGCTGATCCACCTACTAAAGCTATTTTTTTAGTGAAATTTAAAATTGAAAAGTTACCTTGTCTAATTCCGTATTCTTTTGGTTCATCACACTGATAACCAGGAGCACAAAGAATTAACCAATCTTCTTGAAAATTTTCTTGTTCTTTTTCTGTAAGTCTTAAAAACATATTATACACAAACATATTAGACCAAGGATATTCTGTAATGGTTCTAATGTTTGTTTTGTATTTTGGATCTGCGCATACATAACCATCTCTAGCAAATAATTCTTTGTTAGATAAATAGTCTACAATATTGTTTTGAAGTTTATCAAAGTTTTCCGCAGAAACTGGTTTGTTAGTTTTACCCCACCAAACTTTATCTGCAGTGTAATCATCTTTAACAATAAATCTATCTTGAGGAGATCTTCCAGTAAATTTACCTGTATTAATAGCTAAAGTACCATTTTTAGTCTCTTTACCCATGCCTTTTTCTACTGTAATTTGCTGAAGTTTTTCAGGACTTAAATCCCAATGAACAGTTGCGTTTTTAATTCCATATTGAAGGACATCTTTAGTATTTTGTTTGTCTGATTTTTTCATGTAAAATATATTTAAAAAGTTTAATTAAAATGGCCAAATTAGAGGCACTAATGTTGTTGTTGTTAAGAAAAATATTAGAAGTAGGGGAGCACCTACTTTAAAATAATCTGAAAACTTATAATCTCCAGCAGTTAATACCATTGCATTTGTTGTAGTACCAATAGGTGTTAAAAATGCAGTTGAAGCACTTATGGCCACTGTTATTAATAATGGTTCTGGTGATATATTTAATGTACTTGCAGCTAACAATACAATGGGAGCCATTAAAACTGCTGTAGCTGAATTATTAATAAATTGACTAAATGTTGTTGTCAATAAAAAAACACCTCCTAATAATAATGTAGGATTTTCTTTTCCTAAAAGACTAATCATTGAATTAGAAATTAAAGAAGCTGTGCCTGTTTTTTGAATGGCAACTCCCATAGGAATCATTGCTGCAATCATAATTACACTCGTCCAACTAATTGTTTTATAAGCTTTTGCAAAAGGTACACATCCTGTAAATAAAACAATACCTGCAGCTATTAATGCAGCTATTGCTCCTGGTACAATTTTGATAACTAATAATGCAATCATCAAAATTAAAGCACCTAAAGCAATAAAAGATTTGGGTGTTAATTCATCAACATCTTTCAACATTTCATCTGGTCTACCTACAACTACAATATGTTCGTGTTGATCTTGTAATTTTTCAATATCCCCCCAAGGACCTCTAATAATAAAACTATCACCAGCTTCAACAGTAATGGTGTCTTCTAAATAAGGTTTTGTATGTCTTGATGCAGCTAATAATTGAATGCCATATCTTTTGAAATAATCGTGTAATTTTATTTTTCTTCCTACTAATCTAGACTTCGTAGTTACAATGATTTCTGACATTCCTACCTCTTGATTGATTAAGTTATTTCGAAGCTCAATTTCTACAGATTCTTTAGGTATTAAGCCTAGTCTAAATTTAATCATCAATCTATTTATATCTTCAGTTTCCCCTTTTACAGTTAAAATGTCATGATATCTTAACTCTGTTCCCTTTTCTGGAAATTCTATAAATGGTTGTATGCCTTTTAACATACTTGGATGTCTTCTTTTTAAACGAATAATATTTATTTTATACGAATTTTCTAAATCCCAATCATCAATTTTGGTTTTTATTAAAGGAGATATAGATCTAATTCTTAATTGGTAATAATCATTATCAATTTTATAATCATTAATCCAGTCGTGTAAAGTACTGTCTATATTAATTGGTTTATTATTTGTTTTATTTTCTGGTAAAAGTTTAAAACCAATATATCTAAAATATAAAATAGCAATTATTAAAAGCGGTAAACCTATCAAGCCAAATTCAAAAAAAGAAAACCCTTCAAAACCAGCTTCAATAAGCGCATTATTTGCAATGATGTTTGGTGGCGTTCCTGTTAAGGTTAATAAACCTCCAGTGTTAGAACCAAAGGCTACAGGAATTAATATTTTTGATGGCATTGTGCCAATACTCCAAGCAGAAGAAATTGTTGCTGGTAATAAGGTAGCAACTGTTCCTGTATTACTTACAAAACCAGATAACACTCCAGATCCTAAAGTGATAATAACTAATAATTTAGGAATACTTTTACCTGCCAATTCAATTAATTTTTTACCAGCCAAAGCAGTCCAACCTGTATGTGATAATCCTTCACCAATAATAAATAAAGCTGCAATCATGATTACAGTAGGATTGCTAAAGCCACTCAAAGTTTCACTTAAATCGAGTATACCAAATAAAAATAAACTCAACATAGAAACTAAAGCAACTACATCAGGTGAATACTTTCCCCATACAAATAATCCGATTGTTATAACTAATATCACAATCATTAAATACATCATTTTTTATCGATTAAATTTGTTCCTTATTAATAAGGAGTAAAGTTATAACCAAGTGTAATTTGATTTTATGACAAAAGTCATACTTAATGATTTCAGAGCATTTTTCACATTCTAATCGATTTTACCACCTAATTTTAAAAAAACAAAAAACGAAAACGAAATAGATTTTTAGTATTCGTAATTATTACTTTGATTTTAATTACTTTTGAAGTCAATTATTACATAAAAATAGTATTCATTTCTATTTTTTAAAAATGTATAAATAATTTTAGGCATCGAAAAACTTGTTATGAATACAGAACAATAAGTTAAATTAACATTTATGAAATTAGATATATTAGCTTTTGGTGCGCATCCAGATGATGTAGAATTGGGTTGTGGAGCAACAATTGCCAAAGAGATTTCTTTAGGAAAAAAAGTAGGAATTATAGATTTAACTAGAGGCGAATTAGGAACACGAGGTTCTGCCGATTTACGAGATAAAGAAGCTACAAAAGCAGCTAAAATATTAGGAGTTTCAGTCAGAGAAAATTTACGATTTAAAGATGGTTTTTTTGTTAATGATGAGAAACATCAAATTGAAGTTATTAAAATGATTCGTAAATATCAACCCAAAATAGTATTGTGCAATGCTATTTCAGACAGACATATAGATCATTCAAAGGGAAGTAGTTTAGTTTCGAATGCTTGTTTTTTAAGTGGATTGCAAAAAATAGAAACCAAGGTAGAAGGGAATTTTCAAGAAAAATGGAGACCAGAAAATGTATATCATTATATTCAATGGAAAAATATTGAGCCAGATTTTGTAGTAAACGTTACTGGTTTTATTGATAAAAAAACAAATGCAGTTTTAGCATATTCATCACAGTTCTTTGATCCAAATAGTAAAGAAGCAGAAACACCTATAACCAGTAAAAATTTTATTGATAGTGTAAATTATAGAGCCAGAGATTTGGGAAGAATTATTGGTGTAGAATACGCAGAAGGTTTTACATCAGAACGTTACGTTTCTGTCGAAAATTTAGGTAAATTAATTTAATTTTTTGTTTTTCTACAATCAAAAATAAATTATATTTGCAACCGAAATTAAATGGTGGTTGTAGCTCAGTTGGTTAGAGTATCGGTTTGTGGTACCGAGTGTCGCGGGTTCGAGTCCCGTCTTCCACCCAAAATAAAAAAGCCTTCTCAATTGAGAAGGCTTTTTTTTAGGGGTTTAGGGGGATATTTGGGGGTTTTAATTAGGGGACAATTTAAAATTTAGAAGCTAATCAAACACTGAAGGTCTTTTTCAATAGACAACATTGTTTAGGGAACAATGTTGCTAAAGAGTTTTTTTTGCTATTCTATAAACAGAACTAGGGGTTAGCTTGTTTAACAAACTCTTCAATGTTTGATAATCTCTGAAGAATTTCTGACGATAATTCTTCTAATTGCTTCTGAACTATTGTTTTTATATGAAGTTCAATGGGGGATTGAACCTCATCATTTTTAGGGGCATTGTTTTTAATTTCTTTTTTTTCGACTCCAGTGAGTAACCACATGGGATCTATTCCTTCAATATTGTCAATAATAGCGAGTAAAATTGTTTCATTCGGTTTTTTTGTATAATTAACTACTGCACTCACCAACTGTTGTGAAACTCCTAAGAGTTCCGAGAACTGTCTTTGGTTTAATTCAGAGTCTTTAAAAACCTCTATAATTCTATCCGCTCTTTCTTTATCTTCGCTTTTCATAATATGGGGCTCAACAAATGTAATAAATAAATACCACAAACAATGATTTTTTTTAAATTATTTTATATTTTTTTTAAAATCTCAATGATTTCGGGCTTTTTTCGAGTAGAAACAGGAATATTTTCACCACATTTTAAGATTAAATAACCTCCATCAGTCTTAATAAACTCCTTTATATAGGCTTTATTTACTAAATGACTTTGATGTACTCTTAAGAAATCTAAAAATTTCAGCATATCTGCATAATATTTTAATGTTTTAGAAACTAAAATTTTATCCCCACTAATAAGATAGAAAGTAGTATAATTATTGTCAGATTGACAACGAATAATGTCTTCTATATCTACAATAATGATTTTATCAGAAGTATGTAATGATATTTTACTCGGTTTGTGGTGAGGTTTGTTTATTAATTCTTTTAAAACTTCAATTTGTTCCACTTTAGGATTGATTTGCTGTCTTGCTTTAGAGATTGCACTCGCTAACTCTGATAAAGAGTAGGGTTTTAATAGGTAATCGATAGCAGAGAACTTGAAAGCTTTCAATGCAAATTCATCACTAGCAGTTATAAATATAACTTTAGCATCTATATTAGGCACTATTTCCAGTATATCAAAGCCTGTTCCATCACCTAGCATAATATCTAAGAATAGAATATCTGGTTTCTTGCTCTGTAATTGCTTTGCAGCATCTACAACACTTGTAGCTTTACCTATAATTACTATTTCAGGATGATGCATTTCAATATCATTCAACAACATTTCTAATGCCTCTGGAATATCTTCTACCACAAATGATGTAAGTCTTGTCATTAATAGTCTGTTTTTAAAGGAATTTTAAAATAAACTCTTGTTCCTGTTATGTTTAATCCTTCTTTTATATCATCAATATTAAAAGAATTAACGGGTGTAAGATAATAAATTCTTTCTTTAGTAACCTTTAAAGCGAGAGAATTATTATTTGTGGTGGATGTTTTTTCTCTTGAATTGGAAATTCCTATACCATTATCAATTATAGTAAAGTGTAAAAAACCATGAATTATTTCTATTTTAATAGTAAGAATTCCTTTTTTGTTTGGTTGGAATCCATGTTGAATGCTATTTTCTATAAATGGCTGTATTAGCATAGAAGGCACTATTACTTCATCAAGATCAATATTGTTTGTAATTGTTTCTATAGAATACTCAAAAACTTTAGAATTCATACTTTGCTCTAGTTCTATATAATTTTTAATCGCAACAATTTCTTCTTTTAGGGTTATTTCTTCTTTTCTTGAATTGTGTAAAATACTTCTTAATAATATAGAGAACTTATTTATAGTGGTATTTAACTGGTCAATCTTACCATTATTGCCCAAAGCTTTAATTCCGTTTAAAACATTAAATATAAAATGCGGATTCATTTGCAGTTGCAAAGCTTTCTGTTCTAAAGTAAGTAAGTGATTCTTTGTTTGAAGTGCCTTAAATTTTATCTTATTCTTGGTGTGAATGCTTTTAATATAAAAATGAATCCATAAATACCCTGTTAGCAATAAAATGATGCTTAAAGTTAATATAAATGGTGCTCCTTTATATATAGGTGTATTAATTGTAAATTTTAAACTGCTAATATTACTCAATAGATCACCTACTTTAGATTGTATTTTTAGGGTATATTTTCCAGCATCTAAATTTGCAAACTGCAACTGATTGCTATAGCTCCAGTCAGAAAAGCCATCTGTAAATTGATATCTGTATTGTATTTTTTTAGGTGATTGTAAGTCTACAGTTTTAAAACTTATAGAAATATTGTTTTCTGATGGATATAAAAGGATTGGTGCTTTACTTGTTAAAAGTGAATCTGAATGTTGATGATTGATTATTAAATTTTCAAAATATATTTTTTTATTTGAATTTACAATCATTTCATTTTCAAATAAATAAATACCTTTATTTGAAGTGATAAATACATTATTGTTTTTATCTATATAAACTGAATTTATAAAGTCTGTTTGTAAAGAATTGTATTTATTTATATTTTTTTTAAATGAAAAAGAGGGCAGAACTAAAACTTCAATTCCATTTGTATGTGATGTTATCCAAAGTTCATTGTTTACTTTTTTAATGGCGGAAACATCAGAAATTGTTTTGTAGCTATTTAATATTCCACTGTTTTTAATTATTTTTAGTCCATTGTTTTTAGTAGCTACAATTAATTTATTATCAAACTCTAAAATACTAATAATGGAATCATCAATTAGTAACTTACTATTTTCAGGTTTCTTTAAATTATTAACTTTCCAAAGACCTTTGTTTGAAGCGATGTAAAATGCGTCATCAAAAAATAAAATATCGTTAATTATAGAAAAATCTACATTACCATTTATTGGAATGGGCTGAATGTAATCTTCCATCAAAATTGATACACCTTCTGTGGTAGCTAAAAAGATATTGTTATTATGAGATAAAATTTTTAGTATTTTCTTTGATTCAAAAAATTGCGTTTTGTTGTTTTTATAAATGGACAAACCATTATCTAATCCAAAATACTTAGTTCGTCCATCTGAAAAAATTGAGAATGTTGGTGTTTTATTAATTTCTTCAAAATTAATACCATCAAATTTTACGACTCCCTTTTCTGTGGCAATCCATAAATAGCCAATTTCATCTTGAATGATGTTATAAACCATTTCACCTGGCAAGCCATCATCTAAAGAAAAATTTTTAAATTTTGTTTCTTGCGATTGTAGGTTGAGCATAAGAAAACAACTGTAAAGGAGAAGGATTTTTTTGCGAAACATCATAAATAACAAACTATTAAAACGTCACTGCACAATTATTTGCACAATGACGTTGGTAAAACTACAATTTCCATTCCAAATTATTTCATGGCATACAGCCTTTTGTTATTCGTGTCTGGCTGAATGTATTCTAATTCTCCATAAGGTTTTATCAAAGGTTTTAAAACAATTAAACCTGTGGTTTTTCCTTTAATGGTTAAAGTGCTGTTTTTTACGCTCCAATTCCATCTGAATTTTTCTAAAGGAATATTCAATTTTTTAATTTCTGAATAAAGTTCTTCTTTTTGCTCTATAAAATCCATCACTTCTTCTTGAAGTTCAAAATTTGGCATTTCATTATCTGAATTATGATAATCTAATTCGAACTTTACAGGTATTGTAAATTGAGTTGTATAAGCCTCTCCAACATATCTTTCTTCATCATTATTTAAAGCATCAAACCAATCAATATCTTTTTCTTCTGGATATTTTTTTGCAATTTCTTTAGATAAATCCATTTTTCCTGGAGAATGTGCAGTAGGATAAAATACATAAAAAGGTTTTGCTAAATAATGTTTAGAAAATTCACCATTAAAAATTGAATAATAAGGAGATGCAATCACATTTGGTAATTCGACTGCACAAAAAGCATCTTTTAAAGTTCTCATTAACTCTTTGTTTTCGCCCAAACCATTTGCATGAATTATAATTTTTGAATTTGCATTTACAGATTCTTTTAAAGTAGGTAAAGTACCTTTAGTGATATTTTTTCTTAATGTTTCTGCAGTTATTGGTTCGCCTTTTACAATAGTTTCTAAAGTTAAACCTTTAAAAGGATTGCTTTTGTTTACAATATGTATTTCTCCATAAGGAAGATCGATGGCATTGTTATTTAGCCAATTAATCACTTCTTCTAAAGAATATTGGTCTTCCACAACTTCAACTCTTCTTTCTTTAAAGTATGCTCTTGCATTATTGTAATAGGTTTCTTCAACTTTATCATAACCTGTAATAAAAACCACAGGTTCTCTAGTAACAATGTTTTTTCCGATAATGTTTTCTGAATTATTTTCTACAATTGCAATTTCTTCTTTTTGCTGATTTTCTGAGGATGAATTGCATGCTGTAAAAAAACTTGCAGTAATAATTATTGCTGATGCAAATACTGATTTTTTAAATACTGTGTTCATGATTTCTATTTTTTAAGTGTTAATACACTCCAAAAGTAGAAGAGAAGTTCAGTTAAATTTTGGGTGTTTTAGAATTCGTGAAGTATAAATTAGAATTCGTTGCAAATTTGGATTTTATCAAAATCGTTATGGTAAAAATGATAAAATTAAAAATAATTCTTTAAAAAATAATTTTAACCTTGGCTGGAATTTCATTCTTTTCTCTCTCAGTTCAAGTGAATTTGAGAGTAATGAACAAATTTTTATCGAGAACAGAAGAAAAAAGATTTTGCCTTTCGACTTCGTACCAGAAAATTTCCAAGCTTTAAATAGCTTCAAACAAAAATAATTTTGTTTTTAATATTTCAATTTCTCAGCCAAATATTTAGCTGTATAAGATTCCTTATTTCTAGCCAATTCTTCAGGAGTTCCTTGAAAGATAAGGTTTCCTCCATTTTTACCACCATCTAAGCCTAAATCAATAATATAGTCAGCACATTTTATAAGATCAATATTATGCTCAATTACAATAATAGAATGCCCTTTATTGATTAGAGCATTAAAAGATTTTAGTAATTTTTTAATATCATGAAAATGCAAACCAGTTGTAGGTTCATCAAAAATAAATAAAGCCTTGTCTTTGGTGTTTCCTTTTACCAAAAATGAAGCTAGTTTAATTCTTTGTGCTTCACCACCAGAAAGTGTAGAGGAAGATTGCCCCAAAGTGACATAACCCAAACCAACATCTTGCAAAGGTTTTAGTTTGCTAGCAATTTTTTTAACCAAGTTTTCTGAGAAAAATTCAACAGCATCGTCAATCGTTAAATTTAAAATATTGTCAATCGATTTTCCATCGAACTTAACTTCCAAAACCTCTTTCTTAAAGCGTTTTCCATTACAAACATCGCATTCTAAATGCACATCTGCCATAAATTGCATTTCAACCGTAATTTCTCCTTCACCTTTGCAAGTTTCACAACGACCACCTTCTACATTAAAAGAAAAATGCTTGGGTTTAAAGTTTCTAATTTGCGATAATTTCTGATTAGAAAATAATGCGCGAATATCATCATATGCCTTAATATAAGTTACAGGATTTGAGCGCGAAGAACGTCCAATAGGATTTTGATCAATAAATTCAACATTTTTTAAATTTTCGAAATCTCCTTTTATTTCTGTATGCTGTCCGATTTTATCTCCATAACCAACCAATTTTTTTTGCATGGATGGATATAAAATATTTTTAACTAAAGTGCTTTTACCAGAACCTGAAACACCAGTAATAACAGACAGACAGTTTAAAGGAAAAGTAACATTAATGTTTTGTAAGTTATGCTCTCTAGCTCCAATAATTTCGATCTTATTTTTTGATGTTCTGCGTTTTGTTGGAACTTCAATTTTTAAATCTTCATTTAAATATTTTGCAGTTAATGAGTTTGATTTTAAGATTTCAGAATACGTTCCCTCAGCAACCACATTTCCACCAAAAGTACCTGCCTCTGGTCCAATATCGATAATATAATCTGCTTGTCTCATGATTTCTTCATCATGCTCAACAACAATAACTGTATTGCCTAAATCGCGTAGATCTTTTAAAACACCAATTAAGCGTTCTGTATCTTTTGGATGCAAACCAATGCTAGGTTCATCTAAAATATACATAGAACCTACAAGCGAACTTCCTAAAGAAGTTGCCAAATTTATACGCTGACTTTCTCCACCAGAAAGTGTATTCGAAGTTCTGTTAATGGTTAAGTAGGAGAGACCTACATCTGTTAAAAACTTTAAACGATTTTTAATTTCAGTCAATAACCTTTTTGCAATTTTTTCTTCGTATTTATCTAGTTTGATATTTTTGAAAAAAACAGCCAATTCATCTAAAGGAAGTGTAACTAGATCAGAAATTGTTTTCTCATTTATTTTTACATAATTCGCCTCTTGCCTTAATCGTTTTCCATTACAAGTAGTACATTTTGTTTTTCCACGATAACGTGATAGCATCACTCGATTCTGAATTTTATAACTTTTTTCTTCTAAAATATTAAAAAAATGGTGGATTCCATTAAAAGACTTATTTCCATTCCAAACCAATTCTTTTTGTTTATCAGTTAATTGAAACCAAGGTTTGTGAATAGGAATATCAAATTGATAGGCAACTGCAATTAAATCTTCTTTATAATGTATATAAGAAGGAGATCTAAATGGAAAAATAGCATCTTCAAAAATAGATAAACCTGTATTTGGAATTACTAAATCTTCATCAATGCCAATTACATTTCCATAACCTTCGCAAGTTGGGCAAGCTCCATAAGGATTGTTAAAACTGAATAAATGGGTGTTTGGTTCTAAAAAAGACATTCCATCTAAATCGAACTGATTGCTAAACTCAGTTACTTTATTATTGTTTAAATTTTCTATAAAACAAATTCCTTTTCCTTCAAAAAAAGCGGTCTGAATTGCATCTGCTAATCTGTTGTAAAAATCCTCTTCATTTTTAGTTACAATTCTATCTACTACTAAAAATAAAGGTTCATTATTAAGATCATTTTGAGGAAAATCTGCAATTCTATAAACAGTATCATTCCATTTTAAACGAGCATAACCTTGTTGTTCTAAAACTTGCAAAACGGTTTTGATGTCTCTGTTTTCATCAATAGTAATTGGAGATAATAACAGTAGTTTTGTTTTTTCATCAAACTTTTTTACAAAATTTACAACGTCTGTTGTTGTGTCTTTTTTAACTTCATTACTAGAAATAGGAGAGAAGGTTTTTCCAATTCTGGCATATAATAATTTAATATAATCATAAATTTCGGTAGATGTTCCTACAGTCGAACGTGGATTTGTAGAATTTACTTTTTGCTCTATAGCAATTGCTGGGGCTATGCCTTTTATATAATCTACTTTTGGTTTGTCTAATTTTCCTAAAAACTGTCGAGCATAAGAGCTCAAACTTTCTACATAACGTCTTTGACCTTCTGCATACAGCGTATCAAAAGCCAAAGAAGATTTCCCTGAACCAGACAGCCCAGTAATAACAACTAGTTTGTTTCTTGGAATAACAACATCTATATTTTTTAAATTATGAAGTTTAGCTCCTTTAATAATGATGTTTTCTTTTGGACTTATAGTTGAAATATCTGTTTTCATCAAAATAAAATATAAGCTATAAAAATACCACTATTTTAAATGAATTTTAAAAAAGATGAAGATAGAATTTGTTAAAAAGTTTGTTAGATTAAAAATATATTCTATATTTGAACACTTAAGAATCACAAAATTAGACGCATATAGCTTAAAATTACTTTTTAAATTATTAATAAAATAATAGATTGTAAGAACCACTTTGTTCTTCAAAAAAGTAGTTATGATGCGAAAAAACACAATTTCAGATAGTACCTTGGTTAGTGATTATATTCAAGGAAATGAAGCAGCTTTAGAGGTTTTAATTAAAAGACACCAGCAAAGACTATTCAGCTTCATATACAGTAAGGTTAAAGATAAAGATATTACTGAAGATGTTTTTCAGGATACTTTTATTAAAGTAATTAAAACTTTAAAAAAGGGTAATTATAATGAAGAAGGTAAGTTTTTACCTTGGGTGATGAGAATTGCACACAATTTAGTAATCGATCATTTTAGAAAATCGAAAAGAATGCCTAAATTTAACAACACAGATGAGTTTAATATTTTTTCTGTTTTAGGTGACGAAACTTTAAATGTTGAAAAGCAAATTATACAAGAGCAGATTTTTGAAGATGTAAGAGAACTTGTAAACGAATTACCAGATGAACAAAAAGAAGTCTTAATTATGCGTATGTATAAAGATATGAGCTTTAAGGAAATAAGCGAAAATACAGGGGTTAGCATTAATACAGCTTTAGGAAGGATGCGTTACGCATTAATTAACATGAGAAAATTAATAGAAAAAAATAAAATTATTTTAGTGAACTAACAATATTGTTAAAAAAGCATCGTTATCAATTTATAACCAACATATTAAATTGACTATATGATGCAAATTTACTCAAGAAAGCCATCTGATTTGCAGATGCAACCCAAAAAAGAAACAGTTCAATTTTTGATTGATTTTTCAAAGTCGCTAACTATTGTCAAAACCAAGTCAAAAAACTTCATTGAATTGAATTTGAATTAAGAGTGGAAAAAGCTTCAACGAACGTTGAGGCTTTTTTTATGGTTTTTTATTTTTATAATAATCGTCTAAAACAGACTTTCTGCCAATAGTTTTGGTAATAATATCTTTTTCCAAATTCCAACCACGAGCAGGAGAATATTCTCTACCATACCAAATTATTTGTAAGTGCAAGTCATTCCATAATTCTCTAGGAAATAAGCGTTTGGCATCTTTTTCTGTTTGTTGCACATTTTTTCCATTGGTTAAATTCCATCTGTACATTAAACGATGAATATGAGTGTCAACAGGAAAAGCTGGAACTCCAAAAGCCTGACTCATAACAACACTTGCTGTTTTATGCCCAACAGCAGGCAATTCTTCTAAACCTTCAAAAGATTTTGGAACCTCTCCATTGTACTTTTCAATTAAAATTTTAGACAATCCATAAATACCTTTGCTTTTCATAGGAGACAAACCACAAGGTCTAATAATTTCCTTAATTTCTTCAACAGTCATTTTAACCATATCAAAAGGATTGTCTGCTTTTGCAAATAAAATAGGTGTAATTAAATTTACTCGAACATCTGTGCATTGAGCAGATAACAATACAGCAATTAATAAAGTGAAAGGATCTTTATGATTTAGAGGAATTGGTATTTTTGGGTAATACTCTTGTAATGTGTTTATTACAAATTTTACTTTCTCCTTTTTAGTCATATTTTTATAAATATACCTATAGATAGGTATTTGCTTTTTTTTTTAAAACTCTATATTTGTGTAAATTTAAACAAATTTATTATGAGGAAAATAATTAATTTTAGAAACGTACTTTTATTAACATTAGCATTTACATTTTCTTTCTGTTCTGGAGATGATAGTGATTCAGGTCAATTCCCAGGAGTTCCAAGTGGAGAAATTGTGGCTTTAGAATTAAGACAAGAAACATTAACAGGTTATTCTGCTAAAGGAGTAGATGCTCAGAAATGGTGGACACATGTAGTTAGTAATATTGATATTTCTGGCCCAGAAGATTGTGGTGAGGGTCAGTCTATCAGGAATGTTGGTTATTTTGCTTTCTCACCAAATGGAGATTTGATTTTTAGAACCTCAAAAAATGGATCAACTACTACTCGTGGAACTTGGAGATGGGGAAATGATAATAAAAACACTGTTTATGCTTCAGATATTGGTAATGTAGAATTTACGCTAACTTATTTAAATGCTAATAATCTTGTTATTGCTTCTCAACAAGCTGCAGGTCCATGTTCTGCAACAACTTATGAGCAATTCAATGATCCATTTGTGGACTAGTTGTTATTAAAATATATTAAAAACGCTTTCTTTTAAGAAACCGTTTTTTTTATATTACTATATTTGTTTTTATATTTTATAAACATAATAGAAAAGATGACCTCATTAAAAATAGGAGATAAAGCTCCACAATTTGAAGCAAAAGACAATCAAGGAAATACAATAAAGCTATCTGATTATTCAGGTAAAAAACTAGTTTTGTTTTTCTATCCTAAGGCTAGTACACCTGGTTGTACAGCTGAAGCTTGCGATTTACGAGATAATTATCAATCGTTTTTAGCAAAAGGATATGATGTTTTAGGTGTGAGTGCAGACAGTGCAAAAAGACAACAAAGTTTTATAGATAAATACCAATTACCTTTTCCTCTTTTAGCAGATGAAGATAAAGCAGTTATTGAGTCTTTTAATGTTTGGGGGCCTAAAAAGTTTATGGGAAAAGAGTATGATGGTATTCACAGAACCACCTTTGTTGTTAATGAAAAAGGAATCATTGAAGATGTAATTACGAAAGTAAAAACAAAAGCACATGCTGCCCAAATTTTAGAATAAATAAAAACGAGTTGATTTGTAGCAACTCGTTTTTTTAAAACTTCATCGAAACTTTAAAGTTTAAAACTCTACCAGTCATAAAATTGGGAATTCCAAATTGTGTTTTAGAATACACATCTCTAACCCAAGTATTTGTTATTGCATTTTGTATATCGAACATATTAAACAATTCTAAACCAGCAGTTAATTCTTTAAATTTGGACAACCAGCCAGTGCTAAATTGTTTATTCGAATCTACAAAAATATAGGAAACACCTATATCTGCTCTTTTATAATCACGCAGACGTTCTTGAAAATTATAAGGATCTGAATACGCAGGAGAACCTCCAGGAACTCCAGTATTATAAACTAAGTTTAAATACGCTTTTAAATCTGGTAAATTTGGAACATAGTCTTGAAATAGAATTCCGAATTTAATTCTTTGGTCAGAGGGTCTTGCAATCGAACCTCTGTTATTAATATTCTCTTCTGTTTTTAAATATCCTAAACTTACCCAACTTTCACTTCCTGGAACAAATTCACCATTTAAACGCACATCCAATCCATAAGCATAAGCATTTGTAACATTATCTGCTCTATATCTAATTCTAACATTATCAATAGAGTACGCATTTACATCAGATAAATCTTTATAATACAATTCTGTGGTTAGTTTAAAAGGTCTTTCCCACATATTAAAGCTGTAATCCATCCCAGATACGAAATGAATTGATTTTTGTGCTTTTACATCTACATTTAAATTACCATTAAAATCTCTCAACTCTCTATAAGATGGAGGTTGATAATAAAAACCGCCAGAAACTCTAAATAACATATCTTTTTCCCAATTTGGTTTGATAGCAAATTGAGCTCTAGGGCTAAATACAGTTTGACTTTTTGATGAAACTCCATTTCCAGCCACAGACCAATTATGAACTCTAACTCCTAAATTATACCAAATTTCATGATCATTTATAAAAGAACGTTGATTGTATTGCACAAATCCAGACATTCTATTAATGCTCACATTATTATCTTTTCTGATGTTTTGAAAAGGTGTAATTTCGCCTTCAAAAGGTTCATAAGGTTGGTTATTAGAAGAGTGGAAAGGAGGTCTTATAGAAAAACCTAAAGAGTCGATTACTTCCCATTCTCTAATTCTGTCTTTAATATCTTCATTTTGGTATTTAACACCAAAATCCCATTGAGTATCTCCTTTTTTTATGTTACCTCTAATTTGTGCGTTGGTTATTAAAGCGTCTAAATCATTTCGTGCATGATTTAACTGAGAGCCTATTCCTTGAGAAAATTGTACTTCACCAAAATTTTGAGATCCAATATTGGTATCCACTTCCCCTAAATTATATTGTGCAGCAATATCAAAATGTTCTTCTTCTTGCGTGTTGTATCTAGAAGTTGTTGCTGTTAAAGTAAAGTTTTCATTTACCTTATAATCAGCAGATAAAGCACCAAACATGGTTAAGTATTTATCTCTTTCTTGCCCAGAATAAAAAACAATTAATTCTAAAGGATCTGCAACTGTTCCAAAACGAGTTCTTCTAGATAAAGGTTGATAATTATAATCATTTAAAGAAAAGTTACCCAGAAAATTCAATTGAAACTTTTCTGAAAAATCATAGGATAAATAAGTTTGAACGTCTGTAAATTTTGGTCTAAAATTGGTTTCGATTTGTTTACTGTTTACAAACAAACTATTATCTCTATATCGAATACCTGTAATTGTGCTTAACTTTTTATCTAAAAACTGCCCTTCAAAAGTTACACTCGCACCTAACAAACTTGCATCAACAGTAGTTGCAGTTTCTGTAGGTTTTCTATAAGTAATATCTAAAACGGATGATAATTTATCACCATATTTAGCCTGAAAACCACCAGCAGAAAAGTTAATATTCTGCACCATATTTGTGTTGATAAAACTTAAACCTTCTTGCTGACCAGATCTAATTAAAAAAGGTCTATATACTTCTATACCATTCACATAGACTAAATTTTCATCAAAATTACCACCTCTAACATTGTATTGAGTACTTAGCTCATTATTATTATTTACACCAGGTAAAGTCATTAATACGTTTTCTACACCTGCATTTGGGCCAACAGTATTTTTAACTTGGCTGATGTCTATTTTTGTAAGTCCCTGCGCTTCTTTTTTATTGTCTTTTACAACAACTTCTTCTAATTTTTCTGTTTTTAAGGATAAGGTAGGAGAGAAGCGAATTATATTTCTGTTAGTCGCAGTTATTTTTTTAGTAACTGATTTGTATGAAATGTGACTAAAAACAATGGTTATTTCTTCATCTAGAGGTATTCTAATTGAATAATTTCCATTAATATCTGTTGCTGTTCCAGTTGTTCTATATTTCACAGAAACTTCAACTACAGGTTCGTTTTCGCTATTTTTTACAGTTCCTTTTAAAATTGTTGTTTTTTGAGCCATCAAAAAAGATGGAATTAAAAGCAGGAAGAAGAATATTTTTTTCACAAAGTTAGTTTAGTTGTTTTTTAAAGAACGTTGTAGAAATCTCATTCGTATTTCCAACATTGTCCGAAACTACAAGTTTAAAGATATGTTTGCTATCAACCAATTTTTTATCACTAAAATTATAGGTTAATATTTTTGTTTTATGATTGTATTCCATTAAAACCCATTCATTATCTATGGTAGCTCTGTAATCTTTTATGCCAGATCCAACATCATCTATTTTAACTTTTATGGTTTTAGAATTTGTAATCCATTGTTGGTCTTTAAAGTATAATAATTTAATTATAGGTTTTTGATTGTCAGTTAATAATGCGTAGTTACCTAAAGTTTTACTTGTCGTATAAAATGTGCTATCTTTTTTTCTTGTATATTGATATTTTGGATATTTAGGATACTCTAAATTAGCAATATAAAGCAATTCTTTCTCAGTTTCAGAGTATTTTGAAACGTTAAAAGTTAAAGTAAAATATTTATCTAAAGGAATTGTAGGAGTGTGAATTTGAGCAATACCATCATTCACTTTAAAATCTAAAAAAACATCTTCATAAAATGTTTTCTTAGGAAAAGCAACTGTTACATTTTCTAATTGAAACTTGTTAAAATTTTTAGCAACTACTTTATAAGCAGTGGTATCTTTTTGCTTTTTAAAAATAGCATTGGTTTCTTTGCCAACTATTTGTACGTTTAGAACACTATTATTGCCTTCAAAATCTTTTGCTATAATTTCGACTCTATAATTTTGATTGGAAACTACCTCTATTTTTCCGTTATTTATTAAATCCTTATAAGTAGATAATTTGTTAGAAGACAATTTAAAAGTTTTTTCATAACGCATTTTATATTTCTTAAAATGCTCATAATCTATATGTAAATTTAAATATTTACTTTCTGCAAAAGAAAAGGTTTCGACATCATGATAATAAAAACGTTTACCATTTACTAACATTTCTAAACTAAATAGCCCGTTTTTATTGGGTGCTTCATCAAACCTATCAAAAATACTAGCAGAAAAACCAATAGTTCCACTTGCAGCAATTCTATCTGCAGCATATTGATTTTTACTCACTTTTTTTATGGGTATTTGAAAATCCATTTTTTGATTATTAATTCTGGCATCATCACTTAAAGCATAGACTTTTAAATATTGAAAAGTTGGAGGTATTGAGTCTGCAACCTTTAAACCAAACAATAACGGATTTATAACATTTTCACTTTCCGTATTTCTAATTTCAAAATGTAAATGAGGACCTCCAGAACCACCTGTATCACCAGAAAAACCAATGATTTCTCCTTTTTTTACAGGAAACATGTCTTCATCAAAATACAAGTTTCCTGTTTCATAATCTTCCTTTTTATATTGAATTGATTTTACATATTCTTCAATGCTATCTTCGAATTTACTTAAATGCCCATATACAGTTGTAAATCCATTGGGATGTGTAATGTAGATAGCTTTACCATAACCAAATTGTTGCACTTTTATCCTAGAAACATAACCATCTGCTGCAGAAAGTACTTCTAAACCTTCTTTACCTTGGGTTTTAATGTCAAGACCTGCATGAAAATGATTACTTCTTAATTCGCCAAAAGAACCAGAGAGAACAATCGGAATGCCTAAAGGATTACCAAAATAATCGGTTGGATATTTTTCTTGAGAAAATGTTAAATAGTGAATGAATAAAATAGATAAAAGTAGTAAAGGTCTCAAAGGGCAATTTTTTTTGTGTAAAAATACAAAAATGATTCTTTTGGTAATCTCTTTACATTCAATACATTAATAAAAAAGTAATAAAATGTTGTAATATTTAAAACAGAATGCTAACTTTGTGAGTATAGTTTATTCTAAATAATAAGATGAGTAATACGTTAGAAGCGATTCATTTATTAGAAGAAAAGTTGCAAAACCTAATTTCTAATTATGAATTTTTGAAAAAAGAAAATCAAATTTTGCTTCAAAATAACACATCATTACAAATTCAGCTATTAGAAAATAAGCAAGTTTTAGCAAATCAAAAAAAAGAATTTGATTTACTTAAAATTGCAAAAACTATTGAAGGCAGTAGTACAAACACAAAAGATACAAAGCTGAAAATAAATTCATTAATTAGAGAAATTGATAAATGTATTGTTCAGTTGCAAGAATAAAGTTCTTTAAATTGTGAGTAATAAATTAAAAATTAATATTGTAATTGCTGGCAGAACCTACCCTTTAAGTGTTAATAACACCAAAGAAGAAGAAGGTATGCGTAAAGCTGCAAGCGCTATTAATAAATTAATTTCTATGTATGAGCAAAATTATGCAGTTAGTGATAAACAAGATGTTTTAGCCATGTCTGCATTACAATTTGCTTCGAAGTTAGAAATTTTATCTTTAGACAAAAACGACACAAAGAAAGAAGAATTAGAAAAATTAAATGAGTTAACCAAATTGGTAAACGCTCATTTAGAGTAAGTTCATTAAAATACATTAACAACACACTGCCTACGTTAGTAAATTGTTTATTAAACTCAACACTATTCTATTATGAAGGACGAGTCTTAACTACTAAAGCAAGCCATGAATACTGATTTTTTTCAGTACATTAAGTGGATCCTTGAACAGTTAGTTAGTCCTATAAATGTCATATTGGAGTTTAAAAACCTAAATCTATCGTAGGCTTTTTTATACATTAAATTTAAATTATGGAAGGAATGATACTTCCCATTATTGTGGGAGTTATAATAGGAATTGTAATAGGTTTTATCATATTTAAAGCCTTAGAAAAATCTAAAGGTAAAAAAATAGTAGATGCTACTAAAATTGAAGCAGCAGCTATTTTAAAAGAGGCAAAAATTGATGCAGAATCCATTAAGAAAGATAAAATTCTTCAAGCAAAAGAAAAGTTCATTGAGCTAAAATCTGAACATGAAAAAGTAATATTATCTAGAGAAAAGAAAATTTCTGAGGTAGAAAAACGAATTAGAGATAGAGAATCTAAAGTTGCTTCAGAATTAGATAAAAGTACTCGTTTAAATAATTCTTTAGAAAACAAGGAAAAAGATTACGATAACAAATTAGAATTTTTAGAGAAAAAGGAAGAAGATCTAGATAAGATGCACAAACGTCATGTAGATATGTTAGAGCAAATTTCTGGATTTTCTGCTGATGAAGCAAAAAAGGAGTTGGTTTCATCATTAAAAGACGAAGCAAAAGCAGAGGCAATGGCTTTTGTTCAAACTTCTATAGAAGAAGCTAAGTTAACAGCAGAGCAAGAAGCTAGAAAAATTGTTTTAGGTACTATACAAAGAGTAGGTGTAGAGCAAGCTGTAGAAAATTGCGTATCTGTTTTTAATTTAGAGTCTGATGATGTAAAAGGAAGGATTATTGGCAGAGAAGGACGTAATATTAGAGCATTGGAGGCTGCAACAGGTGTAGAAATTATTGTAGATGATACTCCAGAAGCAATTATTCTTTCTTGTTTCGATCCTGTTCGTAGAGAAATAGCGCGTTTATCTATGCACAAATTAGTAACAGATGGTAGAATTCACCCTGCTAGAATTGAAGAAGTTGTTAAGAAAACAGAAACTCAAATCCATCAAGAAATTATTGAAGTTGGTAAAAGAACTGTAATCGATTTAGGTATTCATGGTTTGCATCCAGAACTAATAAAGATTGTTGGGCGTATGAAATATAGATCTTCTTATGGTCAAAATTTATTACAACATTCTCGTGAAGTTGCTAATCTTTGTGGCATTATGGCTGCAGAAATGGGATTGAATGCAAAAATGGCAAAAAGAGCTGGTTTGTTGCATGATATAGGTAAAGTACCTGATACAGAAAGTGAACTTCCTCATGCACTTCTTGGTATGCAATGGGCTGAAAAATACGGAGAGAAAGAAGAAGTTTGCAATGCTATTGGTGCACACCATGATGAAATTGAAATGAAGAGTTTATTATCACCAATTGTACAAGTTTGTGATGCTATTTCTGGAGCAAGACCTGGTGCAAGACGTCAAGTTTTAGATTCTTATATACAGCGTTTAAAAGATTTAGAAAATATTGCTTTCGGCTTTGCAGGTGTTCAAAAAGCATATGCAATTCAGGCAGGTCGTGAGTTAAGAGTAATGGTAGAGAGTGGCAAGGTTAGTGATACAAAAGCTTCTGAATTATCTTTTAATATTTCACAAAAAATTCAGAATGATATGACATATCCAGGTCAAGTAAAAGTTACTGTAATTAGAGAAACTAGAGCTGTGAATGTGGCAAAATAATGAGCCCATTTTAATCTTCCTAAAAGGAAGAAAGACTCTTTTGAATATTTCATAGTTGTGAAAACAAAATGTAATAATCCTAACTTTTTAAAAGTTAGGATTATTCTTTTTTAGTAAAGTTAATACTCTTTGTTTTAGAAGCACTATACAAGACAAGAGTTCATTCCTTTTAGGAAGGCTAGGATGAGATCCTTCTAGGATGAAAAGTTTCAACAATTTCTTTTAAATAGCTATTGTCTAAGTGTACATAAACCTCTGTTGTAGTAATGCTTTCATGACCTAACATTTGCTGTATTACTCTTAAATCTGCACCATTTTTTAATAGGTGTGTAGCAAAAGAATGACGTAATGTATGAGGGCTAATTTTCTTTTTTAAGCCTATTTTAGTCGCCAAATCTTTTAAAATCGTAAAAATCATTTGACGCGTTAAACCTTTTCCTCTTCTGTTTAAAAACAGCGTATCTTCATATCCTTTTGTGGGTTTTAAATGAATTCGGATTTCATTGATATAAATAGTAATATATTTTTGAGCATTAAAATGGATAGGAACAAAACGCTCTTTATTCCCTTTTCCTGTGACTTTTATAAAACCCTCTTCAAAAAACAAATCAGAAATCTTTAAACTAATCAGTTCACTTACTCTTAAACCACAACTGTACATAGTTTCTAGAATAGTTCTATTTCTCTCTCCCTGAGAATGACTTAAATCAATTACTAATATTAATTGATTAATTTCTTCTTCTGATAATGTGTCTGGAAGTTTTCTTCCAATTTTTGGAGTTTCAATTAAATCTGTGGGATTTGTTTTTCGGTAATCTTCAAAAATTAAATAATCGAAAAAACTTCGAAGACCAGAAATAATTCTTGCTTGACTTCTTGGATTTACTTTTTTTGCAACATCATAAATAAATTGTTGAATAATAATTTTATCAATAATAATAGGAGAGATGTTCATCTCATTTTCATCCAAATAAAAAGTTAGTTTCTCTAAATCTCTAGTATAACTTTCTATGGTGTTCATAGATAAACCTCTTTCTATTTTTAAATACAACTGATAATCTTTAATTGCAGAATTCCATTTCATAACACGAAATATAAGAAAACATTAGTGTTATCTATCAAAAAATTAAAAATTATCATATTCTTGATTATTAAGAATAAAATTAAATTATTAATATTTTAATCAATATAAATTAGAGTATTATTTTTTTTAATACATTTACATAACAAGTTAAATCAATAAAAAAAACAATCAATTATGAAAAAATTATTATTTATTGCAGCTTTTGCAATCTTTGGATTAGGAACTGCTAATGCTCAAGGCTTTAGTGCTGGAGTTAATGTTGGATTACCAATTGGCGATGCAAGTAATGTAAGTTCTTTTGCTTTTGGGGTTGATGTAAACTACATGTTTAATGCTGACGAAGATTTTACTTATGGTTTAGCATCTGGATTGCAGTTTTACAGTGGTAAAAACGGTGGGCCTTCTCAGGATTTTATTCCTTTAGCTCTTGCTGGTAGATATAAGTTATCAGACACATTTGCATTAGGTGCTGATGTTGGTTATGGAATTGCTACTAATGGAGGTTTTTATTACAGACCAATGTTAGTTTATAATTTAAGTGAAAAATTTGATTTAAATGCTTCTTATTCTGCAGTAAGTGGTAGTGGATCTACCTTAGCAAATGTTGGAGTGGGTTTAATGTATGATTTTTAATTCTTACTAAATATTTTTTTTAAAACGGAGGCATTTTGCCTCCGTTTTTTTATTAAAAATAATTGTATTTTTGATTTTATGAAACTTATAATTATAAACGGACCCAACCTAAATCTTTTAGGAAAACGCGAACCAGAAATTTATGGTTCTGAAACTTTTGAAGATTTTTTTAAAACTTTACAATTAAAGTTTAAAAATATAGAATTGTTTTATTTTCAATCGAATATAGAAGGTGAAATTATAGATAAATTACACGAAGTTGGTTTTAATTTTGATGGGATTATATTAAACGCAGCTGCTTACACACATACTTCTGTTGGAATTGGAGATGCTGTAAAAGGCATAGAAACACCTGTTGTAGAAGTCCATATTTCAAATATTCATGCTCGTGAAGATTTTAGACATCAAAGTTTTATTGCCAAAAATGCAAAAGGAGTATTATTTGGTTTTGGTTTAAAAGGATATGAATTGGCTATTCAAAGTTTTCTTTAATTTACAACTCTAAAATCATTTTAATATCTGCACGTTTATAGTGAGAGTTTTTTTCTACAGGAATTTCCACAAACCCTATTTTTTTATATAGATTAATGGCAGGAACTAAACTTCTATGAGAATATAAAGTAATACTTTTCCATTCTTGTTTTATGGCGAAATCTATACAAAAATCCATTAATTTTTGCCCAATTTTTAAACCTTGGTATATAGGTGAAACAGCCATTTTACTTAACTCAAAAAATGTTTTTTGATTAATAAGTGAAACAACCCCAACAATTTCAGTATTATATTTTGCAAAAAAGATAAATCCTCCAGGATCTAAAACATATTCTTTTGGATTACTCAAAACCTTTTCATCATAAGGTTCTACATAAAAATATTTTTCTAACCATTCTACATTTAAATCATAAAAATATTTGGCATATTTCTCTTCAAAAGGGATGATTTCTATATTCATAAAATTAGATTTTTGAATCTATAATTTGCATCATTTCTTGTTCTAATTCACAAGTATTTTGATAAATTGATTTGGCTTTTGCTAAAATATCTTCTGCAAATTTTCTGTCTTTAATATCCTTCGCATTAATTCTAACGTTAAAATAAGCCCCAGTTACTGCTGTTTTTGCACATAAAACACCAACACCACCATCTGAAAGCGAATTTTGCAGTCCATTTTTCATCATTTCAAGCATTACTTCAATAGAATTATAAGCAGTTTGCATTACTTGAAACGGAATTTCAGTTGCGTATTTTGTAGCATCTTCAATAGCCTTTTTTCTAGCTTCAATTTCTTCTTCATTGGTTTTTGGCATTCTAAAACCATCAATAATTTTGTTAAAAGCGTTTGTATCTTCATCAACTAAAAACAATAAATCGTTTTTATATTTCTGACCCTTTTCTGCCCAATCAGAAAAATATTTCCATTTTTCATCCCAACCCGTTTTGTGAGCAGAAAGATTTGCAACCATAGTTCCTAAAGAAACACCTAAAGCACCTACGTAAGCAGCAATACTTCCACCTCCAGGAGCCATAGATTCTGAAGCAGTTTCTTCTGCAAAATCTTTCACAGAAAAATCAATTAGTTTTTTTTCAGCATCAGTATTCATCACATATTCTATAATTCTTTCTTGAGGATTAAAAGGTTTTAAATCATCCAATCCTAAAGATTTTATAGCAATTTTAATTTTTTCTTTTTCTGATATTCCTAAAGATCGTTCTTGTTTTTTTAGATAGAAATCTGCTGCATCAAGCATTGCTTTTAAAGGTACTAAACCAACTAATTCTGAACCTGTTACACGCAAGCCACGTTTTGTAGCAGCCAAATCTGTTTCGTAAAAAGCTTCGTACATGGAAGTGATTGAGATGTTGGTTAAATTATATGAAATTTGTGCAATTCCATATTCTTCTATAAACCAACCAATTCCTTTTACAGCTTTTAATTTACCTGGAATTCTCTCTGGATTTCCATTTTTATCAATAACATTTTTACCATTAATTGTTTTTACACGACCATTTTCTCTAATATCAAAAGCGATAGCATTGGCTCTTCTTGTAGAAGTTGAGTTTAAATTTACATTGTACGCAATTAAAAAATCTCGTGCAGAAATTGCTGTAACTCCAGATGAAATAATTTGTTTATTAAATTCTGATGGACCAAAATCGGGTCTCCAGTTTGGTTTAGACAATTTTTCTTTTAAGCCTTCATATTCTCCAGAACGAACTGTAGCAAGGTTTTTTCTGTCTGATGTTGTTGCAGCATTTTCATAAAAATAGCCAGAAATTCCTAATTCTTTACCAACTCTTTTCCCTAGTTTATGCGCGTATTTCGCAGTTTCTTCCATAGAAATATTTGCAATTGGTACTAAAGGACAAACATCTGTTGCTCCAAAACGTGGATGTTCGCCTTTTTGTTTGCTCATATCAATTAATTCAGAGGCTCTTTTTATCAATCTAAATGCAGCTTCAATTACATTTTCGGGCTCACCAACAAAAGTAATTACGGTTCTGTTTGTTGCTTTTCCAGAATCGATATCTAATAATTTCACGCCTTCTACAGTCTTTACAACATTGGCTATTTCATTTATTTTGTTGATGTCTCTACCTTCGCTAATATTAGGAACACATTCTATAAGTTGCTTATTCATTTTTGATTGATTTGATTATCAAATGTAGAATTTTCGCCAAAAATAAGCTACATAAATTATCAAAAAAATAAATTATAATAAGTATTTATCTTTTTTTGATAAATAGAGATATCTAACAAGTAATAAAATTAAAAGTGGAATTACAGAAACAGGGAATAATTGAATTTCAAAAACCCAGACAAATGGCGTTAAAATTAATAAGAAGATTAAGAATTTAAAATAGTAATTCAACCATTTTTTTGGAGATGGATTCAGCATTAAAAATGCAATAATTATATTGGGTGCAAAAGCCCACAAAAAGTTAAAGTTGTTTGGAGTAGTGGAGTGGTTTGTAAAAAACCATAAAAATACTATTAAAACTCCAACAATTCCTGTGATAAAAAGCAACAAAAAATCGAACCATTTTGTCCTTTTCTTCTTTTTAAAATCCTTGTAGGTTATAAAAATTCCAAGCAAAGAAATAATGCAAAAAACTAAAAACGGATTTGCAATTGAAATCGATTGTTTTTGCTCTTCAAAATCTAATAAAACATCTTCTCTTAAAACTAAATTTTCTGGTTGATTTTTAATAAATAAAGAGCTATTCTTAAAATTAAGATAAACATAATCAGGTAAATACATGTATTGTGTAAAATCTGCTTTTGCATCTAATTTACTTCCCAAAGCTAAATTAATGCCAAAACTACCCCAAGTATTCCAAGGTATTTCTCTGTTCATTAATTGTCTAAAAGATAAATTTTGATCTATATTTTTAGAACTGAATTCAACTTTATCTGCTAAAATAGTATTTGTAATGTCTCTTAATTTAGTGGCACAATTATCAAAAAAAGGATCATAGAAATAATTTGCATTTTCTGGCAAAGCATTATTTTCTAAATAATTAAAAAAAGTTTGTTTTTCTTGCTGCGTTAAATTTAAAACTTGCTGTTTTACCCAACGCTTGTCACGTTTGTAGCTTGCATAAAAATAGGCAAAATCATATCTAGCCAAACTATACAACAATTTTCCTTTGGTGAAATTTGAATAAAAATTAGGCGCATTATAATCGAACATTCCATAATTATAAATCAAATCTAATTGTAAAACTGGGTCTTTAATTCTAATGGCAGAATGCCCAAATGCCTCGTACAATTCTGTTCCAGGACCTGCAGTTACAATGCTAATTTCTGAGTAGACAGAAAGGTTAACTTGTGCTTGTGTGTGATTTATTAACAATAAAAAGAAGAGTAGAAAGGAGTATTTTTTTTTCATATATTATCTTCTAAAGAAGCCGTAATCGAAAGTTACCGAAAAAATATTTGAGAATAAAGCGTTTCCAACACTACCAATGTTGGTTAGAGCATAATCTATTTGAATGCCTTTGTAATTAAACCCAAGTCCAAAGTTAGGTTGTGTAGAAAGAGATTTTGAGTTGTCGAATTCTGTGATATATTGAAAATTCCCAACTCCTAATCGTAAATATACAATTCGATCATAATCTAATTGAAAACCAATTGCAGGATCTATACTTGCAAATTCTGATGAGTAAATATCATTTGTCTGTTCAAAACGAACGTTTAAATCTATCTCTGTTTGTAAGTTAAAAAAACGACCAATTCTCCAATCTTTGGCAATTCCTAATTGCATTTTAGGTTTTGTAATTTCTGTGGTTTCTGGCAAATCTTGATTTTGTCCAGGAATGGCATTTCTAATTTTTTCAAACTCATCTTCATTAATTGCCCAAGTGTTAAAAGTTGTAGTAATATCTCTAACCATTAATCCAAAATACCAATTATTTCTTTCGAATTGAATTCCTGCATCAAAACCAAAGCCCCAAGAAGAGGCAAAATCACCAATAATTCTTCTCACAATTTTTGCATTCACTCCGAATTTTAAATCCTTAAAAATTAAATTTCTTGCATAAGCAACATTAAATGCATAATCTGCTGCAGAAAATAAACTAATTCTATTAAAATCGATATTTCCTTGGCTGTCAATTAATTCTGTTGTGTTTAAAATATCATCTACACCAAAACGAATTATAGCAAAACCTAGCGCACTTTCTCTATCAATTGGCATTGCAAAAGCTGCATAATTGTAATTGGCAATACCTGCAAAATAAGAGGCATGCATTAAAGAACCTTGGTAGTCTTCTATGCCAACTAAACCAGCAGGATTCCAGTAAATTGCATTTACATTATTGGTTCTAGCTACCACAGCTTTACTCATGCCAAGAGCTGCAGCATCTACACCAATATTTAAAAATTCGTTGGAATAATTTCTAAAAGTTTGTGCTTTTAAAAGTAAAGGTAAAATGATTAAAAGAATTAAAAATTTATATTTCAACAGTGTAAAATTAGTGATAACAAATATCTAAAAACCTATTAAAATAACTGTCGTTTTTATAAGATATTGTTTACAAAATATCAATTTGAATGTTTTCTCTTATAAAACGTTCTATTCTGTATTCTAACCAAGTATTGTCTTGAGGTTTAAAAGAAGTCATAAAACCACAATGACCGCCAAATTTAGTTTCTTCGAAAAAGAAAAATTCAGAGTTTTCTGCTTCTTCAAAAGGATAACATTCTCTTGATAGAAAAGTATCATCTTTTGCATTGATTAATAAAGTTGGTCTTTTAATGTTTAAAAGGTAAGGTTTAGAACTTGCTTTTTGCCAATAATCTTCTGGACTTTCAAAACCAAAAACAGGCACAGTATATAAATATTCTAAATGTTTAAATCGGGTTGCTTTAAACAGTTTGTCTTTATCTAAATTATATTCTGGAAATTTATGAGCCTTTTCTAAAACCTTGTTTTTCATTGTTTTAAAAAACATTTCCATGTATAATTTGTTTTTTAGTTTATCCATTTCTATTTCAGCAGAAGCAATGTCTATAGGTACAGAAGTTGCAATTCCGCCTTTTATTACCGATGAAATTTTATCACCTTTTTCACCTAAATATTTTAATGTTAAATTTCCTCCTAAACTAAAACCAACCAAAACTATATTTTTATAATCAAAGTGTTCTAAAAGATGATTGATTACAAAATCTACATCTTCGGTTTTTCCACTATGATAGGTTGCCAATAGTAAATTATCTTCACCACTACAACCTCTTAAATTAAAACAAACTGTATCTAATCCTTTATCATTTAGATGATTAGAGCTGGCTGTAATGTATTTAGATTCTGAGCTGCCTTCCAAACCATGAATTAAAACAACTAAAGTTTCTGAACCTACTAAAGAAAAATCTAAATCTATAAAATCGTTATCCCAAGTTGTAATTCGCTTTCTGTTGAATACAGATTCATCTTTCATAAATAATGGTCTGTAAACAGTATTAAAGTGACCATTTCTAAAAGGAATTGTGGGTAAAAAATCCGAAGAAAAAACAGGCATAGCAAAAATATTTTTACAAATATGACAAAAAAAATAGGATTAAGAAAATTAGCAATTTTTGATTTCTTATTTTAGCTCTTAAATCAACTATAAAAATGAAAATAAAAAAACATATTCCTAATTTATTAACGCTTGGTAATCTTTTTAGTGGAACAGTTGCTGCTATTTTTGCGGTTCAAAGTAATTTTGAAGCTGCAGCTTTACTTGTTGTAATAGGAATATTCTTTGATTTTTTAGATGGATTTGTGGCACGTTTATTAAAAGTTTCTGGAGAATTAGGCACACAATTAGATTCTTTGGCAGATATGGTTACAAGTGGAGTTGTGCCAGGAATAATAATGTTTAATTTATTATCTGAAAATTCTGCAATTACTTATTTTAGTGACTCTTATGAAACCTCTTCTTTTGATGGTTTTCATTTAGAACTATTCCCTTTATTGGGTTTGTTATTAACTTTAGGAGCTTGTTATAGGTTGGCGAAATTTAATATAGATACTAGACAAACAGATTCTTTTATAGGTTTACCAACGCCAGCAATGTGCTTGTTTGTTGTTTCTTTACCTTTAATTTTGCAATATTCTGAGGTTGATTTCGCTCAAAATTTAATTGAAAATAGTTACTTTTTAGTTTTAATAACTTTAGTTTTAACCTATTTAATGAATGCAGAAATTCCGTTATTTTCTTTAAAATTTAAAGAGTATTCAATTAAAAAGAATTTAGTAAAGTATTTGTTTTTATTAATTTCTTTACAAATGATTATTGGTTTGAAATATTTATCAATTCCCTTAATTATAATCCTTTATGTTGTTTTTTCATTTTTTAACAACAAACAGACTGAAGAAATTAAAGAGTAAATATTTTGATCGAAAAGAAAAAATTTAAATCTATTAGACCTTTTTTAGGAGCTAAAAATTTCGAAGAATCAAGAAGTTTTTATAATACTCTTGGTTTTAACGAAACAAAATTAGCAGAAAACTTAAGTGTTTTTAAAGTTGATGAAAAACTTAGTTTTTACTTGCAAAAAGCCTACGTTAAAGATTGGGTAGATAATTCTATGTTGTTTTTGGAAGTTGAGAATATTGAAGATTATTTATCAGAACTAAAACTAAAAAAACTTACTGAGAAATTTTCGAATGTTCAATTATCTGAAATTGTAAAAAATGATTGGGGTAAAGAATTTTTTTTACACGATCCGTCAGGAATTCTATGGCATATAGGCTGTTTCTATTGAAAAATCTTCTTTCTTTTCAGCTCAAAATCTTTCCCTAAATATACTTTTCGAACCATTTCATCTTCAGCCAATTCTTCTGGAGTACCTTCTTTTAAAATACTTCCATTATACATTAAATAGGTTCTATCTGTAATCGCAAGAGTTGCTTGCACATCATGATCTGTAATAAGAATTCCTATATTTTTATGCTTTAAATGTGCAACAATACTTTGAATGTCTTCTACTGCAATTGGGTCTACACCTGCAAAAGGTTCATCTAATAAAATAAAATTTGGATCAGAAGCTAAACAACGTGCAATTTCTGTTCTTCGTCTTTCACCTCCAGAAAGTAAATCGCCTCTATTTTTACGAACGTGGCCAATGTTGAATTCTTCAATTAAGGATTCTAATTTTAAGTTTTGTTCTTTTTTAGATAATTTAGTAAATTGTAAAACAGCAAGAATATTATCTTCTACAGAGAGTTTTCTAAAAACGGATGCTTCTTGTGCCAAATAGCCAATTCCTTTCTGAGCCCTTCTATACATTGCATCATCTGTAATTTCTTGATCATTTAAATAAATACGACCTGCATTTGGTTTTACCATGCCAACAATCATATAGAAAGAAGTTGTTTTTCCTGCACCATTTGGTCCTAAAAGACCAATTATTTCGCCCTGTTTCACCTCTAAAGAAATACCTTTTACAACCTTTCTTGAACCATAAATTTTCTGAATATTTTCTGCCCTTAAAATCATGTATTTCTTAAAATATGAAATTGTTTAATGTTGTAAATGGTAAATGTATTTAATCTAATTTTATAAAGCTCTTAAAACCTTCTTAAACCTTCTGTTTTTGATGATTATAGTTTAACAGAAAATTGGTTACTCATTTTCTAAAGCTTCCCAAAATTCCACAGCTCTTCTTAAATGAGGAATTACAATTGTGCCACCTACTAAAGTAGCTATAGACATTGTTTCCATCATTTCTTCTTTAGTTACGCCATTTTTAAAAGCAGTTTCTAAATGATATGCAATACAATCATCACATCTTAAAACTGCAGAGGCAACTAAACCTAAAAGTTCTTTTGTTTTTACTGATAAATGACCTTCTGCGTATGCATTTGTGTCTAAATTGTATATTCTCTTAATCACTTTATTGTCAGAAGCCAGAATTTTATCATTCATTTTCTGACGATAATCGTTGAAATCTTTAACCTTTTTTTGCATTTTTTTGTTGATTTTTTATAACTCTTTGCGAAACTTTAATACTTATTTCATACAAAATAAGAATTGGGATTGCCACAACTATCTGACTAGCAACATCTGGTGGAGTAATAATTGCAGCGACAATGAGTACAACTACTAAAGCATGTTTCCTGTATTTTTTTAAAAACTCGGGTGTAATTAAACCTATTTTTGTTAAAAAATAAATAATAACAGGTAATTCAAATAAAATAGAAACACCAAGTAACATATTAGTTACTAAACCTATATGAGATTCTAATGTAAAACTATTTTCAATTGCATCTGTAATTTGATAATTGTATAAGAAATGTACCGAAATTGGTGCGATAACATAAAAACTAAATAAAACACCAATAAAAAATAAGAAAGAAGCTATAAAAATAAAACCTCTAGAATTTTTGATTTCTTTTTCAGTTAAACCAGGAGCTATAAATCTCCAAGCCTCCCAAATAAGATATGGGAAAGAGATTATTATTCCTAAAATTAAAGAAGACCAAATAGAATTCATTAATTGCCCTGTTACTAATATACTTTGTAGCTTTTTTGTGGAAAGGTTCACCTCGCAGAAATCGCTATCCATTCCAAATAGATTGAAAAAATCGCAAAATAATTGATATGTTATAAAATCTGATTTCAGATGAGCTAACAGAAAATAGTCATAAACCTCTTTAGAAAAAACAAAAAAAACGATTGCTAGAATACAAATAGCAGCAAAACTTCTTACAAAATGCCATCTTAATTCTTCTAAATGTCCTAAAAAAGACATTTCTTTTTGTTGCTTAGCCATTAAAATATACCTTCTTTAATTAAATCGTGTAAATGTACAACTCCTGCATAATTATCTTCATCATCAATAACTAAAATTTGAGTAATACTATTATTTTCTAAAGCATCTAAAGCCTCAATAGCCATAGCATCTTTATGTATTGTTTTTGGACTTTTGCCCATAATATCTTTTGCCACAAAATCATCGATTTTTGTAGTTTTACTTAACATTCTTCGAATATCACCATCAGTAATAATCCCAACAATTTTTTCACCTTTAAGAACAGCAGTAACTCCCAAACGTTTTTCGGAAATTTCAATAATTACTTTCGTAATTGTATCATTTTCAGAAACTTGAGGTAACTTATTATTTTTAGTTAAATCAGAAACTCTTAGATATAATCGTTTTCCTAAAGAGCCTCCTGGATGATATTTAGCAAAATCTTTACTGCTAAATCCTTTTAATTCTAATAAACAAACAGCTAATGCATCGCCCATAACTAATTGTGCAGTTGTACTTGTTGTGGGTGCTAAATTGTTAGGACAAGCTTCTTTTTCTACAAAAGTATTTAAAGTAAAATTTGCATTCTTACCTAAAAAAGAATCTATATTACCTGTAATTGCGATTATTTTATTACCATAATTTTTAATTAATGGCACCAATACTTTAATTTCTGGTGTGTTACCACTTTTAGAAATACAAATAACAACATCGTCTTCTAAAACATTTCCTAAATCTCCATGAATGGCATCTGCAGCATGCATAAAAACAGCAGGAGTTCCTGTAGAGTTAAAGGTTGCCACAATTTTGGTGGCAATATTTGCACTTTTACCAATTCCTGTAACAATTACTCGACCTTTAGAATTGTAAATACATTCGACTGCATTTTTAAAATGATTGTCAATTAAATTAGCTAAATTAGCGATAGCATTACTTTCTGCTAGAATCGTTTTTTTTGCATTTTCAATAATGGAATTATCTTTCAAGCTTTAGGTTTTTATCAAATAAAAAAAAGTTATATCTTTATATATACAAAACGAGCAAATTTACTATAAAAATAAGTTTCATCAAACTTTATAATAGTAGGTTTATTTTTTCTTAAATAATAAAAGAGAATTATACTTATGGATTTACATGGTCCTTTAAAAAAATTTTTTGGGTTTAACACTTTTAAAGGTTTGCAAGAACAAGTAATTACTAGTGTTGTTAATGGCGAGAATACTTTTGTCATTATGCCAACTGGAGGTGGGAAATCTCTTTGTTATCAATTGCCTGCTTTAATGAAAGAGGGTACTGCAATTGTGGTATCACCATTAATTGCTTTGATGAAAAATCAGGTTGATGCGATAAGAGGAATTTCTGAACATAATGGAGTTGCACACGTATTAAATTCATCATTAAATAAAACAGAAATTAATCAAGTAAAGGAAGATATTGTAAATGGTATTACAAAACTTTTATATGTTGCTCCAGAATCTTTAATAAAAGAAGAATATGTTGCTTTTTTAAGAGAACAGAAAATTTCTTTTGTTGCTATTGATGAAGCACATTGTATTTCTGAATGGGGACATGATTTTAGACCAGAATACAGAAATTTAAAGCACATTATTAAAGCGATAGACAATGTGCCTGTTGTTTGTTTAACAGCAACTGCTACAGAAAAAGTGCAAGAAGATATTCTAAAAACTCTTGGTATATTAGATGCAAATCGATTTAAAGCTTCATTTAACAGACCAAATTTATTTTATGAAGTTCGACCAAAAACGAAGGAAGTAGAAAAAGATATTATTCGTTTTGTAAAACAAAGAGAGGGAAAATCTGGAATTATTTATTGTTTAAGTAGAAAAAAAGTAGAAGAAATTGCTCAGATTTTACAAGTAAATGGGTTTAAGGCAGTTCCATATCATGCAGGTTTAGATGCTAAAACTAGAGTAAAACATCAAGATATGTTTCTAATGGAAGATTGCGATGTTGTTGTAGCAACCATAGCTTTTGGAATGGGTATAGACAAACCAGATGTGCGCTATGTTATTCATCACGATATTCCTAAGAGTTTAGAAAGTTATTACCAAGAAACAGGCAGAGCTGGTAGAGATGATGGTGAAGGGTATTGTTTGGCACTATATTCTTATAAAGACATAGAAAAGCTAGAGAAATTTATGGCAAGTAAACCTGTTGCAGAACAAGAAATTGGGCACGCTCTCTTACAAGAAGTTGTCGGTTATGCAGAAACTTCGATGAACAGAAGAAAGTATTTATTGCATTATTTTGGTGAGGAGTTTGATGAAGTGAATGGAGATGGAGCAGATATGGATGACAATTCTAGAAACCCAAAGAAAAAGCATGAAGCAAAAGATTATGTAGTTAAAATGTTAAATGTTATTAAAGAAACACTTCAAAAATACAAATCAAAAGAAATAGTAAACACTTTGGTTGGTAAAGAAAATGCTTTATTAACATCTCATAAAACCCATTTGCAAGATTATTTTGCTATTGGTAAAAACAAATCTAGCTCTTATTGGATGGCGCTTTTACGACAAATTTTAGTGGTAAATTTTATTCGAAAAGAAATAGAACAATATGGAGTGATAAAACTTACAGAAGAAGGAGAAGCTTTTTTACAGAATCCAACTTCTTTTTTAATGACTGAAGATCATATTTATAGCGAAGAAAATGACAACGCAATTGTTACAAACTCAAAAGCCTCTGGAGGTTCTTCTGATGAAAAATTAGTGAAACTGCTAAAGGACTTGCGTAAAAAGGTAGCTGCAAGACTAGAAGTACCCCCATTTGCAGTTTTTCAAGATCCTTCTTTAGATGACATGGCTTTAAAATACCCAATGAATTTAGACGAATTATCTAAAGTACATGGAGTTGGAGAAGGTAAAGCAAGAAAATTTGGTAAAGATTTTGTAAAATTAATTACAGATTATGTTAATGAAAATGATGTTTTAAGACCAGACGATTTAATTGTAAAAAGCACTGGTGTTAATTCTGGATTAAAATTATTCATCATTCAAAATACAGATAAAAAACTTCCATTAGAAGATATTGCAAAATCAAAAGGTTTAGAAATGCGAGAATTGATAAAAGAAATGGAAGTAATTATTTTTTCTGGCACCAAATTGAATATCAATTATGCCATTGACGATTTGTTAGATGAAGAGCAGCAAGAAGAAATTTACGATTACTTTATGGAAGCTAAATCTGATAAAATTCAAGAAGCTTTAGACGAATTTGATGGCGATTATGATGAAGATGAGTTGCGTTTAATGCGTATTAAATTTACAAATGAAGTTGCAAATTAAAACTTATATTTTTTATCGATAGCATATTTAACTAATTCATTTCCAGAAGATAAATCAAGTTTTCGAATCATGTTTTTTCTATGAGTGTCTACAGTGGTTTTTGCAATAAATAAGCTTTCAGAAATTTCTTTAGAAGATTTCCCATTAGCAATTAGATGTAAAATTTCATTTTCTCTATTAGACAAAATCACATTGTCAGTGTTTCCAATATTTGTGTTTTCATCAATGTAAGAATTCATGAAATTAAATGCCACATTTGGGTCGAAAAAAGTTTCTCCATTTGCAACAGCTACAATTGCTTCTGATAACATTTTAATTCCAGAATTTTTTAAAATATAACCAGTAGCACCAGCATCTATCATTTGCTTAATAGCATCTGGCTGATCGAACATTGTCATGGCTAAAACATGAATATGAGGTAATTTTTTTTTGATAATTCTGGTGGCTTCTATACCATCCATTATTGGCATTCGAATATCTGTAATCACCAATTTTGGCTGCTTTAGAGAAACTAGTTTTACTAGATCATCACCATTATTTACTGCACCAATTATTTTAATTTCATCATTATATTCAAAGAAAGATTTTACACCATCTATGAGAATTTGATGATCTTCTGCCATAATAATTGTAATCATAATTTTTTTTAATAAAAATACAACATTATTAAAACTTTAAAATACCTACTTATAATGATTTAGGAAACTGGAACATCTATAATAATAGAACTTCCTTTACCAATAGTTGCATCAATTTTAAATGTACCACTTAAATGTTTAATTCTAGTTTTAATAGAACTAATTCCCATTCCGTTTTTAAGGTTAACTTTTTTAATATCAAAACCTTTTCCATCATCTTCGATAATAATGTTTAGGTTATTATCATACAAAGAAATATTAATGGTAGCATTTTTTGCTTCTGCATGTTTTATAATATTTGTTATCAATTCTTGTATAATTCTAAAAACTGTAATTTCTAAGCTATTTTCTAGACGTTTGTGTAAACCAAAATGAACTACTTCAATTTTAATTTTATCTGCAGAAGATATTTTTTCAGCCATCATTTGCACAGCTAATAACAAACCTTGATTAGCAATTACTCCTGCATTTTTAGCGTGGGCAATGCTTCGAACTTTTAAATAGGCCTCATTAATTAAATTTTCGGTTTTATTAAATAATTCTTCTTGGTCTATTTTTTTCTTTACGCTATTCATTTTTAAATTTTCAAAATGCAGTTTTAAAGTTGCCAAAACAGAGCCTAAATTATCGTGTAAATCTTCTGCAATTTGTTTACGCTCTTTTTCTTGGCCATTAACCATAGCGTTTATAGTGGTAATTTCTTGTTCTTTAATTAAAGTTAAATTCTTTTGTGTTTCTAATTCTTGGTTCTGCTGCGCTAAAATTCTTTTTCTTTTCGAGTTTTTAATGGTTAAAATACCAATGAGAGAAATTAGAAAGAGAATTAAAACGGAGATTACTAAAAAATTTCGAAATTGAATTTTATCTTCTTCTGTTTTTTTATTTTTCGCCTTTAATTCTAAGTTTTCTTTTTCTTTTTTTTCAGTTTGATATTTTGTTTCTAAATCAGACACTGCTCTTAAGCTTTCATCATGATTAATGTCGAGTTGTAATTCTAAAAATTTACTTTTATATTTAAGACTATCTAAAGCATTCGTTTTAAGTTTAGAATTAATGGTATAGAGCCAATAATATTTGTATCTTTTTAAAACTTTAAAAATAAAATCGGAGCTTTTATTATCAATTATACTTTCTAATTTTTGAAGCGCCATTTCTGGTTTATTAGAAAGATATAACAAGACTCCATTCAAAATTTCTACAGACTGTTTTTTTTCCTTATCTAAGTAACTTTCTTTTTCCGCCAGCAATAATTTAGCTTTTTCTGCATGAAATAATGCTTGCTCATAATTTTTAGTAATTCTATAGTGATAGCCACATAAAGCAATATTGTTTTTAACTTTTAAATAATAAGGATCTTTATCTTTTATTCTATTTTTAAAGCTGCTGTATAAGCTTTCTATAAATTTTTCGTCTTCATATTTATATCTTAAATTAATGCTAAACTCATAATATTTGTTGATTTCAATTTCCAGATTATCGTAGGCATTTTTTTTATGAAGATTTAAAAAGTAGTTATAAGATTCGTCGTAAAGTGTAATAACAAATCTTTCGTAAATATCTAAAATTGCTTTTGTAGTTTCACAAATTAGTACTTTGTTATTTATTTTAATAGCAATTTCTAATGCCTCTTTTAATATTTTAAAGGCTTCAATTTCATTTCCTTTTTTATAATATAAAAATAGACCTTCGTTTAAAAGTCTTACAATTTGTGTTTCTTCTGTTATTTTTTTGTTTGATGTAACATCTTCTGTGTCAAAAACACCTCTAGTTATTAAATTATAATATTTGTATAGTTCAATTTTAAGACTTTCATTTTTAACATCATTTAAAAACAAGCTGCTTTTTTCAAAATCGTTTTGTCTTATAGCACTAAAAAAATCATGTACTTCATTATTACTGAATAAAGTACATGAAATAAAAAATAATAGTATCGCTATTTTTCTTTTCAATTTATATAATTACAGATCTATTAGGCACACAGAATCCTCTTGGATAAAAAAAATCCATTCCTCCTGGTTCTGGAAAAGATTCACCAGAACCAAACGTTCTTTGTGAAATTTCTAAATAATCTTCTCCATCTCTTTCAAAGCGATAAGGATTTAGAAACTTAGATTTTTCTGGTTTAAGTGGATTGTATAATTTTTTACCTGGTTTATTTCTGGTAAAATCTGTGAATAAAATCATGCCTTTTGAGAGTGGTTTTGCTAATTCTACAAGCACATTTTTTACTACAGTTTTTGTGCTAAAAGGTTCTATAGCAAGTTTAATTGTTGCATCAATAGGATCTTGATCTGTATTCATAGAAGAACCTAGATTAATAGTTGGCTTTGGTTTAGAAAAACCAATAGTTATGTTACCTATAAAATTCTGAATTTTAAAATCGCAAGTGTAATTGTGTTGTTTAATTCCATCAGTTTTTGTAACAATTTCATACTTTTTTATTCTTACATAGACCATATGAAAAGTACCATAATCTTGCGAACCTAATATTGGTTGATAATCTTTTTGATTGTTTACGTCTAATTTGAATTTTAAATTTTCGTGAGCCATGGTTTGGTTTTAGTTTGTTTATTGGTAAAAGTTTTTAATAATTATAATATTAACTCAAATATCACATATATTTTAAGCAAAAGCATACCTATACTTAGGTATTTGTTCTTGACTAAAAGTAAGTAAAAAAAATTAAAGAGTAAAAATAGTTAATAAAACCCCTAAAAGAATGGCAATAAACTTTTGTAAGTTAAATTTATGGTTTTCAGTGCTTTCAAAAAGAATAATTGTAGAAATATGTAAGAAAACACCAATGATTAAAGCTGTAATTTCTGTTGCGTATTCTGAGAAGAATTTAATTTTATCTCCCAATAAAACTCCTAAAGGGCTCATGACAGCAAAGAAAAACAAGAAACTAAAAACTATTTTTTTAGAGTATTTAGCCTGTAATAAAAAGGTAGTTAATACAACTGCAATAGGTATTTTATGCACTACAACTGCCCAAAGTAAATTTGTATCAGCATTGTGTATAGGTAATCCTTCAGAAAATGCGTGCAAACACAAACTCACAAATAATAAAGTAGGAAATTGTTTTCCATCTGTATGAATGTGAATATGCCCATGTTCTGCTCCTTTAGAAAACGATTCTAAAACCGATTGTAAAATAATACCAATTAAAATAAAAATCCCAACTGTAGTGCTATTAGATGTAATTGTATAAACATCTGGTAATAAGTGCAAAATAGTTACAGATAGGAGGTAAGCTCCACTAAAAGCTAATAATAAACGCACTAATTTTTTATTTGGCTTTATAAATAAAACCAACAAAGAACCCAATAAAACAGATAAGATTAGTAAAATATAGTTCACTTTGCAATTAGTATTAATCTGTTGGAAGTTTCAACTTTAAATTTATTTAATTTATAATCACCAAAAATATTGGTAATTTTAAAACCAACTTTTTCAAAATAGGTTTTCATTTTAGTTTCATCTAAATATTTTACTCTTTCAGTATAAGAATGATTTTTATCATCAGCAAAAAAAGAAATATTTTTAAAAATAAAACCATCCTTAATTTCTCTTGTAATATTGAATCTAATCTCATCCACAATTTTTGTTTCTTGCTTTACCAAATTTGCTTTTACATAAGCTGCATTTAAAAAATCGAAAACAAAATAACCATCTTTATTCAAGCCATTCTTTATGTTTTGTAGTATTAAAAGATCTTCTTTATCATCTTCAAAATATCCAAAACTCGTAAACAAATTAAAAACAGCATCATAGGTATTATTAAAAGGTTTACGCATATCATGTACTTTAAATTTTAGATTTTCATTCTCAAATTCTTTTGCAATTTTTATGCTATTTTCAGCTAAATCTCCACCAGTAACTTTATAACCTAAAGAATTTAAAAAAACGGAATGACGACCTTTTCCACAAGGTAAATCTAAAATATGAGTGGTTTTTGGTAATGCTAATAACTCAGTTATATTTTTCATAAACAACTGCGCATCAACATCATTTCTATCTTTGTAAAGAATGTAATAATAAGGTGTGTTAAACCAATCTGTAAACCAATCTTTTGTTTTCATAATTATCTAAGTCAGCAAAAGTAGTTAAATCTTGGGTTTCAAAAAATGAAATTCAGAATTTCTGAAATATACTTTTATAAAATGTATTTTTGCAATCAATTTTACAAGTATGAATAAAGATTTTAAAATGGTGGCAACCACCATGTTTGGTTTAGAAGGCGTTTTGGCTGAGGAACTTAAAAACCTAGGAGCAAAGGATATAGAAGAATCTATTAGAAGTGTTTCTTTTAAAGGTGATGTTGGCTTTATGTACAAAGCAAATATTGCTTTAAGAACTGCTATTCGTATTTTAAAACCTATAAAAGTTACTAAAATATATGATGAAGAGGATTTATATGATTCTGTAAAAAAAATTAAATGGGAAAATTATTTAGATGTCGATGGCACTTTTGCAATAGGCGCAGTTTCTAATTCTAAAAATTTACCAAATCATTCTCATTATATTGCTTTAAAGTCTAAAGACGCAATTGCAGATTATTTTAGAGACAAATTTGATAAAAGACCCAATGTAGATTTAGATTATCCAGATTTAAAAATTCACATTCACATCAACAAAGATTTGTTAACCATTTCTTTAGACTCTTCTGGAGATTCTTTGCACAAACGTGGTTACAGAACAGCGACAAATATTGCTCCAATAAACGAGGTTTTAGCAGCTGGTATGGTTTTATTGTCTGGTTATACAGGTGATGAAAACTTTATAGATCCAATGTGTGGTTCTGGCACTATTTTAATTGAAGCAGCCATGATTGCCAATAACATTCCTGCAAATATCAACAGAAAACACTTTGCTTTTGAAAATTGGAAAGATTATGATGAAGATTTATATTTTACCATTCAAGATGCTTTGCTCAAGAAAATTCGTTCTTCGCATTTCAAAATTATGGGTTTTGATAAAGCTCCTTCTGCAGTTCAAAAAGCAAAAGACAATGTTATATCAGCTAATTTAGAAGAGTTTATAGGGGTGCATCATGTAAACTTTTTCAACTCAACCAAAGAGGTTTTTGGGAAAACCACTATTTTGTTCAATCCACCTTATGGAGAACGTTTAAATGTTGATACTCAAGAATTTTACAAGAAAATAGGCGATACTTTAAAACACAATTACCCTGGTTCTACAGCTTGGTTTATTACCTCAGATATCGAGGCTTTAAAACATGTAGGTTTAAGAACCTCTAAAAGACTCGAATTAAGAAATGGAGATTTAAACTGTAAGTTTGTTCGATACGATTTGTATGAAGGAACTCGTAAAATGAAGCCTAGAAAAAATAATTCTGATGAAGAAGAGTAGTTTTTAGAAAATCTATTTTGATATAATTTCCAAAACAAACTCCTTAGTCAATGGTTTTCCATTGGCTATTTTTTTGATGTTTTCGAATGTGAATAAAAAATCACAACCATTTTTATAATTAGAACAACCGTAAGCTGTTTTTCCTTTTAAAATGGTTCCTTTTGCACATTTAGGACAGGGTATCATTTTATCACTGTCATTGCGAGTTTTAGACGAAGCAATCTCTTTATTATTAAAAGATTGATTCACTTTGTTCGCAATGACGTTTTGCTTTGGCTCTAGCTTTAAAGTAAACTCGTCATCAAAACGTATCAAACCTTCAACAACTTTATCATTCAATTGAAAACCTTTTAAATTGGTGGTACATCCTTTATCAATCAATCTAATGATTTGATTTTCAGAAACTTTTTTACCATAAATTTCAAAAGGAATTTTTAAATCGCAATTATTTTTATATTCAGAACAACCAAAAGCTGAAGAACCTTGTAAAAGTTGTCCTTTTTTACATTTAGGGCAGGTTTTACCCACAAGTTGTTTTGATTTTTTTTCTTTTTGAATCGTTTTAGAAGCATTCTCGACTGCACTGGAACTGACAGCAGAAATCTTCTTTTTAGAAGTATTAGAGCGAACTTCATAAACCAATTCATCCACCATTTTTTTCATATTGTTGATGAAAACTCCAGCATTGAATTCTCCTCTTTCAATTTCTTTCAAACGTTTTTCCCATCTTCCAGTTAATTCTGCAGATTTCAGTAAATCGTTATCAATAATATTAATTAAATCAATTCCTGTTTGTGTAGGAACTACTAATTTTTTTTGACGTTCAATATATTTTCTTCTAAATAAAGTCTCAATAATACTAGCTCTAGTAGATGGTCTTCCAATTCCGTTTTCTTTCATCAACTCACGCATTTCATCATCATCTACTTGTTTTCCAGCAGTTTCCATAGCTCTTAACAAACTTGCTTCTGTAAAATTTCTTGGTGGTTTTGTTTCTTTTTCTAAAAATGAGGGTTCATGAGGTCCTTTTTCACCTTTTGTAAAATTGGGTAAAACAGCTTCACTATTTTTTTGATCTATTTTTTCTGCGGATTGAAAAACGATTCTCCAACCTTGCGTTAAAATTTCTTTACCTGTTGTTTTAAAAGGAATTTCAGCAGCTTTTCCTAAAACTGTAGAGTTAGAAATATCAGATTCAGGATAAAAAACCGCAATAAAACGTTTGGTAATAATATCATACACCTGTTGTTGATTGTATTGCAAGTTAGCTTCAATTCCTGTTGGAATAATGGCATGATGATCGGTTACTTTCTTATCATCAAAAACACGTGTTGTCTTTTTAATTTTCTTACCTAAAAGAGGCTGCGTAAGCTGACTATACTTCGTTAACTTTGATAAAATTCCTGCAACTTTTGGATATACATCATTTGGTAAAAATGTGGTGTCAACTCTTGGGTAGGTAACCACTTTCATCTCATATAACTTCTGTACAATTTTTAAAGTATCATCTGCAGAAAAGCCGAATTTATTGTTGCAATAGACTTGCAAACCAGTTAGATCGAATAATTTTGGAGCATAATCTTTCCCTTTCTTTTTAGTTACTGAAACAATTTCAAACTCAGATTCTGCAACTTTATCTGCTAAAATTTGTCCATCTTCTTTTTTTAGAAAACGACCATCTTCGTAATTAAAGAGTGTATCTCTGTAAGTAGTTTGCAATTCCCAATAAGGTTCTGGTTTAAAATTTTGAATTTCAAAAAAACGATTTACCAACATTGCAAGCGTAGGAGTTTGCACTCTACCCACAGACAAAACTTGTTTGTAACCACCAAATTTAATAGTGTATAAACGTGTAGCATTTAAGCCTAACAACCAATCTCCAATAGCCCTAGAATACCCAGCATAATATAAATTGTCGTATTTTTCTGAGGATTTTAAATTGTTAAATCCTTCTTTGATGGCTTCTTCTGTTAAAGAAGAAATCCATAAACGTTGCACAGGTCCTTTGTAATTGCATTGATTGATGACCCATCTTTGAATGAGTTCTCCTTCTGTTCCAGCATCACCGCAATTAATAACCACATCTGCTTTATCAAAAAGACTTTTTACAATATTAAATTGCTTTTTGATGCCAGAATCACCTGTAACTTTCGTGTCAAAACGTTCAGGTAACATGGGTAAATTATTCAAATCCCAACTTTTCCAATGAGGTTTGTAATCTTTGGGTTCTAAAAGTGTGCACAAATGTCCAAAAGTATAAGTTACTGCATAGCCATTACCTTCGTAAAAACCATCACGTTTTGTGTTGGCCCCTAGAATGTTAGCAATCTCTCTTGCTACACTTGGTTTTTCTGCAATACAGACTTTCATTGATTATTTTTGGGAGGTCGAAAATATAAAAATAATGATGACTATAATAGAAAAGTTAACAACTAAAATAACTATTTCACCAAAGCCAATTGAATTCTCTTTCTAACCACATCTACTTCTAAAACTTTTACTATGATTTGTTGTTGCAAAGTCACAATTGCATTTACATCTTTTACAAAAGTATCGGATAAATTAGAAATGTGAATTAAGCCACTTTCTTTAATGCCAACATCTACAAAACAACCGAAATTGGTAATATTATTTATAATGCCTGGTAATAATTGACCAATTCTTAAATCGGAAATGGTTTTAATATTCGCATCAAAAGAAAATATTTTTGCTTTTTCTCTTGGGTCTAAACCTGGTTTTTCTAATTCTCTAATAATGTCTTTTAAAGTTGGCAAACCAATGGTTTCTGAAATGTATTTATTCAATTTTATTTTCTGAAGAATTTCTTTATCTCCAATAATATCAGAAACATTTTTTTGTAAATCTTTGGCTATTTTATCAACAATAGCATAGCTTTCTGGATGTACAGCAGAATCATCTAAAGGATTTTTAGCAGACTTAATTCGTAAAAAACCTGCAGCTTGTTCAAAAGATTTTGCTCCCAAACTTGGAACTTTTTTTATTGAATTTCTACTTGAAAAAGAACCATTTTCATTTCTGTATTTCACAATATTTTGAGCTAGTTTTGGACCAATTCCAGAAACGTAACTCAACAAAGATTCACTAGCAGTGTTAATATTTACACCAACTGTATTTACGCAACTTTCTACTGTGGTATCTAACGATTTTTTGAGTTTTGTTTGATCTACATCATGCTGATATTGACCAACTCCAATCGATTTTGCATCAATTTTAACCAATTCAGCCAAAGGATCTTGCAATCGTCTGCCAATAGAAACAGAACCACGAACAGTTACATCGTAATTTGGAAACTCGTCTCTTGCAATTTTTGAAGCAGAATAAATAGATGCTCCAGCTTCACTCACCACAAAAATATCCAATTTATTTTTAAAGAAAACTTTTTTAATGAGTTCTTCAGTTTCTCTTGAAGCTGTTCCATTTCCAATGGCAATGGCTTCTATTTTGTAAGCATCTGTTAACGAACTAATTTTTTTAATAGCTTCAATAGTTTGATTTTGAGGCGCATGAGGATAGATGTTTTCATTGTGTAACAAATCTCCTTGCTCACTTAAACACACAATTTTACAACCCGACTTAAAACCAGGATCGATTGCCAAAACTCTTTTTTCGCCTAAAGGAGCGCCTAATAATAATTGCTGTAAGTTTTTTGTGAAAACCGTTATTGCTTCTTCATCTGCTTTTTCTTTGGCAATTGATATAGCTTCGTTGGTTAACGATGGCAACAATAATCGTTTGTAAGCATCTTGTATAGCAATTTGGATTTGTGTTGTACATTCGTTTTGAGTTCTAATTATTTTTTCTTCCATTTTTTGCAGCACTCTTTCATCATCAATTTCTATTTTTTGGCGAATAAAACCTTCGCTTTCTGCTCGTAAAATGGCTAATAATCTATGTGATGGAATGTTTTTTAAAGATTCATTCCAATCAAAATAATCTTTAAATTTTTGTGCTTTGGAGCCTGCACTGAGAGCAGACGAAGTGTCATCAATTTTTGATTTGATTACTTTGGATGAAATGGTTGAATAACGCCCTAATTCTCTTCGAATATAAGTTCTTATATCTGTTCTTTCATTAATCCATTCTGCAATGATAAAACGTGCGCCTTCTAAAGCATTATCAAGCGTTTCTACTTCTTTGGTAATGTATTTTGATGCAGTATATTCTAAATTGTTTACATTTTGGCTCATCATCATTTTTGCCAAAGGTTCTAAACCTTGTAAACGTGCAGTTTCTGCTTTGGTTTTTCTTTTTTTCTTGAATGGTAAATACAAATCTTCTAAAGAAATGATGTCTTTCGAATCAGTTATTTTTTGGCTTAATTCAGTTGTTAAATCTCCTTGATCTTCAAGCGCTTTTAAAATTGCCTTTTTACGTTTTTCTAAGGCTTCAAAAACTTCTTTAAATTTTACAATTTCGCCAATTTGAACTTCATCTAAATTGCCTGTCATTTCCTTTCTATATCTGCTGATAAATGGAATTGTAGCAGCTTCGTTTAATAAAGAAATGGTGTTTTCTACAGATTTTGAAGAAAGTTGTGTTTGTTGAATTATATATTGGATTAATTGCATTTTTGTTTGATTTTTTCTGAAAAAAGAAACCTCATAAAAATGAATTTATGAGGTTGCAAATATAGTTTTTAAAATGTGTATTTTAAGAGATTACTTTCTCAAAAGCCAATCTTTTATCACCATAATTGGTGTAAATAATTCCACAATATTTATAGCCTAATTTTTTAATTAAAGATTGCATTCCTAGATTTTCTTCATGGGTATCAATCTTTAAACTTTGTATGTTTTGCTCTCTTAATTGTTGATGAAATTCGTTGAAAACAAATTGTGCAATTCCTGATTTTCTGTGTTCTTTTTTAATAGCTAATCTATGAATAACTCCATATTTTTCATCTTCAGAAATTATCCATTTTCCATCAAAAATTACTTTATAAGTTGGCTCTTTTCTTATTGTAAACATGGATGTTGCAATGATTTTATGTTCATCATTTACAACCACAAAACTTTCTACATTTTTAATATCGTTTTCTATTTGTTCTGCATTCGGATATCCATTTTGCCATTGATCAATCTGTAATGATTTTAATAATGCTTTAGCATCCTCAATAATTTCGATTATTTTTGGAATATCATCAAAAGTAGAAAGTCTTATTTGCATCAAAAAAAAATTAAATCATTTTAAAATCGAGTAACAATTCGCCTTCAATTGAAAGTTGTAAACGATCTCCTTTTTGAATTTCGCCTGCACCAGTTACAGGAGTTCCTGTAAAAATTAAATCACCAGGATTTAAGGTCATAAATTTTGATATAAAAGCTATAATTTCTGCAAAATTGTAAATCATAAAAGCTGTATTTCCAACTTGTTTCTGTTCTCCATTTATTTTTAAATCGAAATTAATATCGTCTAAATTAGAGAAATTAGAAACTGGTTTAAAACTAGAAATTGGTGCAGCCCCATCAAAACCTTTCGATAAATCCCAAGGACCTTTGTTTTCTCTAGATTCGTTAAAAACATCTTTTGCAGTATAATCAATACCAGCTGCGATTTCAGAAATGTAAGAATTTGCATTTTCTAAAGAAATGTTTTTTCCTTGCTTTCCTATTTTTATCACCAACTCAATTTCATATAACAGTTGTTTTGTGAAATCTGGATATTCAACATCGCAATTCACTGCTAAACTAGATTCTGGTTTAGAAAATATGATTTGTTGGCCAGTTTTACCAACATTTTTATCTTCTAAATTGGTTACATAATTTTTGCCTATTGCTAATATTTTCATTGTTTATTGTTTTAAAAAAGCCACGGTTTTACAAATATAAATATTTGAAAATACGTGGCTAATATTTTAGTCTCTAATTTAGATTAAGCTTCTGCAGCTTCTTTTTTACTACTGTTTTTCTTGGTAGAAAATTCTACAATTTCTTGATTATGAAGTATATCTTGTATAGTTTGTCTTTTTCTTATTAAATAGTCTTTACCATCAACAATCATAACTTCTGCAGGTAAATACCTTGAATTATAATTAGATGCCATAGAAAAACAATAAGCGCCAGCATTGTGGAAACACAAAATATCTTCTTCAGAAATTTCTGCAATTCTTCTGTTAGATGCAAACGTGTCTGTTTCACAAATATAACCCACTACAGAATAATAACGGTCTCTACCTTCTGAATTCGAAATATTTGTAATATGATGATAAGAATTGTACATCATTGGACGAACCAAATGATTAAAACCAGAATCTACGTGCGCAAAAACGGTTGATGTTGTTTGTTTTACCACATTTACTTTTGCTAAAAAAGAACCAGCTTCTGAAACTAAAAATTTTCCAGGTTCAAACATTAAAGTGATGTCTTTACCATATTCAGTGCAAAATTCATTAAAACGTTCTGATAATTGCAATCCTAATTGCTCTATATCTGTAGAAATATCACCTATTTTATAAGGTACTTTAAAACCACTTCCAAAGTCAATAAAATCAATATTATCAAACTGTTTTGCAACGTCAAACAAAATTTCTGTAGCACGCAAAAAAGTATCGATATCTAAAATATCTGAACCAGTATGCATGTGAATTCCATTGATATTCATTTTGGTGTTTTCTACAACACGTTTAATATGAGGTACTTGGTGGATAGAAATCCCAAATTTAGAATCAATATGCCCTACAGAAATTTTAGAATTTCCACCAGCCATAATATGAGGATTGATCCGAACACAAACAGGAATTTCTGGATGTTTTTGTCCAAACAACTCTAAAATAGAAAGGTTATCGATATTAATTTGAACACCTAATTTTGCAACTTCTTCAATCTCTTTTAAAGAAACTCCATTTGGTGTATAAATAATTTTTTTAGGATCAATGCCAGTAGTTAAGCACAATTGTACTTCTTGTATCGAAACTGTATCTAAACCAGCACCTAAATTTTTAAAAAATTTCAATATATTAATATTCGAAAGTGCTTTAACAGCATAATTTAATTTCAAACTTTTAACACTGCTAAAAGCATTTGTTAATCTGTTGTATTGCGATTCAATTTTATCTGTATCGTAAACGTATAAAGGACTTCCGTATTTATTTGCTAATTCTAAAAGTTGTGCGTTTTCCACTTTGTATTTATTTTTTTATCGAGGCTCAAAAATAGTTAATTAGTTTAATTATTATTGATTTGTTTAAAAATATAACAAATTGTTTTTTATTGTGATTTTTAGTGATTTTTGCTATTAGCAAAGAACTAAAAACCAAAACATATAATGTCTAAAAAATCGTTGAAATCCTGTTGATAACTAATTGATTTTACTATTTTATTTATATGATGATAATCCTATCTTGCAGATGCTTCAAACCAATAATAGTAAGAGATTTCATGAGTGAAGAAACAAAATATACAGAAGATAATATTAGATCATTAGACTGGAAAGAGCATATTAGAATGCGTCCAGGAATGTATATTGGTAAATTGGGTGATGGTTCTTCTGCAGATGATGGAATTTACATATTAGTAAAAGAAGTTTTAGACAATTCTATTGATGAATATGTGATGGGAGCAGGAAAAACCATCGAAATTTCTATTCAAGGAAACAAAGTGACAGTTCGTGATTTTGGACGTGGAATACCCCTTGGAAAAGTGGTTGATGTGGTTTCTAAAATGAATACTGGTGGTAAATACGATTCTAAAGCCTTCAAAAAATCGGTCGGTTTAAATGGTGTTGGAACCAAAGCAGTAAATGCACTTTCAGACTTTTTTCGAGTAGAATCTACAAGAGATGGAAAATCTGCTTCTGCCGAATTTAGTCAAGGAAACTTAACAAATCAAGAATTTTTAGAAGAAACATCTAGAAGAAAAGGAACAAAAGTTTCTTTTATTCCTGATGAAATCATCTTTAAAAAATACAAGTTTAGAAACGAATATGTTTCTAAAATGTTAAAGAACTATGTGTATTTAAATCCTGGTTTAACCATCATTTTTAATGGAGAAAAATACTTTTCTGAAAACGGATTAAAGGATTTATTAGAAGATAATAACAACATTGATGACATGTTGTATCCAATAATCCACTTAAAAGGAAATGATATCGAGGTTGCAATTACACACAGTAAAACTCAATATTCAGAAGAATATTATTCTTTTGTAAATGGGCAACATACTACACAAGGAGGAACGCATCAAGCAGCATTTAGAGAGGCCCTTGTAAAAACAATTCGAGATTTTTACGGAAAAAGTTTCGAAGCTTCAGATGTAAGAAAATCAATAATTGCAGCAGTTGCTATAAAGGTGATGGAACCTATTTTTGAGAGTCAGACCAAAACCAAATTAGGTTCTACAGAAATGGGTGGAGATTTACCAACTGTGAGAACTCATATTAACGATTTTCTTAAAACCAAATTGGACAATTTCTTACATAGAAATACCAATGTTGCAGATTTGCTTCAGAAAAAAATTATGCAAGCAGAAAAAGAGCGTAAAGAACTTTCTGGAATTCGAAAATTAGCAAGAGATAGAGCAAAAAAAGCAAGTTTACATAATAAAAAATTAAGAGATTGCAGAGTACATTTGGGCGATATTAAACATGAAAATTATTTAGACACGACCTTGTTTATAACAGAGGGAGATTCTGCTTCTGGGTCTATAACTAAATCTAGAAACGTAAATACACAAGCCGTTTTTAGCTTGAAAGGAAAACCTTTAAATTCTTATGGTTTAAGCAAAAAAATAGTTTATGAAAATGAGGAATTTAACCTTTTACAAGCTGCATTAAATATTGAAGATGGTTTGGAGGATTTGCGATATAATAACATTGTAATTGCTACTGATGCAGATGTTGATGGTATGCACATTCGTTTGTTATTAATAACATTTTTTCTTCAATTTTTTCCAGAATTGATAAAAGATGGACATTTGTATATTTTAGATACTCCATTGTTTCGAGTAAGAGATAAAAAAGAAACTATTTATTGTTATTCTGAGGAAGAAAAAAGAGAAGCTATAGAAAAATTAAGAGGGAAACCAGAAATTACAAGATTTAAAGGATTAGGAGAAATTTCACCCAATGAATTTGTGCATTTTATCGGTGATGATATTCGTTTAGATCCTGTAATGTTAGACAAAGAGGTTTCTATTGAACAAATGCTAGAATTTTATATGGGTAAAAATACGCCTGATAGACAGAAGTTTATTATCTCTAATTTAAAGGTTGAATTAGATGTTATTGAGGAAGTTTAGAATATGAGTGAAGATATTAACGAACACGAAGAAATAAATAATAATCAAGAAAATCAGTCAGAGAATCTTGAAAATCAAACAGAAGCTGTAGAAACCATTACCAAAGTTACAGGAATGTACAAGGAATGGTTTTTAGATTATGCGTCGTATGTAATTTTAGAAAGAGCAGTTCCTGCTTTAATGGATGGTTTAAAACCAGTTCAACGTAGAATAATGCATTCTATGAAAGATTTGGATGATGGACGTTACAATAAAGTAGCCAATATTGTTGGACATACAATGCAATATCATCCTCATGGAGATGCATCCATTGCAGATGCAATGGTTCAAATTGCACAAAAAGAATTGCTAATTGACATGCAAGGAAACTGGGGTAATATCTTAACAGGAGATAGAGCTGCAGCTTCCAGATATATAGAAGCACGTTTGTCTAAATTTGCATTAGAAGTTGTTTTTAATCCAAAAACTACAAAATGGCAATCTTCTTACGATGGTCGTAAAAAAGAGCCTGTAAATTTACCAGTTAAGTTTCCATTGCTATTGGCTCAGGGTGCAGAAGGAATTGCAGTTGGGTTATCAACTAAAATATTACCTCATAATTTTTTAGAATTAATAGATGCCTCTATCAAATATTTAAGAGGAAAAAGTTTTACCATTTTACCCGATTTTTTAACAGGTGGAATTGCAGATTTTACCAACTATAATGATGGAAAAAGAGGAGGAAAAGTAAGAGTTCGTGCAAAAATTTCTCAATTAGATAAAAAGACCTTAGTTATTACAGAAATTCCTTTTGCTACAACAACATCTTCTTTAATTGATAGTATTTTAAAAGCAAACGATAAAGGCAAAATTAAAATCCGTCAAATTGAAGATAATACAGCAGCAGAAGTAGAAATTTTGGTGCATTTGCCACCAAACGTTTCTCCAGATAAAACCATAGATGCTTTGTATGCGTTTACATATTGCGAAAGTTCAATTTCGCCTTTATGCTGCATCATAGAAGATAACAAACCCATTTTTGTAGGAGTTACCAAAATGCTTAAACATTCAACAGATAATACTGTAGAATTGTTAAAATTAGAATTGGAAATTCAGTTAAATGAGCTAGAAGAACAATGGCACTTTGCTTCTTTAGAACGCATTTTTATAGAAAACAGAATATATAGAGATATAGAAGAAGAAGAAACTTGGGAAGGTGTAATTATAGCTATTGATAAAGGTTTACAGCCTCATATTCAGCATTTAAAAAGAAAAGTTACAGAAGAAGATATTCTGCGTTTAACTGAAATTCGGATCAAAAAAATATCAAAATTTGATATAGACAAAGCGAAACAACACATAGAAAGTTTAGAAGATAAAATTGCAGTTGTAAAAAATTATTTGGCAAATTTAATTGAGTATGCTATTAATTATTTTAAAAATCTAAAAACTACTTATGGCAAAGGAAAAGAGCGCAAAACAGAAATCAGAATTTTTGATGATATAGAAGCATCGAAAGTTGCTATGAACAATGCTAAACTTTATGTAAATAGGGCAGAAGGTTTCATTGGAACCTCACTAAAAAGAGATGAATTTGTTTGTGATTGTTCTGATATTGATGACATTATCATTTTTAGAAAAGACGCTACAATGATGGTTTCTAAAGTTGATGCTAAAACCTTTGTTGGTAAAGATATTATTCATGTAGCAGTCTTTAAAAAGAAAGACAAAAGAACGGTTTACAATTACATGTACAGAGATGGAAAAAGCGGACCAAGTTACATGAAACGATTCAATGTTACTTCCATGACTCGTGATAAAGAGTACGATTTGGCAAATGGAAATAAAAATTCGATTGTACATTATTTTTCTGCAAATTTAAATGGAGAAGCAGAAGTTGTTACCATCAATTTGAGAGCTGTTGGTAGTGTGAAAAAATTAAAATGGGATATCGATTTTGCAGATTTAGCAATTAAAGGTAGAAATGTAAAAGGAAATGTAATAACGAAATACGCTATAAAATCTGTCGATTTTAAAAGTGAGGGTGTATCAACATTAAAACCTAGAAAAATTTGGTTTGATGATACTGTGCAACGTTTAAATGTAGATGAAAGAGGTGAATTATTGGGCGAATTTAAAGCCGAAGACAAGTTGTTAATCATCAATCAAAGTGGAAAAGCAAAAGCTGTAAAACCAGATTTGGCAATGCATTTTGAAGATGATATGATTATACTCGAAAAATGGAATCCTAAAAAACCAATTTCTGCTATTTATTTTGATGGTGAAAAAGAACGTTATTACGTAAAACGTTTCTTGATAGAAACTACAGAAAAAGAAGAGGAGTTTATTTCCGATCACCCAAAAAGTCAACTCGAAATTGTAGCAACCGATTTTAGACCTATTGCAGAAGTGCAATTTTCTAAGCGGAATTTAGAGAATGAAACTGTAAACTTTGAAGAGTTTATTGCAGTGAAGGGAATTAAAGCGCTTGGGAACCAATTAACTACAGAAAAAATAAAGAATGTAAACTTATTAGAATCTTTACCTTATGCAGAACCAGAAGAAGAAACTTCTGATGATATAGAGGTTGTTGATGAAGAAATTGTTGATGACAAATTACCATTCGAGATTTCTGAACCAGAAATTAAAAAACCGGTTTCTGAAGAACTTTCTGCAGATGAAAAAGCAAAAATTGCTTTGCAAAAATCCATTGCAAAAAAGAAAGCAGAACAGAAAAGAATTGATGACGAAAATCAGACAAAATTATTTTAAAAATGAAACTAAAACACCTTTATTTATTGCTTTCTGTTTTGGGTATTTGTTATACCTGGTATTATAATATTCAGTATTTTAATTCAGTAGAAAATGCAAATTTAATAGGTTTTTTTCAGGATGCACAAAGTAACTTTGCAGGCAAGTCTTTTGGGGCAGATTTAACAGTAGTTTGTTTTACCTTTTTTGCTTTTCTAGTTCCAGAATCTTTACGTTTAAAAATAAAATATTGGTGGGTTTTAATTCCGTTAACTTTTTTAATAGCAATTGCTTTTACTTTTCCTTTGTTTCTGTATATGAGAGAATTAGCTATAGAGAATCAAAAGAAAAATAATTAATTTTAATAAAGAATATTTAAAAAAATGGAATATCAAGAAAAACCAAAAGATAAAGACTTAGAAAAGGATAAGGATTCAAATCAAAAGGAGAAACAACAACAACAGCAGCAACAATAGTTATTGCATCTTCTCAAAAAATGTTAATTCATAATTTGGTAGCAACACAGAATTTGTAATTTTTATCAAATCTTTTAAAACCAAATCAGGTCTTGTAGGCGCCAATTCGTAATAAATTACACCACCTGTTTTTCCTTTTTTGGTGGATGGTGTATAAATTTTATCATTTTTAAAAGCATTAAATTCTGCATAAATTTGATTGCTACTTAGCAATTGTTCTTTAGAGGCAAAATAACCTGGAGCAATCCAAAAATCGGCATTTTGAGCTTTATCAAAAACACTTTCAAAGCTTAAAGATAAGCTTCCTTTTCCTTCAGAATTTTGCCATAAATAATCCAAATTTGCATCCTTTAAAAATTGTGCAACAAAACTTTCTCCAGCAGGTAAATTCCAAATGTCTTTGCTCATAATTGCACCAGATAAAATTGTTGGTTTATTTGTTGATTTTAAAGCGATATTTTTAGCTTCTAAATAATTGGTTTCTATTGCTTTAAAAATGCTGTCTGCTTGTTTTTCTTTATCAAATAAAATACCAAAAAATTTAATCCATTCTGCTCTGCCAAGAGGAGTTTCTTCTAACCAATCTCCATTATAAATTACATGGATACCCGATTTTTGGATGGTTGTTAAAGATTTATCTGCAGCTGAAACACTATAGCCAACTACTAATTCAGGTTGTAAAGCCAATAAAATCTCTGTGTTTAAAGAGCTTTCTTTTCCTATCTCTGTAATTTTTCCATCATCAATTAACTGTCTCGTTTTTTCTGAGGATACATATTTGGCATAAGGAAAACCAATAATCGAAGTTTCTTCGTTTAACAACTCGATCATTGGAATGTGTGTTGTAGAAGTCACAACAATTATTTGAATTGGAACTTCAATAACCTCATATTTGTAATCAATAATTCTGTCAGTTTTTTTCTTTTGAATCATATACTCAAAAACTTCCTCAGAATTCTGATACGCAGATTTGATTATTAATTTTTTAATTCCATTATCATCAACAATATCAAACCCTTTTGCATATTTGATAGTGCTTTTCGCCTGATTATTTTTGTCAATTCTTGTTACCTCTTTTTTACAAGAACTAAAAAGTAATACAAATGTAATAGCAAAAAGAATAGAGATGTCACTTCGAGTAATTTTTCTGAAGAATGAAGAAAAATTGTATCGAGAAGTTTTATAAATTAGTTCTCGATATAAGCTATCTTCAATTAAAATATATTTTAATTTTGATAATCTCAAAATCACTCGAACTGACAATTTGTTATATATACACATTAAGAATATACTTGATTTTCTTGCTCCTGAACTCTAATAAAAGTAGTTCTTTTGGTCAATTCTTTTAATCTGCTAGCACCAACATATGTGCATGTAGACCTTATTCCACCTAAAATATCAATAATCGTATTTTCTACATCACCTTTAAAAGGCACTTCAACTGTTTTTCCTTCAGATGCTCTATAATTCGCAACTCCTCCAGCATGTTTATTCATAGCAGTTTCAGAGCTCATTCCATAAAATGCTTTGAATTTTTCACCATTTTTTTCAATCAATTCTCCACCACTTTCTGTGTGTCCTGCTAACATGCCACCTAACATTACAAAATCTGCACTTCCACCAAAGGCTTTGGCTAAATCTCCAGGAGTTTTGCAACCACCATCAGAAATAATTTGACCTCCCATTCCATGAGCAGCATCTGCACATTCTATAATTGCTGATAATTGTGGATAACCAACACCTGTTTTAACACGAGTTGTGCAAACAGAACCTGGTCCAATACCTACTTTTATAATATCTGCTCCAGCCAATAATAATTCCTCAACCATTTCTCCTGTAACAACATTGCCAGCAATAATTATTTTATTTGGATGATTACCTCTGATTTTCTTTACAAAATTTACAAAATGTTCAGAATAGCCATTAGCAACATCAATACAAATAAAATTTATTTGAGGAAATTCTGATAAAATCTGTTTCACTTTTTCGGAATCTTTTCTTCCAGTTCCTGTGCTTACAGCTATATTTTTTAAAATTTCTTCGGATGCATTTTTTGCAAATTCTTTCCATTCTTCCAATGAATAATGCTTATGAATTGCTGTAAAAAGACCGTGTTTAGCCAAAGCTTTTGCCATTTCAAAAGTACCAACAGTATCCATATTTGCTGCCATTATTGGAATTCCCTTCCAAATAACATTACTATGTAAAAATTTAAACTCTCTTTCTAAAGTTACTTGTGATCGCGATTTTAAGGTAGAACGTTTTGGACGAATCATTACATCTTTAAATCCTAACTTTAAGTCATTTTCTATTCTCATATCTATCGAACTTTTAAAAGTTTAAAGATATAAAAATTGATACTCTTTTTATTAGATTGTTCATAACAACTCATATATATTTGCACAGATTTTGGTTTTGATGTAAAAATTGATTTATATCAAATTAAAAGGGAATCTGGTTTAAATCCAGAGCTGTACCCGCAACTGTAAGCTACAAAGCTTGTAACTAATTCTTTAACCACTGACTTTTTTGTTGGGAAGGTTTGTTACAAGACGCAAGTCAGGAGACCTGCCTATAATCGAAAAAAGAGTTAAAAACTTTCGGGATAAAAGTTTATGTACTAATCTATTTTTTGTACACAGAATTTACCTGATTTATTGTAAATCAAATTTATTAAAAATGAAAAAACAATTATTAATTGTTAGTGTATTAGCGTGTAATTTTTTCAATCCAAATTTATTCTCTCAACAAAAAAAAGACAGTATTGAGTCGCTTAATGAAGTTGTTGTAACTGCTACAAAATTTGCAACTAATAAAAAAAATGTTGGTAAAATTGTATATAAAATTACACAAGAAACTATTAAAAAAAGTCAAGGAAAAACAGTTGTAGATTTATTAAACGACATTCCTGGAGTAGAAATTAACGGTAATTTTAGTACGAAAGGTCAGAATTTAGGATATTACATTCGAGGAGGAAGAAACAGACAAGTAGCTATTTTAATTGATGGTGTAAATGTAAATGATCCATCTTCTTTTAATGGTGATTTTGATTTACGTCAAATAGACATTAATCAAATTGAAACGATTGAGGTTCTAAAAGGTGCATCATCTACCTTATATGGTTCAGGTGCTGCAACAGGTGTAATTAACATCATCTTAAAAAAAGCATCAAATGATAGTTTTACAGGTACATTTACAACATCTGTAGGTACAAATTCATCAAGTGAAAATGCAAAATTTTCTGCAGAAGAATTTACCGCAAACTTTAACTTTAATGGAACTTTAAATAAAGTTGATTATTTACTGGCTTTAAATACGAATGGATCAAGTGGTTTATCAGCAGCTGAAAGTACAACAAATACGCCTTTTTTGGAAGATAATTTCTCTAGACAAAATGTATTATTAAAGGTGAATTATGCTGTAAATAATAAATTAAAAATTGGAATTTTATCAAGCTATGATGAGTTCTCTACAGATTTTGATGGTTTCGATTTCGATCCTGTAACCTTTGCAAGTATTCCTGCAGATAGAGATAACAACTTAAAAAGTATGCAAAAAAGATTAGGGGTGAATGCAGATTACAGTTACGAAAAAGGGGAATTGAAAATCAGAACATTTTTAACAGAAATTGATAGAAATCAAACGCCCAATGAAGATTTTTTCTTTGGAGAAGTGTATGGTTTTGATGTGTACAATAATTACAAATTCAACAATGAGTTTTCTTTTTTAGTTGGTTTTACTTCGCAATTTCAAGATATGATACAGAGAACTTCTTTCAGCACCATTGAAGAAGGAACAGGAAAACAACATTTTTATGATCCTTATTTGTCTGTAAATTATAATGGAGCAAATGGTTTTAATTTGAATGCAGGAACGCGTTTAAACATGCATAGTGAATATGGAAATAATTTTGTTTTTAATGTAAATCCTTCTTATAACTTTAAAATTGCTGAAAATAAGATGAAAGTTTTTGGTTCATACAGCACTGCATTTGTAACACCAACTTTATCAGAAATTTTTACAAAACTACCCTCAATAGAAGAACTTTTGCCAGAGGAAGATATTACTATCGAAGCTGGTTTTGATTTGGATTTGGGTGATAAAATCAATTTGAATGGAACCTATTTTTACAGAGAAGAAACTAATAAAATTGGTTTTGATCCAACAACATTTCAAACCATTAACGACTTTGGAACTTTTTTAGCCAAAGGTTTTGAAACCGAAATTTCTTACAAAGCTTCCAATAAATTAAGACTTTTAGCAAACTATACTTTTATTGAGAGAGATGAAAGTTTGTTATTAAAAATTCCTCAAAACAAGTTTTTTGTAAAGGCAGATTATAACTTATTTTCACAAACATTTACATCTGTAAGTTACAGGTTTGTTGATGAAACTAAAGATTTCGGAAATGTAGCTTTGGCTTCCTATAGCTTGGTAGATTTTTTTATCAACCATAGTTTGTTAGAAAATAAAGTTACTTTTTATGGAAGTGTAACCAATCTATTAAATGAAAATTTTCAAGAAATTGCAGGTTTTACAACTCGTGGTAGAAACTATAATTTAGGTTTAAGAATAAACCTATAATTGTATAAAAAAGGCTCTTAAAAAGAGCTTTTTTTATACTAATTTTTTCACTTCATTTTTAATGAAAGCAATTGCTGTTTCAGTTGGTGGTAGTGTTTTAGAATAATCGATTAAAACATTTTCTCTTAAATCATTTGCGGAGTTTGATGTTTCTGCGACCTGTTTTAATTTGGTGATAATCGCTCTTTTTGTTGCAACAATTGCAGTCCAAGCATCATTAGATATATAAATTTGTTGTACCAAGTTGTGTTCAAATTCTTGTTCTATATTTGCTATTAATAGTTGTAAATAATCATTTGTATTTTCTGATATTGGCTGAATTCGAACCAACATTTTAATAGGGTTTATTCTTTCGCAAAACAATAACATTCTTTCGTAAGCTTGCAGTTTTATGGGCAAAGATTCCTTTTTCCTTTGTGCTAATAGTTCTAATTTCTTTTCAGAATTTTGTTGATTTATAAAACCATTAAACATATAATAAGCTACAAAACCTGTTACAGCAGCTGGTAAAATGTAGGCAATACTTTCTAAAATTTTATCTTCCATTCGATTTATTTTCTGAAACAAAAATACTTTTTTTAGATGAAAACTTTGTGAATAAAAACTAACAATCTTCCTTTTTAAAAAGGATTAGTTTGGTTAATTTCACAGCTTATAACTTATCTAAAATAAACGATTGAATACGTATTTAAATTCTTTAAACGAAGCACAAAAACAAGCGGTTTTACAAAAAGAAGGTCCAATGATTATTATTGCTGGTGCTGGCTCTGGTAAAACACGTGTTTTAACTTACAGAATTGCGCATTTAATGCAATCTGGAGTAGATTCTTTTAACATTTTATCGCTCACATTTACCAACAAAGCAGCCAGAGAAATGAAAAATAGAATTGCTGGAGTTGTTGGGCAGAGTGAAGCCAAAAACCTTTGGATGGGAACTTTTCACTCGGTTTTTGCAAGAATTTTACGTTCGGAAGCAGATAAATTAGGTTTTCCATCAAACTTTACAATTTACGATACACAAGATTCAGTTCGCTTAATAACAGCCATTATTAAAGAAATGAATTTAGATAAAGAACGTTACAAACCCAAACAGATTTTAAGTAGAATATCATCATTCAAAAACAGTTTAATAACAGTTAGAGCCTACTTTAATAACGCTGATTTGCAAGAAGCAGATATGCACGCAAGCAGACCAAAAGTTGGTGATATTTATAAAGAATATGTGGACAGATGTTTTAAATCTGGTGCCATGGATTTTGATGATTTATTGTTAAGAACCAATGAATTACTAGCACGTTTTCCTGATGTTTTGGCAAAGTATCAAGACAGATTCAGGTATATTATGGTTGATGAGTATCAAGATACAAACCATTCACAATATATTATTGTTAGAGCTTTGGCGGATAAATTCGAAAATATTTGTGTGGTGGGTGATGATTCTCAAAGTATTTATAGTTTTAGAGGTGCAAACATTCAGAATATTTTAAATTTTCAAAAAGATTATCCAGAGGTAAAAACCTTTAAATTAGAGCAGAATTATAGGTCAACAAAAAATATTGTAAATGCTGCGAACTCAGTAATATCAAGAAATAAAACAAAATTAGACAAAGAAGTTTGGACAAGTAATGATGCAGGAGATTCTATAAATGTAATGCGTACCATTTCTGATGGTGAAGAAGGGCGTTTTGTAGCGCAATCTATTTGGGAAAATATGATGAACAATCAATTAACACCCGATAGTTTTTGTGTTTTGTATAGAACAAATTCTCAATCTAGAGCTATAGAAGATGCTCTAAGAAAAAAAGGAATTGATTATACAATTTATGGTGGAATATCCTTTTATCAAAGAAAAGAAATCAAAGATATTTTGTCTTATTTGCGTATTTTAATCAATCCAAATGATGAAGAAGCTTTAAAAAGAATTATCAATTATCCTGCTAGAGGAATTGGAGCAACAACCATTGATAAGCTTACGATTGCTGCAAATCATTATAAAAAATCAATTTTTGAAATCATAAAATATATTGATAAAATAGACATCAATATAAATTCTGGCACAAAAAACAAGTTGCAGAATTTCATGAATATGATGTTGCGTTTGCAAATAGAAAATCAAACAAAAAATGCCTTTGAAATTGCGGAAACCGTTGTTAAAGAAACAAGATTAATAAAAGATTTAGAAAAAGAGGGCACTCCAGAAGCTGTTAGTAAAGTGGAGAATGTTCAAGAATTGTTAAACGGAATTAAAGATTTTATAACCGATAAAATCGAAGAAGGAGAAGATGCCTCTTTAACTACTTTTTTAGAAGATGTTGCTTTGGCTACAGATTTTGATTCTAAAAAAGATAATGACAAACCAAGTGTTTCTTTAATGACCATTCATCAATCTAAAGGTTTGGAATATCTGTATGTTTATATTGTTGGTTTGGAAGAAAATTTGTTTCCTTCTGCTATGAGTATGAATACCAGAAGTGAGTTAGAGGAGGAACGTAGATTATTTTATGTGGCTTTAACTAGAGCCGAAAAAGTGGCCTATTTAAGTTACGCACAAACACGTTATAGATGGGGTAAATTAGTTGATGCTGAGCCAAGTAGGTTTTTAGAAGAAATAGACGATCAATTTTTGTATTACATCACACCAAAAAAATCAGAGCCAAGTATAAATCGATTTTTAGACAAAAGTTTGTTTGATGATGCTCCAAAAGGAATTCGCTTTCAAAAACCAATTCAGCGTAAAAAAGCCGAAAGAGATTTAGCCGAAAAGAAAGAAATTATAATTCCTAAAAATTTAAAAAAAATCTCCCAAACAACTCCAAAAGTAAATTTATTTGATGGCAATATTGTTGTTGGTAATATTGTAGAACACAATAGATTTGGAAATGGCGAAGTAATTGCCCTAGAAGGAAATGGGCCAAATAAAAAAGCAGATATTAAATTTGGTACAGTTGGTAATAAAAAATTATTATTACAATTTGCAAAATTAAAAGTGATTGGATAATTCTCGTGAAAATCAATTCCTTAAAATTTAAGAAAAACTGAAAATAAATTCTTATTTTGCAACGTTAAATAACTACAAACAATAAGATGTTAGTTCGAGTGTTTTTCTTTTATGAAAATAAAAACAGAAAATGCGTATACAACACACTTCACAAAAATAAATAAATGACATTCGATTTAGAATATAATTCAGAAAGAACCTTGATGATAATTCCAGAATATGGCAGACATGTTCAGAAATTAATCATTCACTGTATGGCATTGCCTACAAAAGAAGAAAGAAATACAATGGCCTTGGCAATTGTAGATGTTATGGGTAATTTACAACCGCATTTAAGAGATGTTCCAGACTTTAAACATAAGTTATGGGATCAACTTTTTATCATGTCAGATTTTAAATTAGATGCAGATTCTCCTTATCCAGTTACTTCACGAGAGGAATTGCAAGAAAAACCAGAAAGTTTGCCTTATCCAAAAGCAGCCTCAAAATATCGTTATTATGGTAAAAATATTCAAACCATGATTAATGTAGCTTTAAGCTGGGAAGAAGGAGAAATGAAAGAAGCATTGGTTTTTACCATTGCAAACCACATGAAAAAATGTTATTTAAATTGGAATAAAGATACAGTAGATGATGCTGTAATTTTTAAACATTTGGTAGATTTATCTGATGGTAAAATAGACTTGCGTAATTCTGATGAAGATTTGTCTGAGAGTAAGAATCTATTAAAAAAACGAAATTCTCAAGGGCAAAATACGACCAAGAGTGCTCATAAAAAACAAAACAACAACAATAATAGAAATAGAAAAAGACAAAATTAAATGGCATCATTTAAAATTGAAGGTGGTCATAAATTAAATGGAACCATCACTCCTCAAGGAGCAAAAAATGAAGTTTTACAAATTCTTTGTGCAGTTTTATTAACTCCAGAAAAAGTAACGGTTACTAATGTTCCAGATATTATAGATGTTAATAAGTTAATTTTTATATTAGGGGAATTAGGGGTTAAAATAGAAAAATTAACAAGTAATTCTTACACTTTTCAGGCAGATCAAGTCAATCTAAACTATTTAGAATCTGAAGATTTTAAAAGAGATGGAGGTTCTCTGCGTGGATCTATTATGATTGTTGGTCCTCTTTTAGCCAGATTTGGAAAAGGTTATATTCCAAGGCCTGGAGGAGATAAAATTGGTCGTAGAAGATTAGATACCCATTTCGAAGGTTTTATAAGATTAGGGGCCAAATTTCGATACAATAAAGAAGAGCATTTTTATGGTGTAGAAGCAGATGAATTATTTGGTGCAGACATGTTATTAGATGAAGCTTCTGTAACAGGAACTGCAAATATTTTAATGGCATCAGTTCTTGCAACAGGCATAACAACAATTTACAACGCAGCTTGCGAACCTTATATTCAACAATTATGCAAAATGTTGAATTCTATGGGCGCAAAAATAACCGGAGTTGGTTCTAATCTTTTAACAATTCAAGGTGTAAAATCTTTAAAAGGATGTGAGCATAGAGTTTTACCAGACATGATAGAAATAGGTTCTTGGATTGGTGTTGCAGTTATGACACGATCAGAATTAACTATTAAGAATGTTAGCTGGGAAAACTTAGGACAAATACCAAATGTATTTAGAAAATTAGGAATTAATTTCGAAAAAAGGGGAGATGATATTTACATTCCAGAACAAGAATCTTATCAAATTCAAAATTATATAGATGGTTCTGTTTTAACAGTAGCAGATGCTCCTTGGCCTGGTTTTACTCCAGATTTATTAAGCATTGTTTTAGTTATTGCAACTCAAGCAAAAGGCACAGTTTTAATCCATCAAAAAATGTTCGAAAGCCGTTTATTTTTTGTTGATAAATTAATAGATATGGGTGCAAAAGTTATTCTTTGCGATCCACATAGAGCAACAGTAATAGGAATGAATTTCGAGAGTTCTTTAAAAGCAACCACAATGACTTCTCCAGATATTAGAGCAGGAATTTCATTGTTAATTGCAGCACTTTCTGCTAAAGGAACAAGTACAATTCACAATATTGAACAAATAGATAGAGGTTATGAAAATATAGAAGCTCGTTTAAAATCTATTGGTGCAAAAATTGAAAGAATAGATTAATAAAAATAAATCAAAAAAAAATTGAATTGAAGAAGAAAAAGTTTTGTTAATAATTTTAGTTAAACTTTTGAGAAATGATAAGAAACTTATGGAATGAAGAATGGAAAGATATTCGGTTTGATGATAAAATATCAAAAAACGAAAAATTTAAAATTTCTAACTATGGCAGAATTATAAATTGCACAAAAGAAAAAGAATTTTTAAAAAATAAAGCCTTTATTAACGGTTATGAAACAATTTCTTTAAAACAAGAGGTTAATAATAAATCTACGAGTAGATATGTTCATAAATTAGTTGCTGAACACTTTATAAAAAAAGAAAATTCCGAACAAATTTTTGTAATTCATTTAGATTATGATAAAAAAAATAACGTTTTAGGTAATTTAAAATGGGCAACAAAAAGAGAAAAAGAGTTGCATCAATTTAGTCATCCAGATTGGGATAACATAGTTAAAAATAGAAGCAAAAATATAGGCAAACTAACTCCAGGTAAAGTAAAGATCATTAAACGTCAGCTTAAAAATAATAGAACTAGAATTTCAATGATTGCCAAGCGTTTTGGTGTTTCAGATACCCAAATTCACAGAATAAAGTCTGGTGAAAATTGGTCACAGATATAGATAATTTTTTGATATTAATATTAAATAGTGTCAAATTGACACTATTTTTTTTGTTGGCAACATTTTTGCCCATAAGAACTTGATAATTTAACGTTACAAAGAAATGAGTAAAGAAGAAAATATAAAAGAAGAAGAAATAAATAATAAGCAAGAAACTTCTCAAGTAGAAGAAAGTCAAGAAGTTGAAGTTGAAGTTGTAAAAGAAGAACCTACAGTAGACGAAATAATTCAAGTAGAAAAAGATAAATTTTTACGTCTTTTTGCAGAGTTTGAAAACTATAAAAAAAGAACAACCAAAGAAAGAATTGAGTTATATAAAACAGCAAGCCAAGAATTAATGACATCTTTACTGCCAGTTGTAGACGATTTCGAACGCGCTCTGACACATATTGAAGAAGATGCAGAGGCCGAAGAATTAAGAAAAGGAGTACTTTTAATTTACAATAAGTTCTATAATACATTAGAGCAAAAAGGATTATCGAAAATAGAAACCAATGCAGGTGATGTTTTTGATGCAGAAATTCATGAAGCAATCACGCAAATTCCAGCTCCTTCAGAAGACTTAAAAGGAAAAATTATTGATTGTGTAGAGCAAGGATATAAGTTAGGAGAAAAAGTAATTCGTTACCCAAAAGTGGTAATAGGACAGTAATAAAGTAATCAGTCGTCAGTTGGCAGTAAACAGTGAAAAACTGACTGAATTCTGCATACTGAATATTGCAAACTATAAAAAATGGCAAAACAAGATTTTTACGAAATATTAGGCATCACAAAATCAGCTTCACAAGCAGAAATTAAAAAAGCCTACAGAAAAATGGCAATCAAATATCATCCAGATAAAAATCCAGATGATAAAACTGCTGAAGAAAACTTTAAAAAAGCAGCAGAGGCTTATGAAGTTTTGAGCGACGAAAATAAAAAAGCTAGATACGATCAATATGGTCATGCTGCTTTCGATGGTCCTCAAGGTGGAGGTGGTTTTGGTGGTGGAGGTATGAATATGGAAGACATATTTAGCCAATTTGGAGACATCTTTGGGGGTGGAGGATTTGGTGGCGGTTTTGGTGGTTTTGGTGGAGGTGGCTCTAGACAAGCCAGAGTAAAAGGAAGTAATATGCGAATTCGTGTAAAACTTACTTTAGAAGAAATTGCTAAAGGAGTTGAGAAAAAAGTAAAAGTTCGTAGAAAAGTCCAAGCTGATGGCGTAAAATATAAAACCTGTACAACTTGTAATGGTTCTGGTCAGCAGATGAGAATTCAAAATACAATTTTAGGTAGAATGCAAACTGCTACTACTTGTGGAACTTGTTCTGGAGCAGGTGAAATTATCAGCAGCAAACCTAATGGAGCAGATGAACAAGGTTTAATAGTAAAAGAAGAAACCGTTTCAATAAATATTCCTGCAGGTGTTACAGAGGGTGTTCAATTAAAAGTTGGTGGTAAAGGAAATGATGCACCAGGCAAAAATTCTATTTCTGGAGATTTATTAGTTTTGATAGAGGAAATACCTCATGATAAATTAAAAAGAGAAGGGACGAACATACACTATGATTTATACATTAATTTCTCTGAAGCAGTATTAGGAACTAGTAAAGAAGTAGAAACTGTTACAGGTAAAGTAAAAATTAAAATTGATGCAGGCACTCAATCAGGAAAAATTTTAAGATTAAAAGGTAAAGGATTACCAAGTATTGAAAGGTATGGTACAGGAGATTTTTTAATTCATACAAATGTTTGGACTCCTCAAGAATTGGATAAAGATCAAAGAGAGTTTTTTGAAAAAATGTTAGAAAATGAAAACTTTTCTCCAAATCCAAACACATCAGATAAATCCTTTTTTGAAAAAGTAAAAGATATGTTTTCTTAAAAATGTATTTTTTTATTTCGTAAAAAACATTTAAAGTGTTACTGATAAAATCAATAGCACTTTTTCTTTTTAGATTACCATTTTATCAATGAATTTTTAACTACGTGCGCTTTTTTATGAATTTAAAAAAGTTTAATTTTGAAACTTTTAGCAGGCTTATCTTATCGCTTTAATCTAAATTAGTTTAGAATAAAGAGGAAAGTCCGGACACCAAAGAGTATTCATAGCGGATAACATCCGTCCAACGTAAGTTGAGGACAAGTGCAACAGAAAGCAAGTACAGTTCGGCTGTAGTGAAACCAGGTAAACTCTATGAGGTGCAATGCCATGTAAATTAGAGCTTGAGAGCTACTCGCTCGATTCTAAAGGGTAGGCAGATAGATTTTAAGAGTAATCTTAAAACTAGATAAATGATAAGAACCTATACTACTTAGGAACAGAATTCGGCTTACAAGCCTGCTATTTTATTTTTTGATTACAGAATTCGCATAAAAAAAGATAAAAACTATTTTTTTATTGAATTAAAATCACTCTTTTTAAAAAAATAGCTTTTATTTATTCAATAATTATAGCAATCTATTATTTATCTTTCAAAATTGATTTTATTACTGTAGATTTGTTTTACAAAATTTTAAATTCAAAATTAGATATGGCTTTTGATATTGATATGATCAAACATGTTTATGCAAATATGGCAGAACGTGTAGATGCAGCTCGTAAAATTACAGGTAAACCACTTACTTTAGCAGAAAAGATTTTATATTCTCATTTATGGGAGGGAAAACCTACTAAAGAGTTAGTAAGGGGTAAAGATTATGTAGATTTTGCGCCTGACAGAATTGCTTGTCAAGATGCTACTGCACAAATGGCTTTATTGCAATTTATGCAAGCAGGAAAAGCTAAAGTTGCTGTCCCTACAACCGTTCATTGTGATCATTTAATTCAAGCTAAAGATGGTGCTGCAACTGATTTAAAACATGCAAATAGCACAAGTAGCGAAGTTTTTAATTTTTTAGAATCAGTATCTAATAAATATGGAATAGGTTTTTGGAAACCAGGAGCAGGAATTATTCATCAAGTAGTATTAGAAAATTACGCATTTCCTGGAGGAATGATGATTGGTACAGATTCTCATACAGTGAACGCAGGAGGTTTAGGCATGATAGCTATTGGTGTTGGAGGTGCAGATGCAGTAGATGTTATGGCTGGTATGGCTTGGGAATTGAAATTTCCAAAACTGATTGGAGTTAAATTAACAGGAAAACTTTCAGGCTGGACAGCTCCTAAAGATGTTATTTTAAAAGTAGCAGAAATTTTAACGGTAAAAGGTGGAACAGGAGCAGTTGTGGAATATTTCGGACCTGGAGCAACAGCAATGTCTTGTACAGGAAAAGGAACTATTTGCAATATGGGTGCAGAAATTGGAGCTACAACTTCAACTTTTGGTTATGATGAATCTATGGAACGTTATTTGCGTGCAACAGATAGAGCAGATATTGCTGATGCAGCAAATAAAGTAAAAGAATATTTAACTGCAGATGCTGAAGTATATACAAATCCAGAACAATATTTTGATCAGGTAATTGAAATTAATTTATCTGAATTAGGACCCTTATTAAATGGACCTTTCACACCTGATTTATCAACAACAGTAGGCTCTGCAATGACTGAAAAAGCAAATGCGAATGATTGGCCTTTAACTGTAGAATGGGGATTAATTGGTTCTTGTACAAATTCATCTTATGAAGACTTATCAAGAGCATCATCTATAGCACAACAAGCAATTGATAAAGGGTTAAAAATGAAAGCAGAGCTAGGAATTAATCCTGGATCTGAACAAGTTAGATATACTGCAGAAAGAGATGGAATTCTTGGAATTTTCGAAAAGCTAGATGCAAAGATATTTACAAATGCTTGTGGACCTTGTATTGGTCAATGGGCTAGATACTCAGATCCTAAAAACGCTCCTAAAAATAGTATTGTACATTCTTTTAATAGAAATTTTGCAAAAAGAGCAGATGGCAACCCAAATACACATGCCTTTGTTGCATCACCAGAAATTACAGCAGCAATTGCAATTGCAGGTCGTTTAGATTTTAATCCACTAACGGATTCTTTAATCAATGAAAATGGAGAAGAAGTTATGTTTGATGAACCAACAGGTTGGGAATTGCCTCCAAAAGGTTTTGAAGTAAAAGATAATGGTTATTTAGCGCCAAAAGAAGATGGAAGTAGTGTTGTTGTTTCTGTAAGTGACACCTCTGAAAGATTACAATTATTAACACCTTTTACACCTATTGGAAATAAAATAACTGGAGCTAAATTACTAATAAAAGCTTTTGGTAAATGTACTACAGACCACATTTCTATGGCTGGCCCTTGGTTACGTTTTAGAGGACATTTAGACAACATAGCAAATAATACTTTAATTGGTGCTGTGAACGCTTTTAATCAAAAAACTAATTTTGTTAAAAATCAATTAACTGGTGAATATAATGCTGTGCCTGCTGTGCAAAGAGAGTACAAAAAAGCAGGAATTAAAACAATAGTTGTTGGTGATCATAATTATGGTGAAGGTTCTTCTAGAGAGCATGCTGCAATGCAACCGAGATTTTTAGGCGTGGCTGCTGTTATTGTAAAATCTTTTGCAAGAATTCATGAAACAAATTTAAAGAAGCAGGGAATGTTAGGTTTAACGTTTGCTAATGAAGCTGATTATGATTTAATTCAAGAAAATGATACTTTCAACTTTTTAGATCTAGATAAATTCGCTCCAGGAAAACCACTTAAAATAGAGGTGGTTCATCTTGATGGTAGAAAAGATGAGTTTATTGCAAATCATACCTACAATCAATCTCAAATAGATTGGTATAATGAGGGTTCTGCATTAAACTTGATTAAAAAGCAAAATGCTAAATAAACATTTTAAGTTCTTAAATTAATAAAACTCCTGAAGAAATTCAGGAGTTTTTTATTACTAAAAATGCCCAATTTAATTTTTTTTTAAAAATTAAAATTGGGCACCAACTAACCAACCAGTTGTAATTATTGTACTTTTATTTTTACTGGAACTTTATAGATTTCCCCTATTTTTATTCCTTTTACATTAATTTTCTTATAGTTCAACTTATTCTTTACAAATGAACTAAACTCGTTTAATTTAGAATCTACAGTAATAACAACAACTTCATTTTCGTTATTAACCATAAATGAAATTTCTGCAGAACTTGTGCTTTTAAATTCTGTTGGAATTTTGTCTCCTAACATAGAAACAATTTCTGTTCTTAAATTTTTAGTAATTTTTGAAGGTTCAATGTCTGCAGCTGATACAGAAAAAGTGGTAGCTAAACTAATAGCAATAACAGTAATGATTGATTTTAAATTTCTCATAATAAGTGTTTTAAGTTAAATGAATACAACTAAAAGACGCCTAGATTTTAAAAACGTTTCAACAAAAAGCACACTTTAATATATTCTTAACAGTATTTAACTGAAATTGGGAAATTTTAAAAAGATTACTTATTTACAAAAAATAATGAAGACTTATTTTGATTTTTCTACAATCTCAATTTTTTCAAGCAAAGTTTTTGTAGTAAAAAAACCGTAATTTATAGTTACCTTTTTTTTATCAATTATATCAATAGTACCCACAGAATTAGAACCAATAATTCTTACTCTATCATTAATTTTAAAAACATAATTAGATTTTTCTGCACTAATTTTGGCCTCTTCAATCTTTTTATCTTTTCTAACTTCTACTACTTTTTCTAAAACCTCTTTTTCTACTTTTTCAATTACCTCTTGCATTTGCTTTTGAACAACTTTTGCCTTTTGCTTTTGAATTTTTGTTTTTGGTATTTCAGGGTTCTTTTTTAAATGTTTCACTTTTTCATCAACAACCCATTTATTAAAATTGGTAGTAAGTTCTTTTTTATTATTGGTTTGAAAGTACTTATTTAACAACTCATTAATTTTTCTACCCAAAGAAAGCATTTTTTGATTATTATCATACAACTCTTGGAAACCAGCTAGTTTTTCTTGAATTCGTTGTTCTTTTTCTTGAATATTATCTAAATGTTCTTGTCCTTTAGATTGTTGTTTTTCTAAATTATCAGAATTTTTTTGAAGTCTATTTCTCTCTTTTTGAAGTTTAGAAATGGTTTTATCTAAACGAACTTTTTCAGTTTCAACTCGTTTTTTAGCTTGATTAATAATACTAAAAGGAATTCCGTTTTTCTGAGCTACTTCAAATGTAAAAGAACTTCCTGCTTGCCCAATAAACAGCTTATAAGAAGGTTCTAAAGTACGTTCATCAAATTGCATATTTGCATTGGTAACATTTTCTAACTCGTTGGCTAATACTTTTAAGTTGGAGTAGTGGGTAGTAATAATTCCAAACGCTTTTTTGTTATAAAACTCTTCTAAAAAAATTTCAGCCAAAGCACCTCCTAATTCTGGGTCAGAACCTGTACCAAATTCATCAATTAAAAATAAAGTATTTTCATTACATCTCTTTAAAAAATTGCGCATATTCTTTAAGCGATAACTATAAGTACTTAATTGATTTTCAATAGATTGATTGTCTCCAATATCTGTTAAAAAAGCATCAAAAATATGGGTTTCACTGCGCTCATCAACAGGAATTAAAATGCCACTTTGTACCATAATTTGTAACAAACCAATGGTTTTTAAAGTGATACTTTTTCCACCAGCATTTGGTCCAGAGATAACAATAATTTGCTGTTTCTCGTTTAAATTGATGGTTTGTGCAACTGTTTCTATATTTTTTTCCTTGTTTTTTTTCCAAAGAATAGGATGATACGCATTTTTAAAATAAATCTTTTTCTCTTTGGATATTTTTGGAAGAATAGCATTAATTTCGAAAGCATATTTCGCTTTTGCACCCACAACATCTGTATGGATTAAAAATTGTAAATAATTTTCTAATAAATAAACTTGTGGACGAATTACTTCAGCTAGAGTTTTTAAAATTTTTACAACTTCCTGCTTTTCTTCGTAAACCAAATTCTGGTACTCTCTTGCATACGCCAAGGTTGCTTGAGGAGCAATATATACAATATTTCCAGACTTAGAAGAACCTAATAAACTTCCAGCTACTTTTCTTCTGTGCATTGCCAAAACAGCCAAAACTCGCTGGTTGTCTACAACTGTTTCTTTAATATCATCTAAATAACCAGAAGCAATTGCTTTCGATAAAGCACTAGAAAAACTTGCACCAATTTTACCTCTAATATGATTTATATCTTTTCTAATCTGTTTTAGGGCAGAAGAAGCATTATTTTTTACCTCACCAGAAATTTCTATTATTTTCTTAATTTCATCGTCTATAAAAGTGGTGAATTCTATTTTTTGTGATAGCTCAAAAAAAGTTGGAAACTGAACTTCGAATTTTTTGAAAAACTTAATTAACTCATTTACAGTAAGAGAAGTCGTTGCAATTTTTAAAAATGCATCTGTTTCTAAAAAACTATTTTCAATTGCTAATCTTTTAATACTTTGAGAAATATTGTCAAAACCATGGTTCGGAACTCTGTTTTCACTTTCGAAAGAAGATAGATATTCGTTAACCAAATTTAATTCTTTAAATAAGGTTTTTTTATGTTCTATAGGCAGAATTTCTTTTACATTTTCCTTACCTAAACCAGAAATGCAAAAAGTTGATATGTGCTCTAAAACCTTAGAAAACTCTAAATCTTGTAACGTTTTTTCTGATATGTTTTTACTCAAAATAGTATCTTTGAAAGAGTTGCAAAAATAAGAAACAATGGAAGTAAATATTGCTGATCCTTGGAAAAATATTTTAGAAAATGAATTTAAGAAAGACTATTTTAAAGATTTAACAGAATTTGTAAAAGCAGAATATAAAAATAATGAATGTTTTCCTAAAGGGAAAGACATTTTTGCGGCTTTTGATTTTTGTGCTTTTGATGATTTAAAAGTGGTTATTATTGGTCAAGATCCTTATCATGGTCCAAATCAGGCAAATGGTTTGTGTTTTTCTGTGAAGGATGGAATTCCTCATCCACCATCATTAATCAATATTTTTAAAGAAATTTCCACGGATTTAAAACAAGAATATCCACAAAGTGGTAATTTAGAAAAATGGGCAAAACAAGGTGTGTTATTATTAAACGCAACTTTAACTGTGAGAGCTCATGAGGCTGGAAGTCATCAAAAGAAAGGTTGGGAAACTTTTACAGATGAAGTGATCAAACAAATATCTAACGAAAAAGAAAACATAGTATTTTTACTTTGGGGAGGTTTTGCTAAGAAAAAAAAGAAATTAATTGATAGTAAAAAACATCATATTTTAGAATCTGGACATCCATCACCCTTAAGTGCTAACAGAGGTTATTGGTTTGGTAATCAGCATTTTTCTAAAACAAACGAGTTTTTAAAATCTATTTGTAAAAAAGAAATTAATTGGTAATTTTTGTTTGATAAAAGGTATTAAAAATCCTAGCCCTGATTGAAGCAATTGTTTGAGCTCTTTTTGAGGTACGAAAAAAAGCGAGTGCGAAAAGCAGGAAATAGCTTCTAATAAAAAAATCCACTTAAAAGCGGATTCATTGAATTTGAAAATTAAGAAACAAGTAGGTTTTTATAATAAATCAGCTTGTTGCAAAGTTGTTTGATTTGTTGTTGCATTGTCTGCTAATCCACAAGAAGAACCTGTGCTTCTACAAGACGAAAAACATATTATTCCTAAAATACAAACTACAATAAATACTGCTTTTTTCATTGATTCTATTTTTACGGTTTAAATGTACATATTTTTTATGAATTCTTCCGAATTTTTCCTCTTTTCAAGAACGTTGAACTTTACCATTTTATTTTGAATGCGGGTAATTAAATTTTTTGTCATCGGTTTTCCAGCATTCCATTCTGTTATTTTAAGCCATTTTTGAATGTCTTCTAACTGTTGCTCATATCTTTTAGCTAAAGTTTTATCAATAGCATCAATTTCTTTAAAGTCTTTAGTTTCTTCATTAATAATGTCTAAAACTTTTTTAACTTCCTCAAAATTATTTTCTAAAACTTCATTTCTAACAGCAACTACAAAACAAGGCCAAGGAGTAGGAATATTACCAACTCTTTTAAATATTCCATTATCAACTAAAGGTTTTGTAGTAAAATGTTCCCACATAAAATAATCTGCTTCTCCATTGGTTAGTGCATCAATTCCTCCTTGTAAATTACCAATCACTTTAAATTTTAACTTGCTAACATCCCAACCTTGGTTGTAAGCATTTACAATTGCCATTAAATGTGAGCCAGAACCAAATCTGCTAATTGCAATTGTAGCGTTTTCTAAATCTTCAATTTTTTTGAAAGATGATTTTGCACCAACGTGAATTCCCCAAATTAAAGGAGTTTTTACAAAGGTTTGTACAATTTTAGACGGATTTCCATCAGCAATATCTTTGATAATTCCCTCTGTTAAAACAATTGCAATATCTACAGAACCATTTCTTAATGCTTTGCACATTTGACCTGTTCCACCAGGATAATCTTGCCAACGTAAATTAATATGATGTTTGTTGTATTCTTTATTTTTTAGAGTAATGTACCAAGGGTAATTAAAATGCTCTGGAACACCACCAATTTTTAAATCGGTCATTTATTATACTAATTTCTCTAGTGTATATTCGATTAAATTTGCAATAACTTTACTTGGGTTTTTACTAAAAGTACCATTTGCTCTATTGGCTATAATTGCATTAATTGAGCAAGCGTTATGACCTAATAATTTAGATAAACCATAAATAGCAGAAGTTTCCATTTCTAAATTTGTAATTCTATGTTCTTTAAAAATAAAGCTATCTATTTTATGATTTAATTCTGGATCTTGAATTGCTAATCTTAGAACTCTTCCTTGAGGCCCATAAAAACCTCCAGCAGTTGCTGTTATACCTGTAAATGTTTTTGCCGATGTTAATTTGTTTTCTAACTCTTTAGAGTTTTCTATGATTAATGGAAATGCTTTTTTAGAACTCCAATTTGTATGAGCAACAAAAGCATTTTCTAACTCTGGATTTGTAATATCATCAATTTGATAGGAGTGAAGCAACCCATTTAAATCTAACCCATGAGAACTAATAACAAAAGAATCTACAGGAATATCTTCTTGCAAAGAACCAGAAGTACCAATTCTTACAATATTTAGTTTTGTTAATTGTTTCTTAGTCGCTCTCGTTTTTAAATCAATATTTACTAAAGCATCTAATTCGTTTAAAACAATGTCTATATTATCTGGTCCAATTCCTGTTGAAATAATCGTAAATCGCTTTTTTTTATAAGTGCCTGTTGTGGTTTTAAATTCGCGTTTTTGAGTAGTGAATTCAATTAAATCGAAATATTTAGAGATTTTATCTACTCTATCTTGGTCGCCAACAAAAATTATATTATTTGCAATATTTTCTGGTCTTAAATTTAAATGATAAACACTACCATCTTTGTTTAAGATAAGTTCGGATTCTTTTAAAGGCATTAAGTTGTTATTTGTAATATTTTATTCGAAGAGTTGTTATATAAAAAACTATATTTTTTTGCACCTCCTAAATAAATTTTTTCAGAACGTAAATCGCCATAAAAATTAGATTGATTTTCTAGTGCCTTTTTACCTTTTCTAGATAATTTAACAGGATTAAAAGAGGTAAAAGCTTTTTGCATTCTCTCTAAATAATTAAAATATTGGATGTCTCCAAAACCATAAATTCCTTGTTCCTTTAATAATTTTCGAACTAAGGCATCTTTAGAATTTAGATCGTATTTATTTGCAGTCTGAATAATTATGTTTTCTACTTTATCCAGGCCATTTTCTATAGAAGGAAATCTTTTTAAATGAGCCTCTAATGCATTATGCAAATGTTTAAAAGGTGACATAGGATTAAATTTATGAACCGTTTCTAAACGCAAAGGACTTTCTGAGCAATACAATTGCCAGATGTAGTCTGCATATTCAATGTCATCTTGAGATAATGCTATTCTATTTTTAAAGTGTTCTTGAATTTGATTTTCTGAGAGTTCAGAAATTCCTTTAAGTTTTTGAGATTCAATAATTTTACCACTGTTAATTAATGAAATTTGACGTCCTTTTCTGTAACGTTTTAACCAACTTATCACAGCAATCATATTTATTTGACAAAATAAGTCATAGTCGAACCATAAAACAATTTCATCGTTCGATTTTTTACTACAAAGAGTTCTGTATTCTTTTAAAGTAAAGTCTATAAACTTCTCTTTACTAACATTATATGAGGTTTTTAAATAATCGAATCTGGTTTTCCAAAATTTTTCACTACCAACATCCGTAGTTGTTTTACCTTCACAGAGCATTTCTCTCCATGTTATAAAATCTCCAGTAAAATTTAATCTTTTTAGATATTCTGTAGTAATATCACCATTAGTAATGTGTAAAATTGATTTTCCCATAATTAATTAAAAACGAATATCGTGCTGTTTTATTGTTTTTTGTAGATAATTTTATCCACCAACTCTTTTTACATTAAATCCTTTATCTTTTAACATAGCCATTATTTTATCTCTGTAATCTCCTTGAATAATTATTTTATCGTCTTTAAAACTTCCGCCAACAGATAATTTAGTTTTAATTTCTTTGGCAAGAATTTTAAAGTCTTCTGTGGCACCTGTGTAACCTTCAAGTATTGTAATTGGTTTTCCTTTTCTTTTTTCGTATTTACATAGAATTGGATCGTTTTGCAACCAAATGTTCGATTTTTCAATCTCAGGTTCAACAATCTCTTTGTGTTCTGGAAATAAGTTTTTTAGTTGATCTTTTAAATCCATGGGCCCATCCTAACCTTCCCAAAGGGAAGGAACACTCTTACGAATGCAATTTTTAATTTAGTTTTAATCTTATTTGTTTTCAAAACAATAATTCTGTATTTCTTAAATTAAGAGTTGTAGTTTCTCCCTTTTGGGGAGATTAAGAGGGGCGTAATCCCAACTCTTTTAATCTTTCATCTAAAAATTCTCCTGCTGTAATGTCATTAAATTGTTTAGGGTTTTTTTCATCGATACAATTTTCTAAAACATCTAATTTCATATCAGAAATAGGGTGCATAAAAAACGGAATTGAATAGCGAGAAGTTCCCCATAATTCTTTTGGCGGATTTACAACTCTATGAATCGTTGATTTCAATTTGTTATTACTATGTCTAGAGAGCATATCACCAACATTAATCATTAATTCATCTGGCTCAGCCATGGCATCAATCCATTCTCCTTTATGGTTTTGAACCTGTAAACCTTTACCTTGAGCACCCATTAAGAGCGTTATCAAATTTATATCTCCATGAGCAGCAGC
>NZ_JBASWY010000053.1:0-5249 GCF_049276715.1 Polaribacter sp.
ATCTGCAAGAGGTCCGTTAATTTTAGAAGTAAATTCTTCTCCTGGTTTAGAAGGCATAGAAAGTGCTACAGGCAAAGACATTGCAGGAAAAATTATTAAGTATTTAGAAAGAAATGCAGATCATTAATTTATTTTTTAAATACCATTAAAAAATAAGCCTCAACATGTATTTGCTGAGGCTTTTTTACTGCCCTGTTTTTACTGAAATTGCGACCGGACGCAACTTTTATTGCGACCTGATGGAACTTTTATTGCGTCCTGATGCAATAAAAGTTGCCTCCTGATACCCTAAAAAACAGATTTTAACCTCAAAAAAGTGTGCATTTTCATCAAAAAAATTCTCAGTTTTTGTAAAAAAATGGTACTTTTAAAAAAAATAAAATTGCTAGTTTTTGATTTCAATATCAATAACTTTTACAAAAAAACTATGTCAGAAAACCAACTACAATTGCATCAAACTTTATGGAATATTGCCAACGATTTACGTGGTAATATGGATGCTGATGATTTTAGAGATTACATACTAGGCTTCATCTTTTATAAATATTTAAGTAAAAAAATGGCTTTACATGCCAATGTTATTTTAAAACCTGATGGTTTGGAATATCATGAAGTAATAGGGCATGCCCAAGAAGAAATTTTATTACAAGAAATAAAACTAGATGCTTTAGATGCACTTGGTTATTTCTTAAAACCTACAGAATTGTTTAGCGAACTCGCAAAACGTGGAAATTCTGGTGGTGTCAACAAATTCATTTTAGAAGATTTACAAAAAGTACTCAATAATATAGAGCAGAGTACTATGGGTAGTGAAAGCGAAGACGATTTTGGAAACCTTTTCGAAGATTTAGACTTAACCAGTAGTAAATTGGGTAAAAGCGAAGAAGCTAAAAACGAACTCATTGTTAAAGTATTAACCCATTTAGAAGGCATTGATTTTGATTTAGAAAACAATGAAAATGATTTGTTGGGTGATGCCTACGAATATTTAATAGGTCAGTTTGCTTCTGGTGCAGGCAAAAAAGCAGGTGAATTTTACACCCCACAGCAAGTGTCTAAAATATTAGCACAAATAGTTACCACAGATAAAGAACGTTTAAAATCGGTGTATGATCCTACTTGTGGTTCTGGTTCTTTGCTTTTAAGAGTTGCCAAAGAAGTCAAAGAAGTAGGTGGTTTTTACGGACAAGAAAGCAACCCAACTACTTACAACTTGTGTAGAATGAACATGATTATGCACAATGTACATTATAAAAAGTTTGATATTTATAATGAAGATACCTTGGTAAATCCTTCGCCAAAGCACATAGATGAACGTTTTGAAGCTATTGTAGCAAACCCACCTTTTTCTGCCAATTGGAAACCAGATGCCATTATTAGTGACGACCGTTTTTCACCTTATGGTAAAATGGCTCCCAAAAGCAAAGCCGATTTTGCTTTTGTACAACACATGATTCATCAATTAGATGATAATGGAACGATGGCTTGTGTGTTACCTCATGGTGTGTTGTTTAGAGGTGCAGCAGAAGGACATATTCGTAAATATATCATTGAAGATAAAAACCAATTAGATGCTGTGATAGGTTTGCCTTCTAATATTTTTTATGGTACAAGCATCCCAACCTGTATATTGGTATTAAAGAAAAACAGGACAACTAAAGATATTTTATTTATTGATGCTAGTAACGATTTTGATAAAGTAAAAACACAAAACGTTCTCAATGAGAATCATTTAGCAACCATTATTGAAACCTATAGATCAAGACAAACCAAAGACAAATATAGTTATCTAGCTACCTTACAAGAAGTACAAGAAAACGACTATAATTTAAACATCCCTCGTTATGTAGATACCTTTGAAGAAGAAGAATCCATAGATTTACTAGCCATTACCAAAGACTTAAAAGCCTTAGAAAATGACATTGAAGCAACTGACAAAACCATTGCAGATTTCTGCCAACAATTAAACATTGAAACTCCTTTTTAGTCTATGGAAAACAACAATAGATTGATTCCAAAACTTCGATTTAAGGAGTTTGATACTTTAGAAGAAAGTTATTTATATAAAAGATTTTCTTTTGATAATATTTTTCTATTTTCAACGGGAAAAAATATAAAGCAAAAAGAAGCTTCACCAGAATTTGAGACTCCTTGTGTTAGATATGGAGAACTTTATCACATGTATAATGAAGTTATTTTTGAAGTTTTTAATAAAACAAATCTAGGTAAAACAGAATTACTTTTTAGTAAAGGAGATGAAATTTTACTTCCATCAGCAGGAGAAGATCCTTTAGATATTGGTTCTGCGTCAGCATTAACAATTAAAAATGTTGCAATTGGTAGAACTATTAATATTTTAAGACCTTTAAAGGAAAATTTATTTTCTCAAATTTATGTTTCATATTACATTAATCAAAAATTAAAAAAGAAAATATCAACTTTAGCTAAAGGTTCAAGTATAAGCAACGTATATAATTCTGATTTAAAAACTTTAAAAATCAACCTTCCAAACCTCCAAGAACAACAAAAAATAGCCACATTTTTAACATCCGTAGATACCAAAATACAACAACTTACCACGAAAAAGGATTTATTAGAAAACTACAAAAAAGGAGTGATGCAACAATTGTTCCCTTCGTCAAGCTCAGGACAAGTACAATTGCGTTTTAAAAATGATGATGGTAGTGATTTTTCGGATTGGGAAGAGAAGAAGTTGGGAGAGATTTTTAAGTTTAAACAGGGATTTCAGTTTCCAGTAGAAGAACAATTTGAAACTCCATTTGAGAATAGTGTTTATTTTATAAGAATTATAAATGTTACTTCTTCGCCTGATGATAAGAGATATGTAAAAAGACCAGAAGAATCCAATGTGTTAAACGAGAATGATTTATTTATGGTTAGATATGGTGATGCTGGTAAAATTGTGACAGGTTTTAATGGAATTATAGCAAATAATATGTTTAGATTATTACCTAAAATAAAAGTTTTTAATAAATGGTTTTATTTCTATTTGGATTCAATTTATGATAAAATACATGCATTAGCAGGTTCATCAACAATGCCAGCAATTAAATTTGGAACAATTGAAAATTTAAAAATTAGTACTCCATCACTAAAAGAACAACAAAAAATAGCCACTTATTTAAGTGCTATTGATGCTAAAATAGAGAAAGTACAAATACAAATAGAAAAAACACAAGTGTTTAAAAAAGGCTTGTTGCAACAGTTATTTGTGTAAAAAAAATACCTAGTTGTAGGTATTGTAGTAAAAAAAATAAAGTTTAAGTTTATGATATAACCTTAAAAACTAAATATTATGAAAATTAGAAAAACATTATTACTTTTTGCTTTTTTAACATCTACAATTTACTTTTCACAAGAAGTACCTTATCAACTATATCAAAAAGATTTAGAAGCTACAGATACAAAAGATGCTTTATTTAATGATAAAATGTTAAATCTCTTTTTTGCTAATGAAATTGGTACTGCATTTGGTGGTTCAAATAATTTATCACTTCAAAAATTTTATGCCAGTTTAGATGCATCAGATAAATCTTTATCTATTGGTTTCAACTACGATTCAAGACCAAATGATAAATTAAAAAGATTAAAATTTATACATAGTGGTAATATCAAATTAAAATCTTCAAATAAATTTGCTACAGTTTTTGATTACAGTAAAGAAGATGCATTTCAAAAAGACAACATAGGCTTTTCTTATAAGTTTTCTTTTATTGGTAGAGGTATTCTAAATTTTAAAAATACTGATGGAAGAGATAGAAAGTCAGCTATTTTAGCAAACAGAGCTAAGTTGTATAAAAATTATAATACAGTTGTAGATAATGCACAAGAGTTGTATGTAGAAATGGTAGAAAAAGAAATAGAGTTTATAAAAACGAATAAACTTTACAATTTTCAGTGGAATCATTGGTATTCTTTAGATTTGTATGTACCATTAGGTAAAAGAACATATAACACAACTCCAATTATTACAACCGCTTTATCAGAAGAAAGGTTTTGGGATGCAAGTTTGAGTCTTTCTGCAAATACAATGTGGCAATTTTCTAAAGGATATTCAATCTATTTAAGAGGACTTTTTAATATTAAAAACAACAACAATATTTTAGTAGATAATTTAAGTTCAAAAGCTTTTCAAACAACTGCAACAGGTGCAAATAATCTACTAGTGGTTACAGATTCAGATGATGGTTATATTACAAACTATAATGAGTTTATTACACCTTCTATTTTATTAGAACCTGCATTTTTTTTAAAAACAGGTATTGGTCATATAGGTTTAAGTCCATCTGTAGAATTTAATTTTGGAACTTATGACGCTATTAATTGGAAGTTTGGAGTTCCTGTTAGTTTAAATGATAGCGAAGGAAAGGCAAAAATAAATTTTGAATTGCAATGGAGAGAGTTACGTACATTAAATACGAGTGTTCATTTAATAGGAATTAGCACTAACTTTTTGTTTGGAGATTTGATTAATTAAAATTAAATTCATTTTGGTAAATTCGTAAAATAAATAATTTTAATGTCTAAACAATCAGAATTGCAACTAGAAAACAACCTAATTCAACAATTAGTTGGTTTAGGTTATCAAAAAGTTATTGTTGCAGATGGTGATGCATTGCTTTCTAATTTAAAAAGTCAGTTAGAAAAATTTAATAACCTTACATTTTCTGAAAGAGAGTTTGAAACCATTTTAAATCATTTAGAAAAAGGTACTGTTTTTGAGAAATCGAAAACCTTAAGAGGTCGTTTTCAGTTTGTAAATGATGCTGGAGAACCTACTTATATTCGTTTTTTTAATTCAGAAAAATGGACAGATAATTTATATCAAGTTACCAACCAAATCACCCAAGAAGGCACCTATAAAAATAGATACGATGTTACGTTGTTGGTCAATGGTTTGCCTTTGGTACAAATAGAACTCAAAAGACGAGGTTTAGAAATCAAAGAAGCATTTAATCAAATAAACAGATATCAAAGACATACATTTTGGAGTAATAGAGGGCTTTTTCAATATGTACAACTCTTTATCATCAGTAATGGAGTTAATACAAAATACCTAGCAAATAATGCTTTGCAATCTGTAAAACAAACTTTTTATTGGTCGGACATACACAATAAAAATATTACAGAATTACAAGATTTTACAAATGCTTTTTTAAACCCGAATCATTTAGGCAAAATGATTGCCAAGTATATTGTAAAAAGTGAAACGCATAAAATATTAATGG
>NZ_JBASWY010000054.1:0-1910 GCF_049276715.1 Polaribacter sp.
GGGCGCATCTGATTTTGCCACCGTGGTCGGGAGTTGCCCAGCAGCCGCTGCCGCTGCCGCTGCGCGATCAGTAGCGCTGAGCATGCTCGCGTCGACCACCCCGTCCCCGCTGCCACTGCTACCGCTAATGGCGCTGCTGCTGTCGGGACCGCTGGCGGCGCTGCCGCTGTCGCTGTCGCTGGTGTTGTCGTTGGTGGTGGTGCGGTGGTGGGCGGTGAGGGCGGCGTTGAGGGCGGCCATGATTTTCATGCCTTGGGTGGGAGCCTGTCAAGTTGTGTGTGTAAGCGGTGGTCTTCGGTTCTAGAGGTAGGGGTTGATTCGGTCGGGGTAAGCCAGAGCTAGTTGGGCGAGGGCTTGGTTCCAGTTTGTGGTCATTTGGCCTTCGACGAGTCGGCTTCCAGCTCTGCGTTTCGATCCTCCTTTGAGTCCTTGTTCTTTGGCTCGTTCACGTGCGCGTTTGTCTTCGATGTTGCATATCGCCAGCCACAGCAGCTTCACGACCGCGTCGTCGCTGGGGAAGTGACCCCGGTTCTTGATAATCTTTCGCAGTTGGTAGTTCAACGATTCGATCGCGTTGGTCGTGTAGATCACCCGGCGCAGCATCGGTGGGAACGCCAAGAACGGGGTGAACCGTTCCCAGGCGTCCCTGAACACCCGCACAGTGTTCGGGTTTTTCTGCCCCAGGTCTGAAGCCTCGAACTCGTCCAATGCGGCCAGAGCCGCAGTCTCGTCAGCGGCTTGGTAAATCGGCTTCAACGCGGCTGCGACAGCTTTTCGTTTCCCATAAGCCACGAACCGCATCGATGCCCGGATCAGATGAACGACGCAGGTTTGAACCATCGACTGGGGCCAGGTTGCCTCGATCGCTTCAGGGAAGCCTGTGAGTCCATCGCAGCACACGATCAACACGTCAGCGATACCCCGATTGGCTAGTTGCGCGCAGACACCAGCCCAAAATTTGGCTCCTTCGTTAGCTTGAACCCAGATCCCCAGGACGTGTTTGATCCCGTCCATGTCGACACCGACAGCGATATGGGCCGCCTTGTTACGCACATGGGCGCCGTCACGAACTTTCACGACCAGCGCATCCAGGTAGATCACCGGATAGAACGCTTCGAGTGGGCGCTGCTGCCAGGCCAGTACCTCGTCAGCGACCTCATCAGTGATCTTCGAGATCGTTTCGCGGCTGATATCAGTACCGATCGTGGACACCAGATGATGTTCGATATCGCGCACCGTCATTCCCCCGGCATACAACGACACGATCATGTCATCGAGGCCACCAACCCGACGTGAACCCGTCGGGACCAGGCGCGGGGTGAACGTGCCATTACGGTCACGAGGGATCGCTAACTCGACGTCACCAACACTCGTGGCGACCGTCTTATCGAACGAGCCGTTACGGGAGTTCGGATGCAGACCTGCTTCCGGGGCTCCTTGCTCATAGCCGACATGCTCGGTCAGTTCCGTTCGAAGGCCACGCTCAAGACCAGCCTTGATCAACTGTTGAATCAGGCCATCCTTGCCATCGAACTCGACCTGCCCAGCATCGATCTGGGCATACAACTCGTCCAACGCACCAGAAGCCTCAAGAGCTTCAACGCCTTCACGCTGGGCACGTCGACGATCTTCACGTTCCTGCTTATCAATCACACTCACAGTGTCACCGCTTTCAGTAAGGAACACCTCCCCTTACACAAACCATTTGACACGTCCGCACCCGGTTACCTATCGTTCCGGTGAACGCTTTCACCAGCGGCGTGAGGCGCTGCTTCTGCCCGATCCCGGGCTCGTTGTCCCAGACTAAGGTGCGAGGCGAGCCGCCCAGCACCGCGCGTAGTGACCACATTCCTGCCAGCAGGTCTCCAGTCATGCGCGATGGAATCATGGCCGCCGTGATGAACCTGGAG
>NZ_JBASWY010000055.1:0-3327 GCF_049276715.1 Polaribacter sp.
GACCCATGTCTACCGGGCGCTCGACGGCACCGTCTTCGACCGCGACTGGCTGATCCGGCAAACCAGGACGGCCCTGTCCCCTGCCGCACATGGCGATGTCTTTCCAACCGGCTGGTCTGGCCCCCAATCCAATGCGGCGGCAGCGGAGCTTAACGCGATAGCCGGGGCGGGCTCTTATGCCGGGCTTTCAGCGGATTCCCGGGCCCTGCTGGGGCGCCTGCCGGGCAATCAGGGCTTTGCGGGGGCAGCACTGGAGGCGCGCGATCTCGCGATCCGTCAAACCCGCACGGCGCTTACGGCGGGCGATGCCGCACTTTTTCCGCCCGACTGGGACGATCCGTTGGTGCGCCAGGCCGCGGCGGATCAGCTCAACGGCATCGCGTCGCGCGCGGATTACGCAGCGCTCTCCAACAATGCGCTGCGCGTGCTGGCCGCCCTGCCGGGCCTTGCGCAAGCGTTCCGGCAGATTACCGACCTGCCGCTGCCCAACGCCGGCCCGCTGACCGAGAATCGCGCAGGCCCGGACAACCCGCCGGGCTTTGTCGTCGACCCCGCGCTGCGGGCCCATGTCGATCGGCTGGAGGGGCGCGCTCGCAACAGGTATTTCTACCGCACCGCCTTTGTCGACGAAGCGCAGAACCGCGGCCCGCTGGGGCTGTCGAGCCCAGCGGTCAACCTGCACGACGTGGCCCCGCCGCGGCGGCCTGTGCTGATCCGCGCGCTGGCGGGCGACCCGGACGGGCAGGAACCCCAGGACCGCAAGATCACGCTGGTCTGGGCCTCGAACCGAGAGCCTGACCTTGCCGCTTATCGGGTCTTTCGCACCGACACCGCAGCGGATGCCCGCGACACGCGGCTGATGACGCAGGTCGCAGAGATTGCGGTGCCGGCGGGGGACCCCGCCGCGCGGCCCGGCGAGAACGTGCTGGTCGATGCAGATCTCGACGGCCTTGTGACCTTCACCTACCGGTTGGAAGCGGTGGACGCGACCGGCACCCGCTCTGCACCCTCGGATCCGATCGCGGCGCGGGCCTTCGATACGACACAGCCCGAGGTTTCGCCTGTCACTCTGGCCTGGGTTGATCTGGCGGGCGTGATGCGGGCCGAAGCGTCCTGGACCAGCGACCACGAAGGGCTTTTGCAGCGCCAGATGGCGGGCGGATTCTGGGCAGATGTCGGCGGCTGGCAAGCGGCTGGCGCCGCCAGCGTCCGCGACGCTGGATCCGATCCGGCGGCGGGCGCTACCTACAGGCTGCGAGTGCGCAAATACACGGGTGCGGTGGCGCAGGGTCCGTCCCTGCCGCTCGCACCGCAATAGGGGGCGCGTGATGGCACTCGAATTCGAACGGTCCCGCTACTTCTGGCTTGGCCAGAACGATATCGTCACCCCGACCGAACCCGAACCGCCCACCGCCGAAAACAGCCGGGTCACGCCGCTGTTCGACATGTGGGAATACCGCGACGCGTTGCAATTCGCCTTTGCCGAGGCGACAGGCCCCGGCGATTTCATCTACATCGCGAACTGGTGGCTGGGCCTGCGTGGCGGCGACGTCATCGTGCCCGAAACGGTCAACAAGCTGAACCAGGGCCCGACGGTCAGCAACCGCAATCCGTTTCCGCTGGATCCGGTGACCGGAGGCGATCACCTGATCGATCTTCTGGCCGCCAAGGCCGCAAGCGGCGTCGATGTGCGGGTCATGGGCTGGATTTCCTGGGCGGCGAACCGGCCCAACCCGGTGCCGCTGCTGGGCGCGCAGCGAAGCAGGCAGGTGCGCGCGTCGCTGAACGCGGTGCCGGATATCGGCGGGATGATCAGCCTGAACGCCGAAACGATGGATGCCGTGCAATTCCTGCGCAATCAGCCCAACATGGCCAAGTCCTGCATACTCAATTCGCTGAGTCACACGGCGGGGGCGGTGCATATCAAGGGCGCCGTCATCGGATCGGCGGATCCGAATTCGCCCGGCGATTTTTCCGCCGTGGCCTTCACCGGCGGGCTCGATTTCCAGATGATCCGATGGGCGCAGTACGGGCACGAAAACCGGCCCACCTGGACCGCCGACACCGACATCCAGAGCAATTTCTGGCACGACATGCAGGCGATGATCGACGGCCCCGCGGCGCAGGCGTTTTATGACCATTTCAAGGAGATGTGGCGTGAAAGCCTGTTGCGCCAGCCCCAGGTCTATCGGCTGAACAACGCCAATCTGCCCGACTGGGTCGCAAAGACGCCCAATGTGCCGACCCGCACCATCACGGGCAATTTCATCCAGCAGCCCGCGCCGCCGCCCACCCACCATGTGCAGTCTGCCCGCACGATACCTGCCTTCAACTATCACCCCGGCAACATCTTTCCCGAGGGCACTGCGTATTCGAAGGCCACGAATGGGCTGTTCGAGGTGCGCGCCTGCTGGCGCAAGGCGATCTCGGGCGCGCAGCGCTACATCTACATGGAGGATCAAGGTTATTACAGCCGTGAGGTCATGGAATGGGTCAACGATGCGATTCGTGCCCAGCCCGATCTGCGGGTTATCCTGATGATGTCGGGCGCGGGCGATCCGAACGATGCGCCGCGCGACGAAAAGCTGATCCTCGAGCGGTCCTTGAACAACGGGTTGCTGGGAATAGGCACCTCTACCCTGCTGAACGCGGACCAGCGCAACCAGATCCGCATCTTCCAGGCCTGGGGCGATCTGCGGCCCAACGACCCGGCCAACGATTGCACGGTGCTGTCCGTCGATACTTCGGATCCGGCGTTCAACCTGGTCGAAACCGACCTGACCTGGTCCGACAGCTGGCGCGCCAACGAATTCAGCGGCCGGTTCACCTTTGCCCGGCGCGGCGTCAACGCGTGGCGCATCGTCGGCAATCCCCCCTTCGCCTCCGGTGCCAATACCCGCTTTCATATCGCCAAGGCGCCGCTGCCGCCCGCCGTGGGTGACGCGCTGGAGATGCGCCAGACCGCGGGCACGACGGTGCATTCCAAGGTCATCATCATCGACGACACCTGGGCGTCGATCGGGTCGGCGAACATCATGCGGCGGTCACTCTACACCGACTGGGAATATTCGGTGATGTTCATGGACGAAAACCCTCCCGCGACGAATGCGGTCAAGGCGTTTCGCGAACGGCTGTGGCGCGAACACTTCAAGCGCGGTGATCCGCCCGCCCTGCCGAACGAATTCAGTGACCTCGACACCGCGCTGGGGGCCTGGGCGCCCGGCGATCCGGCCTGGCAGACGACACCCGCGGTGCCGCCGCTGCCCACCCGCCCGGCGGGGGAATCCGGCCCCGCGCATCTGGAACCCGTCGTGGTCCAGGTGACAG
>NZ_JBASWY010000056.1:0-32715 GCF_049276715.1 Polaribacter sp.
ATGTACTGCTGTATTTTGCTTTAAAGGATTGTCTAAATTATCAGTTGGTATAACTACCATCATTGTGAAATCTGTTCCTCCAGCCTCAATACTTGGTGGTCCTAAATAGGTTTCCAAAACTGCAGGATTTTCTTTTGGATGGATTTTAAATTGACCACAAACTTTGTTTTCTAAAACCATCCAACTTACAACACCAATTTTATTTTTTAAATAATCTGGAATTCTAAAAACAACATTTTTCCCATTTATTTCTGAATTTATTATTGAACTTCCATAGCTATTTGTGCAGTATAATGTATACTCTTTAGGCTTATTAGTTTTAAATTCTAAAACAATTTCACTGCCTGCAATAAACTCTTTTTGTTGGGTAATTATTAAAAAGTTGACATCAACATTTTGCGCTGTAATTGTGAAAATTACAAAATAGATAAAAACAAAAAGTTGATTTTTTAGTCTCATTATTTAGGATTTCCAATGTAAGTATTCATCTCAATTTTTACAAAATTGTAAAGTGGGTGGTCTATTTTTTGCAGTTCACTATGTATATGATTTTCAATTCTATTAGGCACTATTTTGTCAGAAATGTTTTTATTTGGCAATCCATTTACATAACAATCGCTCATATCATCATTTACCAAAGTAATCGAATTTTCTTTTAAAATAGGGTAATTAAAATACTGCTTTCTTTGTTGTCTAATTCCGTTTTCTAAAAATAAATGATCTACCCAAACCATATTTTTATGCTGATCATAATAAGTAATTAATAATTGAGGAATTGTTATTTCTTGCAAACCACTATTAAATAACGTGCCTTTTATATTTTTAGAATTAATATCAATATCACTTAAAACGATACTTTTATACAAGTCAGAATTTGAAACATTGCCTGCAACTTGTAAGTTGAATTTAGTGGGTTGTTCTTCTAATTCAATGGGTGTAAACTCATCTGGATTAAAAGTTTTTGGGATAGAATCTTGTGTTTTAGACCACGCAATTCCTTCGAAATTAATTCTAAACGAACTAACTTCTTTTGGCATTAATTTGTGTTTTACATGGTATTTGGCATTATAAGTTGCCAATTCTTTATTTTCATCATTATATAAAGTTCCTTTTAAAACAATATCTGCTGGAACGTTATCAATATTCTGAACCTCTCCAATTATGGCATAATGTGTATCAAATTTTACCAATTTTGCAGATATAATTTCTAAAACTGGTTGTTTTAGAACATCTTCATGATGCGTTTGTTCTGTAGTTACTTTTCTTCTTCCTTGATTAAAATAAGAGGTTATATTATTAGAGTATAATTGATCTGGAGGTAAATCAGCATCTATATTTTCGGGTTGTAAAAACCATTTATCATCAATTTTAACTAAAGTTTTATATTCGGTTTTATGAATTTTCTCCAATGGTGTAATCCAACTTGTATGTACTTTTAAAACTACCAAGCTATCTGTTTTTTTCGAAACAGATGTTTCCAAAGCATCGAGTTTTGCATAGGAACCTAATAAACCGTCAGAGACTGAAATTTCTAACATAAATTGAGAAATAGTCAAATTACTACTAGGATCTAATAATTGATAACTTTTTTCATATTCTTTAAAATCAATGGCATCATAATAAGATTTTACTGCATTTTCAGGTGTTCTTTGAGAATTGTTTTCTAAATAAAAAAGGTAAAAGCCATATCCTAAAACACAAATTAAAATGACTCCCCAAATATGTATTATTTTTAAAAGTCTAAAAGAAAATTTGGTATAGTTGCTTTTAAAATTCAAAAACGCAGGAACTGCTTTTACTTTGGTTTTTAAACTATGCACAAAAAGGGATTGTACGTTTAGAATAAAAGCAATAATAACCGTTAAAAAAGGAATAATTCCCCATAATATTTTTTGCCATGTACTCACATCGTCTTTTGGTAAAATAGAAGAAAGAGGAGGTACATTTAGTTTTTCCCAAACCATAATTCCATTTTCTAATTGTGGTAAGCGTTGCCAACCACAGAAATATAAAATAGGATCGTAAAATTTATCATTCGAAAAAATATACTTTAAATTGTATTTTTCTGGAGTTGTTAAAAATTGCTGCAGAGAACCAATTCCTTCAACTCCTTTAAATTTTGAGTTTTCCAAACGCTCTATGGGTCTTGTTGTTAATTCTGGTAATCGTCTTGCAGAATGGTAATTACCATCTACTGTCATTGCATTTGTTTGTGCAGATAGCCAAGCCATTTGATCTCCAAAACCAAGTGTTAAATAGCGCCATTGATTATGATTATCTTGGTTTAGAAAATTAACAATGGGTAACATTTTAATTTTTTGAGGTTGAGAAGGTCTAAAATATCCTAAGCTCATTGTAAAAATAACCATGAATAAAAATAAACCAGCCAATAACACACCAATTAAACGATGATAAACTGCGCCAAATTTGTTTTGAATTAAGGTTTTTAAATCGCCTTCTACAAATCTGTAAGCAAATTCACCAAATAAAGGCAAAGCCATTATAGATGCCCAAAGTGTAAAACGATCTAACGTTAAAATATTAAAGGCATTTTCACCTAAAATTATTTTTGGAATTGGTGTTGTGCCTCCAGTTCCTAAAATTACTAACATTGTAAATGAAAGACCAAAAAAGAGATATCTTTTGCTAAAATATCTATAAAAGAAATAGGGTAGTAAGAATAGTAAAATTCCCCAAGGAATCATAAAAAACACCAAACCTGAGGAAGTAATTTCTAAAAAATTATCACGCGAACCATGAGGAATAGGTACTTGCGTAATAGGATTGTTTTTAGAATTGATCCAATAAGGTAAAAGACAACCAATAATTAACACCAAAGAAAGCAAACCAAAACTTACATTTCGTTTAAATTGTTTTCCGAAATTTTTAATAAAAAAGCGAAAGGTAATTGCCTTATAAGAACCTACCTCATCTCTGCAAACATCTAAAATTACCATTCCAATTAAAGGAAAAATAAAGAAAATCATCCCAAAAATTGGTGTAACATGATGTGATGTAACTGTAACTGCGATTAATGAAAGTGAGGTAAATAGAAATTTATATCTACCTGTTTTTAACCATAGATAGATTTCTGGCAAAGCATGCATTAAAACAGAAATTCCTACAATACTGGGCAGTTGTCCAAAAATATGTAACGTTTCTACAAAAGAGGATGAAAAAACAGCTAAAAGAGCAGCATAACCAGCAGCAGTTCTATTAGCGGTCATTAGCAAAGAAAAACGATATACGCCTGTAATAAATAAAATGATTGCAATGATGGCAACAGAAAACAATCCAAATTTTAAACCTCCAATTAATGATAATGCTGCAATAGATTGATGAACTAAAGGAGGATAACTCATTACTGTAAAACCAGTATACCATTTAAAGTTCCAAGGCTCGAACCAGCTATTTGCATAATGATCTGCAAAAAACAAATGAATTAAAGCATCATAAGTAGTTTCTAATGTAAAAAAGATGGTACTTCCATGAAAAGCAAGACCTAAAAGTAGCGCAGAAATTAGGTATTTATTGGAAGTTTCTTTCATATAAGATTTCAAACTTTTTCTATATTGTAAATATAAATCTTTTAAATGATGCTCAAAATTTTATTTGACTTCACAAAACTTCCATTCGTCTAAACAAAACTTCGTTTAAAGCGTATTCAAAGATTTAATTTCTAAAACAAAACTACTTTTGACCTGTATTTAAGCATTAAAAACAACCATTATGAAAGTATTAGCAATAGATGATCAAAAATTAGTTTTAATTCCTTTAGCAAGCAGATTGAAAGAATTGGGTTATGAAGTATTAACAGAAACCAATGCAAATAAAGGAATTGAATTATACAATTCTTTTCAACCAGATTTGGTTATTGTAGACATAAACATGCCAATGATTTCTGGTATGGAAGTGGTAAAATATATTCGCGAAACAAAAAAATCGTCTACACCAATTATGGTTTTATCTGGCAATACAGATGATGATATAATTACAGAAGGGTTTGATTTAGGCATAAATGACTATATGAAAAAACCTTTAAGTTTAGTAGAGGTTTGTGCAAGAGTAAAAAGATTAATTGGTGTTCCAGTTTCTGATACTAAAACAGTAATTAATAAAGATTTAATTATACAACAAAGATGTGTTGGAGTGGTAATTCCTTGTTATAATGAAGAAACTAGATTGTTAAGTAAGGAGTTCACAGATTTTATTGATAAGAATTCTGGATATCATTTATGCTTTGTAAATGATGGAAGTAAAGACAAAACTTTAGAAGTTTTAAACAATTTAAGAAAAGGTAGAGAAGATTTTATTACAGTGTATGATTGTGAAAAAAACGGTGGAAAAGCAGAAGCTGTAAGACAAGGAATGTTATACATGGCAAAACAAGAAGACTTAGATTACATCGGATTTTTAGACGCAGATTTATCTACAGATTTAACAGATTTCGATGATTTAGTTTCAACCATAGAAAACTCAAATTATAAGATTGTTAGTGGTTCTAGAATTAGCAGAATGGGTGCAGATATTACGAAAGAATCTGCAAGAAAAATAATTAGTTTGTCTATTAATTTTATTATCAGAAAGATTCTAAAAATGGATTTTAAAGACACACAATGTGGTGCAAAAATATTTCATAAAGATGTAATTGAAATTTCATTTGCTAAAAAATTTGTAACTCAATGGATTTTTGATGTAGAAATTTTTAGAAGAATAACCTTACATTTTGGTTTAGAGAAAGCGAAAGAAATGTTATGCGAACAACCATTAAAAAGATGGATACACGCAGATGGTTCTAAATTATCTATGAAAGATTCTGTGAAGATTATTGGTCAATTAGGGCAAATAGCTATGCATTATAGAAGTAAAAAGAATACTTCTTTATCAGAAAGGGTGAACAAGTCTATGGAAGCAAATTTTTTTGAGTTAAATAGTATTAAAGAAGTTTAAGATGAAAAAAGGATTAATCGTTATTTTTGGAAAGAACGATGTTCATATGACCAATGCCGATATTTTTAAATCATTTTTTAACCAAAAAATTAAGATATGTTTTGTAAACAATGGCAATCATGATAAAGTATTTAATCTTCTAACGGAATTAAGTGAATCTCCATCCTCTGATTTTTCTATCTTAAATTTAAGAAAAGAAAAGGCATCTATTTTTGCTGTAAAAGCGGGTGTACGGTTTTTATCAAATAAGGAAAACGTGCAATTAATTATTCATACTGAACCAAAAAATATTAGTAGTCCAAAGTTAATAGACAGAATATTAACGTTTTTCAATGAAGATTTATCTACAAAAAAAAATGAAAGAGTTTTATTACGAAGTGTGTATTCTGTGCATGAGATATTAAACCATATAGAATAAATTTAAATCGATTTAATTTAAATTTAGTGCATTAGTTTTTTTAGCAACAAGAAAAATCTTTTTGATAAAAATAAATTCACCTCTAAAAACCTAAATCAAGTCCCTAGAAATCTCTAAACAGAAAAATGTTTACCATTTAAAAGGAAGCGTTAATACACCTGATATAACTTTGCTTTTAAACTATTTTACCAAGAAAATTGATAAAAAAAAGAAGGTAACCTTAAATATCGAAAATACCAATGAAATCGATAAAAATGGATTAAATGCAATCGAGCATTTAATTAACTTGGCAAGTTCTAAAAAGAAAAATTCCTATATTGTTGGTGGGGGATGCAAAGAAATTTATGATCATTTTCAGCTTAATTAGCCAAAAATATTAAGTATTAAGTAATATTTTTTTCAATTCTTCTGTTCCTGTACTTGCAACATGATCTATAATAGTTAAATTAAGAAATGCATTTTTAGAAACAAAAGGTTTTGGATCTATAAAATAAATGGGTGTTTTTGGTTTTATAAAATCTACTAAACTTGCTGCAGGATAAACTTGCATAGAAGTGCCAATAATTACTAGAATGTCTGCTTTTTCAGTAATTTCAATGGCTTTTTCTAACATGGGTACCATTTCTCCAAACCAAACAATATGAGGTCTCAGTTGACTTTTCTTTTTACATAAATCTCCTAAAATTAAATCTTTTTCCCAATCTAAAACTATAGTTTCATCAACAGTACTTCTCACTTTTAAAAGCTCTCCATGCAAATGGGTTACTTTTTTACTGCCAGCTCTTTCGTGCAAATTATCAATATTTTGGGTGATGATTTCTACATCATAATTTTTCTCCAATTCCACTAAATTAAAATGTGCTTTGTTAGGTGCAACCTCTAGCAACTGTTTTCTTCGTTGATTGTAAAAATCTAAAACCAATGCTGGATTTTTTGCAAAACCTCTGGGAGAAGCAACTTTCATAACATCATAACCTTCCCATAAACCATCTGCATCTCTAAAAGTTTGTATGCCACTTTCTGCAGAAATACCTGCGCCTGTTAAAACAACCATTTTTTTCATATCCGTAAAAATAATGATAATATTTTAAGATTTGGTGTGGGTGAGTTTCTCTTTTTTCATCAAAAGAAATGTAAACTTATTGATGTTAAGCGCTATAATTATTCAATAATTATTTTCTGAATTGTTGCTGCAGAATCGCATCTAGAAACATACAAACTAACGTTTTTTAACTCTCTATTTCCAGTAATATAGTATTCAGCACAAGGTTCTTTTCTAGGTTCACTTTTACCAAAATCTACATCACCTGTATATAAAATCGTAGAAATTTTTGTGGAATCAATATTCGAATTCAGCATTACTTTTTTTGCATCCTCAGAAAAAAAACGTTCTTTAACTCTGATACTTTTTAAAGTTCTTGAATCCATTCCATAATCGAATGTTGCATTTTTCTTTTGCCAGAAAAAATATACGCCAACAGAACTTATGGAAACACCCACTAAAAAATAACCTATTCTTTTAATTAACATTGTAAAAATTTGAAGTGCAAAATTAAGATTTTAGAGTCGGAATTTTAAGGTATTTAAGAAATAGTTTTCGAATGAGTTTACTTAGAAAATTTATTACAATATCAACAAATTAATATCTCTGTAAGGAATATCAAACCAATCTGCCACAGTTTTATTAGTTAAAATTCCGTGATAAAAATACATCCCATTTCTTAAGCTTTTATCAAAACGTGCTGCGTTTTCAAAACCTCCTTCATCAGCAATATTTAATAAATAAGGTGTAAAAATATTGCTTATAGAAACAGAGGCAGTTCTGGCATATCTAGAAGGTATATTTGGTACACAATAATGAATTACACCATGTTTTACAAAGGTAGGTTCGTTATGCGAAGTTACATTAGAAGTTTCGAAACAACCACCTCTGTCTATACTTACATCAACTATAACTGCACCTTCTTTCATGGTTTCTACCATGGTTTCTGTGGCACAAATGGGCGATCTATTTTTCCCTCTAATTGCGCCAATGGCAACATCACATCTCATTAATGCTTTAGATATTGATTTAGGTTGAATGGTAGAAGTATAAATGGGTGCATGTAAACAATCTTGTAATTTTCTTAATTTAGAAATCGAATTATCGAAAACCTTCACTCTAGCTCCTAAACCCAAAGCTGTTTTAGCAGCATATTCTCCAACAGTTCCTGCCCCAAAAATAACAACGCTAGAAGGAGGCACACCACCAATATTACCAAGCAACAAACCATTACCTTTGTTCACACCACTCATTAATTCACCAGCAATTAAAATAGAGGCAATGCCTGCTATTTCACTTAAAGATTTTACAATTGGGTAGGTGTTGTGTTCGTCTTTTATATAATCGAAAGCAACAGCTGTAATTCTTTTTTTTGCAAGAATTTCGAAATATTCTTTAGTTTGTGTTTTTAATTGTAGCGAAGAAATTAAAGTAGTTTGCGGATTGATATATTCGAGCTCTTCTTCAGTTGGAGGCGCAACTTTTAAAATAATATTACATTTAAAAGCTTCTTCTACATTGTAAGAAATTTTTGCGCCAGCTTCAGAATACTCTTTGTCTGTAAAATTAGAACCATCTCCAGCACCTGTTTCTAAAACTATTCTATGACCTTGAGCAGTGATTGCAGTTACTGCATCTGGCGTTAAACAAACACGTTTTTCTCCTAAATAAGTTTCTTTAGGCAAACCTATAAATAGTTCTCCTTTTTTCTTTTGAACCTCTAACATTTCTGCTTGTGGTAATAATTCTTCTTTACTAAAAGGAGAAAATTGACTCATGAGTTTTATTTTAGTTGAATATTTCTTGTTCCATCATCTAAAATTGTAAGATGAATTTCTACAACATCTAAAGGTAATAAATTTTTGATATTTTCTGGCCACTCAATGAAACACCAATCATTATTGTAAAAATAGTCATCAATTCCCATATCTAAAGCCTCTTCTTCATTTTCTATTCTATAGAAATCAAAATGAAAAACTTTTTCATTATTTTTTGTTTGATATTCATTTACCAAAGAAAAAGTAGGAGAGGAGATAGTGTCTAAAACCTCTAATTGCTTACAGATTTCTTTAATAAGTGTTGTTTTTCCTGCACCCATTTCTCCATAAAAAAGCAAGGTTTTATTTTCTACGGATGCAATAATTGCAGTTGCAATTTTAGGCAATTCATTTAAAGAATAGTTTGTATTCATTGTGCAAAAATAGTGAAGAATTTAAAAACTAAAACTTAATATTTAGTTTTTAAAACGATAATGCCCAATAATCTTAAAAGAAAACAAACAATCTTCTAAAACTTGACCAGCACCAATGTTATGAACAATTAGAAATCGTTTATTATCCTTAGATTTTTTATTAACCACAATTCCTGTATGTGTAATTGCGCCTCCTAAATTCCAGCAAATAATATCTCCAGGTTTATAATCATCAGGATTTTTTGTGATGGATTTTACAGTTCCTTTTCTAGAGAAAAAAGTCATTAAATTAGGCACTCTTCTGTGATCTATATTTTTATCCGTTTTTTTTAATCCCCAGATTTTTGGATATAGATTAAAATTAGCTTTCATATCCTCATGAACTTCTTTCTGCAAATCGATTCCTAATTTTCTGTAAGCTCTTATAATTACATCAGTACAAACACCTTTTCCTTTTGGCACATCTCCATTTGGATAATCAATAGAAAAATAATTTGGGTCGTAAACAACTTTTTCTTCTGTTAATTCTAAAGCAACGCTTGATAGTTTATCAATATTAGTTTGAGAAAAACTTATATCTATTAAAGATATAAAAAGTAAAAATATAATTCGTTTTTTCATTTAATTAAAATTTTGACCACATAGAAACAATAGAAAACATAGTTTTTGTGAGTGAAAATAGCTTGAGTAAATAAATTAAGTTTGCAAACAAGTTTAGCCCAGATTGAAGCATTTGTTTGAGCTCTTTTTGCCTTTTTTAGGCAAAAAAGCGAGTGCTGAAAGCTGGAAATAGCTTCAAATTATTAAATTACTGACTGCCTACTGATAACTAAATACTGCCAACTTTTTATTTCGGGCTATAAACAGCACAAGGAATAATCATTTCTTCTAAAGAAACCCCTCCATGTTGATAAGTGTTTTTATAATATTTTACAAAGTGATTAAAGTTGTTTGGATAGGCAAAAAATAAATCTTCTTTGGCAAAAATAAAAGGACTATTCATGGCTACAGTTGGTAAAAATATATCTTTTGGGTTTCGAACTGCATACACATCTTTTTCTTCGTAAGTTAAACTTCTACCTGTTTTGTAACGCAAATTAGAACTGATATTTTTATCGCCAATTACCTTGGTTGGGTTTTTACAACTAATAGTTCCATGGTCTGTAGTAATAATTAATTTTTGTCCTAAAGCTTGAGCTTTTTGAATAATTTCAAACAAAGGTGAGTTTTTAAACCAGCTTAAAGTTAAACTTCTATAAGCTTTATCATCACCAGCCAATTCTTTAATAACTTCCATTTCTGTTTTAGAATGCGAAAGAATATCAACAAAATTATAAACGATTGCAGTTAAGTTGTTTTGTTTGGTTCCATTAAAATTATCTGCCAATTCCTTTCCGCTTTTTAAAGAAGATATTTTATAATATTCGTGTTTAATGTTTAACCCTAATCTTTTAATTTGATTGGTTAAAAACTCGTTTTCATATAAATTCATTCCACCTTCATCTGTATCATTTTTCCAATAATTAGGATGGCGTTTTTCCATTTCTGAAGGCATCAACCCAGAAAAAATTGCATTTCTTGCATATTGTGTGGCAGTTGGTAAAATAGAAAAGTAGGTGTATTCTTCTTCTTTTTTATAATGATTGTTGATGAGCGGTTCTAAAACTCTGTATTGGTCGTATCTTAAATTATCAATCACAATCCATAAAACACCTTGTTCTTTGCTTAACTGAGGCACTACATAATCTTTAAATAAAGTATGCGAAAAAGTAGGTTTATCATTAGAGGTTAAAAAATCTTCATAATTCTTTTTGATAAATTTAAAAAACTGACTATTCGCTTCTTGCTTCTGACTTTCTAAAATGCCTAACATTCCTGGATCACTAATATTTTCCAATTCCAACTCCCAATGAATTAATTTCTTGTATAAGTCAATCCATTCTTCATAAGAATTAACCATAGCCAAATCCATAGAAATTTTTCTAAATTCTTGTTGGTAACTAGAAGTTGTTTTTTCTGATACCAAACGTGAATGATCTAAATTCTTTTTTAAACTCAACAAAATCTGACTTGGATTTACTGGTTTAATCAAATAATCCGCAATTTTAGAGCCAATGGCTTCTTCCATTATGTATTCTTCTTCGCTTTTGGTAATCATAACAACAGGCAAATTCGACTGTTTTTGTTTTATTTCCGAAAGTGTCTCCAAACCTGTTAAACCTGGCATGTTTTCGTCTAAAAAAACAATGTCAAAGTTTTTATTTCTCACCAAATCAATAGCATCAGCACCGTTTGTACAACTTGTTACAGTATAATTTTTACGCTCTAGAAAAAGAATATGTGGTTTTAATAATTCAATTTCGTCATCAACCCATAAAATCTGTATGCTGCTCATATATTTGTTTTAAGTTTTAACGCTAAAAATACCAATTTGTTATATTCTTAAAGCTTTAGAAATTATAAAGTATTGCCAATTTTATTTTAATCATAAAATATTTTTCTCAAATTAATTTTTGAATTCCTGATGATAAAAATTGTATTTTGCATGCATAATATTTAGATAAATTTTATCTTTTGAAAAAGAAAGCACCCAACAAATTAAAAATATTAAACGATCCTATTTACGGATTTATTCAAATACCCAACTCTTTAATTTTTGATATCATAGAACATCCTTATTTTCAGAGATTAAGAAGAATTTCTCAAATGGGGCTCTCTAATTTGGTATATCCAGGGGCAAATCATACAAGATTTCATCACGCTTTAGGTTGCATGCATTTAATGCAAAAAGCAATTAGAGTATTGATTTTTAAAGGTGTAGAAATTTCTAAGGAAGAAGAAAAGGCATTATGTATTGCGATTTTGTTGCACGATATTGGTCATGGAGCCTATTCTCATGCTTTAGAACATAGCATTGTTGGTGGTGTTTCTCATGAAGAGATCTCTTTAAAATTCATGAAAAAGTTAAATGATGAATTTAATGGAGAATTAGGTTTGGCAATTAAAATTTTTGAAGGAAAATATCACCGAAAATTTTTATGTCAGTTAATTTCTAGTCAGTTAGATATTGATAGATTGGATTATTTAAAAAGAGATAGTTTTTACACAGGGGTTACAGAAGGCAATATTTCATCAGACAGATTAATTGTGATGATGAATGTAAAAGACGATGAATTAGTTATAGAACAAAAAGGAATTTACTCTGTAGAAAAATTTCTAATTGCCAGAAGATTAATGTATTGGCAGGTGTATTTGCATAAAACAAGTTTGGTTGCAGAAAATATAATTGTAAATCTTTTAAAGAGAGTAAAAGAATTGGCTGAAAAAGGGGAGAAGTTATTTTCGAGTTCAGCATTAAATTATTTTTTATACAACCAAATAAATCAAAATAATTTTACGGATGAAACTTTGGAAATGTTCTCTAAATTAGACGATTACGATATTTTATCAGCTATAAAAGAATGGACTTCACACGAAGACAAAGTGCTATCCTCTTTATCAAAAATGATTATTGACAGAAAATTATTAAGAATTGAAATTCAAAAGGAACCGTTCACAGAAAATCAACTAAAAGAAAAAATAAATAAATTTTCAAAAAAATTAGAACTTTCAGAAGTCGAAACCAACTATTTTGTCTTTTCCCAAGAAATTAAAAACCATGCTTACAATAGTAAAAAGCCTATTTTAATTTTAAATAAAAAGGGGAAATTAAAAGATATTGCCAAAGCATCAGATCAACTAAATATACAAGCGCTAACAAAACCGGTCATAAAACATTTTATTTGCTATCCAAAGTAAAATGATATTAGCCAAATACCTATAATTTTTATACTTTTGCTTTTGATGAAATTTACAGCACAACAAATAGCAGATATTTTAGAAGGTGAAGTAGTTGGGAATCCTGATGAAGAAGTTTCTAGACTATCGAAAATAGAGGAAGGTAAAAAAGGATCTTTAACTTTTTTGTCTAATCCTAAATACAATCCGTATTTATATACAACAAATGCCTCTGTAGCTATTGTTAACAAGGATTTTGAATTAGAGAAAAAGGTAAATACAACACTTATAAAAGTAGAGAATGCCTATAAATCTTTTTCTAAGTTGTTAGAGTTTTATAACGAAGTTAAGAACAATAAACTTGGTAGAGAAGTGCCAAATTTTATAGCAGAATCTTCAAAAATTGGAGAAAACGAGTATATAGGAGCATTCACTTATATTGGAGAAAACGTAACTATTGGGAATAATGTAAAAATTTATCCAAATTGTTACATAGGTGATAACACTGTAATTGGTAATAATTGTATTATTTTTTCGGGCGTTAAAATTTATTCAGAATCACAAATAGGAAATTACTGTAAAATTCATTCGGGTTGTATTATTGGTTCAGATGGATTTGGGTTCGCCCCAAATGAAAAAGGAGAATATATAGCCATTCCTCAAATAGGAAATGTAATTATTGAAGATCATGTAGATATTGGTTCTGGTTCTACAATAGACAGAGCTACTTTAGGTTCTACAATTATTAGAAGAGGCGTAAAATTAGACAATCAAATACAAATAGCGCATAATGTAGAAGTTGGCAAAAATACGGTTATTGCTGCTCAAACAGGGATTGCAGGTTCTACTAAAATAGGAGAAAATTGTATGATTGGAGGGCAAGTTGGAATTGTTGGGCATATTGTAATTGGCAATGGAGTTCGAATTCAAGCCCAATCTGGAATCTCAAAAAATTTAAAAGATAACGATGTTGTTCAAGGAACACCAGCATTTGGCTATTCAGACTTTAATAAAAGTTATGTTTATTTTAGAAATTTACCAAAAATGGCATCATCATTAAGTAAATTAGAGAAAGAATTTGATAAGAACAATCAAAAAATATGAGTAAAAAACAAAAAACGATAAAATCAGAAATTACTTTATCTGGTGTAGGTTTACATACAGGGAATACAGTTTCGATGACTTTAAAACCAGCTCCAGTAAACCACGGTTTTGCTTTTGTAAGAGTTGATTTAGAAGGTAAACCTACTATAGAGGCTATTGCAGAATACGTAGTAAACACGCAAAGAGGTACAAATCTAGAAAAAAGAGGAGTACAAGTACAAACATCAGAGCACGTTTTAGCTGCAGCTGTTGGTTTAGATATTGATAATTTATTGATAGAATTAAATGCTTCTGAACCACCAATTATGGATGGTTCATCAAAATATTTTGTAGAGGCTTTAGAAAAAGCAGGTATACAAGAACAAGATGCAGATATCGAAGAATATGTTGTTAAAGAAATTATTTCTTATAAAGATGAAACTACAGGCAGTGAAATTATTTTAATGCCTTCAGACGAATATCAAGTAACAACAATGGTAGATTTTGGCACTAAAATCTTAGGAACGCAGAATGCTACTTTAAATCATATTTCTGATTTTAAAAATGAAATCGCAGATGCTAGAACTTTTAGCTTTTTGCACGAAATAGAAATGTTGTTAGAAAATGACCTTATTAAAGGTGGAGATTTAAATAATGCAATTGTGTATGTAGATAAAGAATTATCTGAAAGCACAATGATAAAATTAAAAAAAGCCTTTAAAAAAGAGAATATTTCCATAAAACCAAATGGAATCTTAGACAACTTAAATTTACATTGGGCTAACGAAGCTGCTCGCCATAAATTATTAGATGTTATTGGTGATTTAGCTTTAGTAGGAACAAGAATTAGAGGTAAGGTTATTGCAAATAAACCAGGGCATTTAGTAAATACCCAATTTGCAAAAAAATTAGCTAAAATTATAAAGGCCGAAAAAAGAAATAATGTTCCTCATTTCGATTTAAATTTACCTCCTTTGTTAGATATTCATCAAATTATGGACATTCTTCCTCATAGACCTCCTTTTTTAATGATAGATAGAATTATAGAGCTATCAGATAAACATGTGGTTGGGATGAAAAATGTTACAATGAATGAAAATTTCTTTATGGGGCATTTTCCAGGATCTCCAGTAATGCCAGGAGTTTTACAAGTAGAAGCAATGGCACAATGTGGAGGAGTTTTAGTTTTGAGCACAGTACCAGATCCAGAAAACTATTTAACCTATTTCATGAAAATGGATAATGTAAAATTCAAGCAAAAAGTTTTGCCTGGAGATACTTTAATTTTTAAGGCAGAGCTTATTACACCAATCAGAAGAGGAATTTGTCATATGCAAGCGTATGCTTATGCACATGGTAGATTAGTGGCAGAAGCAGAATTAATGGCACAAATTTCTAAAATTAAATAACTATGAATCAGCCTTTAGCGTACGTTCATCCCCAAGCGAAAATTGCAAGAAATGTTGTAATAGAACCTTTTACTACAATACATAGTAATGTTGTTATTGGTTCAGGAACTTGGATAGGTTCTAACGTAACAATTATGGAAGGCGCAAGAATAGGACAAAATTGTAGAATTTTTCCTGGATCAGTCATTTCTGCAATTCCTCAAGATTTAAAATTCGATGACGAAGAATCTATTGTAGAAATTGGAGACAATGTTACTATTAGAGAATGTGTTACCATTAACAGAGGTACAAAAGATAGAATGAAAACTGTTATTGGTAATAATTGTTTAATAATGGCATATTGCCATATTGCACACGATTGTTTAGTAGGTAATAGTTGTATTTTTTCTAATAACACAACCTTAGCAGGTCATGTTACAATTGGCGATAATGTTGTTTTAGCAGGTATGGTTGCTGTTCATCAATTTGCTTCGGTTGGCAGTCACGCTTTTGTAACAGGTGGCTCTTTAGTTCGTAAAGATGTACCTCCTTATGTAAAAGCAGCTAGAGAACCTTTATCTTATGTTGGCATAAATTCTGTAGGTTTAAGAAGAAGGGGTTTTAGCTCAGAAAAAATTAGAGAAATACAAGAGATTTATAGAACTCTATTTCAAAGAAATTATAATAACTCACAAGCTATAGATATTATAGAAGCAGAGATGCAAGCTACTCCAGAACGTGATGAAATTATTCAGTTTATAAAAGATTCTCATAGAGGTATTATGAAAGGTTACTACAAAGCTGGGTAAGTTCTTTCTTAGAAATACATCAATCAAAAATAAAATTTTAAAGTCAACAAGATAAATGGCAACAACATCAGATATTAGAAACGGATTGTGCATTAGATACAATAACGATATTTATAAAATTATAGAGTTTTTACATGTAAAACCAGGAAAAGGTCCAGCATTTGTAAGAACAAAATTAAAAAGTGTTACTAATGGAAAATTAATAGATAATACGTTTCCTGCAGGTAGAAAAATTGATGATGTTCGAGTAGAAACACATAAGTTTCAATATTTATATAATGATGGTGAGTTTTATCATTTTATGAATGAAGCAGATTATACTCAAATTCGATTATTAGAAGCAGCTTTAGATACTCCAAAGTTAATGAAGGAAGGAGAAATAGTTACTATTATTATCAACTCAGAAAATAACATGCCACTTTCTGTAGAAATGCCTCAAAGTGTAATTTTAGAAGTAACACACACAGAACCAGGAATTAAAGGAAATACTGCAACCAATGCAACAAAACCAGCCACAGTAGAAACTGGGGCAGAAGTTAATGTGCCTTTATTTATAAATGAAGGTGATAAAATAAAAATAGAAACTGCAAAAGGAACCTATCAAGAACGTATTAAAGAGTAATTCGTAAGCGTTAAGTTAATTAGAAAATGAAATTCAAAACTCCAAAAACCCTTTTAGAAATAGCAACCCTTTTAAATCTTGATTTTGTTGGTAATGATGATTTTGAAATATTAGGAATCAATGAAATTCATGTTGTAGAAAAAGGAGATATCGTTTTTGTAGATCATCCTAAATATTATGATAAAGCTTTAAATTCTTCTGCAACAACCATTTTAATTAACAAAGAAGTAAAATGTCCAGAAGGAAAATCATTGTTAATTTCAGATGATCCTTTCAGAGAGTTTAATAAAATTACAAATCATTTTAACCCTTTTGTATCATCTAAAGTAAGTATTTCTGAAACCGCCAATATAGGTGAAGGTACTGTTTTACAGCCAAATGTATTTATTGGAAACAGTGTAGTTATTGGTAAAAACTGTCTAATACATCCAAACGTAACTATTTATGATAATACAGTTATAGGAAATAATGTAACAATTCATGCAAATACAGTTTTAGGAGCAGATGCTTTTTATTACAAAAAGCGACCAGAAGGTTTCGATAAATTGATTTCAGGTGGAAGAGTTGTTATAGAAGATAATGTAGATATTGGTGCTTCTTGCACGATTGATAAGGGAGTTACAGGTGATACAACTGTGAAAGCTGGAACAAAAATAGACAATCAAGTACAAGTTGGACATGATACAGTTATTGGCAAAAAGTGCTTAATCGCATCTCAAACAGGAATTGCAGGTTGTGTAATTATAGAAGATGAAGTAACTATTTGGGGACAAGTAGGAATGACAAGTGGAATTACAATAGGCGCCAAAGCTATAATTTTAGCACAGTCTGGAATTAGTAAATCTCTTGCAGGAGGAATGTCATATTTTGGAAGCCCTGCATCTGAAGCCAGAGAAAAATTAAAAGAATTAGCAGGAATAAAAAGAATATTAAATGATAAAAATAATTCTTAACATTCACTTTTTTAAAAAAGAACAAAGAACTATTTTTGCAAAATAAATTAAATCAAATTCCATGTTATTTCCCAGAAGGAAAAATCTGAAAGGAAAAGGAATAAAAAACAAACAACAATGAGTGTTCTAGTAAATAAAGATTCAAAAATTATTGTACAAGGTTTTACAGGAAGTGAAGGTACCTTTCACGCTGGTCAAATGATTGATTATGGAACCAATGTTGTTGGTGGTGTAACTCCAGGTAAAGGAGGTCAAGAGCACTTAGGGAAACCTGTTTTTAATACTGTAGTTGAAGCTGTAGAAAAAGTAGCAGCAGATACTTCAATTATTTTTGTACCACCAGCTTTTGCTGCTGATGCAATTATGGAATCTGCAGATGCAGGAATAAAAGTAATTATTTGTATTACAGAAGGTATTCCTACAGCAGACATGGTAAAAGTAAAAGCTTATATAGCAAATAAAGAGTGTAGATTAATTGGACCAAATTGTCCAGGAGTTATTACTCCAGGCGAAGCTAAAGTTGGTATTATGCCAGGTTTTATCTTTAAAAAAGGTAGAGTAGGTATTGTTTCAAAATCAGGAACATTAACGTATGAAGCTGCAGACCAAGTTGTAAAACAAGGTTTTGGAATAACAACTGCAATTGGTATTGGAGGTGATCCAATTATTGGAACAACTACAAAAGAAGCTGTAGAAATGTTAATGAACGATCCAGAAACTGAGGCAATTGTTATGATTGGTGAAATTGGAGGAAACTTAGAGGCAGAAGCTGCACAATGGATTAAAGCTGATGGAAACAGAAAACCTGTAGTAGGTTTTATTGCAGGACAAACTGCACCTGCAGGAAGAACAATGGGACATGCAGGAGCTATTGTTGGTGGAGCAGATGATACAGCTCAAGCAAAAATGAAAATTTTAGCAGAAAATGGTGTTCATGTAGTTAGTTCACCAGCTAAAATTGGAGAAATGGTGGCAAAAGTATTAAGATAGAATATATCTTAAATAGTATTCAATAAAAAATCTCGTAAAACTAAATTGTTTTACGAGATTTTATTTTTTTTATTTAGATGTATATTTACCTGAGTTGAAAATCAGCCAAAGTATCTATTTTAGATTGCAAAGTAAATATTTTATCATCATTATTTTTGTAAGTAATTTCTAATTCATCCTTTAAAATATTAGATTTTTTTTCGGTAAAGAAAAATAATGTGTAAGTTCCTTTAGGATATTTTTTATCATTTTCACCTTGTTCTTTAGTTGCTAAATTTACTACCGAAAACTTTTTAAATGATTCAGTATTATTTATTTTTATTTCTAAAAACTCAATTTCTTTTTTACTTGAAACCTGTATAGCGTATTTGTAATAAGGTTTCGCAGTTGAAACACCAGGTGAAATAGTGCTTTTTTCCGATACTAAAACTTTTACGCTGTTACAAGATAGCAGTACAAAAGTTAATCCTAAAAGTAAAAATTCACTTTTAAATTTAGTCATTTATTTTATAATGAATTTATGGTTAAATACTTTATTACCTTCATTAATTTTTATAATATACATTCCTTTAGAGAAACTATTTAAATTAACATTGTTCTCTATTTTATTAAAAGTTCCTCTAGAAATCACACCACCAACAACATTATATATTACGTAATTAGAATTAGCTTCCATTTTGCTTAAACGAATATTTAAAACATTTCCACTAACAGGATTTGGGTATATAACTGGTTTAACATCAAAACTAGCTTCATTAGTTCCTAAAGTTGAGTTTGCAATATTAATTTCCCACATTCCTCTACCAAAAGTACCAACATATAATTTGTCATTTAGATAGTTAATTTTCATATCATTCACAATTACATTAGGCAAGTTATTTCCTAATTTACTCCAGTTTGTTCCTCCGTTAATAGAAAAATAAACACCTAATTCTGTGCCTGCAAAAAGTATTTCTGATGATTGGTTTTGCTTAAAAAGAATCTTCTTTATAAGTATATTTGGTAAATCTCCAGATATGTTTGTCCATGTAGATCCTCCATCAGTAGATTTAAAAACTTTGTTTCCATCATTATAAGCTTTCACTGAAGCATAGATTGTATTGCCTGAAGCACTAGCAGCATCAATAGAAAAAGAATTCGCTAATTGACCTGTTGGTTGTGTCATTGCTGTCCAAGAATTTCCTCCATTTACAGAGCGTGCAATTCCAGTAGTTCCTTCAACTGCAATATAATCTCCTTGATTATCAAAAGTAACAGGATTTCCAACACCAGCATTTAATTTTGTCCATACTTCACTAGCATTTTCACTTGTAGTTGTAGATATGTTGGTAGATTTGTACATATCATCAAAACCACCAAAAGCAATTGTAGAAGTTGTTGTATGTAAACTAAATGGCCAAACAAATTCTGCATCTGCTGGTTTTGGTAGGGCATTACCATTATGATTCCCTGTAAAACCAGTATTATCTGAACGTGATAAAGAACCTTTTGTACCTCCTAAATATCGAATTCCAGGATTTGTATAATCTATAGCAGAACAAACTCCATCTCCTGCAGCTGCACTAACCCAAGTCCCAGCTTCTTTACTAAATCCATCATTGTCTTGATTTGCCATCATAAAATCATCACTTGCAGCAGCAGAAGGATTGATAGAAATAGTATATATCTGAGTTACTACAACACCATTTGATTTGTACTGAATAGTTGGTTTTTGATCTGTAGAATTCGTAAAAGTTATAAAGTCTAAACCTCCATCATTAGCACTCCAAAAAGATAATCCTGCATCAAGATAACCCATTTGATGATGATCTGAATGTATATAAACTCCTGGTTCACTTGCACTTGTATTATAGCCATTTAAGGCATTGTACCAAGTATTTCCTCCATTACTTGTAACTTGGCCATTTACAGAACCACTTATTAATAAGTCGCCTTTTTTTAACAGAGTTTGATTATAACCACCTTGCGCATCATAGCCTTTTTGCTCAGCATTTGGGTCTGGAATAAGAGCACCATAATTTGATAAAGATCCATTACCTGTTAAATTTAATTTCTTTACTTGTCCATCTTCACCTTGAACATAAAAATCTCCAGAGTCGTCTACAGTAACTGAATGTTTAACAGAATTGTTAGGAGCTTGTAATTCTGTCCAATTAACACCACTATCTGTAGAAAAATAAATACCTTCAAAAGCATCTGTAGCAACAACGTTTGTTCCATTGGATGCCATTCTTCCAAAGTTTACATCTTGTCCACCAGGAGAAAATACACTTGTCCAGTTTGTTCCACCATCTGTTGTTCTCATAATGTCATTTGCAGAAGCAACAATAGCAGTATTATCATCATAAACAACTAAATGGCCTAATAATTTTCCATTATTAAGCGTGTAATTTAAACCTGTAGCTGTCCAAGTATCACCCATATCAGTTGATTTAAAAACACCAATAGAATTTAATTTGTCCTGTGCATCATAATCACCTGTTGTAGCGTATAAAACTCCTGCATTTCCTGTAGAATTTGACGAGCCTTTAATATCAGTTATTCCAATTCCAGCAAAAGAGTCAAATTTAGGAGACCAAGTTGCACCATTATCGTTTGATTTCCAAATACCTCCTGTTGGTGAACCAACGATCAAAACATTGTTATTCGCATTTCCTGCATCTACATATCTCCAAAATGCATTTAATCTGCCTAGTTGTGGTGGATTTGGGTATCCATTTGGACTTGGATTTGCTTGCGGACCAATATTAACCCAAGCTTCAGCAGATTTAGCACTAAAGTTATTTGGATTACTAGGTTGTTTTCCATTTAATAATCCAGCATTTTTCCATCCCTCTAAAGAAGAAGGAAATGATCCATCAGGATTTACACGATCTTTCCAAAAATACGCCCAACGTTCAAAATGCTTTATCGCTTTTGTTTCGTTTAGGGTTAATTTCTTGGACGATTTTAAGTTTTCAAATTCGATTCGTTGTTTAGAAACGATTTCGAAATAATTACTTCCATTCTTAGAAGAAGCGTTTTTGTAACTTTCTGTTTGAGATTGGGAGAATCCAAAAAGTGAAATGAATAGCAAGGTTAATAAAGTAAAATTTTTCATAATTTTTTATGGTTAGTTTAAGTAAGGTTAAAGTATTAAAAATTAATAAGATAAAATTAAATTTTAATTTTTAAATTAATGAACTATCTATTTAAAATAAAAATTTATTGAAATAAACTATATTTGAAAATAAATTAAAATAAACCTTAATGAAACTACTAGAAAACAAATCAGCAATAATTACAGGAGCAACAAGAGGAATAGGTAGAGGAATTGCAATTGAATTCGCAAAACAAGGCGCAAATGTTGCCTTTACTTATAGCTCTTCTGTAGAAGCAGCAAATGAATTAGAAGAAGAATTAAAGGCATTTGGAGTTTCTGCCAAAGGATATAAATCGAATGCAGCAGATTTTAATGCAGCACAAGAATTGGCCAATGAAGTTCTAAAAGAGTTTGGTAGTATAGATATTTTAGTAAACAATGCAGGAATCACCAAAGATAATTTGTTAATGCGTATTTCTGAAGAAGATTTTGATAAAGTAATAGAAGTAAACCTAAAATCGGTTTTTAACTTAACAAAAGCAGTTATTCGACCAATGATGAAACAAAGAGGTGGTTCTATTATTAATATGAGTTCTGTTGTTGGTTTAAAAGGCAATGCAGGTCAAACAAACTATGCAGCTTCAAAAGCAGGTATTATTGGTTTTTCCAAATCTGTGGCTTTAGAATTAGGTTCTAGAAATGTGAGAAGCAATGTAATTGCTCCTGGTTTTATAGAAACAGAAATGACAGACAAATTAGATGAAAAAGTAGTTCAAGGTTGGCGAGATTCTATTCCTTTAAAAAGAGGAGGTAAGCCAGAAGATATTGCACACGCTTGTGTGTTTTTAGCATCAGATATGAGTGCCTATATTACAGGTCAAACTCTTTCTGTAGATGGTGGAATGCTTACATAACTGCTTCAATTCCGTTAATTAATAGTATTTTATTTAGTTCGAAACTTCAGTTCGACTATATTTAGATGTCATTTATCTTCACAAACATTGCGTATATCTAATTTTTAGAGAAACAGCTTTATAGATGCTGTATCTTTGTAGTGTTAAAACTTAATACTATGGAAACCTTACAATTAACTAAATTACAAGAAGATGTTATTTCGGTTCTAAGAACTGAACATTTAACGAGTTTCGAAATTTTAAAGAGAGTAAACAATGCACAATTAATATTAGTAATTTATAATAATATTGATGAATTAAAAAGCATGGGTATTGTAAATAGTTATTCAAAAAATGACATAAAATACCATTATTTAACACATTCAAATTAAGAAAAAGCCCGACTAAAAATAAAACGATAGTAAGTCTAAACCTCTAAAATTACCCCTTAAGTATAAAACCCTTTTTTTAGTAACCTACAACATTTAACGTTGTAGGTTTTTCTGTTAAAAACGATATGTATATCTTTCGCAATAAAATTAAATAAATTGCAAACACATTTTATTGTTTATGCTATTTTAGCATTGCTATTAAGTTTAACAGTTGCTTATTTACAGTATTATTTTAGGTTAAAAAATAAAATTAAACCAACACCTATATTATTTGTTTTAAAGTCTTTAAGTTTATTTTTATTACTTTTATTACTTATAAATCTTAAAATAAACGAAACAGAAACAACTGATATTAAACCTACTTTATCACTTTTAGTTGATAATTCTAATTCCATTTCTTTTTTTAAAGAAAGCAATAATTTACAAGCATTTATAAATGAACTGGAAAATAATAATGAGTTAAAAACTAAATTTTATTTCAAAAAATTTAGTTTTGGTAATTCTTTAAAAGTCATAGACACACTTTCTTTTAAGGACACTCAAACTAATATTTCTAATGCGATTATCGGAATTAACGAACTCCAAAAAAATAAAATCTCTCCTATAATTTTATTAACGGATGGTAACCAAACTATAGGGCAGGACTATGAGTTTGTAAGTTCTAAGCAACCTATATATCCTGTAGTGTTTGGAGATACTACTAAATATACAGATGCTAAAATTGCGCAATTAAACGTTAATAAATATAGTTATATAAAAAATAAATTTCCTGTTGAAATTATTTTAAATTTCGAGGGAAATGAGAGCGTTTCTACTCAATTAAACATTTTTAGTGAAGGGAAATCTGTATTTAGAAAAAATGTTGATTTTTCGGGTACAAAGAAATCGGCTACAGTTATTGCTAATTTAACTTCTAATAAAGAAGGTTTACACTTTTATACAGCCTCAATTTCCAAAATTGTAAATGAGAAAAATATTAGAAATAACACAAAAAGTTTTTCTGTTGAAGTAATAGATGAACAAACAAAAGTTTTAGTGATTACTTCAGTGTTGCATCCAGATTTGGGTGCTCTAAAAAAATCGATAGAAAGTAATAAACAACGTTCAGTAGAAATTTATAATGTTGATGATTTTAAGGGTCAATTAAACGATTATCAATTAACGATTCTCTATCAACCAAACAACAAGTTTGATAAAATAATAGCTCAGATAAACCAAGAAAATAGTAATTGTTTCTTTATTTCTGGTGTAAATACAGATTGGAATTTTATCAATGAAAAACAATTAGGTTTTCGAAAAAACACCATCAATCAAACAGAAAATTACAGTGCCATTTTTAATGATAGATTTTTAACTTTTTTACAAGAAGATATTGGTTTTGATAATTATCCACCTTTGAAAGATAAATTTGGAGAAATAAATATTTCCAGAGAGCATCAAACGTTGATCTTTCAAAATATTAATGGAGTTCGAACACAGCAACCTTTATTATCAACTTTAGAAGTCAATAATCAAAAAAGTGCCATTTTGTTGGGAGAAGGAATTTGGAAATGGAGAGCAGCAAGTTTTTTAAACACGAATTCATTTGAAGATTTTGATAATTTTTTAGGGAATTTGATACAGTATTTGGCATCTAACAAGAAGCGAGATCGTTTAGAAGTGAATACAGAAAGTTTATACCCTGCAAACTCAACTATAAATATTTCAGCTTTTTATACCGATAAAAATTATCAATTTGATGCAAGAGCATTCTTAGAAATTTCTATAACAAATTCTGAAACGAAAGAGGTTTTAAAAATCCCTTTTTCTTTGGTAAATAATTCTTATCAAACAGAAATAGAAAATCTGCCTTCAGGAGATTATAGTTATCAAGTTTCGGTTTCTGGGCAAAACATCAACAAATATGGCAGATTTAAAATAACCGATTATCAAATTGAAGAGCAATTTACAAATGCTAACATAGAAAAATTACAAAAACTAGCAGACAAAACAGGAGGGAAGTTGTTTTATAAAAATAAATCTGATGAACTTACCAAAGAACTATTAGAAAATGAAACTTTTTATACGGTTCAAAAATCATCTATAAAAGAGCAAAATTTAATTGATTGGAAATGGATTTTGGGACTAATAATTATTTTATTTACTTCAGAATGGTTTATCAGAAAATATTATGGCAAAATTTAAAAGAGTTATTCATTGTTGTTCATAAATAGAAGTCGTAAATTTGATAAAATAAAAAATAATAAAAATGGCAAATAATCAAATGGATATAAAATTCCCAAAAGGAGGAGTTTTACTTGTTATAATTGTAATCGCAGTAATAATTTTATTCTCTAAGTCTACAGTAACAATAGGCCCTGGAGAAGGTGGTGTAATTTTCGAAACCTTAGGAAGTGGTATTAATACAGAAAAATCTTATGGTGAGGGTTTTCATATTGTAGCTCCTTGGAATAGAATGATTGTTAGAAAAGTGCGTCAGCAATCTATTTCTGATGAAATGAACGTACTTTCTGTAAACGGATTAGAAGTTAAAGTAAGTGGTACAATTTGGTACGAACCAGAATTTGCGAATTTAGGTTTGTTAATTAAAACGAAAGGAGAAGATTATGAACGTGAATTGCTAGATCCAGCAATTAATGCAGCAGCAAGAAGTGTTGTTGGGCGTTATACACCAGAACAATTGTATTCAAGTAAAAGAGATGTTATTGAGCAAGAAATTTTAGATGAAGTACAGAATGTTTTAAAAGGTCAGTTTTTATTGGTAAAAAGAGTTTTGGTAGAAGATGTTAAATTACCAAGTACCATTAGAATAGCAATTGAAACCAAACTAAAGCAAGAGCAAGAATCTTTAGAATACGAGTTTAGACTGTCTAAAGCTAAGAAAGAAGCTGAAAGACAAAAAATTGATGCAGAAGGTAAAGCAGTTGCAAATAAAATTTTGAGCGAATCTTTAACAGATAAAATTTTACAAGAAAAAGGAATTAGTGCTACTTTAGAACTTGCTAAATCTACAAATAGTAAAGTTGTTGTAATTGGTTCTGGTAAATCTGGAATGCCAATCATATTAGGAAATCAATAAGAATACCTAATTTTTATAAAACATAAATCCAGCTGAAAAGCTGGATTTTTTTTATTTAGACTTCAAATCTTAAATTTCTGTTAAAGGATAAAAAAAAATGTAACTTAAAGCATAGTGATGCGTCTTATTTGCATACAACTAGAATCTTTAAAAGATATTTAGTTGGCATTAGTTAGTTTTTAATAGTTGATTAGAGCCAAGAGCAAATTTTGTTTTTGGCTCTTTTCATTTTAATTTTTAACAGGTATTTTATCGCGCTCAATCTTACCTTTTTTCAAAGCTTTATAATTTTCATAACAATCTAAAACAGCTTCTATCATTTGTAAATCAGAGGCTTTTTTAATAAAATAATCAGAGTAATTACAATCTGTCAGCAACTCTGTTAATTCTTGTCTATCCATTTCTAGATATTCCATCATTACTTCCCTATCAAATTTACCTGACAACATTTTACGTAAATCGTCCTCTTTTTTTAGCTTTTGAAGTTTCTTAAGTTGTTTTGGCTTTTTACCAAAATGATTGTATAAAAAGTCTACAGGTTGAAATAAAGCTGCAATAGGTGAGGAGAAGTTCTTTTTTTCTGGCTTACCAACTTCATAAGTTTGTGGCAATCCATTAATATGAATTCTCGTAAATCGATCTTTGGGCACCATTTTAACATCTATTTCCAAAACACCAATTAATTGGGTAGATTTTATAACTACCTCTTTCACTTCTTCTGGCTTTTCGAACAATGCAATTTCCAGTTCATTGCCTTTTAATAAATCGTTGGTAATTTTTAACTTAATAGAAGAAAAACCTAAATAAGAAACTAAAATAGTATCATTAACCCTTGTTGGCAACTCAAAATAACCTTTTTCATTCGTTATAGTTCCTTGCACCGTATTCAAATTCAAAACATGAGCAGCACTTAAAACTCTATTATTGTCAGCATGAATTACTTGTCCTTTTAGTATTTTAATTGGAATACTATCGTTTTGAGAAAATGCACTTACAGAAAAAAGTAAGCACAAAATAAATAGATTTTTTTTCATAAAAACAAAATTAATAATAATCCTTTATTCAAAGGTTAATATTTTGTGAAGAAGTTATTTTTTTTAAGTGCGCACGAGAAGATTCGAACTTCCACAAACTTACGTTTACAGCCCCCTCAAGGCTGCGCGTCTACCAATTTCGCCACGTGCGCTTTTAAACTAAAAAAGTTAAGCAAATTGCTCAACTTTTTTGTGACCTGGTTGGGATTCGAACCCAAGACCCTCTCATTAAAAGTGAGATGCTCTACCAACTGAGCTACCAAGTCTAAATTAGGAAGGTGTAAATATACTACCAAACTATGGAAGTAGAAATATAAAATTGAATAAATTTTCTCGATATTTGCTTAAAAATATCAGAGAATGAAAATAGTGTTATTAGGGTATATGGCTTCTGGAAAATCTAGCATAGGTAAACGTTTATCGAAAAAAATGTCGATTGAATTCATAGATTTAGACGATTACATCATTGAAAAAGAGAAATCGAGTATTTTAGATATTTTTAAAAATAAAGGAGAAATTTACTTTAGATTGATAGAAAATAAATACTTAAAAGAAATACTTGCTAAAAACACAAACTTTGTTCTCTCTGTAGGTGGAGGAACTCCTTGTTATGCCAACAATATGGAAGAAATCAATCAAGAATATGTTACTTCAATATATTTAGAAGGGAACCTGAAAACATTAGTAAAAAGATTGATAAAAAAGAAAAGTAAGCGTCCTTTAATTGCCTCTTTAAGTGATGATCAAATTCCAGAATTTGTAGCAAAACATCTTTTTGAAAGAAGGTTCTTTTATGATCAAGCTAAAATGAAAGTAAAAATAGATGATAAATCTAAAAAAAAGGTAGCCAAAGAAATTAAAAAATTATTACACTAAATAAGCTTTAGATTCTTTTTCAGAAAACTCCACTTGAATATGTTCTTTTGTAGAAGTTGATAACGATATTCCTTTAAAATCTGCTTTTACAGGGTATTTTTTATGATTTCTATTTACAAGTACAGCCGTTTTAAATCTTTTTAAAGGAACTTCTAAAAAATGCTTTACGCCGTAAATTAATGTGGTTCCAGAATTTAAAACATCGTCAACTAAAACAAGAGATTTATTTTTATATTCATCAATTTCTAGAGAAGTTGTGATTTTTTCTAGTGGTTTTTTCTTATTAATATTCACCTTACAAATAATTACACTTAACGTTGAAATCTCTTTAAGTACTTTGGTTAATTTTTCTGCAAAAATATAGCCATTACCAATAATACCAGCTACAATAACCTCTTTTTCGCTACTATTACTTTCATAGACTTGATAAGCAATTCTCTTTATTTTTTGATCAATTTGAACTGCATTTAAAATAATGTTTTTTTCTACTTTCATATGTTTTCTGTAGTATCTTCTTGATAGCCTTCAATATCTCTTCTGTCTTTTTTAGTGGGCCTACCAGAACCTTTTTTTCGATAATAATCTTTCGCAAACTTTAAAAGTTCGGTTTTTTCGAACTCTTCTTTTGGTGTAATATCTTTTCTGTATAAATCTACTAATTTTGCACCAACTCTGCTACTAGGTAAATCTAAAACTTTTAATTTATAATTAATTTGGTCTTTTCTTATGGTAATTAATTCATCACCAAAGACTTCTTTAGATGGTTTTACACTTTTATCTTCTATTTTAATTTGCCCCTTTTTACAAGCAGTAGTTGCTATGCTGCGCGTTTTAAAAACACGAATGCACCATAAAAATTTATCGATTCTCATAAAAAAAGTTAAAATATACTTTTTGTCTTTTTACAAAGGTATAAAAATGGTAAATTGCGCCCTAAATTTTTACAAGTTATATGACTAAAATAAAAAACATATTTGCACTATTAATTTTTAGTGTTGTATTATATGCATGTGGTGATGACAATGCTTTTGTGAACCCTTTTGCAAATATAGATCATGAGGCTTTAGCTTTATCTGATAACGATTCTATAGTTAAATTCTTAAAAAACTTTTACTATGATGCAAATTTAGATTCAGTAAAAAAATTAGAAACTGGAAAAACAGCACTTTTTGATGAAAATTCGAAGCTAAAAGTGATGAATGTTACAGAAAATGAGATCGACTACAAACTTTATGTTTATGTAATTAGAGAAGGAAATTATGCTCCAGATCCAGATAAAGGTTTTCCAACCAAAGTAGATTCTGTTTTTGTAAATTATGCTGGATTTACTTTTGGAGGAACAGGTTTCGATGATACACCATTCGATTCTAACACAACAGGAATTTGGTTTAACTTAACTTCTGTTATTCGTGGTTGGACTTATGGTTTTACGAATTTTAAGGGAGGAGAGTTAAAGAAAGATGCAAATGGAGGTCCTTTTAACGGACCATTAACCTTTTTAAATGGAGGTAAAGGTATTATATTTATTCCTTCAGGATTAGGATATCCTTCTTCAAACACACAAAATTATAGTAGTTCTTTAGTAAATTTAAATTTAATGTTTACTATAGATTTGTTAACGATTGTGCCAAACACAGACCATGATAATGATGGTGTACCCTCTATAAAAGAAGATTTAGATGGAAATGGTATTGTAACTGATGATGATACAGATGAAGATGGTTTGCCAAACTTTTTTGATACAGATGATGATGGTGATGGAATACTTACAAAAAATGAAGATGCCAATAATGATGGAGATCCAACAAACGATTTTAGCGATCCTAATAATCCAACATTACCAGATTATTTAAATCCTGATATAAAATAACAGGAATTTAGATTCACAAAAAAAGCTCTTGAAAATTTTTCAAGAGCTTTTTTTGTTCAGTTATTTTATATTTTTATAAACCTAAAGACAAACCAAAAATAATTTGATTGGTTCTATTATCAACTCTAGAAGTATTTGCAAATCTTGCTTCAGATTCAGATAATCCTCTTTCCCATCTTACATCAATACCTAATTTACCAAACTCTACTCCAAACCCCATTTGTAAACCCACAGAGAATTTATCAAAATCATCTGTTGATAAACCTCCGAAAGTAATGTTATCGTCTAAAATATATTGAAAAGAGGGTCCTATAAAAGCATTTGCAAAACCTAAAAATTTCTTACCAAGTAAAACAGGAACATCTAATTTTTTAAAAGAATAAGATTCTGTATTCGCTTGTTGCTCAAATTCTGTTTTTACTTGCGTGTAAACTATTTCTGGTCTTAAATACAATCCAATTAATGGAATATCTCCTCTAAACCAAACACCTGCATGAAAACCAGTTTTAGCGCTTGCACCATCTGCAACAATATTATTTGTTGCATCTTTAAAGGAACCTTCTCCATTATTATTATAGTTTAAACCTCCTTTCAATCCAAACTCAATTTGTGAATATGTAATCTGACTTAAACCTAAAGTCAAAAACATGAATATCATTATTTTTTTCATTTTCTTATAATTTAAATTTATTTGTTGAATTATATAAACGTTATCTTTTTCTTGAAATTACTTTTTTAACCGCTTTTACAATCGCTTTTGCATCTAAACCATATTTTGCCATCAATTGTTCTGGAGTTCCAGATTCTCCAAAAGTATCGTTAGTACCAATAAATTCTTGTACTGTTGGTAAGTTTAAAGACAATGTTCTTGCAACACTTTCGCCTAAACCTCCAATAATATTATGTTCTTCTGCTGTAACAATACAACCTGTTTTAGCCACAGATTTTAAAATAATAGCTTCGTCTAAAGGTTTAATAGTATGAATGTTAATTACCTCTGCAGAGATTCCTTCAGCTTCTAATTGTTCTGCAGCTTGTAAAGACTCCCAAACCAAATGACCTGTTGCAACGATCGTAACATCTGAACCTTCTGTTAATTGTATTCCTTTTCCAATTTCAAATTTAGCATCTGCAGGCATAAAAACTGGGACTTTTGGTCTTCCAAAACGTAAATAAACAGGTCCATCAAAATCTGCAATGGCAATAGTTGCTGCTTTGGTTTGGTTGTAATCACAAGGATTAATTACGGTCATTCCAGGTAACATTTTCATCAATCCAATATCTTCTAAAATTTGATGTGTTGCACCATCTTCTCCTAAAGTAACTCCTGCATGCGATGCACAAATTTTTACATTTTTACCAGAATAAGCTACAGATTGACGAATTTGATCATAAACTCTACCTGTAGAAAAATTAGCAAATGTACCTGTAAAAGGTATTTTACCACCAATGGTTAAACCAGCAGCAATGCCAATCATGTTTGCTTCTGCAATACCTACTTGAAAAAATCTTTCAGGATTTTCTTTGATGAATTCATCCATTTTTAAAGACCCAATTAAATCTGCACATAAGGCAACTACATTTGGGTTTGTTCTTCCTAACTCAGTTAATCCATCACCAAAACCAGAACGTGTGTCTTTTTTTTCTGTATACGTGTATTTTTTCATTATAAAGTATATGATTTGTAAAATTTGCGTAAAAATAAACTTTTATTTACGCTTATAAAAAGGAAAAAGGGAATTAGTAAAAAGACTTTTTAACAGTTTGTGATAAAGTCTTAGGTTTAAAGCTCCATTAATGCTTCATAAAGTTTATGAACGGGTAAGCCTGCAACATTAAAATAGCTTCCTTCAATTTTATGAACGGCTATAAATCCAATCCATTCTTGAATTCCATAAGCTCCTGCCTTGTCAAAAGGGTTATAATTTTTGATATAATAATGAATTTCATCATCCGTTAATTCTTTAAAAGAAACCGTAGTTATATCGTTAATAATTTTCTGGAAGCACTTACTTTTTATACTGATCGATGTAATTACTTCGTGTTTTTTGCCTGACAAATCCTTTAGCATTTGAAAGGCTTCAGTTACATTTTTAGGTTTCCCTAATGCTTTATTTTCTAACCAAACTATGGTATCTGAAGTAATTAGTAGATCTTTATCAGATAAATTGGTAAAAGGTTTAGATTTTAAATCGGCTAAAAAATCGGTAATTTCTGTTCCCTGTAATTCTTGCTGATACATCTCTTCTACTTCTTTTAACTGTATTATAAAATCGATATCCAAGTCTTTAAAAAACTGCTGTCTTCTTGGAGATTTAGAAGCTAAAATAATATTGTAATTTTTAAGTTTTTCTCTAAGCATTAAAGCTTTTTTTAATTCTTGCCATATCTCTTTTATTGGCTCTATCTTTTAAAACTTCACGCTTGTCATGTGTTTGTTTTCCTTTCGCTAAAGCTATTTCTAGTTTGGCAAAACCTTTATCATTAATAAATAGTTTTAGAGGCACAATGGTATTTCCTTTGGCTTCTACATCTTTTTTTAAACTACGTAATTCTCGCTTGTTTAAAAGTAATCTACGTTCGCTTTTTGGGTTGTGATTAAAATGATGACCAAACATATATTCTTGAATATACATATTTATAATAAACAACTCTCCACGTTCGTTAAATTCGCAAAAACTCTCTGTAATTCTTGCTTGGCTTAGTCTAATAGATTTAATTTCTGTACCTGTTAACTGAATTCCAGCAACATATTTGTCTAGAATTTCATATTCGAAACGTGCTTTTTTATTCTGTATGTTTATTTTTTTCTGAACAGTCATGGACTGATTTTTTAAATTTATGCAAAGATACATTTTTACTTTGGGCAAAGAAATGTAATTTTGGACTCTCTATTAACAAAACAAAATTTAATGAGGTATCTTTTTTTAGTTTCTATTCTTTTCTTGTTTTCCTGCAAAAAATCGGAAACTGAATTGACAGCTCAAGAAATAATCGATAAAACAATAGTAAGTTCTGGAGCTGATAAAGTTTCAAATTCAAAAATTACGTTTCAATTCAGAAACATAAAGTATTTGGCAACAAGAAAAGATGGAAAGTTTTTATATTCTAAAGAGTTTGATTCTATAAATGATGTTTTAACAAATACCGGTTTTCAAAGGTTTATAAATGGAAAAGAAGCCGAAATTGATGATGATTTGGTCACCAAATACAGTAATTCCATAAACTCAGTTCACTATTTTTCTGTATTACCTTATGGATTAAAT
>NZ_JBASWY010000057.1:0-5328 GCF_049276715.1 Polaribacter sp.
TAGACTTATATCTATCAGCTGTCTTATTAGCAATAGATGGTCGTAAGTTAGAATCTTTAAGAGTTCTTGAAGCACCTTTAACAACTGGACCTTCAACACCACGATTAGCTTTCTGATTAGCTTTAAGAGACTTACTAGCAAGTACCTTATTAGCTAACTTCTTAGCACCTTCTTTAAACATACCACCTTTACCACCACCTGCCATACCTATAAGCATAGGGTCAATCTCACCTGAAGTATCAATAGTAACTTCATCTCTACCAGGTCCTTCATACTTAGCAGTAGCTGTATAGTCTGGTACAAAGTCTTCATTCAGACTCTGGTCAGTACCTTCAGTAGGAGCATCACCTCGTTGTTCTTTATAATACTCAATCATGTCATTGATTTCGTAATCGTTTACGAGGTCTTCCTCAGAAATACCAAACTCTTCTGATGTAGCCTTTAAATCATTAGTCGCGAGGAAGTCAATTATCTCATCCCTTAATATATCACTTATCTCTGCCATCTTATTTCTCCGTTTAAATTAGTCGTATTTACCTTTAGATTCTTTACCATATTGAGGGAAGCCAAAGAAGCCACCAAATGTTCTCTCAAACTTCTCACTCCAACTCAATGAAGTGTCAAACATAGGCTTGGTTACAATAGGTACCATCTTACCGAATAACCACTTACCTGTGTGTGACGTTCCATCAGGGTCAACAATAGAAGGTCCCATTGGAAAACCTTTCTTCATTGAGAACCACTGTTTGTTAAACATACCTTCTATTAAAGACTTAGGCATAATAGAGGCTTTATTTAGCAATGTATGTTGAGGGTGTTGTAGCCAGTGAATAGGTTCAGCAATCTGCTTAGAGATTATCATTGATTCACCATTACCTAAGTTCATTTTATGAGACTTCTCACCAAACCAGAAGTCTGTTAAACCATCCATTGTAGGTTCAGGGTTATCAAACATGGCATTATTAGCTTCAGACATTGCCCACCATAGACCTGAAGTAATCAATGAAGCCCTACCTGTATAAGCTGCATACATCTTAAATGATGACGCAAGCATACGTCCTTCTTTAGACTTCCAAGCGGCTGTATCACCTTTATGGAAAGCTTTAATAAAACCTTTACTGTAAGAGTAGCCTGAAGTAAATGTGTTAGCTACAATCCTGATATTAGATATAGTCCAGTCAGGTGCAAATAAACCAAGGTTCAACCATCTACGTTTATTAACAGGTAGTAAGCCTGCTAACTTATCAGCAACCTTACCTCTTAGTTTATCTGGATTGCTAGAAGCATAAGTATATAAGCGATGACCAAAGTCGTTCCAATCAAGAGAACCATAGGCATCGTTAGCAAACCTACCAGCTAACTGACTCGCTTGTATTTGTAGGTCTTTATCGTTAATATCAAAACCTTGACTCTGCCAATCATCTAAAGTCTTCTGTCTTTTCTGAATATAAGTAGCTACTTTAAATCTATCATGGAAGTATTCCCAAGTTAGGTAATCTGTCTTCTCAAACACCTTGGTCATACCTTTACCAACAAAGCCCATCTTAGCAGCTAACTCTTCGAAGTCTTCAAAACCAGCGTTAACTAAGTCTGCTTTCTTAACATTAATAACCTCTAGCCCACCGTTCCTAATAGCCTCTTCAACAATCTCATTGAACTCAGCACTCCCTAGTTTAAGGTCTGAGAAATCTGCCTGTCTAAAGATAGTATCCCCATTCTCATCTTTCATTATATTACCATCTTTATCTTTGACAGTAATCTTACCACCGAGAGGTTTACTGGTTAAACCAGCACGTCCTAGTGAGTAAGCTGCTGACATCACAAGAGCTTGAGCATGAAATAGAGAACCGAATACAAACAAACGCTTAAGACCATTGTTCAGTTTAAGGATACCTTCCATAACCTCACCTGCTCCACCTCTTCTAAGTAAAGCAAACTGGTCATCAATCATAGGTTTAATATCACTATGGGCAACATAACCTTTAAGAGTAGGGTGGTCAAATTCCTCATAATGTAACGCCTCTTGAAGACTTAAGCCTCCATCTTTAGCATCTGTCTTCCTTAAGTCTTGGAAAGCTTCTCTAGACATTAGAGCAGGTAAGTGACGTACACCAGTAGGATTTAAACTTAAATCAAACAATGAGTTGATTAAGTTACGACCATAAATAGTACGAGTCATTGACTGTGTATATAACTGTAGGGCTTTAATAGGGTCAACTACAATATTCTTATCTGTATGCTCCCGTATCCAAGCATTAGTTTGCTTTAAAGTTCTTTCTTTTACATTCTTAGATTCCTTAAGGTAAATATCAATTAACGCTTGGATATCCTTCTCAGTAAGGTTCTTGTCAAAGATATGAGGGAAGTAGTTATTAAGGAAAGCTCCTGTAGTATCTTTATCTAAGGCACCAAACTTGATTCCAGTAACACTACCTTCAGGTCTAAGTATTCCTATACCTACTGCCTCATTACCAATAATATCAAGGAGAGCTACTATCCTATTCTTAACTTCTAACTCTCTACCTTCTAATTTAATAGTAGGGTCTTCTATAGCATCAATTAACTTCATGCCTTTGTCTGGAGTATCAAACACTTCAGCTACTTCCTTAAGAGCTTCTTGTACCTGAAACTCAAATATCTTACTATTTCTAGAGAAAGCACCTATATCTCTAGCCAAGCTAACTTTAATCTTCATAACAGAAGCCTTAAGACTATTAGATGTTAAAGCTTTATAAACACGAGGACCTGCTAAGATAGCCACTGCACCTAAAGCAGTACCATATAACTTCTCATCATCTGCATCTGTTGCGGCATAGCCTAAAACTGCTCCAGCTGCTAATGCTTTCTTAGGATGCTCTTCTAAAGTCTTACCTATGATACCTGGTGTAGGTGCTGGAGCTTCTTCCGCTTCACCTTCAACTTCTTTTCTTTGTTGTTTAATCTTATTAGCTTCTAACTCTTCAGGGGTTAACTGTGTAGCAGCCTCTATCTCTTTCATAGGAGTAGGACCTCTGAAGTTAGCATCAGCTTTATTCAACTCATCCAAAGCTAATTGGAAAGCCTGTTGGTCTATTTCTTGAGGGGTTAATGTTTTACCTACATCATTAGAAGCTACAGTCTCTCTTGCTTTATCCTGAGCAATCCTCATCATACGATAAGCATCATAGTTTCTTAAGTTGTTAGCTTGTCTAGAAGTTAAATCATCTATACCACGCCAAGGTAATCCTTTAGCCTCGGCTTCATCTAATTCCTTTAGCAACCGCTTATGCTCCAACGCCATTGCCTTTTCATTTACAATAGTCTGAATACGTCCATCTATAGAGGTAGTAGTAATTAAAGCAGGTCCGTCACCTGATTCACCTACTATAGACTTAATATCATGTTCTACATCTTTTAAGATAGAAGTCTCTTGAGCTTGTTGTGTTACTTGCGTAGAATCATCATCCTCTGCTGCTTTTCTAATGTTCTGAGCAGCGTCTCTAGTTTCTTTTGTAACTGCCTTTTTAAGACCTGCGCCACCTTTACCTGTAGCGGCTATACTTTCAGCAACAGCAGCTTCAATCTTAGATAACTGACTACCACTATATAATAAACCAGCACCACCTAAGATACCAAAAGCAGCACCAAACTGAGCGCCCATCCAAACATCTTCTGATTTAGGAGTACCTTGCTCTAAGGTAGAATAGGAAGCTTCGTAGCCTGCGCCACCTATAGCACCTGCTCCTATACCAGTACCCATACGAGCTAGACCTCTTGTAGCTTTACCTTGAATCTTACCTAGACGGGTATTAACCTTATTTACTATATCTGATATTTTAAGAGTCTTAGATGTCATCCCTAAGAGTTTAGCTACTCCAAAGAAAGGAGAGTCTTTAACTAACTCACCTGTTACAACACCTCCAGCATAAGAAGGATTATCAACAAAGACTTTCAATAGCGCCATTAGACCGTCTTCATCATCAGTTTCTACTCCCCACCTATCATTAAATGAGTTACCCTCCTCATCCATAGGAGCATCTAAGTTACCATCTAAGTTGTTATGTACAAACGCTAGTTCACTTTTAATAGCTTCCATCCTAGCTAAAGTCTCAGAAGCGTCAGAGTGTTCAGCATCTGTTAAACCACCCCTAGAATCTGCTATTTGTTGGTAATAATCATACCTATCTTGTAATTGGTTATACTCATAATCAATAGCATTACGTTGTACGAACCACTCTTCTTGTTGTTCACCACTAGCTAACTTACTAGCTAGTAAACCAAAGAGACCAGATGTCCACCACGCTCCCTGAGATTCATGGTCTCCTGTAAAACCTTTATAGAATGAAAGTTCTCTAGTAGGTGGTCGGTATCCTACATCCCCGAGGGTCTCTCTTACGGAAGGTATTGGCATTATTTCTTCTTAGCTTTATGTTGCTTATAATAGTCTAAAGCAGCTTTAGTACGATTCTTAGAATTTAATATCTCATCTAAAGCCTTAGGATTACCTGCGAAATGGTTATGACCATCTCTACTGATAAACCAGTCACTTGCCTCTTCAGCTGTGTTTCTAGTTTTATCCCCTGCCACAGTACCTGTGAATAAGTTACCGAAGTCAGATAATGAACTTGAGATTGCATTAACACTAGATGTGACCGCATCTTGTAAGTTACCAAGGGTAGCATCGTACACAGGCATACTAGATAAAGGGTCTGTATCATAGTCAAATACAGCCCCTGGTTTAATGCTAGAGCCTAAGGCATCTATTTCCCTAGTACGTTTGTTCTTTTCCCATTGTAACCCTACTCTAGATGATTGAGGATTCTGTTCTTGTAAATGAGTAGTAGTAGTATCTGTAATTATCTTAGGTTTATCATTAACATTGTCTCCTGATTTAGGCATTGGCTTTAAGTCTTCATAAGAATTAAAGTCTGTTAGAGCATGTTGCTTGAAATAAGAAGCCTTAGTCCTCTCTAGGTACTTTGAAAAGTTAGAGTTAATATCAGCCACTAATCCTTTATCTACTTTATCATCAGCATCTAAAGAATAAACTCGTATTGCATTTAATAAATCAGTATCGTTCTTAATATTAGCAGCGGATTGAGGGGTTAACCCTAACTGTTGCTCTGCGAATAACTGTAAAGCATCTAAACGTCCAACATGAGTCCAAGCTTTATTCAACTTACCTACGTTACGTGTCTCAGTAAGAGCAAGTTCCTTAGTTTCATAGTCTTGATTCATCTTAGAATACTTATGATAAGCATCAGGGTCAATACCTCTAATCTGCTCTAAAGCGGCTCTACGACCTTCAGGTGTATCATAATCAGCACCTTGTAGAATAGAATTAACAGC
>NZ_JBASWY010000058.1:0-18244 GCF_049276715.1 Polaribacter sp.
TGCCAGACACTACTTTATTAGTTTCTGTAATTCAGTTTCCAAAATTCTTTACACCAAATGGAGATAGCCAAAATGATACTTGGGTTGTAAAAGGTGCCAATCAAACTTTTTATCCGAATGCAAAAATTAATATTTTTAACAGATTTGGAAAATTAGTTGCACAAGAACCTATTGATGGGCAAGGTTGGAATGGAATGTCGCAAGGTAAATTAATGCCTTCTGGAGATTATTGGTTTGATGTTACTTTAACACCTGCAAACATGAATAAACCAACCATTAACAAAAAAGGAAATTTTTCGTTGTTGAGAAAATAAAAAATAAAAATCCTCTTTAAAAAATTTTAAAGAGGATTTTCTATCTAAACTAATTAAACTAAATATTTTAAAATTAAGCCACTTTCGATATTTCTAACTTTACTTTTTTAGCTGTTTCTTTAACTCCAAATTGATTCGATGTGTTTTTTGTTCCCCCAGCTTTTAAAGCTTTATCACCAGTAAAGAAAGTTTTGTGATCATCACCCAAATCAGATCCTGCCATTCTTTGGTGTTTTACACAAGCCACTCCTTTTCTAATTTCTTGTCTTTGTACTCCTTTTACATAAGCCAGCATTCCATCTTCACCAAAATAACCTTCTGTTAATTCGTTCATGTGAAGTGCAGTTGTGTGATAAGTTGGCAAGGTAATTAAGTGATGAAAAATACCTGCTTCTCTTGCCCCATCAATTTGGAACGTTCGAATTTTCTGATCTGCCCTATGACACAATTCAGAACCATCATAATCTGAACTCATTAAATTATTTCTATCATAAAATGTCATATTTTCTCCTTCTGTTAACATTTCATGATACACTTGATTTCTGAAATTCAATGTCCAATTAAATGATGGAGAATTGTTGTAAACCAACTTTGCATTTGGTACAACTTCTTTAATTCTATTTACCATATTTGCAATTTGCTTTACATTTGGAGTTGGCGTTTCTATCCATAATAAATCTGCACCATTTTGCAAACTTGTTATGCAATCTAAAACAACTCTATCAATATTAGAACCTTCTTTAAATTTATACAAACCATTTGCTAATCTAATTGGGCGTAATAATTTACCTCCTCTTTTTAATAAAACATCATCTTCTTTTGCTTCCTTTAAAGTAATTTCTTCTGCGTCTACAAAAGCTAAATATTGCGATGCCAAATCACCTGGCTCTTGACTTACAGGCAACTTTTGAGTTAAACTTGCACCTTCAGAATCTGTTCTAGCAACTATGATTCCATCTTCTACACCCAATTCTAAAAATGCATATCTAATCGCATTTAATTTTGCAATAAAATCTTCATGAGGCACTGTTACTTTTCCATCTTGATGCCCACATTGTTTTGCATCAGAAACCTGATTTTCTATTTGAATAGCACAAGCACCAGCTTGAATCATTTTTTTTGCCAATAAATAAGTTGCTTCTTCATTCCCAAAACCAGCATCTATATCTGCAATAATTGGCACTATATGAGAATCAAAATTATCAATTTTATGTTGCACATCTTCTCCATTTTCCAACCTTCTAAATAAATCATTTAATTCAATTGCATCTGCTTGACGTAAAAAATCATAAATTTCTTCAATTAAAGAAGATACTGCTGTTTTTTCGTGCATAGATTGATCTGGTAAAGGACCAAATTCAGAACGCAAAGCAGCAACCATCCAACCTGATAAGTATAAATATTTTTTGCTAGTAGTTTTGTGATGTTGTTTAACAGCAATCATTTTTTGCTGTGCCACAAAACCATGCCAACAACCTAAAGATTGTGTGTATTTTGTTTTATCTACATCGTATTCTGCCATATCTTTTCTCATAATTGCAGCAGTGTATTTTGCAATGTCTAAACCAGTTTTAAAGCGATTTTGTGCAACCATTCTTGCAGCATTTTCTGAGTTGATTGCACTCCAAGTATTGCCATATTTTTCTTTTAAATTTCTTACAGTTTCTAAAGCTGAACTATAACTACTTTGTGATAAATTTTTCATAATTTTGTCTTTTAATTATTAAGGTTTTGCGATTTTGATAATTACGTCTCGTTAACTATTGCAGTAGTTGCGAGACTTTTTTTATATATGATGGTATGCTGATAAAGTTAAAAATTCTTCAAATTTTTCTGTTAAAACAAGCTCGTCAAATAATTGTATTGCTTTTTCGAATTTGCCATTATCGAACGCATCTTGTCCAACATAATTTTTAATTTTTTCAATCTCTTGATGTTTGAATTTTTCATAATTTTCTGTATTAAAAGTTTCACCATTATTTATTGTTACTTCTTTTTGAAGCCATAACCAAATTTGCGTTCTAGATATTTCTGCTGTTGCAGCATCTTCCATTAAATTATAAATTGCTGCAGCTCCATTACCTCTTAACCAACTTTCTATATATAGGATTCCTACATTAATATTTTTACGAATTCCAACTTCTGTTATCGTTCCTTTTGGTAATTCTACTAAGTCTTTCTCACCAACATTAACATCAAATCTTTTAACATGAATTTGATTTTTTGTCATCATGTAATCATTAAAAACGGTCATTGCAATTGATACCAAATCTGGATGCGCAACCCAAGTTCCATCATGTCCATTTTTAACTTCTTGCTGTTTATCTGTTATTACTTTTTTAAAGGCTAATTCATTCGCCATTTCATCATTTTTAATCGGAATTTGAGCAGCCATTCCACCCATTGCATGTACACCTCTTTTATGACATCTTTGAATAACTTTTAAAGAATACGCTTTCATAAAAGGAGAATTCATCGTTATTTGATCTCTATTTGGCACCATAAAACCTTTATGATTTCTAAATTTTTTGATGAATGAAAATATATAATCCCATCGTCCACAATTCAAACCAGACATATGATTTCTTAACTCGTAAATAATTTCATCTAACTGAAAACTAGCAGTAATAGTCTCTACTAAAACAGTTGCTTTAATAGTGTTTTGAGGTATACTTAAATAATCTTGTGCAAACACAAAAACATCATTCCAAAAACGTGCTTCTAAATAATGCTCCAATTTTGGTAAGTAAAAATAAGTAGCAGAATTTCTAGCTTGTAAAATTTTAATATTGTGAAAAAAGTACAACCCAAAATCTACTATAGAGCCAGACATTTCTTCACCATCAACTACAAAATGTTTTTCATTTAAATGCAAACCTCTAGGTCTTACAAGTAGAGTTGCAACCTCTTCATTTAAATTATATTGTTTGTCTTTTTTAGGATTGTAAAATGATATCGTTCTAAGATTTGCATCTCTTAAATTAATTTGCCCTTCTAAATTATTTTGAATGCTAGGAGAATTACTATCCTCAAAATCTGCCATGAAAGTTTTCGCTCCAGAATTTAAGGCATTGATAACCATTTTACGATCCACAGGACCAGTAATTTCCACTCTTCTATCTAATAAATCTTCTGGTAATGGGGCACAAACCCAATCAGATTCCCTAATATTTTTTGTTTCTTCTGGAAACGATGGATAATTACCCGCATCAAAAAAAGCTTGTTCAACTTCTCTTTCCTCTAATAATTTTAATCGTCTATTATTAAATTTAGTGTGCAATTCTAACAAAAAAATCTGTGCTTCGTTTGTTAAAATTTCTTCATAATTCTCAATTTCGAATCCATCAAATCTAATTTCTGAGGTTATTATACTTTCTTCCATAATTAAAAATATTAATTTATTACACTGCAATGATATAAATAAAATTTGAACTCCACAAGCGAACGTTCGCTAAATTTAATAAATTTTATTTTTTTATATATTCGCTTAATAATAGTACCTTTGATTTATGAGTTTAGAAGACGAGTATATTCGTATAATTTTCGGATTAAAATTGAAACAAATAAGAACAGAAAGAAATCTTTCTTTATTTGGTTTGGCAAAATTATCAGGCTTATCTAAATCGTATTTAAACGAAATAGAAAAGGGAAAAAAATACCCTAAAACAGATAAAATTTTATTGTTATCTGAAAGTTTGGATGTGCCTTATGATCATTTAGTCTCCTTAAAACTAGATAAAAACCTAGCTCCAATTGGTGAAATTTTACAATCAAAAATTTTAAAAGAAATTCCTTTAGAATTATTTGGCATTAAAGAAAACAACTTAATAGACATCGTTGCAAATGCTCCTGCAAAAGTAAATGCGTTTATAAGCACTATTATTAAAATTGCCCAAAACTATAATTTAAGTAGAGAAAGTTTTTTTTTAGCCTCTTTGCGCTCCTACCAAGAAGCGCACAATAATTATTTCGAAGAAATTGAAAATGATGTAGAAAAGTTTGCAAAAGCATATCATATTGATTTATCGAAGAGAATAACCTCGATAGATTTAGAGGAAATTTTAATAGAAGAATTTGGCTACAAAATTAACATGGATGAAATTGAAAAGCACAAAAACTTAGATGAATTAAGAAACATTTTTATACCGTCAAAAAATATTTTATTAATTGATAAAAACATTTCTGAAGCTCAAAAAACATTTATCTATGCAAAAGAAATAGCCTATAATTTTTTAAATATTGATGATCGTTTGTACACTTTTCCTTGGATAAAATTTGATAGTTTTGACCAAGTTTTAAATAATTTTATTGCTTCATATTTTGCAGGTGCTTTAATCATCCCAAGAAAAAACTTAACAGAAAAATTGACAAATTTATTTTCTTTAGAAGAATGGAAGCCTTTAAAGTTACATCAAATAATTAAACATTTTAATTGTTCTCAAGAAACATTTTACCAACGTTTAACGAATATTTTACCCAAATTTTTTAATATTAAAAATTTATTTTTCTTAAGATTTACCCATCAAGAAGGTTCTCCAGAATTTAGACTTAATAAAGAGCTACATATTACGCAACAGCAAACACCACATGCCAACAGAAAAAATGAACATTATTGCAGACGATGGATTTCTATTAAAACCATTCAAGATTTAGAAAAAACTGATAAATCTAGACCAACTTTTGGCATTCAAATTTCTTCTTATGTAAATCAAAAGAACGAATATTTAGTGCTTTCTTCGGCTACTCAAGATCCCTTTAAGAAAGACATTAGCAGAAGCGTTAGTATTGGTATGTTGCTTTCTCCCCATTTAAAAAGTAAAATTAATTTTTTAAATGAAGACACTTTTCCAAAGAAATTGGTAGGTGTTACCTGCGAAACCTGTGCAGTAGAAAATTGTAAAGAAAGAGCTGCAAATGCTACAAGCTTACAGAAAAAAAATAAATATAATGATATTGCAAAAACCGTTGACAATATTATCAAATCATACAGTTAAAATTAGTGTTTTATAATAATAAAATAGCGAAAATTTATGGATATCAACTTCAATAAAAACGAAGATTACAACAAACTTTTAGTTTCAGATTTACGCAGAAAATTTGCAAAAGTAAAATTAGGTGGAGGTCAAAAAAGAATTGACAAACACCATGCAAATGGCAAAATGACAGCTAGAGAAAGAATCGATTATTTATTAGACGATAATTCAAAATCTATAGAAATTGGAGCTTTTGCTGGCGAAGACATGTATGCAGAACATGGAGGTTGTCCTTCAGGAGGTGTGGTTGTAAAAATTGGTTACATTAAAGACAAGCAATGTATTGTTGTTGCAAATGATGCTACTGTAAAAGCGGGTGCTTGGTTTCCAATCACTGGAAAAAAGAATTTACGTGCTCAAGAAATATCCATAGAAAATAAATTACCTATAATCTATCTAGTAGATTCTGCAGGCGTTTATTTACCAATGCAAGATGAAATTTTTCCAGATAAAGAACATTTTGGACGCATTTTTAGAAACAATGCAGTAATGAGTTCTATGGGAATTACTCAAATTTCTGCTGTAATGGGTAGCTGTGTTGCTGGTGGAGCTTATCTTCCAATTATGAGTGATGAAGCTCTAATTGTAGATAAAACTGCAAGTATTTTTTTAGCAGGAAGTTATTTGGTAAAAGCTGCAATTGGCGAATCTATTGACAATGAAACTTTAGGCGGAGCAACTACGCATTGCGAAGTTTCTGGGGTTACAGATTACAAAGCAAAAGACGATAAAGATGCTTTAGATAAAATAAGATTTATTGTTGATAAAATTGGTGACTATGATAAAGCTGGTTTTAGCAAAACTGAATCTTTTGAGCCAAAAGAAAATCAAGATGATATTTTTGGAATTCTACCAAGAGAAAGAAATGCTCAATATGATATGTTAGAAATCATAAAACGCTTGGTAGACAAATCTGAATTTGAGCAATATAAACAAGGTTATGGACAAACCATATTAACTGGTTATGCCAGAATTGATGGTTGGGCAGTTGGTATTGTAGCCAATCAGAGAAAATTAGTAAAAACAACTTCCTCAAAAACAAAGCCAACAGAAATGCAATTTGGTGGTGTTATTTATAACGATTCTGCTGATAAAGCCACACGTTTTATTGCCAATTGCAATCAGAAAAAAATACCATTAGTTTTTTTACAAGACGTTACTGGTTTTATGGTTGGCTCAAAATCTGAACATGGAGGAATTATTAAAGATGGTGCTAAAATGGTAAATGCTGTGAGCAATTCTGTCGTTCCAAAATTTACAATTGTTATAGGTAATTCTTATGGTGCAGGAAATTATGCCATGTGTGGTAAAGCTTACGACCCAAGATTAATTGTTGCTTGGCCAAGTGCAGAACTAGCTGTAATGAGTGGGAATTCTGCTGCAAAAGTTTTACTGCAAATAGAAACTGCATCACTTAAAAAGAAAGGCGAAGAAATTACTCCAGAAAAAGAAGCTGAACTTTTTGACAAAATAAAATCACGTTATGACAGGCAGATTTCTCCTTATTATGCTGCAGCAAGAATTTGGACAGATGCTGTCATCAATCCATTAGAAACCAGAACTTGGATTTCTATGGGAATTGAAGCTGCAAACCACGCACCAATTGAAAAGAAATTCAATATGGGGGTTTTACAGGTTTAATAAATAGCACTTATATTTCAATAAACAATTAATGACTAATATCACAATTAGTCATTTTTTTATATCTTATTTTTGCACTAAACTTCTAAAAATGAGTAAATCAATTTTTGTAACTACCATAGAACCTAACAGTGGTAAATCTTTAATTTCACTAGGTATTTTAAGAATGATGTTAAATCAATCTTCTAAAGTAGGTTATTTTAGACCTATTATTAATAAAGGCGAAAATAATCAATTTGATAATCATACAAATACAGCTATCAATTTTTTTAATTTAGACATTAAGTATGAAGATTGCTATGCTTTTGAGCAACATGATGTTGTAGAATTGTTAAGCCAAGGTAAAACTGACGATGTAATTCATGCAATCATCAAAAAATACAAAAATTTAGAATCATATTACGATTACGTATTAATTGAAGGTACCGATTTTTCTGGTGAAGGAGGTTTTACAGAATTAGATGTAAACCTTATGATTGCTAAAAATTTAGGTGTTCCAGTATTAATTGTAGGTGCAGGAAATGACAAAAAAAAGAAAGATTTTATTAATGTAATGCAACTTACCTACAAATCTTTTGTACAAAAAGAGGTAGACGTTATTGGTGTTATTGCCAACAAAACCGAAGTTGATGAAATGGAATTCATTACCAAAGAATTACGAAAAGTAATTCCAAAAGAAGTTCATATTGATGTTGTTCCTAAAGTTAATTTTTTAGCATACCCAACTGTAAAAGAGGTAGTTGAAGAATTAAATGGCAAAATTCTTTTTGGTGAACAATTTTTAGACAATGCCATAGGCAGCTACAGCACAGGTGCAATGCAATTGCGAAATTATCTAACTTATATTAAAGAAAATGCACTTGTAATTACACCTGGAGACAGAGCAGATATTATTTTGGGCGCTTTGCAAGCAAATGAATCTAGTAATTATCCAAAAATTTCTGGAATTATTTTAACAGGAAATTTAATTCCAGAAGAATCTATTTTAAAATTGATTGAAGGTGTACAATCTACTGTTCCTATAATTACAGTTGATGGTGGAACTTTTGGAGTATCTAATAAAATTGGTGCTGTAAAACCTAAAATTTACGCATCCAACACCAAAAAAATTGTTCTGGCATTAGATACTTTTGATAAATATGTAAACGCAACTGCACTTACAGCCATTTTATCAAGTTTTAATTCAGAGAAATTAACGCCAAGTATGTTTCAATATAATTTGCTGCAAAAAGCAAAATTGAGCAGAAAACACATTGTTTTACCAGAAGGAAATGACGAACGAATTTTAGAAGCTGCTGCTCGCTTGCAATTGTTAGACATTGTCGATTTAACCATTTTAGGCGATAAAAAAGAAATACAATCAAAATGTAATCAATTAGGTTTGCAAATCGATTTAGAGAAAATAAACGTCTTAAATCCTGAAGATTCTGTTTACAATAACGATTTTGGAAAAACCCTTTTTGAAGCCAGAAAACACAAAGGAATGACAGAAACCACAGCTTTAGATTTAACTAGAGACGTTTCATATTATGGTACTTTAATGATTTTAAATGGTTTAGCAGATGGTATGGTTTCTGGAGCAATTCATACAACCATGCACACTATAAAACCAGCTTTGCAAATTATTAAAACAAAACCTGGTGTTTCTGTAGTTTCATCAGTATTTTTTATGTGTTTATCAGACAGAGTTTCTGTGATGGGAGATTGTGCAGTAAATCCAAATCCAAATGCAGAACAATTAGCAGAAATTGCAATATCATCAGCAGCATCTGCAGAAGCTTTTGGAATTAAAGCAAAAGTGGCCATGCTTTCTTATTCTTCTGGAAGTTCAGGAATTGGAGAAGAAGTAGAAAAAGTAAGAAAAGCAACAGAAATTGCAAAAAGCATCAATCCAGATTTGTTAATAGAAGGCCCAATACAATATGATGCTGCAGTAGATATGTCTGTTGCCAAAACTAAAATGCCAAATTCTAAAGTTGCAGGTCAAGCATCTGTATTAATTTTTCCTGATTTAAATACAGGTAATAATACTTACAAAGCCATACAAAGAGAAACAGGAGCTTTGGCAATTGGTCCAATGCTGCAAGGATTAAACAAACCAGTGAATGACTTAAGCAGAGGCTGCACAGTAGATGATATTTTTAACACAGTTTTACTAACCGCAATTCAAGCAAATCAAGATTAATTATGAATATTTTAGTTTTAAATGCGGGCTCATCATCTTTAAAATATCAAGTGATAGAAATGCCATCAGAAAATGTTAAATGTGTTGGTTTGGTGGAAAGAATTGGTATGGAAGATGCCATTTTTACGCATGAAAAAAATGAGGATAAACATTCAGAAATTTTATCAATTTTAAGCCACGAATCAGGTTTAAAAAAAGTTGCAGAAACTTTACTAGACTCTAAAATTGGAGTTGTAAAATCTGTTGATGAAATTGAAGCAGTAGGTCATAGAGTAGTTCATGGAGGAAGTAAATTTGCAGCACCAACCATTGTTAATCAAGAAGTTAAAGATAGTATTCGTGATTTATTCGATTTAGCTCCACTGCACAATCCTGCAAATTTAACAGGCATAGAAATTGCAGAAACTATTTTTACCTCTGCAAAACAAATTGCCATTTTCGATACTGCTTTTCATCAAACAATGCCAAAAGAAGCATATCAATATGCAATTAAAAATGAGTATTTAAATGATTATCATATTAGAGCTTATGGATTTCATGGCACAAGTCATAAATACGTTTCAGAAAAAGCAATCGAATATTTAGGAAAAGAAAATTCGAAAAACATCATTACAATTCATTTAGGAAATGGCTGTAGCATGTCTGCCATTAAAAATGGAAAAAGTATAGAAAACTCATTAGGTTTTGGCCCTATGAATGGTTTGGTAATGGGAACTAGATGTGGAGATATAGATCAATCTGTTATTTTCTATTTGATGAAAAAATTAGGAAAAACTGCAGATGAAGTATCTACTCTACTAAACAAAGATTCTGGAATGCAAGGTTTAACTGGCTTTTCTGATTTACGTGAAATTTCTGAAAAAGCAGAAAATGGAAATGCAGACTGCAAAAATGCGTTAGATTTAGCCGCTTATCGAATTAAAAAATATATTGGTTTTTATGCAACCATTTTAAATGGTTTGGATGCTATTATTTTTACAGCGGGCATTGGAGAAAACTCTTATCTAATGAGAGAATTAGCTTGTGAAAATTTAGATTTTTTAGGCATCCATTTAGATGATGATAAAAATAAAATTCGCTCTAAACAGCTAAGAGAAATTCAAACTGAAACATCTAAAGTTAAAATTTTAGTGATTCCAACAAACGAAGAAATTGAAATTGCCAAACAAACATATCAACTTTTAATCTAAAATACGAATAACAAAAATTTGTAAAACAAGCATCTAATTTTTTACATTTGCAGGTATTTTAAACTAAACAATCATTAGAAATGGGAAGAGCATTTGAGTTTCGAAAAGCAAGGAAAATGAAACGTTGGTCTGCAATGGCTAAAACCTTTACCAGAATTGGGAAAGACATTGTAATGGCTGTAAAAGAAGGAGGACCAAATGCAGAAACAAACTCGCGTTTAAGAGCGGTTATTCAGAATGCGAAGGCTGCAAATATGCCTAAAGATACTATTGATCGTGCAATAAAAAAGGCATCAGACAAAGATACTGCCAATTATAAAGAAACCATTTTTGAAGGGTATGCACCTCATGGAATTGCATTAATCGTAGAAACTGCAACAGATAATAACAACAGAACTGTTGCCAATGTTAGAGCTTCTTTTAACAAATGTGATGGAAATTTAGGAACCTCTGGTTCTGTAGTTTTTATGTTCGATCATACCTGTAATTTTACAATCAAAAAAGAAGACGTTTCTATTGAATTGGAAGAACTAGAATTAGAGTTGATAGATTTTGAAGTAGAAGAAGTTTTTAACGATGAGGAAGGTTTAATTATTTATGCTCCTTTTGAGCAATTTGGTGCGCTACAAAATTATTTTGAAGCAAATAATATTGAAATTTTATCTTCTGGTTTCGAAAGAATTCCGACAACTACCACAAAATTAAATGAAGAACAAAAAGCAGACGTTGAAAAATTATTAGAACGTTTAGATGAAGATGATGATGTGCAAAACGTGTATCATTCTATGGAAGAAGAATAAAATATCTCATCATAAAATAATAGCTTAAATAAAAAACGCTTGGAATTTCCAAGCGTTTTAAAATTTATATCTTTTTTTAAAAGTCAGCATTAACATCCCAAGCTTCTAAAATTTCTTTAAGAGTGCTAATAAACATTCCTCCTAAAGCACCATTTACAACTCTGTGATCGTAAGAATGAGAAACAAACATTCTTTGTCTGATTCCAATAAAATCTCCATCAGGTGTTTCGATAACAGCAGGTACTTTTCTTATAGCTCCTAAAGCTAAAATTGCTACTTGTGGTTGATTTATAATTGGTGTGCCCATTACAGAACCAAAACTACCCACGTTTGTAACTGTGTACGTTCCACCTTGAATTTCGTCTGGTTTTAAAGCGTTATTTCTTGCTCTGTTTGCTAAATCGTTTACAGATTTTGTCATTCCAACCAAATTCAACTGATCTGCATTTTTAATTACAGGTACAATTAAATTTCCATCTGGTAAAGCTGCAGCCATTCCTAAATTTATATTTTTCTTTTTAATGATTTTATCACCATCTAAAGCAATATTAATCATTGGATACTTTTTAATTGTTGTTGCAATTGCTTGCATTAAAATAGGTGTAAAAGTTAGCTTTTCACCTTCTCTTTTTAAGAAGGCATCTTTTACTTTATCTCTCCATTTTACAATATTTGTAACATCTATTTCTATAAAAGATTGCACGTGTGCAGAAGTCTGAACAGAATCTACCATGTGTTTGGCAATCAATTTACCCATTCTAGACATTTCTATAATTTCATCTCCTCCATTTACAGAAACTGGAGCTGCTTTTGCCACCGGTTTTTCAGTTGGTTTTGGTGATTCAATTTTAGCAGATTCTACTTTTGGCAGTGAAGATTTTCCTTTATTTTGTACGTAAGATAAAATATCATCTTTGGTAACTCTATTATCTTTTCCTGTACCAACAATAGTTTCTAATTCTTCCATAGAAACTCCCTCTGTTTGCGCAATATTTCGAACTAAAGGCGAGTAAAATTTACCAGAATCTGAATTTTTAGCAATTGGAGTAGAAACAATTTCTACTGCTTTTTCTATTGTTTTTTCTACTTCAGTAACTTGAGGCTGTTCTACTTGAGATTTCTCAACTTTGTTCGCAATAATAGCCGAAGTTGAATCTGATCCTTCAGTTTCTATAATAGCAATGGTTTCTCCAACACCGACAACTGCATCTTTTTCGAATAAAATTTCAACTAAAGTACCTTCTACTTCACTTGGCACCTCAGAATCTACTTTGTCTGTTGCAATTTCTACAACAGCTTCATCTAATTCTATGGTATCTCCAACTTCTTTTAACCAAGAAGTAATGGTTGCTTCTGCAACACTCTCTCCCATTTTTGGTAACTTTAATTCAAATCTTGCCATTACTTCCTAAATTTTAAGATTGCAAAAATACAAAAAAGGCTTGATTTTTTTTAAAATATATTTTAAAATATTATAATTTTTAAAGTAAATATTTACACTATTAATAATAAATTAAGTTTTAGGTATATTTAATTTACGAAATCTATAATAAAATAAGTATTTATTCGCAGATAGCTAAATTAAATCCAATCTTTAGGGCGTTTTAAAACCTCTACCAATCTCTTTTCTTCAGAATTTTCTTTTGGCTGATGGTTGTATTTCCACTGAACAATTGGTGGCAAACTCATTAATATACTTTCGATTCTTCCATTTGTTTTTAAGCCGAATAAAGTTCCTCTGTCATGCACCAAATTGAATTCTACATACCTACCTCTTCTAATTTCTTGCCAATCTTTGTGTTCTTTGGTGAATGGAATTTCTTTTCTTTTTTGAACAATAGGAACATAACTATCTAGAAAACTATTACCAACTTCTGTTACAAAATTGAATCTATCTTCTATAGAAAATTCATCGTTTTCTTTTAAATAATCGAAGAATAAACCTCCAATTCCACGCGCTTCGTTTCTGTGTGAATTCCAAAAATATTCATCACAGGTTTTTTTAAACTTCGGATAAAATTCTGAATGGTGTTTGTCACAAGCCGATTTACAAACTGTATGAAAATGAGTTGCATCCTCATCAAATAAATAATAAGGAGTTAAATCTTGACCACCACCAAACCATTGGGTGACAATGTTTCCTTTCTCATCATACATTTCAAAATAGCGCCAATTTGCGTGAACTGTTGGTACAAAAGGATTTTTTGGATGCAAAACCAAACTCAATCCACAAGCAAAAAAATTACCTTCTTTAACTTTAAATTGATTTCTTAAAACTTCAGGTAACTCTCCATAAACCGCAGAAATATTGACACCTCCTTTTTCAAAAATATCTCCATTTTCTATGACTCTGGTTCTACCTCCTCCACCTTCTTTTCTAGACCAAAGATCTTGTTTAAATTTAGCTTTACCGTCAATTTCTTCTAATTTAGAAGTTATTGAATCTTGCAAATTTTCTATGTATTTGTAAAATTTATTTTTCATAAACCACCTCATGTTTATTATGCATCAATTGAACCGTTTTTTTAGAAGCTGCAGTTACAGAAAGTGGTAAAACTATAATAATTCCGATTATCGGAATTAACAAAAACAGCATAAAAACAATTCCATTTCCAATAGCATATCCTTTATTTCTTTTTACAAAATTGACGCTTTCTTTATAATTTAAGTGGCGTTCTAAAGTATAATCCATATTTCCAAAACCTGCATAATATGCTTGTACTATAAATAGTAAAATAGTAGAAAATATGTTTACAATGGGTATGAATTTTAAAATCAGAATAGGAATTGTAAAAAGTAATTCTTTAAAAAGATTTCTAAGATTAATTGCAATTCCTCTAAGTAATTGTTCTGTAATGCTTGTTTTTCTATGCAAATGTTTTAAATCTCCATAATAATGTTGCTCAATTTTTTCTGATACAGGACTCATAAATGGCGCAGATAATGCCATAATTATATGTTTATATAAAATTAAGCCAATAACCAAGACAATTACACCACCAACAAAATTACTAATGGCTATAAAACCTTCTTTGCCCCAATCCCAAATCCATATTTTTGAAATATAAGCACCAATATTATCCGATAACACATAGACTTCTACACCTATTAAAATGGCGGTTACAACACTTATTAAAATAGGAATTATAAAATATTTCCATAATTTTAATTTTGAAATAAGCGCAAATGCACCAGTGTATTCTTTGATTCCTAAAATGATGTTTTTAATCATTATCCTTTACTTAATCCTTTCCAAAGGAAAGGAAACTCATACTTAAAACCAAAAGTTTTTCTTCCCTTTGGGAAGATTAAGATGGGCTTTTATACTCTTTTACAGCATCTACAAATGCCTTTGCATTTTCTAAAGGAATATTTGGTAAAATTCCATGTCCTAAATTTACAATATATCTATCTTTCCCAAACTCGTTAATCATTTGAGTAACCATTTTTTTAATTTCTTTTGGAGATGAAAACAATCTGGAAGGATCGAAATTACCTTGTAAAGTAATTCTACCTCCTGATAAGTAACGTGCATTTCTGGCAGAACAAGTCCAATCTACACCTAAGGCAGAAGCTCCAGATTTAGACATTTCATTCAATGCAAACCAACAACCTTTTCCAAAAGCAATTACAGGAATACTGTCTTTTAAAGCATCTATAATTTGCTGCATATATTGCCATGAAAATTCTTGATAATCTACTGGAGACAACATGCCTCCCCAAGAATCAAAAACCTGCACTGCATCTACTCCAGCTGCTATTTTTGCTTTTAAATAAGCAATTGTTGTATCTGTAATTTTTTGTAATAAGGAGTGTGCAACCACAGGATTTGTGAAACACAATTCTTTAGCTTTATCGAAGTTTTTGGAACCTTGACCTTGCACACAATAACATAAAATTGTCCAAGGTGATCCTGCAAAACCAATTAAAGGAACTTCGTTATTTAATTTTTCTTTGGTTGCCTTAATTGCATCCATCACATACCCTAAAGTATCTTGAATATCTGGAATAATTACAGAATCTAAATCTTTTTGAGAACGAATAGGATTTGGTAAATAAGGCCCGAAATTTGGTTTCATTTCCACATGAATATTCATGGCTTGTGGAATTACCAAAATATCTGAAAATAAAATTGCAGCATCCATTCCATATCTTCTGATCGGTTGCACTGTGATTTCTGATGCTAATTCTGGAGTTTGACAACGCGTAAAAAAATCGTATTTCTTTTTTATTTCTTGAAATTCTGGTAAATATCTTCCAGCTTGTCTCATCATCCAAACTGGTGGTCTGTCTACTGTTTCTCCTTTTAATGCTCTTAAAAATAAATCGTTTTTAATCATAATTTAAACGCAAAGGCGCTAAGTTTTTTCGCAGAGTAAGCAAAGGTTTTATGAAAATTTCTTTGCGCACTTTGCGCTTACCTTTGATTCTTTACGGTTAATTCTACAAATTATTTACTACTCTTTTAATTCCATGTTTTATTAAAGCAACATTAAAATTAATCAATAAACCTAACTTACATTCTGATAACTTCAGGTAAGTTAAAACCTGCGCTAAATGAACATCGTTTATCATTTCCACAGATTTCAATTCAACAATTACTTTATCTTCAACAATTAAGTCTATTCTATAACCTACATTCAATTTTACTTCTTCATAGATTAAAGGCAATGCTTTTTGTTTTTCTACTTTTAAATTTCTTTTACCAATTTCATAAAACAAACACTCGTCATAAGAACTTTCTAAAAGACCTGGCCCTAAAGCTCTGTGAACTTTTAAAGCACAGTCGACTATAATTTTAGAAATTTCGTTTTCAGTCATTTTGTTTGTTTAAACGCAAAGGCGCAAAGATTTTTCGCAAAGGTCGCAAAGTAAATCTCACTTTAAAAAAACTCTGCGCTCTTTGCGCTTTCCTTTGTGTCTTTGCGTTTCTTTTTATTTACATTTTACTCACAGCTAACATCCCTTTATCAACTGCAATTGCTATTATTTTAATATCCTTGTCTGAAATTGCAGAGTTTAAAAACCAAGCTTCAAACTGACTTGGAGGTAAAAACACGCCGTTTTTAATCATTTCCCAAAAGAAAACTGCGAATTTTTTGGTATCTGATGTTTGTGCTTTTTCAAAGTTTGTTACCTCTACATTTGTAAAGAAAGGATTCATCATAGAACCAAATCTATTTACAACTAAATCTACATTGTATTTTTTAGCAGTTTCTAATAAAATAACTTCTAAAATAGCACCAATTTCTTCGAATTTTTTATAAGGATTTTGTCTCTTTAATTCTGTTAAAGTTGATATTCCTCCTGCCATTGCAATTGGATTTCCAGACAAAGTTCCTGCTTGATACATACCTCCTAAAGGTGCAACTTCTTGCATAATTTCGTTTCTTGCTCCATAAGCTCCCACAGGAAAACCTCCACCAATTACTTTTCCTAAACAAGTAATATCTGCAGTAACTCCCAATAATTCCTGAGCACCACCAAATTTGGAACGGAAACCTGTCATTACTTCATCCGCAATTAACAAGGCGTTTTTTGATTCTAAATAATTTTTTAATTCTACTAAAAATCCATTTTGAGGAATAGCCACTCCCATATTTCCACAAATAGGTTCGATAATTACAGCTGCAATATCATCATGATTTTCGAAATGTTTTTTTACACTTTCTAAATTGTTGTATTCAGCAATCAATGTGTTTTTTACAGCTCCTTCTGGAACTCCTTTACTTCCTGGCATACTTAACGTTGCCAAACCAGAACCTGCTGCAACCAACAAAGAATCTTGATGACCATGATAACAACCAGAAAATTTTATGATTTTATCTTTCCCTGTAAATGCTCTTGCCAAACGAACTGCACTTAAAACAGCTTCTGTTCCTGAATTTACAAAACGTACTTTATCCATTCCTGGAAAAGCATCACAAACAATTTTAGCTAATTTTATTTCTGCTTCTGTAGATGCTCCAAAAGAATATCCTTTTTTCAAGGCTTTTTTAGCTGCTTTTTCTACTTTTTTATGTCTGTGCCCTAAAATCATTGGTCCATAAGAAACGACTAAATCTACATATTCATTTCCATCAACATCTATGATTTTACTTCCTTTTGCTTTTTTGATAAACAACGGATTTCCACCTACAGAAGTAAATGCTCTTACTGGAGAATTTACTGCTCCAACAAGGTTTACCAATCCTTTTTCGTATAATTTTTGTGATTTTTTGAATTTCATTATTTTAGCTTTTGGCTTTTGGCTTTTGGCTATTTGCAAAATGCTAACAACTAAAAGCAAAAGGCTATTTTTTTAATAATACTCTTGCTGCTTCCTTTGCAAAATAAGTGATAATAATATCTGCTCCTGCTCTTTTCATAGAGAGTAAACTTTCCATCATTACTTTTTCGCCATCAATCCAACCTTTTTCTGCTGCTGCTTTTACCATGGCATATTCTCCACTTACGTTATAACAAGCAATTGGTCTATCAAAATTATTTTTTAAATCTCTAATGATATCTAAATAAGACAAAGCTGGTTTTACCATTAAAATATCTGCTCCTTCTTGATCATCAAAAGTTGCTTCACGCATTCCTTCATCTCTGTTTGATGGATCCATTTGATACGTTCTTCTATCTCCAAAGGTAGGTGCAGAATCTGCTGCATCTCTAAAAGGGCCATAAAATGCGGATGCATATTTTACAGAATATGCCATAATTGGCAAGTTTACAAAACCTGTATTGTCTAAAGACTGGCGAATCATATCAATCGTTCCATCCATCATTCCTGAAGGTGCAACCATATCTACTCCTGCTTTAGCATGCGATATTACTTGTTTGGCAATATTTACTAAAGTTGCATCATTATCAACATCATTATCATGAATAATTCCACAATGTCCATGAGAAGTATATTCGCAAAAACAAACATCTGTAATTACATATAAGCTTGGATAATTCTTCTTGATAAAGCGAATTGCTTTTTGAATAATTCCATTATCGTTCCAAGTTTCTGTTCCTTCTTCATCTTTGGTTGCAGGAATTCCGAATAATAAAACTGCTGGTATTTTTAAGGCAACAAGCTCATCTAATT
>NZ_JBASWY010000059.1:0-2052 GCF_049276715.1 Polaribacter sp.
ATCCTGAATTTTGGCGCGCTGTTTGTGGAAGCCATGAAGGCCGGCGAAGAGCTGGATGCAACAGTGGTGGATATGCGCTGGGTTAAGCCCCTTGATGAAGAACTCATACTTGAGCTCGCCAGCAGCCATGATCTTTTGATCACGCTGGAAGAGAATGCCGTTGCCGGCGGTGCTGGGTCTGCGGTGGCTGAGCTACTTAGTCGAAACGACATCCCCTGCCCGATTAAGCATTTCGGTTTAGCAGACTGCTTCATAGAACATGGCGATCAATCTGCTCTTCGCAAAGAGTCTCTAGTATCCGCTGACGCTATTGTGACGTTCATCCAAAACCGCCCGCGAATCTCTCTCAAGGCAAGCGCAAATGATACGGTGGTTTATCACGCCTCATAATCACCGGTAAGACGATCAATCGAGTCCTGTAGCCCCTAAATCATACGCTCCGTCTTTTACATTCATGCTGTACGGCCCCATTTTTCCGACTACACCATGCCAAAGACCCACACAAACCATCTTCAGAGAATCTAGCCGCCGAGTACCAAATATCAAATGAGAGTAAACCACCCCGGCTATGGTCCAGGAATTGCGTAGCTTCCAACTCAGGTCAACATAGCTTTCGCGAGTTAAGGCAATCAAATTTCTGACTCGGTAATAGAGTCGAAGCGGAGGATACTCTGCCTCCATTCTCCAACGCAGATACCATACTCTAAGCTTATCTTCGCCCATCTCATGCCGCATCGTTGCCCCATTAACGCCGACCAGCCTATAGCCCTTAGCACGGGCACGATGCGACCATTCCAAGTCTACGCCATCCACAAAATACTCGTCCCTCATGAGCCCTACGTCGCGGATAGCCGCAGCTTGGATCAAACAACCCGAAGTAATCAGTGTAAGTGCATCGACGAGGGGCGATTCGGCAGAGGCAAATCCATGACCATAAAAAAGATGCCCAGGAATCTGCACTTGAAATGGATGAACTTTATCGGTGTTGCACTCTTGAAAAACAGGCCCAACAGCAGCAACTTTTTCGCCCTCAGATAATAGCCCCTCCAAGCTGCTCGCTAGGTTTTTCACCATATCGCTTGCCGGAAGACTGTCCTGATCGCTAAGTAAAAGAAACTCGGCGCCTTCAGATAAGCCAATTTCGATACCGATATTAAGGGCCGTCGCTATACCAGCATTTCGTCCCAAACGGACCACTCGAACTTGATCAAATCCCAGCTCGCAATTAGTCAGTTCATCTACCACGGTATTATTTGACGCAGGACTGTTGTCAACCACACACAACAGCCCAACCTGAGACACGAGCCTATTTATAAGCAACCCAAAGTGTCCGGGCGTTGGATTGTAGCTCACCACTACTGCCGCGATCATTGGTCGAGCGGCTTACGGGCTGTGAGAGTGATGAACTCACGCGAACTTGGGAACACCCAGGCCATAAGCTCACAAGCGACCTGCTTTAGAAGTAAGCTTCCTGTGCCAACAAGTGTCATTGCATTGCCTCCTCGCTGAAGAGCATCGCTCGCTGGAAACCAGACAAAAACTGCAAGACCGTGCCAACGCGTCCTGATATCCCTAAAACCAGCACCTGCAAGAATCGCCCTCAAAGCCCGAGAAGAAAAAATCAGCAAGTGCCGGGGAGGATCGAGACCGTACCAAAAGCGGCCAAAAATACGATGTCCCATACAGGAGATATTAGGTGTTTCCAGCCATAAAACTCCGCCAGGCTTTAACAAACGAAACAAATCACTAATAAGTTCCAATGGATCGTGAACATGCTCCAAAACGTGGGAAAGTGTAATAACGTCATACAAACCTTCGCCCATCTGAAGCTCTCCGGCTTCAATAAGGTCTACATCAAGACCTTTACCTCTCGCTAATTCAACAGCGATTGGATCAAAATCAACGCCTTTTACAGACCAACCCATGGACCTAGCAACGGTTAGAAAGTCGCCATTGGCACAACCGTAGTCCAAGAGAGTCTTAACGTCATCAACCTGCGGGGCAAGGTGCCGGTAACGAGCCTCGATCGAGGCCTTTTCCGGACCAAATAAT
>NZ_JBASWY010000060.1:0-2328 GCF_049276715.1 Polaribacter sp.
GTCCATGGGATTTCTCTTGCGCGCCGTTGCAGGTGGAGCTGCATCAGATTTGCCGATCTCGCAGTGGTTCCTCATCGTTGCTGGATTTGGTTCACTGTTCATGGCGGCAGGAAAGCGTTTCAGCGAACTCAAGCGCGAGGAGATCGCAGGTTCCCCATTAGGGAACCGACGTAAGTCTTTAGAGGGTTATTCCTTGAGTTACCTGCGGTTTGTCTGGGGAACTGCGGCCGCGGTCACAATCATGGGATATGCACTCTGGGCATTTGACGTTGCCCAAACCCCGTCGTCTCTGGCGTGGGCAGAGTGGAGTGTTTTGCCTTTTGTCTTAGCAATTTTGAGGTACGGCATTGTCATTGATCAAGGTGATGCTGAAGCACCTGAAGAAGCAGTGACCGCAGACAAAGCGTTACTACTTCTCGGTGCCGCGTGGTTGATCCTTTTCGCCATGGGAGCGTTAGGCGTATGAGTGAAGTGGTAGCAACACAGTTGTCCGGTTGGGGTCGCACAATGCCCACCGTTGCGCAACTTGTCGAAGCGAATTCCCCCGGTCAAATAGCTGAACTCGTCCAGCAGGCAAATTCCCGAGGTGTACTTGCCCGTGGCCTCGGGCGTTCCTACGGCGATGCGGCCCAATCCGGTGGCGCAACCGTGATCGATATGACCACCATGACCGATTTCAGTCTGAACCCAGACAACATGAGCGTCACCGCTGATGCTGGCGCGAGTATCGACAGCATCTTGCGCGAGATTGTTCCCCGCGGATTCTTTGTTCCAGTCTCTGCGGGAACCCGAATCATTACTGTCGGTGGTGCAATCGCGGCAGATATTCACGGTAAGAACCATCACCGTGACGGTAGTTTTGGTGCACATGTCACTGAACTGAATTTGATTGATGGTCTGGGTGCGCAACACACGCTGACATCGAAGGATCCGAAGTTCTGGGCCACGGTGGGCGGCATGGGTTTAACCGGAGTAATTACAAGTGCCACATTCACCGTGATTCCCATTGCGAGTTCCTACATCACGGTGGACACCGAACGCGGCAATGATCTGGACGACGTAATGTCACGTATGTTTGCCCGCGATCACGAGTATCGCTACACCGTTGCTTGGATTGACTCGGTTTCTTCCTCGGGACGGGGGGTCATCACCCGCGGAGATCACGCAACGATTCAGCAATGCAATCTGGACGGGATTAAAGACCCAGAAGCCTATGATCCCAAAAATATTGCAACCGCTCCAGCACTTGTCCCTACGGGTGCACTCAATAAGTGGACGGTCCGCGCCTTCAACGAAGGCTGGTACCGCAAGCACCCCAAGGAGCGGATCGGCGAACTCCAACGAATCAGTGCTTTCTTTCACCCACTCGACGGGGTACAGGAGTGGAATAGGATTTATGGACCGAGTGGTTTTCTGCAATACCAATTCCAGGTACCCGATGCTGCCGGTTATCTCGTGGGCATGGCATTGAGCAAGTTACGTGAAATCGGTGCACCCAGTTTTCTCACCGTGCTCAAGCGGTTCGGCCCGGGGAACCGCGCCCCACTGTCCTTCCCGCAATCGGGTTGGACTCTTGCAGTCGACTTACCGGCGGGTATCCCTGGACTTGGTCGGGCTCTGGACCAACTTGATGCGCTGATTAGCGCAGAGGGTGGCCGGCTCTATTTGGCAAAAGATTCCCGCCAATCGCCAACAAATTTTGCAAGAACTTACCCGCGCCTCGGTGAATGGCGTGAAATTCGTGACACCATGGACCCCAATCGCGTGTTTGCGTCAGATCTATCCCGTCGACTTAAAATCTGTAAGGCCAACCACATGCTTGATGCTCTCGGCGAACCCCAGTCCGTTCTCGTTCTTGGTGGAACAAGTGAGATCGCACTTGCGACGATTAAAGAGATGCCGCGACACCGATTGAGCCGAGTCTTGTTAGCCGGTCGGCCATCTGAGTCACTGGATTCTGCGGTCGCACAATTACAAGCTCTCAATATTGCCGGTGTTGAAGCAATTGAATTTGACGCTAAAAATACTGAAACACACGGCGGGATTATCGACGCCGCATTTGACGGCTCAGACATTGACATTGTGATCCTTGCATTTGGTCTCCTCGGTGACCAAATGACCGCGGAGGAAGACCCCAGTCACGCGGTTGAAATCGCAACAGTTAACTACACCGGTTCGGTGAGTGCTGGATTACACGTGGCTCGGAGATTAAAGAACCAAGGCCACGGTGCGCTCGTCGTTCTTTCGAGTGTTGCTGGTGATCGGGCAAGAAGAACTAATTTCGTGTACGGCTCAACCAAGGCTGGGCTTGACGCATTCGCCCAGGGC